>DASXTV010000026.1:0-158036 GCA_036505175.1 Gemmatimonadales bacterium
CGGCCGGGAATCGGATCGGGTGCTTCTGCCCGCACTGCCTCGACGCGGCCCGCGCGCGCGGCATCGATGCCGGCCGCGCTCGCGAAGGTTTCCTCGCGCTCGAGCGGTGGGTCACCGCGCGCCGAGCCGGTGAGCGGCCCAGCGACGGTGCCTTCGTCACCTTCTGGCGGCTGCTCCTCACCTATCCGGAGATCCTGGCGTGGGAGCGCCTGTGGGAACGACGGGCTCAACGACAGGTACCGTGAGCTGTACGCGAAGGCGCATAGCATCGCCCCCGCGAAGGGCATCGGCTGGCACATCTGGCACAACAACTCGTTCTCGCCGTTCTACCGCGCCGCGCAGGACTACGCCGAGTTCAGCAAGTACTCGGACTTCCTGAAGGTGGTGATGTACAACAACTGCGGCGGCCCGCGCCTGGCCCAGTACATCCGCAACATCCAGAGCACCCTCTTCGCCGACCTGACGCCGGAGCAGGTGCTCGATTTCACGTATGGGGTCCAGCAGTACCGCGAGCAGCCGCTCGATCGGATACCGCAGCAGGGACTATCGGCCGATTACGTGCTGCGCGAGACGCGACGCGCGGCCCGTGGCGTGACGCCGGCGGTCAAGATCTGGCCGGGAATCGACATCGACATCCCAACCGGTGCGGGCGAGAAGAAGACGCAAGCCGAGGATGTCTACCAGGCGGTGCGGGCGGCGTTCCAGGGCGGCGCCCACGGCGTGATCTTGTCGCGCAAGTACTCGGAGATGCAGCTGGCGAACCTGCGCGCGGCGGGGCGCGCGGTGCGCGGGCTGTAGGAGGAGGCGGGACGCATGGCTCAAAAAGTCATCGCGGCACTGCTCCTCGTCGCCGGATGCACAACCGCCGCCCCGGGACCCAACACGGACTGGCGTGTCGCCGGCGGCGATCCCGGGAACACGCGCTTTTCTTCGCTCGATCAGATCAACATCTCGAACGTGACGCAGCTGCGAGTGGCGTGGGTCTACCACACCGGCGACATGCCCGCACACGGACCGTGGGGCGGCGCTTCCGAAATCCAGGCCACGCCGATCGTCGTGGGCGGCGTCCTGTACACCACGACGCCCGCCCTGGCGGTCATCGCGCTCCAGGCAGCTCGCGGCACGCTGATTTGGAAATTCGACCCACGCACGACGCACGACGCACCACGCACGACTTTTTCACACGTCAATCGCGGGGTCGTGTACTGGTCGGAGGGCAGCGACAGCCGGATCCTATTCACGGCAGGCCGCCGCCTGTATGCGCTCGACGCACGGACCGGCCGCCCGATTCGCACCTTTGGCGACTCGGGATCGGTCGATCTCGCCGACGGCCTGTCGCGCGATGTCGGCGATGCTTATCTCGTCGCGACGAGTCCCGGCGTCATCTACAAGGACGTGCTGATCCAGGGCACGCGGGTCGGAGAGGAAGAAGGATCGGCGGCGGGCGACGTGCGCGCGTACGACGTCCGCACCGGCGCGATACGTTGGACCTTTCACACGATTCCGCACCCCGGGGAATTCGGGTACGACACGTGGCCCGCCGGCGCATGGCAAACGGGGGGGGGTGCGAACAGCTGGGCCGGCATGACCGTCGACACGGCGCGGGGCATCGTCTATGTCCCGACCGGATCGGCGACGCCCGACTTCTACGGCGGTGCCCGCACCGGCGCCAATCTGTTCGCCAACTCCCTGCTCGCGCTCGATGCCGCGACGGGGAAACGACTGTGGCACTTCCAGACTGTGCACCACGACCTCTGGGATCGCGATCTCCCCGCCGCGCCCAATCTCGTGACCGTGACGCGCGGTACGGCGCGGGTCGATGCCGTCGTGCAAATCGCCAAGAGCGGATTTGTTTTTGTGTTCGACCGGCAGTCGGGCAAGCCGCTCTTCGACATCCAGGAGCGGGCCGTCCCGGCCTCTGACCTGCGCGGCGAGCATGCCTGGCCCACGCAGCCGTTTCCGATGAAGCCCGCACCGTTTGCGCGACAGACGCTTGGCGCCGCGGACGTCACCAATCCGGAATTGCGGCGCTTTCGGACACTGCGGCATGCGTTCTTCGCGCCGCCGAGCCGCGAGGGGAGCGTTGTACTCCCCGGCTTCGATGGTGGCGGCGAGTGGGGCGGCGCCGCGGTCGATCCCGAGACCGCGACGCTCTACGTGAACGCGAGCGACGTGCCGTGGATCGCCGCGATGCGCGAGGTCGCTCGCCTGCCGCCGAGCACGGGCGCACCGCGCGCCGGCGCGACCGTCTATGCAGCGACCTGCGCCGCCTGCCATGGCGCCAATCGCCGCGGTCGTGATCGCGCGCCGTCGCTCATTGGCGTTGCGGAGCGCCTGGCAAAGGATGAGGTACGGCGGACCATTGATTGGGGCCGCGGTTTCATGCCTTCATTCGCGAGTCTGCCGGCGGTCGAGAAACGCGCGCTGGTCGAATACCTTGGCTACGAGTTGGCCGCCTCCGACACCGGCGGGTGGGCGCCCCCGCCCCCCCCGCCCCAACCGACGAGCGCGCCCTACGAGTTCGTCGGCTACGAGCGGTGGCGAGACTCGAGCGGCTTCCCAGCCATCAAGCCGCCGTGGGGAACGCTCAGCGCGATTGACCTCAACACCGGCGAATACCGCTGGCGCATCCCGCTCGGCGAGTTCGCTGGACTCACGGCCCGCGGGATCCCCGTCACGGGAACCGAGCAGTACGGCGGACCGATCGTCACGCGGGGCGGCCTGGTGTTCATCGCCGCGACCCAAGACGCCAAGCTTCGCGCGTTCGACAAGAACACGGGCCGGCTGCTCTGGGAAGCGCCGCTTCCCGCTCCTGGCTACGCGACGCCGAGCACGTTCGCGGTCCACGGTAAGCAGTTTGTCGTCGTCGCTGCGGGCGGAGGAAAATTGGGATCGAAGTCCAGTGACACGTACGTCGGCTACAGTCTGCCGTAAGGTGCGTACATTAATCACGGAACTGCGGAAATCCTGAAGGGAGCGTCTATGGCATTGCCTCCGCTGAAGAAGGACCCGGGACCAGTCAAACTCCCGGAACCACCCAAGCCACGCCCGCCGGAGCCTTGGGAGCCGGCGCGGACACCGCGCGACCCGGAGCCGCCCAAACCGCCAGGCCGTTAATCGAACTTGCGGACGGGGGGAGGTGGTGCATATTGCAACCCCTCAGATGCGCTGATCCCCCGAGGCGTCCTCGCTTGGGTCGCCTGTGCCTCGAGGGGGAGCAAATCGCGAAACCGGCTGAGCGAGGTACTCGCTTGGTCGGTTTCTCTTTCTTGGTTTTCGACTAATGGCCGGAATGACGGTCCTTAGGTCAAACTCACCGCACCCTCGAACCCGGAGTGGAACATGAAACCGGTTTGGCCACTGCTAGCCACCATCGCGCTGGGATCCTCCGCCTGCGCCCACCCATACCTCGCCGCCAACTTCGCCACCGTGTATCAGCCCCGGACCCACGTCGTGGCCGTGGCCCCGCTCGCCAACCTCACCACGGAACCCGAGGCCGCCCAAGCCGGCGCGGCCATTCGCGAGGCGATATACTTCGAGTTGAGCCGCCACCAGGAGCAGTACAGCGTCACCATCCAGGACATTGCACAGACGGACAAGCTGCTTCACGACGCCGGCTACACCGACAGCGCCGGCGCCCGGCTGCCGGGACCCGACCTGGCGCGCATACTCCACGTCGACGCGGTCATGCGCGGCAGTGTCACGAGGTTCCACAAGTCGGGCGCCGGCGGTCAGGTGGTGACGGCGCTGCTCTTCGGATTCGCCAAAGGCAGCGAGGTGAAGGCCGACGTGGCGATCTACGACGGCAGCGACGGTCAGCTGATCTGGCAGCACAATATCAACAAGGCGGGCGGCTTCCTCAGCTCCCCGGACGCCCTCCGCAACAAGGTCGGCGGTGTTGTGGCCAAGAAGTTCCCCTATAAACGAGCAGCCTAGGCGTGATGCGGACCATCCTGTTGATTCTGATGGTTGTGGTTGGATCATCGGCCCTGGCGGGTCGGGCGGACACGCCCCGCATTCGACGATGAGCCGACAGAGGGGGTGGTCATCTCGCTGATCGAGATCGCGACTCTTGCGGGGTGCGTCGAGGTCCTGGAGCGCACGCCCGCCGCGCTTCGTGCGTTGCTTCACGACATCGATACGGCATGGGCTCGGGGAACAGAGGGCCCGGATACCTTCAGTCCCTTCGACAACATCGGCCATCTGATCGACGGCGAGGAAACGGACTGGATGCCACGCGCGCGCATCATCCTCGCGCAGGGTCACAATCGGCGTTTCGAGCCGTACGATCGTTTTCGTCACCGCACGCGCAATGCGACGCGCACGCTTGATTCCTTGCTCGACGAGTTCGCGCGCCTGCGGGCCGAGAACCTACGGGTGCTCGAGTCGTGGCACCTCACCGAGGCGCAGCTCGACCTGCCGGGTGAGCACCCGAGCCTCGGCCCTGTCACGCTGCGCCAGCTCCTGGCGGCGTGGGTAGTGCACGATCTGGGACACATCGCGCAGGTCGCCCGCGTCATGGCCAAGCAGTACCGGGCAGAAGTCGGTCCGTGGGTGCCCTTTCTGCCAGTATTGACCGATCACGAGACTCCCCGATCGTAAGGAAGCCTAGCTTCTGCAGGGTCAATCGTTTATGTTGCAACGTTCGCTCGCTGGCAGTGCCATCGGCGAGGGGTCGAACCATCAGGCGGCGCCTGCCGACCTCGGCATTGGGTCGAGGTAGCGCGCACGGGCGCGCCGGGGGTGACTCGGCGACCCTCCCACGCATCAGCCAGCCCTAACTACGGCGCAATACGCCTTTACCAAGAGCCCGACGCAGCAGACACGCGTCGTAGCCTCCCTCCCTGCGAGGGACGTGCAACGAGTGTGTCCGGCCCCAGGGCAGGAACAGAATTCGTTATGACACCGCAGCAAGCACACAATCATTTGCCGCGCCCCACCCACAAAGAGCCCCCCGCCCACGCGCCCAACGCGGCACTCATGATCGACTTCGACAACGTCACGATGGCGATCCGCTCGGACCTGCAGACCGAGCTGAAACGCCTCCTGCAGTCGGAGATGATCCGCGGCAAGGTCGCCGTGCAACGCGCGTACGCCGACTGGCGCCGCTACCCGCAATACATCGTTCCACTCTCCGAATCGTCCATCGATCTCATCTTCGCGCCGGCGCACGGAGCAAATAAGAAGAACGCGACCGACATTCGCCTGGCGATCGACGCGTTGGAGCTCGTCTTCACGCGGCCCGAGATCGGGACGTTCATTCTGTTGTCGGGTGATTCGGACTTCTCCTCGCTGGTCCTCAAGCTGAAGGAATACGGCAAGTACGTGATCGGCGTGGGGATCCGCGAGTCTTCGAGCGATCTCCTCATCCAGAATTGCGACGAGTACTACTCCTACAACGAGCTCGCCGGCTTCACGAAGACGAGCGACGTCGAATACGTGAAGCGCGATCCGTGGGAGCTGGTCGTCGAGGCGGTGAAGCAGATGACGGCGCACAACGACGTCATGCGCTCCGACCGCCTGAAGCAGGTGATGCAGGAGATCGACCCGAACTTCGACGAGAAGGACGCCGGGTTCTCGCGGTTCAGCAAGTTCGTCATCGAGGCGGCCCGCCGCGGCCTTATCACTCTGACTCGGCTCGACAACGGGCAGTACGAGATTGCCCTCGGCCCGCAGGTCGCAGGCGCGGCGGCGTCGCCGGCGCTCGCGGCGATGAGCGAAGCCGCCGAGAAACCCCGCAGCCGCGGAGGGCGAGGCGGCCGGGGACGGGGACGCGGCGCCCGCGACCGTGAGGAACAACCAGCGGCGCCCGCTGAGCCGGCACCGACCGAGGAGCCGGAAGCGCCGGCCGCGAAGGCCGGGGCCGGGTTCTCGTTCGGTGGCGCGTTCGGGTTGATCAAACAGGCCGTCGGTATGGGTACGGACGACGAGCCGGCTCCCGAGGAAGAGAAGCCGGTGAGTGATGAGACCGAGGCTCCGCGCTCGGTTCTGTCGGCCCCAACACCCGATCTAGAAGACGAAGACGACATTCCAATGCCGACCTCCTCGGCGCCGCCACCACCCTACAGCACGCCGTCCTCGACACCTGGCGGCGTTCCGATGCGCAGCGCGCGCTTCCGCCGCGGCTCGCGCGGCGGGGCCCGTCGTCCTGGCGCGGGCGGAGCGCCCGAGATACCCAAGATCGGCGTCGTGGAAGTCGATCCCAACTTCCGGCCGCGCGGCGAGGTGTTGCCTCCGCCCACCAAGCCCCCGGTGGGAGTCGCGCCGACCCCCGGCTCCGGACCGGAGCGCGGTGAGCGTGGAGGTCGCGGAGGTCGGGGGGGCGGAGGTGGTCGCGGCCAGGGTGGGCGAGAACGGGGCCGCGGTGAGAACGGCGAACGTGGCGAGCGCGGCGAACGCGGCGAACGCGGGCGTGGCCGTCGCGGTGGGCGTGGGGGCCGGGGTCGCGGTCCGCGACGCTACGAGGCGGAGTCGTCGGAAGCCACGAATCACAACGCGCGTCCGGTCGTCGAGCAGACGCCTCCTCCAGAACCTCCAGAACGTCCAGCACCTCCGCCACCTCCGGCCGCGCCTGCCGCGACCGACAACGAGTCCTTCTGGTCCAAAGTGAAGCGCGGGCTCACAGGGGGCGAGTGAGGATCACCGGCGCGGCCGTCGGGGCAAAGTTCTACGCGCGACCGACAGAATCGGTCGCGCGTGGGCTATTGGGCCACATCCTCGTAAGTGATGTCGGCGGCAGGCGGCAGCAGACCGCCGGGAGAATCGTCGAGGTCGAGGCGTACGTCGGCCCGCACGATCCCGCGTGTCACGCCTACGGTCATCGGCGTACGGCGCGCACCGAGCCGCTCTATGGCCCGCCCGGAACGGCGTACGTGTACTTCACCTATGGCATGCACTGGTGTCTCAATGCGGTGACTGAGCCACAGGACTATCCCGCCGCCGTACTGATCCGGGCGCTCGAGCCGATTGCGGGCGTCGAGACGATGCGGGAACGGCGCGGCAAGGAGCCGCTGTGTTCCGGTCCGGCCCGGCTGTGCGAAGCGCTCGGCGTGACCGGCGCGTTGAATGGCGTCTCATTACAGCGTGGGTTGCTGCGCATCGTCGCAGGCACGACGCCGAAGCGTGGTGACATCGGCACCGGTCCGCGCATCGGGATCACGCAGGCGGCCGACTGGCCGTTGCGGTTTTATCTGAAGGATTCGCCGTGGATATCGAGATAGGGGTTGGGGGTTAGGGGTTGGGGGTTAGGGAGCGGCGACGAGCTCCCAGGCTTTTCCGCAGAGCTCCGAGCCCTCGTCCTAGATGTTTTGATGCCAATGAGACCGCAGCACGACGTAACTGGGAAATCAGACCGTAGCGCTCGGTGTCAGGGAAAGTCTTTGTAACCTGATAGATGGTCCCAGCGAGGTCCATCGACTGCTGCCAGACTCGCAGATCACGGTAGCTTCGAATAATCGTCAGCGGTGCAGGCTTGCTCATGTCCGAGGCCAGGTTGGGGCCCCGAAACATTGACCCGACGCGCGGGATGTTTGGTACCATTCCCATGCGTCGGGTCATCTTTTAACTACGAGCTAGGAACTCCCGAACCCTAACCCCGAACCCCTAGCCCCAGGTTTTCAGTGCCGCTCGGTAATCCCCTCTTTGGCGGTGCCGAGGCTGAGGCGCACCCCGCCCTGCAGCGTGTGCGTGTTGCTCTCGAGCAGGAAGTTGGCCGCGCTCGACGTCAGTAAGTAGTGCGCGAACACGTTCAGCTTGCTCGAGTAGTTGATCTGGATTCCGCCCATCAGCCAGAAAAACGCCTTGCTGGTCGCATCGTGCGCGCGATCGTCGGCCGCTTGGAATTGACCAAAGCTACAGCCAGGGCAGTCGACAACAGGATTCAAGACCTGCATCAGAGCGAACCCGCCGCCGCCGAACGGCTCGATTACCTTCTGCGTCGGAAACGCGAGCACGCCGAACATGAGCCGGCGCATGTCGTGGAATGTGACGTCGCGGCACGGGCCACTACCTATTGAGCAACCCGAAGAACCCGGATCAAAGATCACCGCGTTAGCGTCGGACAAGAAGATGGCCTGTTCATACGCGACGTACAGCGCCGTGCGGCGCGCCGTGATCAGCCAGTGGCCACCGATGATCGGGTCGTAGACGTACGGCTGCGTGTTGGTCTTGGAGACGAAGGCGCCGCCCTGCGCGCCCCAGTACCATTGATACTGGCGGCCGAAGCCGCGCCCCTGTTGGGGGGGAATGAAGAAATAGGAGAGACCCGCTGCTCCCTGGACCTGGCCCGTCCAAGAACCGCGAGGGGTGGGATTCAGGGGATCCCGCTGCTGTCGGTTATACATCGCCCGCGCGTCCAGCCGCAGCGACACGTGCGGGTTGAGGAACACGCGCGCCCCGAGGCCCCCGTTGACCATGTTGTCGGTAAAGTTGTACGGCGGGTCGGGGCCGAACACGAGTCGCGAGACCCCGCCCGTGGCAAAGAGCGTCGCCCTGTCACCCATGGGGAAATTAAAGACGAGGTTGGCGCTCACGGTCGACACCGACACGTCTTGGGCGGAGGCGGTATCCACCGTCTTCGTGTAGTCGCCGGTGACCTCGAGGGTCAGGCGGTCGCTCCAGGCATACGCGATGCGCGCGCCGCCCCCGACCGAATTCTTCAGAAAGTACAGGTGGTCGAAGCGCCAGTACGAGCCGAACCCGCCGAGCTCGAAGCTCTGAGACCGTTGCGCCGCGGCAGGACCCGCCACCAAGGTTGCGCATCCCACCAGGAGAACCAGCCGCTTCATCGGGACTCCTCCCACGGCCCGGGTTACGGGGCCGCCAACAGAACCGCGTTGAAGAGCAGCTTGAAGGTGCCGTGCGTCTGGCCCCGGAATTGGGGCCGGAAGCCGAACAGGATCACCCGTCCGCTGCCTATCGGTGCCTCCACCAGCGCCGCCTTCCCGGCGAGTCGCTCCTGGAACCGGGCATAACCGGACCGCAGGGACTGCGCGGGATACGTCGCCAGGCCCCGGGCCGGGGCCGAAACCGTGAAGGCGGCGCTATTCTCGAAGTAGACTTTGAGGGAGTCGGGGACGCCGATGGTAACCGGGCTCTTGGGCCTCGGCTCTCCTCCTACCCCCCCCAAAACCACACCGAAAATAGAGCCTGGAGCGTAAAATCGCAAAACTTGAGGACCCGATGCCTCCCCGGCTAGAACGTTGACCACCGGGAGGTTAAGGCGTGTAATCGCGAAATTACTTGAACCGTCGAGGCAGACCAGCGTGCCACCACCCCGAACAAATGCCGAAACTGCATCGGCGCCCGCCTCACCCATGCCGCCTGCGTACTGCAATGGAATGCGAGTCGAGTCGACGCCGCGCAGAATCGAGGAGCCATCGGCGTCGGGCAGGACGATCACGTCAAACCGCTGTCTGAGCCCTCCCTTCCTGAAATCTTGGTCGTGCAGTGTCGTGTAACTGATCCCATACTGCTCCAATAACCAGCGCGTCCATCCCTCGTCGATGTTGCCCGTCCACGGTTGGTAGAGACCGATGCGCGGCAACCGCTGACGACTGACCCCCTGGCCTGCGGTAGGCGGGGTTCGCACGGCCGTAACCGTGAACCCATGTCGAGCCGCGTGCTCGCTGAGAATGGCGCGGGCCCTGGGGCCTCGCACCATGAGGCTGTCGCCGACGATCGTGACCGTCTGCCCCGCCGCCAGCAGCGCCGCGACGGCACGCGACTCGGCATTGGTGCGGTTTTTCAGAATGAAGATCTCGCCGCTGCCCTCGATTCGCCCTGGCGTGGGCACGACGCTGTCCACTCTCACGAGATTCGCGCTGAACGGCGCGTTCACGAGATCGGCGCGCACACCCATCGTGAACGGCAATGTCCAACCGGCTACGTCGTACGGCGGACGATCGGCGACAGGCGTGTAGTGCTGTGGCTCGAGCAGGTCTTTTGCGTGCGCGCGATAGGGCTGGCCCATCGGCACGACGAGCGAGCCGGCCGAGTAGGTCTGTCCCTCGACGCTGAACGGCTCGGCGGCGCGCCACACCTCGACGCCTCCGGCCGCGAGCACGTTGGCCAATGCCGTCCAACTCTCCGGGTCTCGCTGCTCAGCCGGTAACACGTATGCGAACGGATCGCCGGCTAGACCAGCCGCGACGGCGCGCCGTCCCAATCCAACAAAGCGGTCGATGATGGGGGCACGGTCGCGAGCGGCCAGGCGCACCAACGCCTCCGACGTGATCAGCTCGTAGCGCACGATGTCGCCCAGATGCCAGGTACCGCCCGGCCAGGGAGCGGGATAGTTGACGCCGCGGCCCGGTTGGCGCACGGAGTCGACCGGGAGTGTGATCGGCGATCCGAGGCGCGTGCTCGCGGCTTCGGTCAGGATGCCGACCATGTTGTGGCGCGTCGGTGTCGAGCGAAAGCCGCCGTGCCACCACAGGTCGTAGGTTTGCTGATGCGCGATCCCGGTCATGCCGGCATCGTACAAGGCGCTCGCCATCTGTGTGCCGACGAGATTCATCGCCGCAACCAGCGCGGGATCGAGGTTCGGATTCACGGGATCCTGGAACGGTGGCACAAAGAGACGCACGCCGTTCGCGCCCATCTGATGCACGTCGTACACGATTTCCGGGAACCATTCTTTGTACAGCATGTGCGTGACGAGACGCGTCTCAACCTGCGTCAGCATGAACCAGTCGCGGTTGTTGTCATGGCCGATGTATTTGTGGTACAACCAGGGCAGGGGACCACCCTCGTACCGCGTCCCTTTGTAGCGGCGATACCAGCTCACGACGGTGTCGAGACCGTCGGGGTTCATAGACGGAATCATCAGTACCACGACGGAGTCGAGCAGCCGCCGGACCGCGGGATCCGTGGCCAGCCGGTAGGCGAGAGTCATTCCCATCTGGCTGGACGCGACTTCGGTCGAGTGGATGTTGTTGCTGACGAGGATGACGGCGGGCTGCGTGGTCCGAATGTCGGCGAGCTCGGCGTCGGTGAGGCGCCGAGGGTCGGCGAGGAGCGCCTGGTTGCGTTTGATGTCGGCCAGGCGCTCGAGGTTCGCCGCCGACGTGATCGTCATCAGCAGGAACGGCCGTCCCTCTGTCGTGCGGCCGAGCGTGTCCACGCGCACGACCGGGCTGCGCTGCGCGAGGCTGTTCATGTAGCCGCTGACTTGTTTCCAATCGGCGAGCATTGAGTCGGTGCCCGGCTCGAAACCGAGAGCGGCGGATGGGCGGATGGGCGGTTCGGCGGTTTGCAATAACGCAAGCAGGAGAAGCGGTGTCATTAGATGAGCCCCAGTTTTGAACCCACCTTCTTGAAGGCACGCAGCGCGAAATCGAGGTCGTCGCGCGAATGAGCGGCCGAGAGCTGGCAGCGCACGCGCGCATGTCCTTGCGGCACAACGGGATAACCGAAGCCGGTCACGAAGACCCCCTCCGCGAGCAGTAGCTCGCTCATGTGAATCGCCTGTGCCGTTTCGCCTAGGATCACGGGCACGATCGGCGTGTCGCCCGGCAGCGGCTTGAAGCCAAGAGCGAGCAGCTGCTCGCGGAAGTAGCGGGCGTTCTGATGGAGCCGAGTGACTAGCTCTGGGTGCGCCTCGACGTAGCGCACGGAGGCCAGTGCACTGGCGGCGACGGTCGGCGGGAGCGCGTTGCTGAACAGCTGCGGCCGCGAGCGCTGGGTGAGATAATCGGTGAGCGCGAGCGGCCCGGCGGTGAAGCCACCGGCGGCGCCACCCAGCGCTTTTCCCAGCGTCGAGGTGATCACGTCGATTTCGCCCAGCATCCCATAATGCTCGGCTGTGCCGCGGCCGCGTTTCCCGAGCACACCGGTCGCGTGCGAGTCGTCGACGGCGAGCACCGCGTCGTATTTCCGGGCCAACGCGACGAGGTCGGGTAGCTTCGCGATGTCGCCTTCCATCGAGAAGACGCCGTCGGTGAAGATCAGCTTGCGGCGCGCTGTGCCCGCGGCGCGCAGCTTCTCCTCGAGGTCGGCCATGTCGGAGTGCTTGTAGACTGCCGTCTGGCACTTGGTGATCGCCTTCGCGAGGCGAATCGAATCGATGATGGAAGCGTGGTTCAGCTGGTCGGAGATGACGACGTCGGGCTCGCTCAGCACCGTGGGGCACAGCCCTTCATTCGCGTTCCAGCAGCTCACGTACGTCAGTGACGACTCGCAGCCGACGAACTTGGCGAGCGCTTCTTCCAGCTCACGATGCACGGTGAAGGTGCCGCAGATGAATCGGACGGAGGCTGTCCCGGCCCCCCAACGGTCGAGCGCGGCTTTGCCGGCCTGCATGACTTCAGGGACGTCACACAGCCCGAGGTAGTTATTGGAGGAGAGAATGACGACTTCGCCACGCCCTTCCATCTTGACGCGCGGGCCCTGCGGGGAATCGACGTAATTGAGCCGCTTGTAGACGCCTTGCTTCTTGAACTCCGCCAATTCGTCCTGCAGCTGCCCCATGAAGCTCATACGATCTCCAGAATGACCTTGCCGGCGTCACCCGAGCGAATCGCCGCGAGGGCCTCTTCTATTTTGGCGAGTGGGAACTTATGTGTGATGACGGGACGGGGATCGAACTGGCCGCCGATGAGAAAGCGACGCATCTGGTGCCAGGTCTGGTACATCTTGCGGCCAATCACGCCATACACGGTGATCCCCTTGAAGATGATCTCGTTGGCAAAGTCGATCGGGACTTCGCCGTCCGGGATCCCGAGCAGCTGCACGCGGCCGCCCATCCGCACGGCCGCGAATGCTTGGTGCAGCGCCGACGGCACGCCCGACATCTCGCACACCACATCTGCCCCCTCTCCCGCGGTCTCGGCGAGGACCGTCTTCACGACGTCGTCTTTCTTGGCATTGATCGTGACGTGCGCGCCCATCGTGGCGGCGAGCGCGAGGCGTTTGGGATTCACGTCCGAGGCAATGACCTTGGTGGCGCCGGCAGCCCGCGCGATGCCGACTGCAAAGCAGCCGATCGGCCCGCAGCCGACAATGAAAACGGTGCTGCCGGGGATTTCCGCGGTCAGCACCGTGTGGAAGGCGTTCCCCATCGGGTCCATGATCGCCCCGACTTCGGTGGGAATTGTTCCCCCATCGAGCGTCAACACGTTGGTCGCGGGCATCGTGATGTATTCGGCGAACGCCCCGTCGCGATCGACGCCGATGATGCGCGTGTTCTGGCAGATATGACTGTTGCCGGTGCGGCATTGGAGACAGTGACCGCAGACGATGTGGCCTTCGGCGGTGACCAGGTGACCTGCGCGGAGCCCCGTGACACCGTCGCCCACCGACTCGATCTCTCCGGCGAATTCATGGCCCACGACGATCGGCGGCTTGATCCGTCCCTGTGCCCAAGGGTTCCAGTCGGCGATGTGCAGGTCGGTGCCGCAGACGCCCGCGTGCCGCACGGCGATCAGCACTTCGCCGGGGCCCGGCGTCGGTTTCGGCACCGACTTCACGGTCAAACCGGGCGCGCGTTTTTCCTTCACGATCGCTTGCATGAATGCCGGGGAAGAGGGACGGGGGACGGGTTAAAAGATCGAGCGCGTAAAGCCGCCATCCACCTGGAGCACGGCGCCGGAAATATAGCTGGCCGCTTCGGATGCGAGGAACGTGACGGCGGCCGCGAGTTCGCTGGTGTTCCCGATGCGCCCCATCGGAATTTGGGCCAGCATCTGCTTCATCATCTCGGGCTTGGTTCTGGTCAACTCCTCGACGCGCTCGGTGGCAATGAATCCGGGACAAATGCAGTTCACGGTGATTCCATCCGGAGCGACTTCGTCCGACAGGGCCTTCGCGAAACCGAGGACACCGGCGCGCGCGGTCGTGGAGAGGATCAGTCCCGGCAACGGCTGCTTGGCCGCAACCGAGACGAGACAGATGATTCGCCCCCATTGCGCCTTGCGCATGATCGGGACGGCGGCGCGAGCCAAATTGATCGTCGAGAGCAGGTTCAGCTCGATCGCGCGTTGCCACGCCTCCGCCGGCTGATCTCTGAACGGTGCCGCGGGCGGGCCGCCGGCATTGCAGAACAACACGTCCAATCTGCCGAGATCGTGCGCCACACCTTTGACTCGCGACTCGGCCACCTCGGGAGTGGTGATGTCGCCGGGGTACGGGAGAACCTCCGCCCCAGTCTCCTCTGCAATGACCTCCGCGGCTTCTTGCGTCGATTCGCGATTCCGGCCGTTGACCGCGACCCTCGCCCCTTCGAGCGCCAATGATTTCGCGACCGCGCGGCCGATGCCGCGGGTCGAACCGCAGACGAGGGCGACTCTTCCTGAGAGTCCTAGATCCATGTCGAGATCGATATCGACAGGCTAAAGACACCCTTCAGGGTGTCTACTATCACGAGGCGCGCTCGATTCTCACCGCGCAGACTTTCAACTCCGCCATCTTCGCGTAGGGATCGAGCACCGGGTTCGTGAGGAGATTGGCGGCCGCTTCACGGAAGTGGAACGGCACGAACACCTGGCCGCAGGCCACGCGCTCGGAGATGCGGGCGGCGCTGACCATCGAGTTGCGGCGCGAGGTGAGGCGGACGAGGTCGCCCTCGCGCACGCCCAGCGTCCGGGCGTCGTCGGGGTGAATCTCCACGATCGCCGTCGGCTCGCGGGCGTCGAGGCCGCTCGCGCGGCGCGTCATCGTGCCGGTGTGCCAATGGTACAGCTGGCGGCCGGTGTTCATCACGAACGGGTACTGGTCATCGGGCAGCTCGACCGGATCGGTGTACGCGACCGGAACGAATCTGGCGCGGCCGTCGGCAGTCGGGAATGTGTGGTCGAAGAGGAATGCTGTTCCTGGATGGTCGACGGTCGGCACGGGATACTGGAGGCCCGCGCCTTCGAGCCGATCGTACGTGACCCCCGCCCAGCTGGGAGTCACCCGAGCAATCTCCCGCATTACATCCTCGGCGGCGGGGAATTTCGTCGGCAGACCGAGCCGATTGGTGAGATCCATGAGGATCTCGAGATCGCCGCGTGCCTCACCGGGCGAGTTGACCGCTTTGTGGCTGAGCTGGATGCGGCGCTCGGTGTTGACGAACGTCCCCGTCTTCTCGGCGAAGCTCGCCCCGGGCAGGACGACGTCCGCATAGCGCGCCGTCTCGGTGAGAAACAGGTCCTGCACCGCGAGAAACTCGAGCTCCTGGAACCATTGCTCCGCATGGGCGATGTCGGGGTCGGAGATGATCGGGTTCTCGCCCATGATGTACATCCCCCGCACGCCGCTCTCGGGCTTCACGACTTCGGTGACCATCAAGCCGGCCTTGAGCGACAGCGACTCCGCCGGCACGCCCCACGTCTCGGCAAACCGGGCGCGCACTTTCTGATCGCCCACCGGTTGATAGTCGGTATAGACGAAGGGGATGGCGCCGACGTCGGACGCGCCTTGCACGTTGTTCTGGCCGCGCACCGGCAGCATCGCCGCGCCCCAGCGGCCGATCATGCCGCAGGCGAACATCAGATTCAGCAGTGACGTGACGATGTCGGTGCCGTTGGCGTGCTGCGTCAGCCCCATTGCCCACAGCGTGCTGGTGTTCGGGCCTCGGGCGTAGGTCTCCGCGGCGCGGCGAATCTTCTCCGCCGAGATTCCAGTGATCTTCGCCGCCTTCTCTGGCGTATAGGGCTTTACCGCTTCGCGGACCTTCTCAAAATCATGCGTACGCTTGGCGATGAAATCCCGATTCTCCAACCCTAGTTCCAAAATGTGATTCAACATCGCCGAGTAGAGCGCGACGTCGGTGCCGGGCTGCATCTGCAGGTGGATGTCGGCGCGGCCCGCGAGCTCGGTGCGCCGGGGATCGGCGACGATGAGCTGGGCGCGTTTCTCGTGCGCCCGCTTGAGCGCGGCGCCGAACACCGGGTGTGACTCGGTGGTATTGGCGCCGGCGATGAAGATCACGTCGCACGCCTGCTCGATTTCACGCATCGAGCCCGATGCGGCGGCGGTGTTGATCGCGCGCTGCATCGCCGCCACGGACGTCGAATGGCACAGGCGCGTGCAGTGGTCCACGTTGTTCGTGCCGAGCGCGCCGCGGAACATCCGCATCATCAGGTAGTTCTCTTCGTTCGAGCACTTGGCCGACGAGAAGCAGGCCAAGGCGTCGCCGCCGCGTGCGGCCTTGATCCGCAGCAGCTCCTGAGAGGTCAAGTCAAGCGCTTCTTCCCACGTCGCCTCACGGAACGGCGAGTACCAGTCGTCCGGTGTCGCGACGCGATCGCGGATGTCCATGTCGAGCCGCTCCAGCAGCGGCAGCTCCCGCACGCTCTTGCCGGTCGAGCGAGGCGGGGTCGCCGGTTTGTCACGCCCGCCCTCGCCCGCGATCGTCCGCCAGGGTCCGGCGCGACGCTCCGGGCCGTTCGGGCCCTTCCAGATCCAGCGGCCCGTTTCCCTGGTCCATCCCTTCCTGATCAGCGGCTGCGTCAAACGGTCCCGATGTTGCGGGAAGTCATATCCAAAGCGGCCTTTGACACAGGTGGAGCCCTGATTCGGCGTGTTCAGCTCGATATCGGGAGAGGTGACGCGGACGACTTTGTTGTCGGCAACATGCAGGTCCACCTGACAGCCGACGCCGCAGTAGGGGCAGACCGAGTGCACGATCCTGTCGGGATGTCGGATCTGCTCGGGGGCAAACCGCTGCCGCGGCATCACCTCGAAGATCGCGCCGGTGGGGCAGACGCGAACGCACTCGCCGCACCAGGTGCACCCCGCGCGATCGGGGTCGCCATCCGCGCCGACGATGATCTCGGCATGCTCACCGCGGAAGCCGACGTCGAGGACGCCCACCACCTGAATGTCCTCGCAGGCGCGCACGCAGCGCGTGCAGAGAATGCAGGTAGACATGTCGTGGCGGATCATCGGATCGCCGGGGCGTTCGTCGCCCGAGCGGAGCGGCAGGTCGCGGTCTTCGACTGCGGTCGGCACGACGTCGTACTGCACGAGGTAGCGCTCGAACTCGTTGCGCGGGCTTCCGTTGAGCGCGGGATACCGTTCCGTGAGAAGGCGGAGAACCCCCTTCCGGTTCTCGACCGCGGCGTGCGATTGCGTGGTGACGACCATGCCGTCGGCGACCTTGGTCGCGCAGGCCGGTAGCAGTTTCGGCTGGCCTTCGACTGAGACGAGACAGATGCGGCAGTTCCCGACGATCGGGAGGGTGGGGTACCAGCAGAGCGTCGGGATCTCGATACCTGCGCCCCGGGCGGCATCGAGAATGGTTTGGCCTTCGGATGCGCTTAAGGCGCGCCCGTCGACTTTAAGGCTCGGCATGCCTGATAAATAGGCAGCCGAATGTGACTGGCAAGGTTGCTACGGCGTGGGGCTTCTAGACCTTCGGATCCACCGGGAGATGGCGGTGCGTATGATCGCCGTCCTCTCCCTCATCGAGGAACCAGCAGTAGGCCCAAATCTTGGCGGGTCTCAGGATCTGTTGTCCGGCCCGCAGGATGATGCCCATCGGCTCATCGGCGAGTACCATAGGAAGGCTGGTCATGCTTGCCGCATGTGCAAGCGCCTTGCCAGATGTTGGCGATCATAAATCTCAACGCGACATCATGTTACGGAACTGGTGCAGGCCGGCTGCGTTATTCCGACGCGCGCAGCGCTGTGTCGACCTGACGCGGTGGCTTGATCGCAGTAAACCCCGACCGCTTGGAGCGGCGGCCCGGCTGTACTTGCCATCCCCGGTAGAGGGTCTGAAATGCCTCAGGGGCGAGGGGAATGACCTCCCGGTTTTCGGTGGCCGGCGGGAGAATCACATGCACGCCGCCCGATGGCGTCCGCACCTGAAGATCGCTGATCAGTGACGTGCGTTGTTTGGCGCGCAGTTGCCCGAGACAACCCGGCGCGATTGCCACCAGTGTGGGCGACAAGTCGGGAAACCAGCTCCCGAAATTGATGACCAGCGCCTGGAATGCGCCGGCGAGCTGCTCGGCTACCGCGCGACCCTCTGCCGCCTCGACCGCACCAAGGTCCTGATCCAACAAGAACACCTCGGCGTCGTGGGCCGCGAGGAACAGCGCCTCGCCCAGCGCCGCGGCGCCCAGCACGACGATAACGTCGCCGGGCTCGAGCCGTGCGGCCCAGGGCACGATGGGGTGCGCGCGGTCCAGGCCCCAGTGTGTCGGCGCCCGCTGGGCTTCGCGCAGCGCGCGATGCTTCTGACGCCAGCGCGGAAACGACGGCAGGCGCAGCCGGCGGGCGATGATGCGGTCGACGTGCTCGAGCAGCAGCACTTCCGTGAGCAGATACTGGTCCTGGGCGCTGGCTTGTAGCTCGCGCACCGCTTCGTCGCCGATTTTCAGCAGCTCCGCACGCGGCACCGTGTTCTTGTACTCCTCGAGCCGCTGCAGAATGAATTCCTGATACTCCTGCTTGAGCGACCGCGGGGCGCGGCGCACGGGCGTCATTCCCGGATGGCTGGCGCGCTCGAAGGGCAGGGAAGTCAGCATGGCTCGACGTGCACCGTCACTTCCTCGAGCTCCAGGTCTTTTTTCAACCGCGCCTCGACGGCGTCGGCAATCGCGTGCGCGTCGGTGACGTTCGCGGCCGGATCTACAGCGATTGTGACTTCGGCGTAGCGAACGCCGGTGTTACCGCCGCGGCCGCCGCGCGAGCGGATGCCGTACGCGCTCTTCACGCCTGCGACAGCTTGCGCCGTTTGCCGGATGGTGGGCGCCGGAATCGCGCGCTCGTCGACGAGTACCGGGACTGCGCGCGACAGGATCTGGTAAGCTACGCGCACGATCAGCAGCGCGATCACGATCGCGATGGCGGGATCGACCCATGTCGCGCCGCGCCGCGAAAACAGCACCCCGATCACTACGCCGATCGTGATGAAGACATCGGTGCGCGTGTGGGCGGCGTCGGCGATGAGCAGCTCGCTCGACAGCTCGTGGCCTCGGGCGTTCTCGTACCAGGCGACGAGGATGTTGGTCAGGAGCGTCGCGAGCAGCAGCGCGAGGCCGAGATCGCTGACCTGGACGGTGTGGCCGCCCGACAGCAAATGACCGATCGCGTTGCGCACCAGCTCGAAGCAGGTGACCGACAGAAACACCACGATCCCCAGCGCGCCCAGTGTTTCGAACTTCCCGTGGCCGTAGGGGTGGTCTTCGTCGGGCTCGCGTGCGGCAACGCGGACGACAACCAGTCCCAAGACGTTGTAGGCGGCATCGACGGAGGAGTGTACGGCGTCGCCGATGACGGCGAGCGAACCGGCCAGCATGCCGATGGCGGCTTTGACGGCGAGCACCGCGATGTTCGCTACGAGCAGTCCCGCGAGCACGCGGCGCACGGCGCGGGACCGATCCAGGGCTTTGTCCGGGACGGACATGGTGTGCAAGCTTGTGCTAGAGGCTGATTTAGTCAACGTGCTTGACAATACTTAGACAATTGTATAAGTATCTCGCCAATGGACGACTCACTGTTTCGGGCCCTCGCCGACCCGACGCGCCGCAAGATCCTCGAGTTGCTGACCGAGAAGGACCGGACGGCGGGGGAGATCGCCGAGCAGTTCCCGATCGCCTTCGCATCGGTGTCACACCATCTGGGCGTGCTCAAGGCGGCGGACCTGGTCGCCACGGAGCGTGAAGGCCAGTTCATCCGGTATCGGCTCAATACGACCGTCTTTCAGGAGGTCGTGCGCTACTTCATGACCCGCTTCGGCGCGGGAGAAGACGGGGGAAAACGCGATGCGTAGCCGCTGGTTTGGTCTCGTGATTGGGGCGCTGGCCGTGGCGATGTCGATCTGGGCGTATCCGCAGCTGCCACCGACCGTGGCCACGCACTGGAGTCTGAACGGCACACCCGACGGCTATTCGAGCCGGCTGTGGGCACTCGCGATCATCCCGGTCATCCTGGTCATCATGACCGTGATTTTCAACGTGCTGCCCAAGATCGATCCACGACACGAGAACTACGTGAAGTTCCTGAGTAGCTACTGGCTCATCGCGAACGCGGTCATCGTGTTTCTGCTGGTGGCGCACGGGCTGATCATCGCGGCGGGTCTGGGCTTCTCGATCAAGATCGACCGCCTGATGCCGCTGGGCATCGGCCTGCTGTTCGTGTTCCTCGGCAACTTCCTGACGCGCGTCGAGCCCAACTGGTTCGTCGGCATTCGCACGCCGTGGACGCTGTCGAGTGATACGGTGTGGCGCCGGACGCATCGCACCGGCGGATGGGTGTTCGTCATCGGCGGCCTGCTGCTGGCCAGCACCGCACTCCTACCGCGCGCCGCGTTTCTGCCACTGCTGATCGCGACGATCGTGATCATGCCCGCGATCCCCATCGTGCAGTCGTACGTGCTGTGGAAACGGGAACAGGGACGGTCGTAGTAGTAGGGGCGCAGCATGCTGCGCCCCTAATATTTCCTCTGCTGCGCCCTACCATGTCCGTGATCATCCCACCGCGCGCAGCAGCATGCCTTTCAGGTATCCCGTCTCCGGCACATTGAGCAGCTCCGGATGGTCGGCGGCGGCGCCGGTTGCGGCGACGAACTGGATACGGCGGCCCGAGTCGCGCGCGGCATCCGCCAGCATCGCGTGGAAGATGTCGCGGCTGACGTGGTAGGAGCAGGATGAGGTGAACAGCACGCCATCAGGGGCGAGGATCTTCATCGCCCGCAGATTGACTTCCTTATAGCCGGAGACGGCGCGCTCGAGATTGGCTTTCGTCTTGGCGAACGCCGGCGGATCGAGCACGATCGTGTCGAATCGCTCGCGGCGCCGCTCCAGCTCGCGCAGCAGGTCGAACGCATTCGCTTCGTGCCAGTCGATGTTGCCAATGCCGTTGAGCCGGGCGTTGTCCGCGCCGCGGGCCAGCGCCTCGGTGCTCTGATCCACGGCCACGACGTCCTTCGCATGCCGCGCCAGATGGAGGGCGAACGAGCCGTGATAGGTGAAGAGATCGAGCGCTCGGCCGCCGGCACGCGTGTGTTGTCCGACGAGCATCCGGTTCTCGCGCTGATCGAGGAACGCGCCGGTTTTCTGGCCGGACCAGGGAGCCGCGAGATACCGCACACCATCCTCCACCACCTCAACAAGCTCGGGAACCTCGCCATGGGCGGGCACCACTTCCAGCGGCAAGCCTTCGTACCGGCGAACAGCGGCGTCGTTGCGCAGCAAGATCCCATCCGGCGTCAGGGAAGCACGGATGCCGGCCAGGATGGCGTCACGCACGCTCTCGAGTCCCGCCGATAGGAGCTGTGCCACAATCCACGGACCGTACCGGTCGACGATGAGCGACGGGAGGGCATCGCCTTCGGCGTGCACGACGCGCCATGCGCTGGCAGCGATCCCGTTGCGGCGGCGTGCCGCCATCGCGATGCGGTCCGTCCACCACTGCGCATCGATCGGCTCTGCGCCGCGCGTCAGGAGACGCAATCGAATCTCCGAGCTGGGTGAGTAGAGCGCTTGACCGAGAAACTTCCCCTTGCGATCCGTCACAGGGACGATGCCGGGCTTCTTGTCGGGCTCTTCGGCGACGTCGCTGCGGTAGATCCACGGGTGGCCTTGCTTCCAGCGCTCGGCGGCTCGGGCCGTGACGCGGACGGCCGGACGGTCGGACGGTCTGACGGTCGTCACCGGTCCGGACGTAGCTTCGCCGCGTCCCTCAGGTACATATGTTTGAGCGCGCGCTGCGGTTTGGTGGTATAGAAGTGCAGCAGCACCCGGATGCAGCGCGGCAGGCCGCTGGGCACGGCGACTTCGGCTGTTCCGAGGAGCGGCACGTCCGTCCAGCCGAGCGCCCGGGCTGCGCGTGCTGGATACTCGGCGGTGAGGTCCGGAGACGATGTAAAAATCGCGCTCTCCACGTCTTCCGGGGCGAAGCCGTTCGCGTCGCGTAGCACGGAGAGCAGCTCCGCCGTCGCCTCGAGAATCGCCTCACTCGTATTGGCGGCCGCGGTGGTCGCTCCACGCAGGCCGCGTAGGACTTTGGTCATGGCGCTCGTCGATCAGTTGCGCTTGATGGTGATCACGGATCCCGTTCTGCTCAAGGGCCGGGATGCGGTTGCCGTCTGCCGCGCCGCCGTCGCTGGTGGCGCGACGATAATTCAGGTCCGCTGGAAAGATGGCACGCCGGCGGAAATCCTGGAGTCGGCCCGCGCGCTGGTCGACGCCCTGACGGTTCCTGTGCTCGTCAACGACCGGGTCGACATCGCTCTCGCCGCCGGTGCAGCCGGTGCACACCTCGGCTGGGACGATCCGCCCCTCGATGCCCTGCGGCCGCAGCTGCCAACCGGGTTTCTGCTCGGTCTGTCAGTGGGATCGCCTGACGAGGCGGCCCGCGCCCCGGCCACGGCGGATTACTGGAGCATCGGGCCCTGTTTTGCGACCCCCACAAAAGGCGATGCTGGGGCGCCCCTCGGTCCGGAGGGTTTTGCGGCGCTCGCGCGGCTCGCGCCCGAAGGCTGTCCGGTGATTGGCATCGGCGGCATCACGGCCGCGAATGCCAGGCTGATCATTGACGCGGGCGCAGCTGGGGTTGCGGTGATCGGCGCGGTGCTCGGCGCGGCGGATCCGGGAGCGGCGGCGCGCGCGCTCCGGGCGGCCGCGCCTTGACATGTTATTTGGCGCTGGCTGAAGAGCTCGACGCACCGCTGCTGACGCTCGATGCTCGATTGGCGAGTGCCGGTGGGCATCCGTGTGCCGAATTTACCGTCTCCTCCCGGCTCGCACACGCTTGATCGCCGCAAGATGATCCGCGTACGACGCCGAGAAGATGTGCTTGCCGTCCGGTTGCGCGACGAAGTAGAGATACTCGATTGGTGCTGGATACAGCGCCGCGATGATGCTCGAGTCGCTGGGCTGTGTGATTGGACCGGGCGGTAGGCCCGGATAGAGATACGTGTTGTAGGGCGAGCGAATCTGCAGCTGCTTCTCCCACACCCGGCGCATCCGGCGGCCGTGCGCGTAAATGATCGTCGGGTCGGCCTGCAATGCCATGCCACGCTTGAGCCGGTTGTGATAGACAGCGGAGACGTACGGCCGGTCCGGACGATACCGCACCTCGGCCTCGATGATGGACGCCAGCGTGACGATCTCGTGCCGAGTCATGTGCAGCTCATTGAGCCGCAGATCCCATTCCGGCTGCCAGCGCGCGATGAATTCGTGCGTCATGACCTTCATGAGATCGCGCGCGCGCATCCGCATCGGCACGACGTAGGTCGTCGGATACATGTAGCCGTCGACGCCGGCGGGGCTCGGGCGGATGCCGAGCTCGCGCTCCAATGAGGTGTCGCGCATCGCGGCGGTGAAGGAATCGCGCGACACACCCAGCCACGACCGCGCCCGCTCGGCGACTTCAAATCCCATCATGCCTTCGGTGACGGTGAAGCGGACTTCGAGACCGCGGCCCGACTTCAGCGTGCTGACGATGCTGCTCCAACTCGCGTCGCGGTCGAACATGTACACACCGCTCTTCAGGTTGGACGGCAGCCCGCGCATCCGCGCGTACAGGCTGAACCAATCTCGGGTTTTGATCACTCCCCGCGACTCGAGCGAGTCGAGCGCCTGGTAATACGTGGAGCCGCGCGGAATGATGACCATGATCCGGTCCGCGGTCGACTGGTACTGGGGCGTCTGCGGGGAGCTGCAGGCGGCGAGCGCGCAGAGCAGCGCCAGGCTCAGCCTCACAGTGCCGTGCCCTTCTGGGCATCGAGATAGTGCTGCAGCAAGAGCGCCGCAGCCATCGCGTCGACGTCTTCCTTGCGCCCCCGCGTCGAGCCACCCATTTCGCGCACCGCGGCCAGCACCCGCGCCGTCGTCATCCGCTCGTCCCACATGCTCACCTCCAGATCACCAACGCGCCTCTTGATATCATCGGCCAGGGCCCGCGCGGCGTGAGCGGCGTCACCTTCGGCCCCCGCCTCATCGAACGGCAGACCGACGATGATGCCTACGACCTGGTTCTTGGTGATCTGGTCGAGCAGCTGCGCCATCGGGAAGCGCTTCCCGGCGCGGCGGGTGAGCGTGGTGAGCGGCTGAGCGAGCGTCTGGGTTTCGTCCGAAAGCGCCAGACCAATTCTGCGCTGGCCCCAGTCTACGGCGAGGATGCGCCCTGCGGGCGGAATGTTGGAATGATGGAACGAGGGAATGTGCTCCCGTTCCATCATTCCATCATTCCATCATTCCATCGTTCCATCGTTCCGTCACCCCTGCGACATCGTCTGGAAGAACTCCGCGTTGGTCTTTGTGCGCTTGAGCCGCTCGAGCAGAAACTCGATCGCTTCCACCGGCGGCATGTCGGAGAGGAAATTGCGGAGCAGGTAGACCTTGTTCAGCTCTTCCTTGCTGAGCAGCAGCTCTTCCTTGCGGGTGCTGCTGCGCTGCACGTCGATCGCCGGGAAGGTGCGCCGCTCGGCGATGCGCCGGTCGAGGATGACTTCGGAGTTACCCGTGCCTTTGAACTCCTCGAAGATCACCTCGTCCATGCGCGACCCGGTATCGATGAGCGCGGTGGCGAGAATGGTCAACGAACCGCCGCCTTCGATGTTGCGCGCGGCGCCGAAGAAGCGCTTGGGTTTCTGCAGCGCGTTCGCGTCCACACCACCGGAGAGGATCTTCCCCGAGTGCGGAACGACGACGTTGTGGGCGCGGCCCAGACGCGTGATCGAGTCGAGCAGAATCACGACGTCCTTGCCGTGCTCGACCAGGCGCTTGGCCTTTTCGATCACCATGTCGGCGACCTGCACGTGGCGGTCGGCCGGCTCGTCGAACGTGGACGAGACGACCTCCACCTGCGGCCCTTTGACGTTCTCTTCCATATCGGTCACCTCTTCGGGCCGCTCGTCGATGAGCAGCACGATGAGGTAGACCTCGGGATGATTCTCGATGATGGAGTTGGCCAGCTTCTGCATCAGGATGGTCTTACCGGCCTTGGGCGGCGACACGATCAAGCCGCGCTGACCCTTGCCGATCGGTGACAGGATATCCATCACGCGCATCGACAGGTCGCCGTCTTTCCGCTCCAACTTGATCTGCTGCTCGGGATAGCGCGGGCGCAGGTTGTCGAAGGCGACCCGGTGCTTTGCCTTCTCCGGCTCTTCGCCGTTGACGACTTCGACCTTGAGCAAGGCGAGATAGCGCTCGCCTTCCTTCGGCGGCCGTACCTGGCCCATGATCGTGTCGCCGGTGCGCAGGTCGAACCGCTTGATCTGGCTCGGCGACACGTAGATGTCGTCGGGGCCGTACAGATAATTCCAGTCGGGGCTGCGGAGAAACCCGTAGCCTTCCGGCAGGATTTCGAGCACGCCCTCACCGCGGAGCACCGTGTCGGTGTCGAGCAGCGATTGCTCGATGCGGAAAATGAGATCCTGCTTGCGGAGCCCAGAGTAGTTGGTGATGTTCAGGCTCTCGGCCATCGCGTGTAGTTCCGCGACGGACTTTCTCTTCAATTCGGCGATATCCACTTGTGCTTCAACTCCGTTTGCTTGTGCGGCGGGGGAAACCCCGGGATGGGGGATTGGTCCTGGTTGAAAATGGAAACTTGGGATTTTGGCGGTGTGCGAACGCTAAAGTATAGTACGCGGCAGTGACCCTCACAAGGTTTCTGCTGGCGTGGCGCACCACTCCCCTCCACGACCGCGAAGTTGTTGACGCACTTGTAGATCCGGCCCACGCCGAACCCTCGGCGGCGCTCGCCGCCGCCCTCCGCGACTGGCCGGGGAGCTACTACTGGTCCAACGAGCGGGATGGGCGCCATCTCGTGCTGACGCGCCCGACCATCAAGCCGCGGGAAGCATGGCTGATGCACGGGCTGCTGCTGGCGGCGACGCTCTTCACCACGACGATGTCGGGCGCCGTGCTCGCGGGCGGCCTGGCGCCGGAGCTAGGCTTGCTCTTCAACCCCACACGGTGGGATTTCGCATTTCTGCACGGTTGGGTGAGCGGCTTTGCATTCTCACTCCCACTCCTCGCCATTCTCTTCTGCCATGAAATGGGGCACTACCTGACGGCACGCCGTTATGAGGTGAACGTGTCGCCACCCCATTTCCTGCCGGCACCTCCCATGCCGGTCATGGTCGGGACGTTCGGCGCGTTCATTCGACTGCGCACGATTCTCAACGATCGCCGTCAACTCCTCGACATCGGCGCAGCGGGACCGATCGCGGGATTCCTGATCGCCGTCCCGGTGCTCTGGATCGGACTGGCGCATAGTCCTGCCGCGACGGAGCCCGGCGCGACCGGTATGCAGGTCTGGACCGGCTGGGGGGCATGGCAGTTGGGCGACTCGGCGCTGACCCTGTTTCTGCGGCACTTCACGCACAGCGGTGCCGTGACGCTCAGTCCGATGGCGTTCGCAGGATGGATGGGGATTCTGGTGACCATGCTCAACCTGCTCCCGATCGCGCAACTTGATGGCGGGCACATCCTCTACGCCGCGTTCCCTCGAGCCCAACGACACATCGCGCGCTTTTTTTGGATCCTCGTGCTCCTGCTGGGATACCTGGCGAAGAGCTGGTTTGTCTGGGCGTTCATCGTGCTCGTCCTTTCGCGAGGCCAATTCGGGCATCCTCCGGTGCTCGACAATTACCGTCCCCTGCCCAAGTCCCGCGTGTGGCTGCTCTGGGCGAGTCTCATCCTCTTTGCACTGACCTTCATGCCGGTCCCGGAACGTTGAGCGGAGCCAACCACGCCTGTTGCGTAGCCCCTCGTCATCTATAATGTACGCTCCCATGACGACGTATCAGCTGCGTCCCCTGTCCACCGGCGAGATTCTGGACGGCGCGCTCACCCTGCTGCGGCGCCACTTCGCGCTGGTGGCGGGCATCGCGGTGGTGTGCGAGGGCATCCCGACGGCGATGGATGTCTACCTCGATCTGACGGGCGGCGCGTCGCAGAATCCCGGCCTGAGTTTGCTGGACCGAGTGTTGACCGTCGTGGGGAGCGTGCTCGTGACCGGCGCGACGGTGCGCGTTGTGTCGGAGGCCTATCTCGGCCGGACGCCCCTATTCGGCGACGCGATGCGCTTCGCGGGCAGCAGGTTCGGCACGATCTTCGGTGCGAACCTCATGAGCGGGTTCCTGACGATCCTGGCCACGTTGGCCCTCGTCATCCCGGGGATCGTTGTGGCGTGCGGCTACTCCGTCGCCGCACAAGCAGCTGCCCTGGAGTCGGGCTCGTCCAGCGAGGCGCTGGTGCGCTCCTGGTCCCTGACGAAGGGCTTCAAGTGGAAGGCGCTGGCGTTGGGGGCCGTCTCGGTCGGTCTGATCCTGGTCGTGTACGTCGGTGCCGGAGTGCTGGGTGGGCTCCTGGGAGGGGTCATGGGCGGACTGGACACGCTCTTGGTTGTGTTCGCCGCGTGCGTGTCGTTGATCATCTATCCGCTGATTTCCTGTGTCTTCACTCTCTTCTACTACGACCTGCGCGTCCGCAAGGAAGGCTTCGACCTCGAGATGCTGAGCCGCCAGCTGGAGCTCTCGACCTAACGCACAGCGCACGCCTATTGCGTAAGTCAAAGCCATTTATAATGTTGTTTCAAACCAGCCCCTGGATCGGCATGCCTGCACAACCTGCCCGATACACGCCAGCTGCTGCAACCGATACGGTCGTCCACGACCTGCCTCCGATTCGCTTTGACGGACAACCCATAGACATCCGACTCTCTTTGCGCCGCACCGAAGACGGTGTCTGGCGTGGCCGAATCCTGTTCGGCGCGGAGGGGACGGAAATGGAGCGTTCCAGCGCTGAGATTTTCTGCGCCGGCTCGGAGCAGGATTTGTGGCAATCGGTGCGAGACCTGCGGGATCACCACCTGCGTGACCTGTACCGCTCGTTGCAGTAATGGCTGATCTGCAGGCGATGGCCAAGTTGCGGCACGACCTTTCCAACCCACTATCGGCGATTCTCGCCGAGACCCAGCTGCTGCTTCTCGCGCCGGAGAAGTACGACGAGGAGACGCTGGCCGGGCTCAAGCAAATCGAGGACCTGGCGCGCAAGATGCGCCAGATGCTGCAGAACGTAGAGTGAGCCGGACGCATCGCCCCCGTTTCGCCCCCTCCACCGTCTGGTGGCCGCCCAACGTCCGTCGTTGGGCAGTCCGTGCCGCCTTCCTTATTAAGCGTGGACATTGGACATTCGCGCCGCGAAGCAGCGCGCCGGTGACGCGCGTCATGGCGGTTTCGGTCAGGCCGCGGTAAATCGAACTCCCTTGCGGGGGTTTGGTCCTCGGGCATCTTACACCCCCTTCTCGCAGCGGGAGTCCTAGGCGTTGGCTGGTCGCGGGTACCTGCTCTTAGCAACAGCTGGTCTGGTCGTGGCCTGCGCCGGCGCGGGGGGGCGGGGGGGGCAACGGCCCAGGCCTGTTACTCCCGCGGAAATCCCCACGCTCAAAGCCCAAGCAGCACAGCAACCTCGTAACCCTCAGATCCGCTTCCGTCTCGCCGCGGCCCTTATGGCTGGCGGACGCTGCGATACTGCCGTCGTCGTGGCAAACGCCGGCCAGATGCTCGCGCCCAGCGAGCCGCTCGGCCCCATGGTCATCGGCGGATGCCAGGAGAAGGGCGGCCGCTACGATCTGGCCTTTGCCACCTACACGGACTTCGCGAGACGCTATCCGCAGGCACGAGGCGTCGCGGCAGTCCGTGCGCTGGCGCAGCTCGCGCTTCGCACGCAGGCGACCGAGACGGCCAAGCTTGCCCTGGCGCGCGAAGCGACCCTGACCAGCCTCGCCCCCGAGCCGTCGACGATCGCCGTGCTGCCGATGACGATCGCGGGCGACTCGAGCCTGCAGCCGCTCTCGCGCGGGCTCGCGGAGCTGCTGATGTCCGATCTGGCGATGGTGCGCAGCCTGCGGCTCCTGGAGCGCGTGCAGGTCGGCGTGCTGCTCGATGAGCTGAAGCTGGGACAGAGCGGGCGTGCCGATCCCGCGACCGCGGCGCGGGTGGGACGCCTGCTGCGGGCGGAGCGGATGGTGCAAGGCGTCGCGTCGATTACGGTGAACGGCCCGGTCCGTATGTCGGCGAGCGTGGTGCGCGGGGACGGCAACGTCCGGTCGGGCGCACAGGCGAACGGCACGTTCAAGCAGCTGCTCGACCTCGAAAAGCAGCTCGTGTTCGGCCTCGCGACAGAGCTCGGCATTCAGCTGACGGAGGCAGAGCGGCAGCGGATCCTGCGGCAGGGCCCGAAAAACCTCGTCGCTTTCCTGGCCTACAGTAGAGGATTGGAAGCCCTCGATCGCGGCGACTATCGCGCCGCAGCGGCGGCGTTCAGCGCGGCGGTGCGGGCCGATCCGTCGTTCCAACAGGCGCAACAGCGGCAGCAGGCGGCTGAAGCCGCGCCCGCGGTACAGGCGTCGCCGGGTGACCTGGTGACGGTTGTCGAAGCCGCCGCGCAGCTCACCGTGCCGGCCGAGCCGGCATCGCTGGGCGCGCTGCAGCAGGCGACCACGGACGTCTCGCCGAACCCGGCGGATGCCCTGGGAACGACGGGCGTCAATAACATCGCCAGCCATCCCACCAATGAGAGTCAGGGCGTCACGAGTGTGGTGAGTGCGTCGGGGGTGATCCGCATCATCTTCAAGCTGCCGTGATGCGCGCGCGCGCCTTCCTTCTTTCTGTCGTTGCAGTCGCCGCGCCAGGCGTGCTTCGGGGGCAGGCCGCGACGACAGTAGCGCGCACCGGCGCGACCTTCGAGTCGTACAGCTTCGGCACCGGGTTGGCGTTCAGCAGGATCAGTGAGCTCACGATCCCGATCACGTTCACACAGCGGATGGGTGACCGATTCGTGCTCGATGTCGGGACGGCGTTTGTCAGCGCATCCGTGCGCACCGTGAGCAACAACAAGACGATCGATCACTCTGGCCTCGTCGATACCGACCTCCGCGCCACCGTTGCGCTCGTTCCGGGGAAGCTGGTTTTCAATCTCCTCGGGACGATTCCGACCGGGGCCACCACTGTGCCTGACACGACGATTCCGCTCTTCGGCGCGACGGCGACCGATTTGTTGGGGTTCACGACGCCCAGTTTTGGATCGGGCGGCGGCATGTCGGCGGGATTCGCCTCCGCGTTCAAGCTGGGCTCCGATTGGGCGATCGGGGCGGGCGCGAGCTATCGCTACGGCGCGAGCTACAGACCGGTGAGTACCAGCACCGACGAGCTGACGCCGGGTGGCGAAGTTCGCGCGCGTTTCGGCATCGAAGGGCCATTCGGGGGTGGCAAGTACTTCCGCGGCGCGTTGGTCTTCACCACGACCGCCGCGAACGACATCACTGGGGGTGACCAGAGCACGATCGGCAAGCGGGTGCTGGTGTACGCGGCCACGAGCCTGCCGCTCGGCAGCTCGCATTTGTCGATCTACGGCTGGGACATGCGGCGTTTTCGCGCGCGTCCCGGCACGTTTCCCGTGCCGCGCGGCAACGTCGTGGCGCTCGGCGCCCGGCTCGAGCGGTCGCTGAGTCCGAAGATGACGCTCGCACCGCTGCTCGAGTTCCGGCATGAGCTGACGGGGCCCGCGCAGAACATGCAGCTGCTCGGGCTTTTAGTGCGCACCGGAACCGATGTGCGGTATCGGCTGAGCGATCGCGCCACCGGCGTCGTCCAGGCGCAGTTCGCGTTCGGCTCTATCCGCAACGATAGCGGCGATAACGTCTCCGTTACCGGTCCTCGTGTGGGGGCGATCATCGAGTGGTCGCGGTGACCCGTCCCCGATATTCGTAGCCGTTCGCGAGATACAGCACGAGGAGGACGGCCGTCGCGGCGCTGACGCCGTATTTCCAGATCGCGGGGGCGGCGGAGGCTGACAACAGGCCTTCGATCGTGCCCGCGATCACCAGCAGCGTCACGACCGCGCCGATCATCCGCGCCGCGATACGCCCCTCCACCACCAGCGCATCTCTGCGGGTGCGATCGCCGGGCGCGATCATCGCCTTCGCCAATCGGAACCCTGCCCCGGCCGAGATGAAGATCGCGGTCAATTCGAGCACGCCGTGGCCCAGGACGAATGTCAGCAGATAGTTCATCGCCTGGTAGTTCCTGAACAGTCCCAGCACGAGCCCCAGCATCATGCCATTCGTGAACAAGAGCCACGTCGTCAGCAGACCGCCCGTCAGACCGCCCACGAACGTGCCGAATGAGACGGTGATGTTGTTCGTAATGATCCACGCGGCCACCTGGGGTCGCTCTTCCTTGCCGGTCTCGGCGTAGCCGCGGCCCTCCGCCTGATTCTCGGCCGCCGCCTCGGCGCGGGCGACCATCGTCGGCATGAGCTCCTCCCCCAGCTCGGGCCGCTCGCGGATCATGACATAGCCGATACCGGCGGGGACCGAGAACAGGAGGAACGCGAGCACCACATACCGCCACGATTGCACGACGGCGGCGGGAAAGTCGCGCAGGATGTAGTGGGAGAGCGGCGTGCGGTCCTTGCCACGCGCGCGATACAGGGCGTTGTGCCCCGCGGTGACGACACGCTCCAGGTACGCGATGACTCGGGGGTCGACCTGATACGTGCGGGCGCGCGCGAGATCGGCGGCCACTTCGCGGTACTGCGCCGCGAACGCGGGGATCTCGCCGGCGGCCAGCGCCCCGATGCCGGACCGCTCCATGCGCAGCGCCGTCGCGCGGAACGTTTCCCATCCCTGCCGCTTCTTCTCGACGAACCGTTCGGCGGGGACCGTGATGCGACCGGCGGCTCCGGCCTTGGCGCGCGGCGCAAAGCGGCTGCGGCGCTTGCGCTGCTCCTCGGCGAACACGGTCACGAGATACTCCTGCATGTCCCCGCTGCGCCGCGGGATGCGCGACTCGAAGCGCCGCACGAGGTCGGTCGTGATGCGCACCTGCACCTCGGGCGCCAGATCGTTGATCCGTCCGAGGAATCGATCCAACAAACGGAATTCTTCCTCGGACAAGTCCGGCGGGCCGGCCTCGAGCGGCTCAGGAGCGGCCGCCGCCGCGACCGGCAGCGGCGCCCCGAGTGTCCAGTCGGTGGGGTGATCGCGCACGACGATGGTGCCGGCGGCCATGTCTCCCGGTCGCTTGTTGCTCGGGTGGAGGAACATCGAGAGCAGCGCCGGCGCGAACGGAATCGGGAAGTAGCAATCGATAAAGCGGACGAGATTTCGAACGACTGCGGCAGCCCCCGTGATCGACCGGCCCGTGTCCATCACCACGCGAATACCCAGGGCTTGCTTGCCGGGCGTGCGGCCGCCGTTCAGCGCCTCGAACAGCGTGAAGTAGCCCCACAGGAAAAGGAACGTGAGGAGAATTATCCCGGCGCTCAGCCAGCTCCGCGCCACCCCCCGTGAGGAGGCCACGCTGCCGACGATCGCCCCGCCGCCGATCCACAGTGCCAGCAGCCCGAGGAGCAGCAGCAGCAGATCGAGCAGGCCCGCGGCCAGGCGGGACCCCACCCCCGCCAGCTCGAACTGCACGTCCACGTGTTCCGGCGTCTCGACGCCGTGATGTTGTCGAAGATCCAGGTCTCGCGCGGAAGCCGCCATGTCCTCATCTTACCGCGTGACTTCTCGCGGAGCGAGCCATTAATACAAATCTCAGGCCCATGCGGCTGGGCGAGATTCTCGACGGGAGCTTCAACATCTTCCGGCGTCACTTCGGCCTCTTCATGCGGCTGAGTCTGATACTGGTGTGGCTCCCCACCGCCGCCGGCATCTACCTGAACCTGCGGTTCAGCAGCAACCCGTTCGAGGTCCTTGCGCTCCTCCAGGAGCACGTGGCGGGAAGCATCGGCGTGGTCCTCCTGTTTCTGGTGGTGTGGACCGCCTGCAGCCTGCTGCTCAAGGCCGGTACGATTCGGATCATCTCGGACTCGTATCTGGGCCACGAGCCGGAGCTGGGTGCCGCGCTGCGATTCGGCGTGGAGAAGATCGTTCCGCTGCTGCTCGTCGCCCTGACCAAGACGCTGCTCGCCTTCGTGCTCTATATCGCCGGAGCGCTCGTGGTCGGGATGATGTATTTCCTGGGCAAAATGATCAGTTCCGGGACCGGCGGATTGATGATCTTCGTCGGAGGTATCGGCGCGGTGTGGGCGGTGATTTGGGTCCTGTGTGCCTACGGGATGACGACCCCCATCGTGGTCCTCGAGGATCTCGCCAGCTCGTTCGATGCCTTCGGGCGCTCCTGGGAGTTGACCCGCGACGCCCGGGGGAAAGTGTTCGGCACCGTCGTCGTCACGTGGCTGATTTCCCAGTTCCTGCCGCAGCTCGTGGTGGGTGGCATCAGCGGCGCACTGGGAGTCGCGGGCAACCAATCGTTGCAGCCGGCCTTCGTCGTGGTCGCGTCGCTGCTGGGGATCGTGCTGGCACCGATCCTGCCCTGTGCGCTCACGCTGCTCTACTACGATCTGCGGGTGCGGCGTGAGGCATTCGATATTCAGATCCTGAGCGAGCAACTGGGGACGACAATAACCTGACCGGTGCCTGGCTGTTTCTGTTGCAATCGCCGTACGGTCCAACGCCGTCCCTTCCTCCGGCGGACTCGTTGCGGCGCGCGATCGGACAGGTCTTCGCGCGGCCTGAATTTCAGTGGGTCGAGCGCCAGCGCGTGGTGTCCTGGCTCGCACGCCAGTGGCATAACCTGATCGAGTGGCTGAATCGCCTGTCCGCCCAGCATCCGATCGGCTTCGACATTGGCGTGGCGCTCGTCGTCGTCGCCCTGATCGCGGTGCTGGTGCATATCGGGTACGTCATGTGGCGCATCGTGCGGCCATCGGCGCGCACGGGACAGGTCAAGCCAGCCGCCGCGCCTGGCGTGATCGCGGATGCAGCCGCGCACCTCGCCTATGCCGAGGCGCTGGCGCGCGCCGGCCGCTACGCCGAAGCCCTCGGGCATCGCTTCCTCGCGCTTGTGCTCGAGCTCGACCGGCGGAAAGCGCTGCGCTTCCACGCATCGAAGACGCCGGCCGAGTACGTCGGGGAAGCGCGGCTGACCGAGCGAGGGCGCGCATCGCTCGCCGATCTCGTCGCGCGGCTGTACCGCCATCTCTTTGGTGCGGTGCCATGCGATGCCGGCGCGTACGAGATGTTCGGCGACGCCGCGCAGGAGCTTGCGCGAGGGCCGTATGTCGTACCGGCTTGAGATCGGCACCGCGCTACTCCTGGCCGCCGCCATCGCCATCGGTCTCTGGGCGGCGCATCGGAAGCCTCGTGCCCCAGATCTCGATTTTCGCACCTCGACGTACCTCAGCGGCCCGAGCGGCAGCAAGGCGCTGCACGAGATTCTCGTGCGGCTGGGCCGGCTGTCCGAACGGCGTCGCACGCCGCTCCTCACCCTCGCCACGCAGCGCGCGCATCGCCCCGCCATCCTGGTGTTGCTCAATCCGATCATCGAGCTACAGGAGGCCGAGCTCGAGCAGGTCGCGCGCTACGTGCGCGCGGGGGGCGCGGTGGTGGCGGCGGGCGACGGCGCCGGGGTCACGGAATGTACGGGCTGGCGCATTCAGTCGGGGGGGATCGGCAACACCGACACCATCGGTGTCCGATCGCTGGAGACCGATGTGCGGCTCCCGGTTACGGAGCGGGTGTTGACGTTTCGTAAACCAGAACCGACCGCGGAGCTGGGGCACCTCGAACGGCTCCGGAAAGGCGCCCCGGAGGATTCGCGGCCCGGCATCTGCAACACGCTGGTGCCGTTCACAGTCGACACGGTCGTCGTGGCGCTCAACAATCGCCCCGCGATCCTACGGCTCCGGTATCGTAGTGGCGGCACGATTACGCTCGTCGCCGACCCCCGCTGGTTCACGAACCGCGCGTGGCGTGACAGCAACCTGCCCATGGCGCTGCTGCCGCTGCTGACGCCGCGCGCGGAGCGGCCCGGACGGGTGGTCTGGGATGAGTACCATCAGGGCTTCGGATACGGCAATCAGGCATCGTTCTCCGCCCGCACCTGGGACTGGGTGCGCACCACGCCGGCGGGGTGGGCGCTGCTGCAGCTCATTGCCGTCGCGCTTGCCTGGCTCGCGATGACATCGGTGCGCTTCGGTCCCGCACGCGAGGGTGTAGAACGGCGGCGCCGCTCGCCGCTCGAGCATCTGGAAGCGCTCGGCGCCGGCCTCGAGAGCGCCGGCGATACGGACACCGCCGTGGCGCGGCTTGCCCTGGGACTGCGCCGGCGTCTGAGCCGCAGCGGCCATGCCGGCGATGGCCAGTTACTGCCGTGGCTCGAGAGCCTCGAGCTGGCGATGCGCGGCCCGCAGGGCCGCGCCGCCGTGCGCCGCTTGCATCATCTGCTCACTGCACGCGATCGCGACGAGCAACGCGTGCTCCTTGCCGCCCAAGCCGTGGAGGATGTGTGGGAGGAACTGCGCCCCCGCCCGCGCGAGACGCGCAACGCATCGTAGACGCTTTACGGAAAGTGGTGCTGGGACAGGAGGCGGCGACGCTCGAAGTCCTCGTCTGCCTGCTCGCACGCGGGCACATTCTGCTCGAGGGCGTCCCCGGCACCGCCAAGACCCTGCTGGTGCGCACGCTCGCGCTCGCGCTCGACGTGCGGTTCGTGCGCATTCAGTTCACTCCCGATTTGATGCCGGCCGATATCACGGGCATCACGCTGCTCACCGGGGCGCAGCAGTTCTCGTTTCGGCCGGGCCCCGTCTTTGCCGATCTTGTGCTGGCTGACGAGATCAACCGCGCGCCCGCGAAGACGCAGGCGGCGCTGCTCGAGGCGATGCAGGAGCGCACCGTCACGGTGGACGGCCAGAGTCATCCGCTGACCTCGACGTTCACCGTGTTCGCGACGCAAAATCCGATCGAGTTCGAGGGCACCTATCCACTTCCCGAGGCCGAGCTCGATCGCTTCATGGCCAAGGTGCACATCGGATATCCCACGGCGGACGTGGAGCAGGGCATCCTGACGCGCTACGTGGACGGCTTCGAGGCTGATCGCACCGACACGTATGGCGTGAGCCCGGTCATCAATGCGGAGGGCCTGGAGCAACTGCGTCAGGCGGTCGATGCCGTGCGGGTGGAGCCACGCATCACGGGCTACATCACGGCGATCGTGCGCGCCACGCGCGAAGCGGCGTCGCTCACGCTGGGCGCCAGCCCGCGCGCCGGTGTGGCGCTGTTCAAGGCCGCGCGTGCCGCCGCGCTGCTCAACGACCGCGACTACGTGATCCCCGACGACGTCAAGCTGCTCGCTCCCGCGATTCTGCGACACCGCGTGAGCGTCGCGCCCGAGCTCGAGCTCGAGGGTGTGACCGCCGATCAGGCGCTCAAGGCAATCCTGGATCGCACCGAGGCGCCGACCGCGTGAATCTGCAGCCGCTGCTGCTGGCGGGCGCCGTCATCGCCGCATTCATCGGGCTGTGGTACGCGTTGGGGAGCGTTGCGGGCATCCTGTGGACTCCACGCGCGCTGCTGATCGCGGCGATCCTGTCGTTATTTGGCGCCGCGGGATTCTGGACGACCTGGGGTCTCGACGTGATGCTGCTCGCCGACCTGCTCCTGGTCGTGCTGATCTGGCTCGACGCGACGCTCGCCCAAACGGTCGTTGTGAACCGGGAGCCGTTACCCGCCCTCTCGGTGGGCCACCGGGGCGAAGTCACCTACCGCTGGACCAATCCCGCGCAGCGCCGCGCGCGGTTACAGGTGCGCGAGGTGCGCCCCGAGATTCTCGGCGGCCCCCAGCCGGCGCGCGCGGTGCGGATCCCAGCTGGCTCGGGCGTCCGTGAGCACGTACCGGTGGTTCCCCTGCGGCGGGGGCGGGAGACGGGAGGCGCCGGCGGTTTCGTCGTCGACAGCGTGGGGCCATTGGGCCTCGGCCGGCACCGCGCGCGACTGCCGCTGCCGTGGGACGTCGTGGTCTATCCACCGCTCGTCTCGGTGCGCCTCCGGGCGTCGGTGGCCGAGGCGCTGCGGCGGCGCGACGTCGGGTCGAAGCAGATCCGCCGGCTCGGCGAGGGACGGTTGTTCGAGTCGCTGCGCGAGTGGGTTCCGGGCGACGATCTCCGGCACATCGACTGGAAGGCGACGGCGAAGCGCGGCAAGGTCATCACGCGCCAGTACGAAGCCGAGCGCCGCCAGCAGGTCCTGCTCGTCCTGGATACGGGCCGGCTGATGACCGCCGATGTCGCGGCCGGCGTGGCGCGGCTCGACTTTGCGGTCCAGGCGGCGCTCGAGCTGGCGTATGCCGCGGCGCAGCACGACGACAACGTCGGCATCATGACGTTTGCCGACGGCGTCCAGCACTTTGTCGCGCCCGAGCGTGGCCGGACCGGCGTGCGGCGCGTGATGGACGTGCTGGCGGAAGTGCAGCCCAAGCTCGTCGAGCCGGATTATCCGGGGGCGTTCCGGTATCTCGCGGCTCGCAACCGCAAGCGCGCGCTGACCGTGCTGTTCACAGACGTCATCGATCGCTTTGCGTCCGATGCACTGGTTGCGAACGTGGCCACGCTGCGCCCGCGACACCTGCCCCTTGCCGTGACCCTGCGCAATCCGGAGCTCGACGCCGCGGCGATGCAGCGAGCGGTGACACCGCGCGACGCCTACCGTAAGGCCGCGGCCGAGGAGCTGCTCCACGCGCGTGAGGAGGCGCTGGGTCATATGCGACGAGCGGGTGTGCTGGTGATTGACGTCACACCCGAGCGCGCGGCGCAAGCGGTGGTGGCGAAGTACTTGGACCTCAAACGACGAGGCACGCTCTAAGTCACTGTCTGGCCCGGTCAACCGGCGTATTGTATGTTCGGTCCTCACGTTCACGGATTGTCCCGGATGAGCGGTTGCGGCCGAGCTACCCCCATCGTGGTTCTCGCAGTGGCGTTGACGGGCGCCACATGCGCCTTCCCAACCGACAAAAGCGACAAAGTCCTCGTTACGCTTGAGGGGCCTTCTCAGGTCGTGCTCCGCGGGCAGGAGATGTCGGTCCAGGCTCGTGCCTGGCGGGTGATTGGCCCGGACACGCAGCCGATTACGAACGTGGCGTTCGCATTTGGGACGGGGAGTGCCACGACCGCGACGGTCCAGAATGACGGCGGTGGCTACGCCACGGTCACCGGTGTGAACAGCGGCACGGTCGACATCAGCGCGCGTGCGATTTCATTCGAGCAAGCGCCGGAAGGCAACCTTTTCCTGCGCGTGTCGAATCCGCTCGAAGTCGATAGCGTGCGGCCGAGTATCGTGCATTTCGGAGACACGATCACGGTATACGGCGTGGGCGTCGATTCGATCTTCATCGCGTTCCTGGCCAACGCGACCCAGCTCGACTATCCCCTTCCAGGCATCCTCCCCACGCGGACGCGTGACTCGCTCGGCTTTTCAACGGCCACGTTTTGGGTCACACCACCTGCGCACACGGACCGGCTGTCCTTCATTGGACCGGGTGTGTTTGGGAATGCGCCCGATACGACCAAGGTCTTGCCGTTCGATGTGCTCGAACCGAACGAAGTGTCGCCGCGCACCATCAACCTCGACGCGCCTCCACGGTTCCCGCTGATCCCGCAGATCAAGTTCTTGAACCCAGCGCTCGCATTCGAGACGACAAAGCGCGACTCCGTCGGCGTCGACTGGTATCGCTTCGTGCAGACGACGACACGAGACATCACGCTCATTCTCAGCGCGCCTGACGTTCGCGGCACGTTTTCCACGTTCCTCTCGGACTCTTTGGCGTTCGTTCCGGGGACTCCCCCCAGTTATACGATCGGGCCGACTGCGTGGACGCTTGGGCCGGGGTCGCACGACTGTAAAGGCTTCGCCTTCGAGCCGGCGGAGACCCAACCCGAATCGACGATCGTGGCCCTGCGCGGCATGCCCCCCGGACGCTTGCATGCGCTGGCGTTGTATTCACAGCCGGGGCGGTACGGTCTCGCGGTCTTCGAGGGTTACGTCACTAGCGATCCTACCGTGCCTCGCGACGCGCACGAAGAGGACGATTTTTGCGACGCGGCGGACGCCCGCGGCCTGGCGGTCACTATGCCCGGTGGCACGTTCCGCGACACGCTCACGATCGATAACCCGCATGACATCGATTGGATCCGGTTCCGTGTCACAAGCTTGACGGGCGTGACCATCAAGATCGCGTCCGTCACTTCGGCAACGACGGTCGACTCGAGCGATGTCGACCTGTTCCTGCTCACGGTCCCGGGTGGCGGCGCGAGCTCCACGTTGGACATCCTCAATCGGTCGGACGCCTCGGGCTCGACGGAGACGATGACGACGCTGCTGGGTGCGGGCGATTACTACCTTGTTGCGGTGGATTATCAGGGTGTGCCGGTCGCATACGACCTCTGCGTCTCTGCCGGTGGGTGCCCGGGGTTCCCCTCACCACCCGCTCCGGCGGCGGTCAGGAACAGCCTGGTCGCTCCGGCGCTCCGTGGGATCCGCGCTCCATGACCGGCGCCGCAGGCTCCACCATGGAATGCCTGAAGTGTCACACCCCGCTGCCCGACGGGAGCAAGTTCTGCTACGCGTGCGGCGCCGACGTCACCGGCGGCGGCACGATGGGAGCGACCAGCGGCACCGAAGGCCTGATGCAGCGGCTGCAGCGTCTGGTCGAAGGGAAGTACAGAATCGAGCGGATGGTCGGGAAGGGCGGCATGGGTGCGGTCTTTCTCGCGCACGATCTGACGCTGGAGCGCGAAGTAGCCATCAAGGTTTTGCCGCCCGACATCTCGATGGACGAGCACATCGTCAAGCGCTTCCAGCAGGAAGCGAAGACGGCGGCGAAGCTCGACCATACCAACATCATCCCGATCTACCGCGTCGAGAGCGAAGGCGGCCTCAATTACTTCGTGATGAAATACATCGCGGGCACTTCACTCGAGGACGTACTCGATCAGAAACAACAGCTGACGATTGACTACATCCAGCGCGTGTTGTGGGAAGCGGCCTGCGCGCTCGGCCACGCCCACCAACGCGGTGTCGTGCACCGGGACGTGAAGCCTGCCAACATCATGTTCGACCACGATGGTCGAGTGATGCTGACCGACTTCGGGATCTCCAAGGCGCTGCAGGCGGCCAGCGGCTTCACCGGCACCGGGATGATCATCGGGACGCCGCATTACATGGCGCCGGAGCAGGCGAAGGGCAGCACGGTGGATGGCCGAGCCGACCAGTACTCCCTCGGCGTCGTCGCGTATCGGATGGTCACCGGTGAGCTGCCCTACACCGGCGACTCCGTTCACACAATCCTCTATAAGCACATCTTCGAGGAAATCCCGCGCGTGAGCGGGAAGCGCGTCGGGACGCCCGAGTTTCTCACGAGCGCGATTTCGCGTGCTCTCTCCAAGGAGCCCGATCAGCGGTTCGGGACGATGGAAGAGTTCGCCACCGCGGTGTGGCCGGAGCAGCCGGTCGCGGTGCCGCGGAAGTCCGGGAGCGCGCCGAAGGGCCAGCGCCGGCCGCCGCCCCCTCCGTCGCGCACGGCGACCGCCGATGCGCCGACCGAGGTGACCAACGCGCCGACGACGCCGATCCCGCGCGCAGGGATGAAGATCGCCGCGGCAAAGAAGAAGCGCTCGAGCGTTGGGATGGTAGTCGGTGCGCTGGTGGTGGTTGCGGTCGGTGTCGGTGGTTACCTGGCTCTGGGGAAGAAGCACGAGCCGTCGCAGCCACCGGCACCGCCGCCGGTCGCCGCGTCTGTCGAGACCGTCCGCGTGGCGACGCCGCCTCCTCCGACCGCGCCGAGACGAGGCGGTGACACCCGCCGGCAGGCCCCCCCCCCCGCCAACCCGCCACCGGCTCCACCGGCGGCCGCGGCGCAGGGGTTTATCACAGTGAACTCCATTCCGCCGGGCGAAGTCTTTATCGACGGACGCGACGTGGGGCCGACGCCGGTCGTGGAGTTCTCGGTGAGCCCGGGGCGCCACGCGATTCGAGTGGAGCGACCGGGTTACAAGACACGCAGCGAAACGGTGGATGTGCAGGCGAGTGGGACCGTCCGCAAGAACTGGGTGCTCGATCCGGAGGGGTGAACTGATGCGCGACCGCTTGCTGTGCGTCGTGGTTCTCGCGCTGGCTCCCGCGCCTTGCGTGGCGCAAACGGTTCAGAACGCCACCCTGCGCCGGGCACAGCAGGCATTCGACAATCTCGAGTACCGTCAGGCGCTGACGGGCGGCCTGGCGGCGTTGCGCGAGCGACTCAGCGGATTCGAGCGCGCGCGTGCGTACGAGCTACTCGGCTTTACTTACAGCGGCATGGATTCCATCCTGAAAGCTGTTGGCGCGTTCAAGCAGGTCATTCTGCTCGAGCCCGAGCGCAGTCTCGATCCGACTCGCACGTCGCCGAAAGCGCTGAGCGCGTTTCAGGTTGCGCTCACACAAGTGCTCGTCGTCCGGCAGCTGCACGTCGACAGCGTCACGTTCATCGGTGGGCAGGGCGCGGTCGCGGTACGATACACCGTGACGCAGCCGGCGCGTGTCGTCACGCGCGTCATCGGTCCGCAAACGTCGTTGCGAATCGATTCCACAGTCGCCAGCGGCCAGGTCAACATTCGCTGGCCCGCGCGGATGGCGAGCGGTGACCCGGTCCCCGCCGGCGATTACAACATCATCGTGGAAGCGACGGTGGGGCAAAACAATTTCTCGACCTCGCAGCCGATCCGTATCACCCATGGCGCCGTGGATACGTTGCCGCACCTCACCAGCCTTCCCGGTTACACCTATTTGCCCGAGACTGAGGTGCCGCCCAAGAGCTGGCGGCCGATGGGTCTCGCGTTGGTCTATACCGGCGTCGCGCTGGCGGGCACGTCGGCGCTGTCCAACGGCGATCTCGGATCCGTGTCGATGCGGGAGGGCGGCACGATCGGTGCGGGCATCGTGCTGGCGGGATTCATCATGACCTTGAAGAAGCCGGCGCCGCAGCCGGCGCGCGGCAACATCCTGTACAACCAGCTGCTGCGCGAGCAGATCTCCCGCCGCAACACCGAAATCGCGCAGGAGAACACGCGGCGCCGCCAGCAGGTCGCGCTGAGTGTGGTCCCCTTGCCGAGGGTAGGGGGTGGGCGATGACGACGGAACGTGTGGCCGGAATAGTCGCGGTTATGCTTTCCATCATTCCATCATTCCAACTTTCCGCTCAGCATTTCAACATCGGCCCGCAAATCGCGTTCGGCGATTACAAGGAGGTGTCGGCCGATCTGCACTTCCGCGGCTCGGGGATCGGCGCGAAGGCTACGCTGTCCTGGAAGAAGTTCTCCGCTGACGTCGTGCTCTTGAAAATCAAGTACAAGCCAAAGAGTGACGTTGCGACGACGAACTTCGACGCATCCGAGGTGGATGTGCGGCTCCGTTACTACATCACCGGACCAGTCAGCGGCGAGATCGGGTTCATCAACCGCAAGGCGGATCCGGAGTTCGAAGCCCAATCGGTCGGCGCTGTGAGCGCCGGCGCGCGCATGGCGTACGTCCTCGGCCCCGGCGTGCGCATGTCGTTGAATGGCGGCCTGCTGTTCGGGTCCAAGTTCTCCGGAGGTGGCACGACGTCCGGACTGGGCGCGTTACAGCTCGGCCTCGGGCTCACCGTGGATGCGCTCCACGGCCGGCTGCAGTTGACGAGCGATTATGGATTTCAGCGCTTTTCGCGAGAGACCAACGATGGCAGCGGCGCCGTCCCCGCGCCGATTCAGCAGTCGCTGAGCCGCATCGGGTTCGCCATCACCTTCTGAGCCACTATTCCCGCACTGTTTCGATCGGTGTAATGTAACCGCTCCCAAACGACCGGCGAGGAACCCAGACGTGGCCGGTGTCGACATTCACGGTCTCACGAAGCGCTTCGGCGACCACCACGCCGTAGACGCGGTCGATCTCTCGATCCGCGAGGGCGAGCTGCTCGTCCTACTCGGCCCCTCCGGGTGCGGCAAGACGACGCTGCTCCGCATGATCGCGGGGCTGGAGCGCCCGACGGCGGGCGAGATCCTGATCGGCGGCGTGCGCATGGACGGCGACGTGCCGCCGCGCGCCCGCGGCATCGCGATGGTGTTTCAGAGCTACGCGCTGTACCCGCACCGCACCGTGTTCCGGAACATCGCATTCCCACTAGAAGCGGCGGGGATGCCGCGGACCGCAATCGAACAGAAGGTGCGGTGGGCCGCCGAGATGTTCAGCATCACGCGCTATCTCGATCGCTATCCACGCCAGCTCTCCGGCGGCGAGCGGCAGCGCGTGGCATTATGTCGCGCGCTGGTGCGCGACCCGCAGGTGTTCCTGCTCGACGAGCCACTGGCGAATCTGGATGCCAAGCTGCGCAACACGGCACGGGACGAGCTGAAGCGGTTTCAGCGTCAGATCAAGCGCACCACGGTGTACGTGACACACGACCAGGTGGAGGCGATGGGGCTGGGCGACCGGATCGCCGTCATGGACGCGGGCAAAGTCCGCCAGATCGGGACACCGCAGGAGATCTACGAGAACCCCGTGGACACGTTCGTGGCCACGTTCGTCGGCCAGCCGCCGATGAACCTGATCGAGGTCACGGGCGGCGGCCTGCTCGGATTCCGACCCGAGAACTTTCTGCCCCGCGGTCAGTTTCCGGCAGGCGAGCCGGTCCGCCCTTTCGCTTTCGCGGTGCGGCGGGTGGAATACCTGGGCTCCGATCGCTACGTGTACGGTTCGGTGACCGAGGCTGAAGCCGGCGACGCGACCGTGATCGCGAAGCTGCCGGCCACGGTCGCGACAGCCATTCCGGACGGGGAGACGCTGCCGTTCGCGGTGCCGGAGCGGGCGCTGCGCCACTTCGACGCGGCGACCGGCGTGAGGCGAGGCTCGTGACCCATCGCCGCAGCCTCGCCGACCGAGCAGACGTCCTGGGAGCGGTGCTGCTCGCCCCCGCGCTGGCGTACGTGATCCTGCTGGTTGGGGTCCCGTTCGTGCTCGCTATCATCCTCAGCTTCAGCACAGCCAGTGCAGGCAGTCTCAGGTTTGGGTGGGCCGGGTTCTCGAACTACGCCGCCATCGTCGCCGACCCGATCTTCCGCCGGTCCCTGGGCAACACCGCCATCGTGACGATCGGCTCCCAAGTGCTCGTCGTCGTTCTCGCGACTGCCGCCGCGCAGGTGTTCCGGGCGGCGTTTCACGGCAAGCGCACTGCGCGGTTCGTCCTGCTCCTGCCGTGGGCGGTGCCCGTTTCGCTGGCCGCGATCGCCTGGACGTGGATTTTCGATTCCACCTTCAGCGTCATCAATTGGACGCTCAAAGTCAGCGGCCTGCTGCATGGCTGGCTCTACTGGTTGGGGGAGCCAGGGCTTGCCCTCGTGGCCATCATCATCGTGCAGGCGTGGCGCATCTTTCCATTCGCGACCATCATCGTGCTCGCTGGGCTCGCGTCGCTGCCGCAGGACGTGATGGAAGCGGCAGTCGTCGACGGTGCTGGCTTCTGGCGGCGCTTGTTCCAGGTCGAGCTGCCGCTGTTGCTCCCGGTCGTGGCGGTCGCGGTCCTGTTCGGCGTCGTCTACACCGCGACGGATTTGGGCGTCGTCTACATCCTGACGGGTGGGGGGCCCGCCAACACGACGCAGGTGCTCCCCACGCTCGCCTTTCAGCGCGGCATCCAGGGCTCCGACCTCGGCCAGGGCGCGGCCATCGCCGTCTTTCTCCTTCCGTTCCTGATCGTGGTGGCGATCGCCATGCTGCGGCTGGCCCGGCATACCGAGGTCGGCGCGCGATGAGGCGCGTTGGTCTGTACACCGCCGCGCTCGGCTTCATGGCCTTCGCCGGCTTCCCCTTCTACTGGATGGCGATCACGGCGTTCAAGCAGAATCGCGACCTCTACGTCGGGGCGTTCGACACCAGACACGTGCCGTGGATCTTCAACGACCCGCCGACCTTTGAGCACGTGCGCCTGCTGTTCAGGGATACGCAATTCCTGCGCTGGGTCGGGAACACCCTGATCGTCGTCGTTGCGGTCATCGTCATCACGGTGGTGCTGGCGGTACCGGCAGGTTACAGCCTGGCACGCCTGACGGGACGCTGGGGCGAGCGCCTCGGCATGGGGATCTTTTTCACCTACCTGATCCCGCCGACCCTGCTCTTCATCCCGTTCTCGCGAGTGATTTCGCTGCTCGGCCTCCAGGATTCGCTCGGCGCTCTGATCCTCATCTACCCGACTATCACGATCCCGTTTTGCACTTGGCTCGTGATGGGTTTTCTCCGCTCCGTCCCCTGGGACATCGAGGAGCAGGCCATGATCGACGGGTACAGCCGGCTCGCTGTGATCGTGCGGGTCGTGCCCCGGCTCATCGTCCCTGGGATCTTGACTGTGGTGGTCTTTACGTTCACGTTGGTCATGCAAGAGTTTGTGTATGCGCTGACCTTCATCAGCTCGGTCGATCACATGACCGTCAGCCTGGGCGTCCCCATCGCGTTGGTCCGCGGCGATGTGTACCACTGGGGCTCCCTCATGGCCGCTGCATTGTTCGTCAGCATCCCACTCGCCATCGTCTACAATCTGTTCATGGATCGATTCATTCAAGGCTTCACCATGGGAGCGGTGAAGGGCTGAAGTATCGTGCACGCAAGTTCACCTGAGGAGGACATCATGAGGGTTCGACTGGCGTGGTTTCCCGTGCTCGTCGTCGTCGGATTCATGGCACTCGGGAGCGCGCAATCAGCGGCAGCCCAGGGTGGTGGTGGACAGGTCGTGAGGCTCGGTGAAGGCTTGACGCTGACGATTGGCGGTTTCCTCAACGCCACGTGGTTCGTGGACAACGGGGTGTTCGACGCGGCCGGCTTCGGTCAGGGGCAGAGCGCCGAATGGGCGGCCGCAGCCCAACCTGCCACCGACAAGACGTTCCAGGGCGCGGAGATCCGTAACACGCGCATCAACTTCACGTTCGCCGGGCCGGCGGTGATCGGGAAATGGTCACCCCGTGCCGTGCTGGAGGCAGACTTCTTCGGCGCGTTTGGCGGGTCGGGAGGACCGCCCTTCGGCGATGAGCAGCCCCAGCTCCGCGCGCGGTTCGCCTACGTGGACCTGACGAACGGCCCCACCACGCTCCGCATCGGGCAGTTCTGGTCGCCGTTGTTCGGCGAGGTGCCCGTGTCGATAACGCACCTCGCGTTCCCGCTCGGGTACGGCGGTGCCGGCATGGTCGGCTGGCGCTATCCCGGCATTTACCTCTATCACGATCTCAACCCTGGTAAGCCGACCGCCATGCAGCTCGTGCTGTCGGCGTTCGAGGGTTCGGGCACCGCCGTCCCGGGCACTCCCCCGGTCGGGCAGGGGGAGGCGTCGGGCATGCCGCAGCTCGAAGCGCGACTGAACGTCACCCATCGCAAGGCGAACTTCAGTTGGAGTGGTTATATCGTCGGGCACGTGGACTGGAAAGACACGAGCGCGGTCGGCGTCGAGACCGACAACGTGACCGGTTCCGCCGTAGAGGTCGGCGCCAACGTCACCTCCGGCAAGTTCACGATCCACGGCAACGTGTACACAGGCAAGAACATCGGCCAGCAGTTCGGCCATATCACCCAGCATGTCAGCGCTGCTGGGACGGTCAAGGGCTGGGGGGCCTGGGTCCAGGGCGGTTACGAATTCACCCCGCACTGGGGTGCGTGGCTGTTCTACGGCACCGACGACCCGGACGATGCGAATTCCCCAGGCTTGACGGGCAATTTCCGAAGCAAGAACGAGGACTTGGCGGGCATGCTGCGATTCCGGGCGGGCCGCTATCAGCTGGGCGTCGAGTATTTCCGCGCGAACACGACGTGGGCGACGGCGGGCAAGCAGAAGGCCTCGCAGGTCGCGTTGAGCGTGATGTACTCGCTCTGAGGAGCCGGAGGCAGGAGTCAGGAGTTAGGAGTCTCCCCGACTCCAGACTCCTGACTCCTGACTCCCATATCCGCATTTCGATTCATGAACGGAGGGTAGATCCATGACCAAGCAGAAAGGGATGGATCGGCGGCAATTCTTCACCACCGCGGGCGCTGCCGCAGCGGCGGTGGCCCTCGGTCCGACCATCCTGATCAAGCGCCCACAGAAGACGTTGAAGATCATCCAATGGAGCCACTTCGTCCCGGCCTACGACGCGTGGTTCGACAAATACGCCAAGGACTGGGGCACGGCCAAGGGCGTCGAGGTGACGGTGGACCACATCGCCCTCGCCGACCTGACGACGCGGGCCAACGCCGAAGTCGCGGCCCAGCAGGGCCACGATCTGTTTCAGTTCCTGTCGCCCCCGGGCGCGTTCGAGCCGCAAGTGCTCGACATGGCCGACGTGGTGAAGGATGCCGAGCGCCGGCACGGACCGCTCGTGGACCTGTGCAAGCGCAGCACCTACAACCCGGTGACGCGGAAGTGGTTCGGGTTCAGCGACAACTACGTCCCCGATCCCGGCGACTACCTCAAGAGCGTCTGGACCGAGATCGGCATGCCCGACGGACCGGCCACCTGGGAGGATCTCGTCACCGCGGGACCGCAGATCAAGGCGAAGCATCCCGAGATTCAGATTCCCATCGGCGTCGGCCTGTCGCAGGAGCTCGACACCAACATGGCGACCCGCGCGATGTTGTGGTCGCACGATGGCTCGATCCAGGACGCCAACGAGAACGTGGTCTTGAAGTCCGATCAGGCGCTCGAGGCGCTGACGTTCGCCACACGTCTGTTTCAGGCGGGGATGACGCCGGCGGTGCTGAGCTGGAACGCCGCGTCGAACAACCAGGCCCTGAATGCCCGCCAGACCTCCTACATCCTCAACTCCATCTCCGCCTATCGCACCGCCCAGGACAACAAGCTGCCGGTGGCGGACGACATCTTCTTCGTGCCCGCACTCAAAGGGCCACGCGGGACGCGCTGGGCGAGCGAGCACGTGATGGGGATCTACGCCATCTGGAAGTTCGCGCAGAGCCCCGACGTGGCGAAGCAGTTCCTGCTCGACCTGCTCGCGCATTACCGCGATGCGGTGATGGGGAGCAAGCTGTACAACTTCCCCGCTTACCCCGGGTCCCTGGCCGATCCGGGCACGCCGCTGGCGCAGAAGCCCGCGGCCGGCAACCGCTGGCTAGACCAGGCCACGGCGAACGATCCGTTCGGGTCGAACCCGCCGACAAAGCTCCGGCCGATCAGCACGGCGCTCCAATGGGCGACGAATATCGGACATCCGGGACCGGCCAACCCAGCCGAATCCGAGGTGTTCGACACGTTCGTGCTGCCGACGATGTTCGCCAATGCCGCCACCGGTCGGATGTCGCCGGCGCAGGCGTTGGACGAGGCGCATCAGCAGGTGAAGCGGATTTTCGAGAAGTGGCGCGCCAAGGGCCTCGTCGCCGGCGGCTCCGGCGACCGTGCTTGACGCCGCGCCATTTCACCCAGACACTGGACCTTCTACCATTGACCCGAGGGAGTCATGACCGCGCCCCAACTGTCGATGAAGGAGCTTCGCAGGGTCGTCATCGCTGCAGCCGTCGGGAATGTGATCGAGTGGTACGACTTCTACATCTTCGGCAGTCTCGCCGCCCTCCTATCGGTTAAGTTTTTCGCGGCCGGCGCTTCCGGAAGTGCGCTCATCAAGACGGTGGGCACGTTCACCGCCGGGTTCCTGATTCGCCCGTTCGGGGCGTTCGTCTTCGGCCGCATCGGCGATATCGTGGGCCGCAAGTACACGTTCCTGATTACGCTGAGCGGTATGGGTATCTCGACGGCGCTCATCGGCCTCGTGCCGAGTTATGCCCAGATCGGCGTCGCCGCGGGCATCATCCTGTTGCTCCTTCGTCTGATCCAGGGTTTGTGCCTCGGGGGCGAGTACGGCGGCGCCATCACGTACGTCGCCGAGCATGCGCCGGACGAGAAACGGGGCTACTACACGGGCTGGCTGCAGACGTCGCCGACGCTCGGGATCGTGGTGTCCCTCGTCGTCATCGTCCTGACGCGCGAGATATTGGGGACGGAGGCGTTCACCGCGTGGGGGTGGCGCATCCCGTTCCTGCTCTCTCTGTTCATGGTCGCGATCGCCATCTACATCCGCCTGCAGCTCCAGGAGACGCCGATCTTCCAGGCCATCAAGGCGAAGGGGCAGACGGCGGCCAATCCGTGGCGCGAGGCCTTCTGGAGTCAGAACATCAAATACGTGTTGATCGCCAGCGTCGTCGTGATCGGGGAGGGGGTCGTGTGGTATAGCGGCCAGTTCTGGGCGCTCTATTTCATCCAACAGGTGCAGAAGCCCGATGTCTTACACCCGGCCATCATCACGGGCCTCGCGCTGCTCATCGCCACGCCGTCGCTTATCTTCTTCGGCTGGCTTTCGGACCGGGTTGGTCGCAAGCCGATTATCCTCGCCGGCTTCTTCCTCGCGGCCGTCACGTACTACCCGCTCTATAATATGCTCGGCAACGCTGCCAACCCGGCCAACATCAACTACCCGCTGTCGATCTTGATCGTCGCGATCATGGTCTGCTACGTGGGCATGGTGTACGGCCCGATCGGTGCGTTCCTCGCCGAGTACTTCCCGGCGCGCATCCGCTACTCGTCCGTATCGGTGCCCTATCACATTGGGAACGGTTGGGGCGGCGGACTGGTCCCGGTCATCACGACCGCGGCGTACGTGACCGCGCAGGCAGCGGGGCTCTCCATGTCCCAGAGCCTGGGCCACGCGTTGGTCTATCCCATCGTCGTGCCGGCCGTGGCGTTCGTGCTGAGCCTGTTCCTGATGCCGGAAACGCGCAAGATCAGCATCTGGCAGCCGGCGGACGTGCGGGTGGGCGCGAGGGGCTGAAAACAGCAGGGGTGCGGAAGGAAGACTGTAGGGGCGCAGCATCCTGCGCCCCTACGTCTTTTGACATCCTGGCGTCACTTCACGATCGTCAGGCCGTGCGGCACCCCGCCCGGGAACACGTAGGCGTACAGCAGCACGATCACACCGACGACCGCACCCAGCGCGACCGAATGCCAGAACACCCACCGGAAGATCGTCCCCTCGTTGCCCACCTGATTCGTGGCCGACGTCGCCACGGTGATGGACTGCGCGTCCACCATCTTGCCCATCACGCCGCCGGCCGAGTTGGCCGCGCACATCAGGATCGGATCGAGGCCGAGCTGCTGAGACGTAATCCGCTGCAGGCTGCCGAACAGCGCGTTGGACGAGGTATCACTGCCGGTCAGGGCGACCCCCAGCCAGCCGAGGAACGTGCCGAAGAATGGGTAGAACCAGCCGCTGCGCGTGAACGCCAGCCCCAGCACGGCGTCGAGCCCGGAATAGCGCGTGGTGAACCCCAGGCCCAGCATGAACGAGATCGCGATGACCGCGAGCTTCATGCGCTTGAGCGTGTACCAGAAGATCTTCGCCAGCTGCCCCGGTCCCAGGCCGAGCACCAGACCGGCCAGGATGGCCGCAACGAAGCACCCCGTCCCCGTCGCCGAGAGCCAGTTGAAGTCGAACCGCGCCGCCTCGGGTGTCAGTTTCGTCACGACCGGCGCCGCGCGCGTCACCGCGTTGTGCAGCAGCGGCACGTCCCACAGGGGCGTGGTCGCGCGGTTGATGGCGCCCTTGACCGCCGGCAGGCCCCACACGAGCACCGTCAGCGACAGGATGGCGAACGGCATCCACGCCTTGACCACCTGACGGGGGGAATGCTTGTGCGCCGCCGCGGTACCTGCCGGCGCTTGCTCGTCCGCGAACCGCCACACGCGTTTCGGGCGCCAGAACCGGAGGAAGATCACCGTCGCAACGAGCGACACGACGCCGCCGGCGATGTCGACCAGGTTCGAGTCTACGTGGTTGGACCAAAAGTACTGCGTCAGGCTGAACGAAGCTCCCACCACGAGAATGGCGGGCAGCACCTCGAGGGTCTCGGCCCATCCCACCATGGCGCGCACCAGCCAGAAGGGCACGATGAGCCCCGTGATGGGCAGGATGCGACCGATCATGGCGCTCAGGTCCGACTCCGGCAGACCCGAGACCGCCGCCAAGGTGTGCACCGGCGTGCCGATCGCTCCCCACGCCACGGGCGACGTGTTGGCGATTAAGTTGAGCGCGGCCGCGTGGAACGGCTTGAACCCGAGCCCGATCATGAAGGCGCCCGCGATCGCGACCGGCGCCCCGAAGCCCGCCGCACCTTCGATGAACGCTCCGAAGCAGAACGCCACGAGCAGCAACTGCAGTCGGCGGTCGGCGGTGATCCCGGCCACCGATTCCTTCATGATCTCGAACTGGCCCGTGAACACCGAGATGTCGTACAGATACACCGCCGCAAGCACGATCCACGCGATCTTCAGCACGCCGAACCCGACGCCGTACAGGAAGCTCATGCCGGCGAGCGACGCCGGCATCCCAAAAACCAGCACGGCCACGAGCACCGCGGTGGCGGCACCGGCGATGGCACACCAGTGGGGCTTTACCCGCAGCCCCGCCAGCAGGCCGAACAGCACCAGAATCGGTAGTGCGGCGACGAGAGTGGAGAAGACCCAATTGTGAAGCGGATCGTAGACCTGGGTCCACGTCATGGCTCAGTCCCCGGGGTCGCTGGAGGCGGGTTAAACGATCCGCTTTTTGCCCCGCAGTCAAGCCGGGTCGAATCAGCCCCAGTTTATCCGTTCATTCGACCTGTCCGAACTTCGCAATGTCGTCCGGCAGCTCTTCGCGCTTGAGCGCCCGCTCTGCTTGAAGACCGAAGCCCGTCCCATAGTTTGTGACCCGACCGTCCCCCGTCGCTAGAACCAGTACCTCGGGCTTGTCGGTGTCGAGAAGCAGATTCGCAATCTTGAGATGCAGAAGCTCATCTACGCCTTGTTCTCCCAACCTCCCGTCGTCTTTCTCGACCTTGCGAAGCAGGTCGGTATTGTATCCCCTGTCGCGGGCGTATTGCCACAAGTCCTCGCTCCCTGGGAGAACCGACCCGGCATACACCCTGGTGGCGACGGGCTTCGAATCCTCGATCAGCGCGATGAAGTTGCGGACGTATAAGCGGATGGCTGGCCAGGGCACGTGTGCTTCTGCGCTTTGCTACACGAGAATCCCCACTCGAATCTTCCGGCTCATACCGGCTGCTCCTGACGTGGCTGCAATAGCGCCAGCGCCTCACCGATGCGTCGCACCGCTTCCGTGAGCGCGCTCTCCTCGGCACAGAACGACACGCGCAAGAATCCCTCGGCTTCCGAGCCGAAGGTCCCCCCCGGCACCGTGATCACGCCGTGCCGCAGGAGCGCCTCCGCCACCTCGACCGACGGGCCGTACGCGGCCACACCAACCATCGTGTAGAACGCGCCGTCCGGCTCGACGGCCGGTAACCCGAGCCGGCCCCGCAACAGCCCAAGCAGATGATCGCGCCGCGCGCGGAAGGTGCGGCGCGCGGCCACCCGCGCTGCCGCGCCCTCGGGTGTCCAGGCGGCGAGCGCCGCCTTCTGCGAGATCGTCGAGGCGCACGTCGTCACGTAGCCATGCAACACCAGAGCACTGCGCACCACCTCGGCCGGCCCCCACAGCCACCCCAGCCGCCACCCCGTCATGTTCATCGACTTGGACAACCCGCTCACGACGACCGTATCGGGGTAATACTCGGCGATCGACGGCGGGCGCTCGTCGCCGAAATACACCTCCCGGTAGATCTCGTCGCTCACCACGATCGCGCCGCTCCCCGCGAGCGCGTCCGCCATCCCCCGGACGTCCCCAGGCCCGAGCGCCCGGCCGGTGGGGTTCGACGGGCTGATGCACACCACTACCCGGGTGCGCGCCGAGAGCTTGCGGTGGAAGTCGTCGAGATCGAGGGCGAAGCGTCGCGCCGCGGGGAGGCGGTAGAACACCGGGCGTCCGCCCGCCATCCGCACGATCGCGGGGTACGCCACGAATCCCGGGTCCGGCAGCAGCACCTCGTCCCCCTCGTCCACCAAGGTCGTGAGCGCGAGGTACAGAGCCTCCTGCGAGCCCGCCGTGACGATCACCCGGTCCGCGCCGCCACCCGCGTGGGCGTACTCGCCGGCCACGCGCTCCCGCAGGGCGCCCAGTCCCGCGTGCGTCGTATAGCCGTTCGGCTCCTCGAGAATGGCCCGCACGGCCGCCTGGCGCACGACGTCGGGCGTGGGGAGATCGGGTTCTCCCAGGCCCAGGTTGATGCTCCCCGCCGGAGCGCGATCGAAGAACTGGCGGATCGCGCTCTTCTCGATGCCGGCGACACGCCGCGCCGCCTTCACCGTACCGCCTCCTCGAGCAGCGTCGCGGCGTCGGTGCGCTCGTCGCGGTACTTGACGATCACCGGCGCGTACAGCGACAGACCCTCGGACTGCGCCAGCGCTCCTTTCGCGGCGCGGGCTCCGGGGACGACCACCGCGCCCGCGGGGATCTCGAGCACGCCACCTTGCGGCCGGCGATACACCTGACCGCGCACCAAATCGTAGACCGGCGTCGAGCCCGTGACCACGGTCCCGGCGGCGAGGACGGCGCCGGCCCGCAGGATCGTCCCTTCGTACACGCCGCAGTTGCCGCCGACCAGCACGTCGTCCTCCACGATGACGGGGAGCGACCCGACCGGCTCGAGCACCCCGCCGATCTGCGCCGCCGCCGACAGATGCACGCGCCGGCCGATCTGGGCGCACGAGCCGACGAGCACGTGACTGTCGATCAGCGTGCCCTCGTCCACGTAGGCGCCCACGTTCACGTACATCGGCGGCATGCACACCACCCCGGGCGCCACGTAGGCGCCGTCGCGGATCGTCGAGCCCCCGGGAACGATCCGCACGCGGTCCGCGAGCGTCGTTCCCCGGACCGGATAGGTGTCCTTGTCGAAGAACCGGAACGTGCTGTCGACCGACAGATCCGTGAGGGCACCGATCCGGAAGCCGAGCAGGATGCCCTGCTTCACCCACGCGTTGGCACGCCACGCGCCGTCCGCTCCCCGTTCGGCCGCCCGGATCGCGCCGCAGGACAGCGCCGATCGGAACTCGGCAAACGTGGCGCGCTCCGCGTCGCCAGAGGCGCTCCGGCTCGAAGCGGCGAGCGCCTCGATCCGGTCACGCAGCGACATGAGCTGGACGCTCGAGGACTCCGACCTCCTGTAGCACTTCCCGCAGGCGCGCCCGCGTCTGCTCCTGCACCGCGACGAGCGGCAGGCGGAGCTGCTCCTCGAGCAACCCCATGAGCGCCATGGCGGCCTTCACCGGGCCGGGGTTGGACTCGATGAAGTTCGCTTCCATGAGCGGCAGCAGTCGATAGTGCAGTGCTCGCGCCGCGTCCCAGCTCCCCTGCAACGCGCTGTCGGTCATCCGGACCATGAGGTCGGGCACTTCGTTCGAGACGACCGAGATGATCCCGTCGGCGCCGAGGGCGACGAGGGGAAGGGTCACGGCGTCGTCGCCCGAGAGCAGCTTGAACCCCGCCGGGCGCTCGCGCAGGATCGCCATGATCTGGGCCAGGTCTCCCGAGGCTTCCTTGACGCCCGCGATCGTCTCCACCTCGCGGGCGAGCGTCAGCGCCGTCGGGGCCTGGATGTTGGAGGACGTGCGGCCCGGCACGTTGTAGAGGACCACGGGCAGACCCGCCACGGCGCCCGCCACGGCTTTGAAGTGGGCGATGAGGCCCCCCTGGGTCGGCTTGTTGTAGTAGGGAGCGACCACCAGCACCCCGTCCACTCCGGCGGCCCGCGCCGCCTTGGCCCGCTCGATCGTCGACGCCGTCGAGTTGCTGCCGACCCCCGCCAGCACCCGCGCGCGGCCGCGGGCCGTCTCCACGGTCGCGCGCAGGACCCGTGTCTGCTCCTCGGGAGTCAGGGTCGCCGCTTCACCGGTCGTACCGCAAGGAACCAATAGCTTCACGCCGCCTGCGATTTGCCGCTCGACGAGCGCGCGCATGCGTGCCTCGTCCAGCTTGCCGTCGGCCGTGAACGGAGACACGAGCGCCGTCCCACACCCGCGGAGCCAGTCCAGACGCACGGTCATAGCTTGCCCTTCCTTTCCGCCTCCAGGATCTCATCCAGCACGTCGCCGAATGCGTACGCGCCGCGCCTCCCGGAGCCGGCGAGCCACCTGGCGGCGGCGAGCGCCCCCGCCCCGAAGCTCTCCCGGGAACGCGCGGTGTGAGTCACGACCACGTCGTCCGCCGCCGAATCGAGGCCCACCCGGTGCACCCCCAGAATATGGCCCGCCCGCGTGCTCGCCACCGGTACTTCGCAACCGAGCCGGCCCGCCAGCAGGCGGCGCAGCTCCAGGGCCGTGCCGGACGGCGCGTCGCGCTTCTTGGCGTGGTGCGCCTCCTCGATGTAGGCGTCGTACCCCATGCCGCGGAACAACTCCCCGGCGCGATCCACGAGGCGGCAGTACAGGTTCACGCCGATCGAGAAGTTCGCGCCGTACACCATCGCGCCACCTTGCTCGACCAACCGGCGGGCTTCCGTCTCCTGCTCCCGCCACCCCGTGGTGCCCTCGACCAAGGGCACCCGCGCCTGCACACAGGCCGCCACGTGCGCGAGCACCGCGTCTGCCGCCGTGAAGTCGATCGCCGCGTCATGACCCGAGAGCGCCGCGGCGAGCCCCTTGGGGCCAACCCGCGCGTCCGCCGAGGACAGCACCACGCCGACTTCGTACCCGGCCGCGCGCGCCTGCGCGATGACCACGCGCCCCATGCGCCCGTTCCCGATGAACGCGAGTCTCACGCTCGCACCTCCGTCGCCAGGGCATCAGCGTGCAGGCTGCGCGCCAGCTGCACGTACAGCTCCACCCCGCGCTCCAGGTCCGCCTTCGCGATCCGCTCCCCCGCCGTGTGGGCGTCGTGGATCGACCCGGGACCGACGAGCAGCGGCGCGCCCCAGTTCGAGAGATGGGGCACGTCGGTCGTGAAGCCCACGACGCACGTGTCGAAGCCGGGCACGGCGGTGAGCCGCACGGGCGGCGTGGCGCTGAGGTACTCGATCCGGGCCCGGCCCCGGACGGCGCCTTCGAGCAGCGCCCGCACCGGGGCCGCGTCGCTGACGAGGCGGATGTGAAGCTCGGCTCGCGCGTCGGGAGCGATGACGTTCGCGCCCGCGCCGCCGCCGATGATGCCGATGTTGCAGGTCGTCTCGCCGAACTCGGGGGCAGCCGGCCAGGCGATCGCCCGCACGTCCTCCAGCACGTCGAGCAGGGTGTGGATCGCGGATCGGCCCCGCTCCGGATAGGCGGAATGGCCGCCCGTACCGTCGGTCCGGAGCAGGACGCGGAGGGATCCCTTGGAGCCGGTCGCGAGCTTGTTCTCCGTCGGCTCGCCCACGACCAACCAGCGGCAGTGCCGCGCGGCCGGATGACCGTTCGCGGCGCGCGCGCCGATGCTGCCTTTCTCCTCATCCACCACGAACAGCAGTGCGAGCTCGCGAATCCCCTCCGCGCGCAGGCGGTGGGCGGCCGCGATCTGGGCGGCGATGATCCCTTTGGCGTCGCACGCCCCCCGTCCGTACACGAATTCATCGTCCTCGGACGAAGCGAAGAACGGCGGCACGGTGTCCAGGTGCGTGCAAAACACGATGCGGGGCGCCGCGTCCGTCGAGGCGAAGAGACCGGGGCGACCGGGCGCGGACTCGAGATACTCCACGCCGTAGCCCAGCTGCTCGAGCTGCCCACCCAGGAAGCGCGCGACCGCCTCCTCGTCGCCCGACACCGAGGGGATGTCGATAAGGCGACGGGTGAGCTCGACAGCGGTCGGACGGTCGGACGGTCGGACTGTCGGACGGCGAGACCGTGAACGCCTTCCCCGTCCGGTAGTCCCGCGTTCCGGCCGTCCGACAGCGGGGCCCTCGAGCAGCGCAGCGTGGAGGCGCGTCACCGCCTCCCAGGCCTGCCCCTCGTCCACCACGAACGTGAGGTTGACACGCGACGCGCCCTGGGAGATGAGTGACACGTTGATGTCGCGAATCGTCTCGAACACGCGCGCCGCGATTCCGGGCGTCGTGCGCAGACCCTCGCCCACCACGCAGATGATCGCCCGGCGCGGCTCCACGCGAACCTCGCCCAGCGCCTCGAGCTCCGCGACGACGGCGGGCAGCGCGGCGCCGTCCTCCACGGTGAGCGAGAGGCTCACTTCGGAGGTCGTCACGACGTCCACCGGCATCCGGTGGCGATCGAACACCTCGAACAGGGCGCGCAGGAATCCGTACGCGCCCAGCATCCGCGCCGAGGTGATCTGCAGGACGGTGATCCCCGTCTTGTGGGCGATCGATTTGACCGTCCCTGGCCACAGCTCGGCTTCGGCGGCGACCACGGTGCCGCTATCCTGCGGCGCGCGCGAGTTCACGATGCGCACAGGGATGCCGCGCACCAGCGCGGGCTGGATGCTCTTGGGATGCAGCACCTTGGCGCCGAAGTAGGCGAGCTCCGACGCCTCGGCGTACGACAGAGTCGGGATGGTGTGCGCGTTCCGCACCACGCGCGGGTCCGCGGTCAGCACGCCTGACACGTCGGTCCAGATCTGGATCTCTTCCGCATCGAGCGCCGCCCCCAGGAGCGCCGCCGAGTAGTCCGAGCCGCCTCGTCCCAGCGTCGTCGTGACGCCGCCGGCCGACGCGCCGATGAAACCACCCAGCACGGGAATCCGCCCTGCGGCGAGCAGGGGCGAGAGCTGGGACCGGGCGCGGGCGCACGTTTCCGGAAAATCGGGATCAGCGCGCCCGGCGACGTCGTCGGTGACGATACAGCGGCGCGCGTCGACCCAAGTCGCCGGGAGGTCACGGGCCCTGAGCACGCCCGCGAGCAGCGACGACGAGAGACGTTCGCCGTAGGAAACCACCTCGTCCCGGAGCCGCGGCAGGGTGCTGCCGCCCCGGGAGACATCCTCGAGGAGGCGACCGATCTCCTCACGAGCGCCCTCGAGCTCCGCCTCGAACCCGGCCGCCGCAGCCGCGTCCAGGAGACCGCGGGCCACGAGCCGGTGCCGCTCGAGATGGGGCTCCAAGTCGGCGGCGCTCGCCGTATCCACGCTCGCGAGCAGCGCATCCGTCACCCCGCTCATCGCGGAGACGACGACAACCGGACGGGCGCGACGCTCGGCCCGCACGATCTCCGCCACGCGCTCGAACGCGGCGGCGTCCTCCACCGAAGTGCCCCCGAACTTGAGCACCGTGGGCGTCGCCGACTCTCCGGATGGGGAACCTTCCGTCATAGTGCATGCCCTGAAGGGCCGGCTCACGCCGGCGGTACCTTGCTTGGCTCGTGGAAGTACGACGCTTGTGAAAGCTACGACCAGAAGCGAGAGGCGTTCAACGGGGCTACCAGCTCGTGTGGATCAACGACGCGTCCTGCCACGTGTTGACAGACTTAGAGTACGGTCGTAGCGTTCCCGCCATGATTCGCCGCTCGTGCGCCACTGCCTGTTGTAAGCCCTGCGGGTGGATGTGTGCTCGCTCCCTGGGAGCGGACACCGTGGCGGCGCACTGTCCGGAGGTGCTCGGACGTAAGGACTAGCAGCGTAACCAGTGCAACGCGTATCGGGCCCGCTTCCCGCTGTGGGAAGCGGGCCCGAGTTTTGGTGGGAAACCCCGGGGCGTCGAGGTGTCCATGAACTTCTATCCGGTATTCCTGCATGTCCAAGGACGGCGCGGCGTCGTGGTGGGTGGCGGCGCCGTGGCGGAGCAGAAGGTGGTGGGCCTGCTCGAAGCGGGGGCGCGCGTAACCGTGGTGAGCCCCGACCTCACCTGGAAACTCGAGGACCTCGCGGCGACGGGCGCGATCGAGCTGCGGCGGCGTGGTTACCGCCGCGGCGACCTGGAGGGCGCGTTCCTCGCGATCGCCGCGACCGACGACCGCAGCGTCAACGCGGACGTCTGGGCGGAAGCGGAGGAGCGCGGCATCCTGCTCAACGCCGTGGACGATCTGCCGCACTGCAGCTTCATCGCGCCGGCGGTGCATCGGGCGGGAGACATCGCCGTGGCCGTCTCGACGGGCGGCAAGAGCCCGGCGCTCGCGGTCCGGCTGCGCGAGCAGATCGGGACGTTGATCGGGCGCGAGCACGCGGAATTCCTCGACCTCTTGGGCGAGCTGCGGCCCACCGTGGCGGCCCGCGTGCCCGATCACAAGGTGCGCACCCGTCTCTGGTACCAGATCGTGGACTCGGACGGCGTCGAGTACGTGCGCCGTCGTGACCTCGCGGGCGCCCGGCGCCGCATCGAGGAGCTGGTAGAATGCACGGTGTCGGGCGATGCGGTGGCACCACCCCGGGGGATGGTGTACCTGGTCGGCGCCGGCCCCGGAGACCCGGGCCTCGTCACCGTTCGGGGGCTCGAGGCCCTGCGCACCGCCGACGTCGTCGTGTACGACCGTCTCGTGAGCCGCGCCCTCGTCGAGCGAGCCGCGCCCTGGGCCGAACGCGTCTTCGTCGGCAAGCGAGCCGAAGGGCATTCGATCGAGCAGGAGCAGACCAACGATCTCGTGATCGCGCGGGCGCGCCAGGGGCTCGTGGTCGTGCGTCTCAAGGGAGGCGACCCCTTCGTCTTCGGTCGCGGCGCCGAGGAGTGCGAGGCGCTCGAGCGTGCCGGCATCCCCTTCGACGTCGTGCCCGGGGTGACCGCGGCGATCGCGGCGCCGGGGGCGGCCGGCATTCCCGTGACGCACCGCCGTTACGCATCCGCCTTCGCCGTGGCCGCCGGCCAGGAATGCGAAGGGGAGTCGGACCTCGACTGGGGCGCGCTGGCGCGCATCCCCACGCTCGTGTTCCTGATGGGGCTGCGGGGGCTCCCCCACATCGCGGCCCGGCTGCTCGCGCACGGCGCCCGGCCGGACACGCCCGCCGCCGTCATCGCGTCTGCCACCCTCCCCGAGCAACACGTGGTCGTCGGCACGCTCGCCACCATCGCGACACTCGCCCGCGAGGCGCGCCTCGAGTCCCCGGCGACGCTGGTGGTGGGGGAAGTGGTGCGCGTGCCCGAGCGGCTGGCACAGCTCGCCGCGACTGCCGCCGAAGCTCTCATCGAGGCCTAGAGGAAACCGTCCATGACAGTCACCGAGCGTGTCCCCGCCGCCCCTGCCGGGCCGATCGCCGAGTCCATCCGTCAGGAGATGGCGGAATACGAAGCGCACATCCAGGAGTACCGCCGCGGCGAGCTGGGCGAAGTCAAGATGCAGAAGATCCGGCTGCAGTTCGGCACGTACGCCCAGCGTCAGGAAGGCGTGCAGATGCAGCGGATCAAAATCCCGGGCGGCGTCGTGTCGGCCGATCAGATGATCTGTCTGGCGGACGCGGCCGACCGGTTCGGCTCGGGGTTCCTGCACCTGACGACGCGCGAGGACGTGCAGATCTACTACCTCAAGCTCGAAAAGGCACCCGAGCTGATGTGCTTCCTCGCGTCCCACGGCATCACGACGCGCGAAGCCTGCGGCAACACGGTCCGCAACATCACGGCGTGCTACCGCTCGGGAACGTCGCCCACGGAGCTGTTCGACGTCGCGCCGTACGCCCACGCACTCTTCCGCTATCTCGTCCGCAACGACCACAACCAGGTGCTGGGACGGAAGTTCAAGATCACGTTCGAGGGCTGCACGGAGGACCACTCGGCGGTGCGGCTGCACGACATCGCCTTCATCGCGCGGCTGCGCACGGACAACGGGTTCCCCTCCCCGCGGCGCGGATTCAGGATCCTCGCGGCGGGCGGGATGGGTGGTGCGCCGATGCTGGGTCACGAGTACACCGACTTTCTCCCGGTCGAGGAGATGTACCACTTCGCCGCCGCCATCCTCCGCGTGTTCGACCGCTACGGTGAGCGGAAGTCCCGCATGAAGGCGCGCATGAAGTTCCTGGTGCAGGCGATGGGATGGGCCCGGTTCCGCGAGTCGCTCGACCTCGAGCGCGAGCGGGTGGGCCCGATCCCTTTCCCCCCCGAGGATCTGCGCGAAGTGCACCCGCCCGTGCAACGTCCGGTGCGCACCGGGCTCCCGGTGCGCGACGCGCGCAGCGAGCGGCCCGAGTACGCCCGCTGGCACCGGGACTCGGTGCTGCCCCACAGGATCCCCGGGCTCAAGGGGGTCAACGTCCGGCTGCGCCTCGGGGACATCTTGAGCGACCCGCTGCGCCAGCTCGCCCAGGTCGTGCGACGCTATTCGGCCGGCGAGGCGCGCATCGCGATCGAGCAGAACTTCTACCTGCCCTGGGTCCGCGAGGACGAACTCCCCGACCTGTACGACGAGCTGCGCGCCATCGGGCTCGCCGATCCGGGAGCGGAGACGGTGGAGGACGTGACGACCTGCCCCGCCGCCGACACCTGCCGCCTCGGCATCGCCTCGGCCAAGGGCCTCGGTTCCGCGCTTTCGGCGGCGCTCGAGGACGGGGGCGAGCTGGCTCCCTACCGCGAGCTCGCCCGCAGCGTCCGAATCAAGATCTCCGGCTGTCCCAACGGTTGCGCTCAGCACGCCGTCGCCGACGTGGGCTTCCACAGCGCGGCCATGACCGAAGACAAGCGTACCGTACCCTCCTACCTCTTGTTCGTGGGCGGCAAGCTCGGTCTCGACCGAGCGCAGCTCGGGAACGTGATCGGGAAGTACCCCGCCAAGAACGGCATCAAGGTGCTCGCGGTGTTGCTCGGCCTGTTCCAGGGCGAGCGACGTGATAGCGAGGACTTCACCAGTTGCGTGGAGCGGCTCGGCGAGGCGCGTCTCAAGGAGGCCCTGGAGCCGTTGCGCGCCGTGCCGACGTTCGAAGCAGACCCATCCTTCTATCAGGATTGGGGGCACGCGAACGAGAAGTTCGCGGTGCGCCAGGGGGTGAAGGGTGAGTGTGCCGGAACGACCGTGGCCGAGAAGGTCCCCTCGGTGGCCGACGCGAAGGAAACCTTGGAACAGGCCGAGGCGTACTTCGCCCACCAGGAATTCGCCGCTGCGATCCTCGCAGGCTACGAGGCTGCCGCCGCCGCCGCGCGCGTGCCGCTGTATAAGCGGCTGGTGGACCCGTTCACCCCCGAGCAGGTGCTGTGGGAGTTCGAGAACCTGTTCGTGCTCTCGGGGCAGACGAACGGCGCCTGGAGCGAGCTGGCGCGCGAGTTCGACGGCTTGAACCGAGCCGAGCCCAGAGAAACCGCCGCGCGCGCGATGCTCGACCGGGCGCGCGCGTTCAGTGAGTTCTGCGCCGGGTTCTGGGCCGAGCCGATCACGTTCAAGGACGCGCCGGCCGCGCCGGCGGCAGCGGAGTAGCTTACCCGGCGGAGGCCGTTGAATTCAAATCCCGCCGTCCAGACTGCTTGAAGGTGGGAGCACAATGACGGGACCGTCGGCCCCGTTGTTACCACGGTTGCTACCGCGTTGCAACTCCATGCGCCAGCCGCGATTCGAACGCGGGACCTTCGGCTCCGGAGGCCGACGCTCTATCCAGCTGAGCTACTGGCGCGGACTAAAGCAGGTTGTGGAGGACGGTCGAGGTTGGTGGAGGATCTGGAGGTTGCGGAACCTCCACCAACCTTCACGATCCTCCACCAACTTCCATAACCTCCTACAGATATCGGGGCGAGTGGATTTGAACCACCGACCTCCTGGTCCCGAACCAGGCGCGCTAACCGGACTGCGCTACGCCCCGTACTACTAGACGGCTAGGTGTCGAGACGTCTAGACGTCTAGGAAATAACCGCATCGGACTTGCTTCTCCTAGACGTCTCCACGTCTCGACGTCTAGTAGTGCAGTGCGCCCAGGAGGACTCGAACCCCCAGCCTCTTGATCCGTAGTCAAGCGCTCTATCCAGTTGAGCTATGGGCGCGTTTACTACAAGGTTGTGGAGGATGGTCAAGGTTGGTGCAGGTTGGTGAAGGTTCTTCAACCTCCAGATCTTCCACCAACCTCCACCGTCCTTCACAACCTCCCGTCGACCAGACGGCCAGTGGGCGGTACTAGACTCGAACTAGTGACCTCCACGATGTCAACGTGGCGCTCTAACCAACTGAGCTAACCGCCCGAACGACGACGGACGGTCGGTCAGTTGGACCGTCGGACTGTGTTGCACCGCAAAGCTCAGTCCGTCAGTCCGTCCGTCCGGCCGTCCGTCCGAAGTAGCGGGGGTGGGATTTGAACCCACGACCTCCGGGTTATGAGCCCGGCGAGCTACCAGACTGCTCCACCCCGCGTCGCTTGACCGTTGGAAAGTTGGACGGTTGGAATGTGAAAAGTTGTTCCTTCCAACCTTCCAACCTTTAACCTTCCAACCTCCCAGAGCGGGAAACGGGACTCGAACCCGCGACCCCAACCTTGGCAAGGTTGTGCTCTACCAACTGAGCTATTCCCGCGCGCTGACTAATCTAACCTCAAGCCAGGCACCTGTATACGGTTTACCGCCCGCGTCTGTTTCCGCACCCGTTGCCAGTAGCCCAGCGTTTCAGTGGAGGCGAGGGGGATCGAACCCCTGACCTCGTGAATGCCATTCACGCGCTCTCCCAACTGAGCTACGCCCCCTGTATATTGCGCGCCCCCGCCAACCCCGATGGGCTCACCGTTCGGTGGGAACACGGCATCTTATCGGGGCGTTTAGGCGGTGTCAAGCGATTTCACGCCTGTTTCATGAACATTTTTGCAGCGTCCGCGTACTACAGAGCACCCAAATAGGGCGAACCGATGCCTCGTACCCGTAAGAAAACAAAGGCCGCTCCTCCGGCTCCGAAGGCCAAGGCGAAGGCGCCCGACGCGACGACTGAGCGACGGGTCGTCAAGCGTCGTGGCCGGCGCCGGGGTCTGCTCACGGGTCTTGGCCATCACGAGCACGAGCGCGACATCCTCGATCAGTACCTGCACGAGGTCTCGAAGACTCCGCTGCTGACGCAGAAGGAGGAGATCGCGCTTGCCCGGAAGGTCCGCGCCGGCGATCAGGAGGCGATGCAGGAGCTCGTGAAGCGCAACCTGCGCTTCGTGATTTCGGTCGCCAAGAAATATCAGAACCGCGGCCTGCCGCTCACCGATCTCATCGGGGAGGGCAACGTCGGGCTGCTCACGGCTGCGCGCAAGTTCGATCCCGATCAGGGCGTGAAGTTCATCTCGTACGCCGTGTGGTGGATCCGCCAGGCGATCCTCGCCGCGCTCGCGCGGCAGGGCCGGACGGTGCGCGTGCCGCTGAACCGCACCGCGGATCTGTCGCGCATCGTGCGCACGGCCGAATATCTGCGCCAGACGCTGCGTCGCGAGCCGACGCCGGAAGAAATCGCCGACGCGACGAAGCTGTCGCTCGAGGTCGTGCAGTCGCTCGCCGCGCTCAATACCGGCGACGTACGCCTCGACGCGCCGCTCGATCCCGACGGGGACCGCTCGCTGATCGAGCGCTTCATCGCCGAGGATCTGCCGGACACGGAAGATCAGGCGATGGATCGCTTCCTGTCCGACGAAATCGAGCAGGCGCTCAACACGCTGCAGCGGCGCGATGCCAAAGTGCTGCGGCTGTACTTCGGTCTGGACGGCGGACGTGAGCACACGCTGGAAGAGATCGGGGGAATGCTCGGCGTGACTCGCGAGCGCGTGCGGCAACTGCGCGATCGCGCGCTGAAGCGGCTTCGCGACGGCGATGTAGGCAAGGCCCTCGCCAGCTTCGCCGCGTAAACAGACCGGCGGTGGAAGTGTAGGGGCGCAGCATGCTGCGCCCCTACTGTTTTTGGTCTAGTTTTTCTCCCCGTGATTCAGTCCATAGGCCGCCGCTCCATCTCTGCGATAGAGTCCGTCGGGCGCGTCGGTCACTTCGTAATGGACATGGTGCGCGCCCTGCCCGACGTCCGGACGTGGGCGCGGCCGGCCATCGTTCAGATGCGCCGCATCGGCGTGGACTCGATCCCGGTCACGTTGTTCATTGCGGCGTTTACGGGCGTGGTCCTCGCGCTCCAGGCATCCTACACCTTCACCGGTGCGGTCCCGCTCTACTTCGTCGGCACGCTCGTCGGCAAGACGATGATGCTCGAGCTAGGGCCGGTGATCTGCGGGCTCGCGCTGGCCGGGCGGGTAGGGGCCAGTATGGCCGCCGAGCTCGGTACGATGAAAGTGACCGAGCAGGTGGACGCGCTCGAGACCCTGGCCTACGATCCCCAGAGCTATCTCGTCCTTCCTCGCGTAATCGCGGGCACCGTGATGTTTCCGATGATCATCGCGTTCGCCATGGCAACCGGCATCGTGACCGGGTGGCTCACGAGTCTCGCGTTGCTCGATCTCTCCACGCCGGACTTCTTGAAGGGCCTCAAGCTGTTCTACCAGTTCAAAGACGTGTGGTTTGGGCTGTTCAAGAGCGCCACGTTCGGTTTCACCATCACCGCCGTGGGATGCATCGTCGGTCTGGCAACGCGCGGTGGGGCCGAGGGGGTGGGGAAGAGCACGACCCGCGCCGTCGTTTACTCCGCCGTGCTGATCCTGCTGCTGGATGCGTTCTGGGCTGTGGTGCTGCTGTGATCGAATTCCAGGACCTGCAAAAGGGATTCGACGGCAAAGAAGTGCTGCGGGGCCTGTCATTGAGAATTCGTGATGGCGAAACGGTGGTCATCATTGGGTATTCCGGGACAGGGAAGAGCGTCGCGCTTAAGCACATCGTTGGCCTGTTGCACCCCGACGCTGGCGACGTCATCGTTGACGGCCACGCGGTGTCCACGTTGGACCGCGATGGCCTGACGGCGCTGCGTGAGGGGATCGGCTATGTGTTCCAGTTCGCCGCGTTGTTCGATTCGCTGACGGTGGCGGAGAACCTGGCGCTGGGTCTGCGCCGCCGCCGCGTGTCAGCCGATGAAATCGAGGATCGGGTCCGGGAAGCGCTGGCGCTCGTCGATCTGTCGGGCACGGAAGACAGAATGCCCGCCGAGCTGTCGGGCGGTATGCGCAAGCGCGTGGGGATCGCGCGGGCCATCGCGCTCCGCCCGCGCTACATCCTCTACGACGAGCCGACGACCGGCCTCGATCCCGTGACGTCGGCGGTGATCGACCGATTGATGGTGCGAACGCGGGAGCACCTTGGCGTCACGGGCGTGGTGGTGACGCACGACATGCGGAGCGCGTACACGGTCGGCGATCGGATCGCCATGCTGTACGAGGGGCGCATCCGCCAGGTGGGGACGGTGGCCGAGATACAGGAGACGGAGGACTCGGTGGTGCGGCAGTTCATTGAGGGACGTCCTGAGTGAAGCGCGAGAACGAGTTCGCCGTCGGCTTGGTGGTCATCGCGGCGCTCGCCGTGGTGGTGGGCGGCGCACTGTGGCTGTCCGGAGCGCACTTCGGCAAGACCGAAGAGACGGTCACCGCGCGCTTCCGGACCGTCGGTGGGCTCGGTGTCGGCAATCCGGTCGTGCTACGCGGGGTCCGGGTGGGTCGCGTCGAGGCGATCCGGCTGGCGCCCGGCAACTGGGTCGAGGCCGACCTGAAGATCTACTCGGGCGTCAGCTTGCCTGAGAAGCCGGCGGTGATCGCGGCCTCGGCGTCACTGTTCGGCGAGTGGGCCGCGACGCTGATCTCGAGCGATCCACTGCCCAACGATCCCAACGTGCGGCAGGCGCTGGTGGAGGCGCAGGCGGCGGGCGGCGGGAAGTGGCCCGGCGCCACGCTGCCCGACATCGGCCAGCTCACCGCCCAGGCGAGCCGGATCGCGACCGACATCGCGACTGTCTCGACCCGGATCCAGACGGCATTCGACTCATCGGCTGTCACCGACTTGCGCCGCTCGATCCGCGACTTCGGGCAGATCGCTGACCGCCTGGCGCGGGTCACCAACGAGCAGGCAGATGTCATCGGTGACGTCGGAGCGAATCTGAGCAAAAGCTCGCAAGCGTTGTCGCGCGCTGCGACAGACTTGCGGACGACCCTGGGGCGGGTAGATACGGCGACGAATCAGGGACAGCTCGCCACTATCCTTAATAACACCGCCGCCACCAGCACCGACCTGCGCAGCGCATCGCAGGACTTCCGCCAGCTCATGGCGGCGGCGAACCGGAATTCGGAGAGCCTCGTGCGCGTCCTGCAGAACGCCGATAGCGTGATGTCGCGCATCGCGAACCGCAGCGGCACGCTGGGGCTCCTCGTCGCGGATTCGTCGCTGTATCGGGAGACGACGCTCACGATGATCCAGCTGCGCCAACTGCTGTCCGATATTCAGGCGAACCCACGGAAGTACTTCACGTTCAGTGTGTTCTGACACTTGATAACAGCATGATCGATTCGCGTTTCGATTGTTCCCACCCTCAAGGGTGGGCTCGGCCAGCTCTGTCCTTAAGGACATTGTATGCCGAGCCCACGCTTTAGCGTGGGGACAAAATCGCGGCGCCGGAAGAATCAACCTCGCGCCCAGCGCGAGACCAGCGCCGGCGGCGTCGTATTTCGCCGCGGCCCCGATGGCCTGGTCCGCTTCCTCCTGATCCGCGACTCGTACAAGAACTGGGGATTCCCCAAGGGCCACCTCGAGGCAGGCGAGCCGCCCGCCGAGGCTGCGCGGCGCGAGGTCATCGAAGAGACGGGACTTCAGGAGCTGGTGCTGCACGGGCCCATCAAGGTGATCGATTGGTATTTCCGCTTCCGTGGCAAAACGATTCACAAGTACTGTCACTTCTTTCTCTTCGAATCGCGCCGTGGCGAGCCGGTGCCTGAAGCAGCCGAAGGGATCACCGCGTGTGTCTGGCATCCATTCGACGACGCCCACCAGACGGTGAGCTACGACAACGCCCGTGACGTCCTGCGGCAGGCGGCCGAGATGCAGCTGGCGCTGGTGCAGACATGAGCGGCATCGCGACGGCCTACCCGGTCGTGCCGGTGTTCCATCCCCGGCGGGAGGCGCGTCGCGCCGTGCAGCGCGGCTACCCGAGGGGTGCCGGCAGCGTGCGGTTATGCCGCACCATCCAGGCGGTGGAGCGACTCCTCGACCAGCGGCTGGTGGATGCGGTCGTCCTCGACGTGCGCCATTGTGATGGCGAGGGGCTGACGCTCCCGGCGCGCTTTCCCCGCATTCCGATGTACGCCCTGTCGGCAGTCCGTCCGGACGACGGGGCACTCCTCGCCTCGTGCCGCGACGCCGGCTTTACGGGGATTCTCGTCGAAGGAGTTGACAACGCGGTTGCCGGCGAATGGATCGCGGCGCGGACGGCGCAGGTGGCCCGCCGGCTGGCACTCGCGGACGCCCCGCGGTTGTTACGGCTCACCGATCGACTGCAGCTCGCAGCGTGGGAGGAGGTCCTGCGGCGCGCGGGCACGCCGACCAAGACGGGGCACGTGGCCCAGGCGCTGCGCGTGACGCGCGAGCATCTATCGCGCGAGTTCGGGGCGGGAGGCGCGCCGAACTTGAAGCGCGTCATCGACCTGGCGCGTGCCGCCTGCGCGGCGGACCTGCTCGGCAACCCGGGGTACACCGTGCGCTGTGTCGTCCGCATCCTCGGCTATGCGTCGCCGAGTCACCTGGCCGGTGCGGCGCGGCGGGTGGCTGGCGCGACGCCGGCGGAACTCCGTGAACTAGGACCTCGTGGCGTGCTGACACGATTCCTCAGAGGGAGGACGCGGTCCCGTGTGTAGGCCTTTGCCGCCCTTCGCCGCCGCTTCGCCGCCTTTCGCCGCCCAGTAGTTAGTGATATTTTTCACAATCTCTCAACCGGTATACCCATGGCCACCGACTCTGTCCTGCGTCCCGGCGAGCTGAAGAACCTGCTCCTCAAGGAGATCCAGGCAGCTGACCTGGCGGACATCGACGTCCGCGAAGTCGGCACGGTCCTGGAGGTGAAGGACGGCATCGCGCGAATCTACGGTCTCACCTCGGCAATGGCGGGTGAGATGCTCGAGTTCAACGTCTCGGCGACCGGCGAGAAGATCACCGGCCTCGCGTTGAACCTCGAGGAGGACAACATCGGCGCCGTGATTTTCGGCGACTACCTCCAGTTGCGCGAAGGCGACGAGGTGCGCCGCACGGCGCGGGTGCTGGAGGTGCCCGTCGGCCCGGCGATGGTCGGGCGCGTCGTGGATGCGCTGGGCCGCCCGGTGGACGGCCTCGGCCCGATTCAGACGACGAAGAGCCGCAAGGTGGAGATCGTCGCGCCCGGCATCATCAAACGGCAGCCCGTGAAAGAGCCGCTGCAGACGGGCATCAAGGCGATCGATTCGATGATCCCGATCGGCCGCGGCCAACGTGAGCTGATCATCGGCGACCGCGGCACCGGCAAGACGGCGATCGCGATCGACACGATCATCAACCAGAAGGGGCAGGGCGTCATCTGCGTCTACGTCGCGATCGGGCAGAAGAACTCAACGGTCGCGGCGGTGGTGGAGCGGCTGAAGGAGCACGCCGCGATGGAGTACACCATCGTCGTGGTCGCCTCGGCCTCGGAGCCGGCCCCGATGCAGTACATCGCGCCGTACTCGGGCTGCACCATGGCCGAGTACTTCATGTACGACGAGAGGAAGGCGACGCTGTGCGTGTACGACGACCTGTCGAAACAAGCGGCGGCGTACCGGCAGCTGTCGCTGGTGCTGCGGCGTCCACCAGGCCGCGAAGCGTATCCCGGCGACGTGTTCTATCTCCACAGCCGCTTGCTCGAGCGCGCCGCCAAGCTATCCGAGGAAATGGGCGGCGGCTCGCTCACCGCGCTGCCGATCATCGAGACGCAGGCGGGGGACGTCTCCGCCTACATCCCGACGAACGTCATCTCGATCACCGACGGCCAGATCTTTCTCGAGACCGACCTCTTCTACTCCAACGTCCGGCCGGCGGTGAACGCCGGCATCTCGGTGAGCCGCGTGGGCGGCAACGCGCAAATCAAGGCGATGAAGCAGGTCGCCGGGCGGCTGCGGCTCGACCTGGCGCAATACCGCGAGCTCGAGGCGTTCGCGCAGTTCGGCTCCGAGCTCGATCCGGCCACGCAGCGGCAGCTGGCGCGCGGCGCGCGCGTCGTGGAAGTGCTCAAGCAGCCGCAGTACCAGCCGATGCCGGTCGAGCAGCAGGTGATCGTGATCTTCGCGGTCACGAACGGCCTGCTTGACGATGTGAATGTGGCGGAGATCAAGGAGTGGGAAAAGGGGCTGCTCGAGTTCATGGCAGCGCAGCATCCCCAGATCGCCGATGAAATCCGCACCCGGAAGGCGCTGGCGGACGATCTGAGCGGCCGGCTCAAGAAGGCGATCGAGGAGTACAAGGCGCTGTAATGGCGAAGCCCCGCGAGCTGAAGCGGCGGATCCGCTCGGTGCAGAACACGAAAAAGATCACCAAGACGATGGAGCTCGTCTCCACGTCCAAGCTCAAACGCGCGCAGGACCGCGTGGTGGGCGCGCGTCCCTACGCGCAAGCGCTGGCAGACGTGATCGGCGAGCTCTACTCGCCCGAGCTCGCCGAGCGATTTCCGTTGTTGCGCCAACCGGGCCGCACGGGACGGGGCGCGGGGGTGCGGCGCGCGGCGCTGCTCCTCATCACGTCGAACCGCGGGCTGTGCGGTGCGTTCAACGCGAATCTCATTCGCGAAGCGCGCCGGCGGCTGCAGGAGCTGGAGACTCAGGACGCCCACACGGAGCTGCACCTCGTCGGCAAGAAGGGCGTCAGCTACTTCAAGTTCACCAAGCGCAACATCGCGTCGCAGCGTGTGGACATCGGCGATCGCCCGACATTGGAGCACGCGGCCGAGCTAGCGACGTCGCTGATGGAGCGGTTCTCGAAGGGGGACTTGGACGCGGTGGATGTGGTGTTTGCAAAGTTCAACAGCGCCGTGAGTACGCCGCCAACGGTGCTGCGGGTACTGCCGGTGACTCCGCCGGAACGGCGGCGGTCGGGCGGTCAAGAGGCAAAGGCGGCGGTCAACTACATCCTCAAGCCGTCGGCCGAGGAGATTCTCGGGCAGCTGCTTCCTTTATATGTGCAGAATCAGTTCTATCGTGCACTGGTCGAGACCGCGGCCGCCGAGCACGGCGCCCGGCGCACGGCGATGAAGAACGCAACCGATGCAGGCAGCGATATGCTGAACATCTTGCAGCGCACGTTCAATCGGGCAAGGCAAGCTCAGATTACTCAAGAATTGGCGGAGATCGTCGGAGGAGCGGAGGCGCTCAAAGGATAGGTGTCGGGTGTCTGGTGTCAGGGACGTGAATCCCAGACACCTGACACCAGGCACCTGAAACCAAGAAACGGAATCTCAATGGCGACCAAATCTCAGGATGCATCCAAGCGCGCTGCGGCCGCACCGAATGTTGGGAAGGTCGTCCAAGTCATCGGACCAGTTCTCGACGTCGAGTTCGAGCCGGAACAATTGCCCGAGCTCTACAACGCCGTGACGGTCAAGATGGACTCGGGACAGCTCGTGGCCGAGGTCGAGCAGCACATCGGCCGCAACCAGGTCCGCGCCGTCGCCATGAGCTCGACGGACGGCATCGTGCGGGGCATGGACGTCGTCGACACGGGCATGCCCATCACCGTGCCCGTCGGCAAGCCGGCCCTGGGTCGGATCCTCAACGTCATCGGCGAGCCGGTGGACGAGGGGCCGCCGATCCCGCAGGACGCGGAGCGTTGGCCGATCCACCGCGGCACGCCGAAGTTCGTGGACCTCGAGCCGAAGACCGAAGTGTTCGAGACGGGCATCAAGGTCATCGATCTGATCGCGCCGTTCGTGAAGGGCGGCAAGATCGGTTTGTTCGGCGGCGCGGGCGTCGGCAAGACCGTCGTGATCATGGAGCTGATCAACAACGTGCAGAAGGGGCATGGCGGCCGGTCGGTGTTTTGTGGCGTGGGTGAGCGCACGCGTGAGGGGAACGACCTCTACCTCGAAATGAAGGAAAGCAACGTGCTCGACTCCGTGGCGCTCATCTACGGACAGATGAACGAACCGCCCGGCGCGCGTCTGCGTGTGGGGCTGACGGGCCTCACGGTTGCCGAGTACTTCCGCGACATCGAAGGCCAGGACGTCCTCGTCTTCATCGACAATATTTTCCGATTCACGCAAGCTGGATCGGAGGTATCGGCGTTGCTGGGACGGATGCCATCAGCCGTCGGCTATCAGCCGACGTTGGCCACGGAAATGGGTGAGCTGCAGGAGCGGATCACGTCGACCAAAAAAGGATCCATCACGTCGGTGCAGGCGATCTACGTGCCGGCCGACGATCTCACCGATCCGGCGCCGGCGACGGCGTTCTCGCACCTCGATGCGACCGTCGTGCTGGACCGCGCCATCGTGGAGCTCGGCATCTATCCGGCGGTCAACCCGCTGTCCTCATCCAGCCGCATTCTCGGCGCGCAATACCTCGGCGAGCGGCACTACAAGGTCGCGGTCGAAGTGCAGCGCATTCTGCAGCGGTATAAGGATCTCCAGGACATCATTGCGATTCTCGGGATGGACGAGCTGTCGGAAGAGGACAAGCTGCTCGTCGCCCGCGCTCGGCGAGTGCAGCGTTTCCTGTCGCAACCCTTCTTTGTGGCGGCGCAGTTCACGGGGCTCGAAGGGAAGTACGTAAAGCTCGAGGACACGATCGCCTCGTTCGAGCGCGTCGTTTCCGGGGAGTTCGACCAGCTACCCGAGCAGGCGTTCTACATGCAGGGCGGGATCGACGATGTCGTGGCGCAGGCCAAAAAGATGGCGTCGGCCTGATGCAGGTCTCCGTCATTTCGGCGGAACGGTCGGTCTTCGATGGGGACGCGGAGGCCGTCGTGGCCCCCGCCTACGACGGCCTGGTGGGGATTCTGCCACGGCATGCCCCCTTTATGACCCTCCTGGGCCAGGGAATTGTGACGATCCGCCAGTCGGGCGGTACCCTGACCAGGCTCTTGGTGATGGGGGGCTTTCTCCAAGTGGCATCTAATGTTGTGCGCATTGTGGCACGCAGGGCAGGTCCCACCAACTCTTGACTTTAGGGCCCCTTTTTCCAACAGTGGTGCCGTCTAGAACGCCCTAAAACACGTAAAACTCCCTTTTCCCCCGGAGGGTAGTTATGAAGCGGTTCGGACTGGCACTGCTTGCGGTGGCGCTTTGCGTCGTTGCCGCCCGCCCTGCGATGGCGCAGGGGACGTTGCGGTACGGTGTGAACGCCGGTTTGCTCCTGCCCATGGGTGATTACGCCGACCAAGACAAGTTGGGCTGGATCGCCGGCGCCGGTGCAACGTACTGGCTGCCCGGTAACATCGGCATCCGTGGTGATTTGTCGTATTCGTCGACGGCGCATGATGGCGTCGGCGCCACCGGCAGCACCAAGCTCATCGGCGGTATGGCGTCAGTTGTTTACGCGTTGATGCCGGCGAGCGCCCCTGCGCGTCTGATGGTTACAGGCGGCGTCGGTTACTATAACATCGATTTTGGCGGCGGCCTCGACAAACAGTCCAAGATCGGCTTCGGCGGCGGCGCGGCACTCGCCTTCAAGATGGGCACGGGCAGCACGCGCCTGGTGGTCGCGACTCGCTACACAAGCGTCAGCACCGACGGGACCAGCAGGCTCAACTTCCTGCCGATCACGGTAGGTCTCACCTTCGGGAAGTAAACGACCTCAGGCGGCGTGAGCCGCATCACGAGACAGGATGTAAATGACGGCCCGCCAGCACTCTAGCTGACGGGCCGTCGGCTTTTTAGGGGACACCTAGTTGACAGAACCCCATGTGGTTCTTAACGATGTGGCGGTTTTCACCCCCCAACTGGAGGTTTGGTATGCGGAGGCTCACGAGTACTCTAGTGGCTGCCGTCGCCCTGGTGGCGCTCCCGCACCTTGCGCTCGCCCAGCGGGCTCGCTCGGCCGCTAGCGGTCCTAAGAACGAGATCGGCGTGGACTTGGGCGCGGCCTATAGCCACACTGGAAGTGGCTGTAACACCGATTGCGGCGGGCTCGGCATAGGAACGCCCGTCGATATTCGGTGGGGCTTCATGTCCCGTGGGCTACTGTCCTTCGAGCCGCGGTTTTCCCTCAACTATCTCTCGGGGCCCAATGCGGGCGGTGGTCACGTTCTCGTATTCAACCCCGACGTGAACGTGATCTATCGCATGAAGAAGTCGACTGCACGCAGGGGCATGTATCTCACGGGCGGCCTCGGTTTGGCCATCGCCAACAGCGCCCCCTCTGGTGGGTCGAGCACGACCGCAACGCAATTGTCGCTGAACGGTGGCGTGGGCAAGCGGATTCCGATGGAGTCCAACGCTTGGCGAGTGGAAGGATTCCTCCGCTACAACTTTGAGAACAGCGGTAAAGGCGTGCCGAGCAGCTTTGATATCGGTGCACGTTTGGGCATGTCGTTCTGGCGTTAAGCTAGGAGCAGTCATCGATGGCCCGTCAGGCTTCCCGCCGGCGGGCCATCGACGTTACCACCCCCAACTGGAGGTTTTGGTATGCGGAAGCTCTTGGGCGGGATGGTTTTGGCGGCGCTGGCGCTATCGCTCACGACAGTCGCGCAGGCGCAGCGGAGGGCGGCAAGCGCCTCCATGGGCGGTGCCAAGCACGAGCTCGGCGTCGATCTCGCCGCGGCGTACGTGGATCCTGGGACGGCGGGCGTCGATGGCGGAATCACGATTATCAGCCCAGTCGATGTCCGGTTTGGGATCATACCGCGGGCGGGCAACAAGCTCATGTGGGAACCTCGGCTGGCGTTCAGTTTCAGCTCCGTTGGTGGAAACACGGCGTACGCGTTGACGCCGACTTTAAGAGGATTGTACTCGAACACTCCTGGCGGACACCGGCGCGGGATGTACTTCGCTGGTGGTGCGGGTCTCGTGTTGGGCGATCCGGGCAACGGCAGCGGCACCGCGTTCAAGCTCGAAGGCGGGGTTGGCTGGCGGAAGCCGTACGGGAGCGGGGCATGGCGCTACGAGCTCGGTTTCCAGTGGGTCTCGTCGAATGATAACCTTGCCGCGGTGGGGCTCGCGGACTACATCGCGATCGGCGGCCGGGTCGGCATTTCACTCTGGCACTAATTGTAGGGGCGCAGCAGGCTGCGCCCCTCCATTGGGCGCGGCGTCCGGAACATCGGAACGCCGCGCTGTTCGTCGGGTAACCCCCCCCGACCCAATCCTTCGGAGATCTGGAAATGCGCCGATATCACGCTTGGTCCTTGCTGCTCGCTAGTGTGCTCTTCGCGTCCACGGCGGCCGCGCAAGCGACGGGGATGCCGAGCTTCAATGCCCCGTATCGCGCGTTTCAGCGTTCGGAGATCGGTTTGGTCCTGACGTTCCCCGATGGCGGCGGTACCGCCTTCGAAGGCGCCTACCGGTTTGCGAGCGGCAAGTTCGACCTCGGATTTCGCGGCGGGATTTTCGATCCCGGGCCCGGCGACGCGACGCTGCTGGTCGGTGCCGAGGCGCGCGAGCGCGTGGTGACGCACACGGAGGACTTCCCGCTCGACGGCGCGTTGATTGTCGGCCTCGGCGGCGCCTTCGTCAGCGGCAATTCGGTGCTCTTCGTTCCGGTCGGGTTGTCACTGGGCCGCCGCGTCAATCCGACAAATTCGAAAGTCAGCATCGTGCCGTACGTGCAGCCCACCGGATTGCTCGCGGCCGGCAGCGGCAACTCCGACTTTTTCTTTACGCTAGGCCTCGGCGCCGATTTCCGGTTGTCGCCGCGGTTCGATGCACGGATCAGCGCGGGACTCGGCGACGTCGAGGGTGTGTCAATTAGCGCCGTGTGGGTGCACTAATCGCAATGTCCAATGATCAATGATCAATGATCATTGATCGCCGATCACTGATCATTCTTCAGGGAGGATACGCATGAAGCGGATTGCGGTAATGGCCACGATGATTGCCTGTGCGGCGACACCCGCCGTGGCCCAGTGGCAGGGGATGCCGGCGTGGAATAACCCGAAGGGCGGCACCGGTGTCACGATCAACGGTGACGTGGGCGTTCCGAATGCCGACGCCTTGAAAGGCACCGCGTTCGGTGCACGCGCCACGCTCGGCCTGGCCAACATCAGCTTCACCGCTGGGATCGCGAGCTGGAAGCCGAAAGGTGCGGACGCGAGCACGACGTCGGTGGGCGGGGTGGCGCAGTTCCGGGTCATCGGCGGCAGCCTGATTCCCGTCGCGCTGAACATTCAACTCGGCGCTGGCACCGCGAGCGCGATCTCCGGGGCGGTGCCGCTCCCCAAGATGACCAACGTCCTTGCGGGTGCCGGGCTGAGCGTGAACGTCCCGACGCCGGGACTCAGCATCGAGCCGTACCTTTCCGTTTCGAATCGTTGGCACAAGCCGTCGGGCGGCTCGACCGAGTCGAATATCGGCTGGGTGCTGGGAGCGAACGTTGGGTTCGGGATGCTCGGTCTGCACGTCGCCTATGATTCGGAAAAGCTCGACAACGGCAACAGCGCTGGAGTCATCGGGATTGGCGCGCACATCGCGCTCAAGGCTCCCATCGGGATGTAAGACGCTGTAGCTTTGGGGCGCGCCGTACCATACGGCGCGCCCCTTCGCTTCCCGGGAGATTCGTGATCCATCCAGTGACACGCGCGGGCCTCGTCGCGTTGGCCCTCACGCTGAGTAGCTGCGCCTTGAAGTTCGACGCGTCCGACCTCGGCGTCCCGACGTCGCTCGCCGAGCCGGCGCGGACCCCGGCGCAGGGAACGCCATTCAGCGTCACCAAACATCCCGTGTACTTGCTGTGGGGATTGACCGCCGCGTCGCGTCCCAACGCGGAAGATGTGCTCGCCGGGCAGGTCGGCACGGGCGCGCGCATAGCAAACTTGCGGATCAAGGTGCGCAGCCGCTGGAGCGATCTGCTATGGACAGTATTGACGGCGGGATTGATTACGCCGCGATCGGTGACGTTTGAAGGAGTAGTCGTGCCGCCCGGAACGGCGCCCTAGTCAGCGGTACGGTTTCGATTTCGTCCACACCACGATCACGCCGCACGCCGCATTTGACCCGGCAAACTCCGCAGGGATCTCGCCGGCCCCTCGATAGACCTCGATGCCGTAGACGTCGATGATCGGTGTGTTCTCATGGAACGAATGCGCCTCGACACCGTCGATGTACCACGTTGGACGGCATTGCGGGGTCCGCACCATCACCGCATTGCACTCAAACGTCTGCTGATTGCATTCGATCCGGACGCCACGGACCGTGCGCAGCGCGTCGCCGACGGAATTGTATCCCTGCTTCTTTATTTCATCCCAGCGGAGGTAGGCTCCCATCTTGCGCTGGCGCCGCTGCTCGAACTCGTTGTAGCGCGGCATGAGCGCTGCGGCGCGCGCCTCCACGACGACCGCCGGCAGCAGGTAGCCATTGAAGTCGAGCGGGAAGACTCCCTGCACCAAGCCCGAGTCCGGTACTCGGATATCGAAGGTGCCCGGCTCGTACCCGATTTGCTTGATCTCGATGGCCGTAGTCCCGGGCGTTACATATTGCGCCAGGAATTGCCCTGCGGAGTCGGTCTTGACCACTCGGCCGCCCTTGCCGACCTGCACTGTGGCTCCGACCAGCGGCGTTCCCATCTCACTGTCGATGACGCGCCCCCGGAGCGCGGCTTGGGCGGGCACAGCGGTGGGGGCGACGGTGCTGGTGACCACCACCAGCAGGGCTGGGGCGAGGATCCGGCGTGCTGCAATCACGTTTGAACGAACCCCTCTAGCGCGAGAACCAATAGAAGGTAGTATGCAGGCTGGCGCTCGTCAGGCCAAGCTGAACCTCCGAAGTCTGTAGAGCCGTCACGTCCGGGCATCGGACGTGGACCAAGGGGGGGGTTGGTTATGCCGCCTTTTGATTCTTCGCAGGGCTGTTCCTTCCATGTCCTCGCTTCCAACCAGAGGCAGATTATGCGCGTTCCAAAGTCGGGTACGCTGCTGGTCGCGTGTGCGACGGCAGCAATCGTCGCGCTCGGTGGCACGCCGCTTCGTGCGCAGCAGAGCGCGGTCATCAAGGGCCGCGTCACCGCACAAACGGGCGAACCCCTGGGCGGCGCCAACGTCATTGTGGCGAACACGAATCTGGGAGCCGTCACCGCCCAGAACGGGACCTACACCATTACGATCGGGCAAGAGGCCGTGCGGAGTCAGCAGGTCGTGTTGACCGCCCGGTTCATCGGTCACAAGCCGGTCGCCCGCACGATTACGCTCACCCCAGGCGAGCAGGAGCAGAACTTCGAGTTGTCGGCCGATCCGTTGCGGCTCGAGGAGGTTGTGGTCACCGGCGTCGGTGAAGCGACCTCGATGAAGAAGCTGCCCTTTGCGGTTGCACGCGTCACCGATGAGCAGCTCCAGGCCGTGCCGGGCCAGAGCGCGCTGGCGGCGGTGGCGGGCAAGATTGCCGGCGTGCGTCTCGTGCCGAATTCGGCGCAGCCCGGTGGTGAGCCCTCGCTGCGTCTGCGCGGCGCGACCAGCATCAGCGGCCGGCAGGATCCGCTCATCATCGTCGATGGCGTCATCACGCGCTTCGGTCTCGCCGATGTGTCGGGCCAAGACGTCGAGCGCGTCGAGGTGGTCAAAGGCGCCGCGGCGTCGTCGCTCTATGGCTCCGATGCCGCCAACGGTGTGGTGCAGGTGTTCACCAGGCGCGGCGCCAATCTGCCCGACGGCGGACTGCGCGTCACGACCCGAGTCGAAGCGGGCAGCAACAACATGCCAAGCCGGCTGGAGTTTTCCCATTCGCACGCATGGGAAGTCGATGCGAATGGTGACTACGTCCTGGACGCGGACGGCGCCCGGCAGGTGAAGAGCGATGGCATCGCCGACAATCCTTTTACCGTCTACTACGATCACTGGAACGCGCTCGTGAAGAGCGGGGTGTTCTGGACCGGTTACACCTCCGTCGGACAGCGGCAGGGCAACACGAACTACAACGTGTCGTTCGAGAACAACCGCAACCAGGGTGTCATCTTTGGGCTGGGCGGATACACGCGCCAGAACTTCCGCCTCAATGTCGATCACCAGCTGCGCTCGAACGTCGACGCGTCGTTCAGCTCGTTCTACGGCCGGTCGACCAACGGGCGCGCCGCGGAGGGACAGAGCGGTCCGTTCTACGGGCTCATGTTCCTGCAGCCCGACGTGAACATCAAGGCATGCTGCAACCCCGACGGCTCACAGTACATCGCGAAGATTCCACTCGGGGGTGACGTCGCCAACGACTTCAACCCGTTGTACGACCTCGCGAACCGCCACATCAATGCGGACCGCAACCGCTTTACCGGTGCCGCCAAGCTGCGGTGGCGCATGAACACGTGGCTGCAAGCCGAGGGAAGCGTCGGGTACGACCAGGAAGGCTATACCTATAAGGATATCCGGAATTTCGGCTACTACACGTCGTCGGGCACACCGACGAAGGGCACGTTGTCCGATTCGACGCGCAACGACTGGCAGGCGAACGCGACGATGACCCTCACGAGCGTGCGTCATTTCGGATCGAACATCACCAACACGACGAAGGTCGCCGCGATTTTCGAAGACCAGCGCAACCTGATGACGACCACGGCGGCCGGCGCCTTCAAACAGGGTGGGGTTCCGGAGTTCTACGCCACAGACCCGACCTCCTTGACGGCGAATTCGTGGGATCAGCGCATCCGCAACGAGAACTTCTACGCGGTGTCGACGTTCGACATCAACGACCGCTATATCGTGGACGGTCTGATTCGGCGCGATGCCTCGTCGCTGTTTGGCCCCGAGAATCGCTGGGCGACCTATTACCGGGTCTCCGGCGCGTGGCGGCTGGGGGAGGATGTCAAGCTTCCCGGGGTGGATGAGTGGCGGCTGCGCGCGTCGTACGGCACCGCGGGTCTGCGGCCGTGCTTCGAATGCCGCTACGAGATCGTGCAGATCTCCTCGACCGGGAATAACGTCCCGTCGATCCTGGGCAATCCGTTCCTGAAGCCGGCTCGCTCCGCGGAGATCGAGCTGGGCACCAACCTGGAGTTCGGCGGGTCGCGCTACAGCCTGGAGTACACCTACTCACAGAAGCAGACCAAAGACCAAATCCTGTTGGTCGATTTGTCGGTCGTCGGGGCGCCGCCGGAAGAGGTTCCCGCCGGCGGTGGATTCACGCGGCAGTGGCAGAATATCTCCGCGCTACGGTCCCGCACGCACGAAGTGACGTTCGGCGCCCGCTTGATCAACAGTAGTGGGACGAACCTGACCCTCAGCATCGTGGGCGACCGCACGCGCCAAGTCATTACCGATTGGCCGCTCGGCGCGCGTCAGTATGGCTTCGAGCAGATGCCCGCGACGTTCTTCTTGGGCCGGGGCTCGGACCTGGGCGTGATGTATGGCAACCACTGGGTGCGCAACGTCAGCGAGCTGTACGACGATCCTGCCAAGGCGGCGCTCAATGGCCCCGGGCAGGCGTGGAGTCCCGACTCGGTCATGATCAACGAGGACGGCTACGTCGTCCGCCGGAGCGCGTACGGCACGCCCAACGAGCGGGCGATCAAATACGTGTATTGCAAGCTGCCGGGAGTCGGCGGCAGCTGCGCCATCACCGACAACTTCGTGCGTATTGGCAATGCGAACCCCGATTTCAATCTGAGCTTCGGGCTCAACTTCACCCGCGGTCCGCTGGCGGTGAATGCGTTGCTCGATTGGTCGCATGGGGGTCAACTGTATAATGGGACGCGGCAGTGGGCCTTCCAGGCCACGCGCGACCGCGTTCAGGATCAGGCGAACAAGCCGCAGAACGATGCAACGTGTGGCGTCATCTCCGACCCGATGCCGAGCTGCCCCCGCAAGGCGCTGGGTTACTACGGTGTGGGGTTCTACAACGGCCTCGACCCCAACGACTACTTCGTCGAGCCCGGATCCTACGCCAAACTGAAAGAGCTCGCCGTGCATTACACCTTCTCGCGCGATCAGCTGCGCGCGATCGGGCTGCACGCGCTGGCCGAAGTGCGGCTCGGGATCATCGGCCGGAACCTGTTCACGATCACCAAATACTCGGGGCTGGACCCGGAAGTGTCGGGCCTCTTCGGCGACCCGTTCCAGGTCAGGATGGACTGGTTCCAGTATCCACAGTTCCGGACCTACTCGGCCGTCGTCGAGATCACCTACTAGGAGGCGACCCCAATGCGCTCATTTCGAGAGATTCCTATGCTGCGGGCGACCCTCGCCGTTATTCTGACGGCCGCGGTGATGACCGGTGGATGCGACATGAACACGACGAATCCCAACGCGCCCGATACCAAGCGGGCGTTCAGCACACCGGAGGGACTGACCGCGTTGCTCACCGGTGCGATCCAAACCTGGGTCGGAACCCGTGACAACTATCAGGTGATGCCGCTGACGGCGATGGCGGACAATTACACCGCGTCGTGGAACAATGCGGCAATCCGGTTCTACAGCTCGGTCGGCTCAGATTGTGCCTCGCGCTGCGGTTGGACCAACAGCGCGACGGCGCCTGAAGCCGCCGGCGGTCCGACCGTGTCGGCGCAGTGGTACGGCTATTACGCGGTGCTCGACGCGGCGACGCTCGTCGTCTCGCGGAGAGTAAAGAATGGCATCTGCTTTGACGACGATTGCTCAGCCGATTCTACGAACACCGCTCGTGTCGTAACCATCGCGAAGATGCTGCAAGGGTTCGCGCTCGCGGGCATCGCGAACATATACGACCAGGGGTTCATACTCGACGAGAACACCGATTTGACGGACCCGACGGGAATTGCGTTCAGCCCCCGGGCCGCGGTGCGGGATGCCGCGATCGCGAAGCTGAACGAAGCGTACGCGTATGCTGGAGCGGTGCCGTGGAAGATGGGCGCCGACTGGATGGGGATAGGGCAGGGGAAGCAGTATACGAACGTACAGATTCAGCAGGTAATCCGGACGGCGCAGGCGGAGCTGCTGGCGATGTTCCCGCGCACGGCGGCGGAGATGGCCGCGGTCGATTGGGCCCAGGTGGCCACGTACGCATCGCAGGGCGTCAGCTCCGGCGCGACGCCGTTCCACTGGGATTATTACGTCGACATCAACAACCGCGAGTGCGGATTGGAGTGCGTCAAGAACTGGGGTAACTCCATCGGCACGATGCGGGTGGACACCCGCGTGGCGCGTATGTTGGATCCGCTCACGCAAGAGAATCCCTGGACCGGCGCGCCGGGCACGGTAAAGAATCCCGTCACGACGGTTACCGCGGCGATCACGGGCAGTGGATCGCCTCAAGTCGTGACGCCCGCGTCCATGACCGGCATCATCGTTGGACGAGTGATCGAGATCGGGTGCCCGAACATTCTGCCCTGTAACACGGGCGAGCATGTGACGGTGACCGCGGTGACACCGACCACGTTCACGGCGGTCGTCACGAAGAATCACCCGGCACCCACCACCCTCAGTGCGGGGGTCACGGCCGATACGGTGCCGGTCACGGCGACGCCCGCATCAATGGCGGGTATCGACACCGGGTCGTATGTGTTGATCGATAGCACTGAAAGGGTCACGGTCAGAACGATCACTGCGACGACCTTCACGGCGCTGTTTACGAAAGATCACTCGGCGGGAGCGTCGGTTGCGCAAGTCATTCACCGCAACAGCGGGGGTAACGGCAATCCCTGCCCGCTCGCATCTGTTGACAAGCGCGTGGGCGACGGTAGCTACGGACCCGAAGACAATTTCAATGGATACTCCACCAGGACCGCGACTGCAAACGCTGGCACCGACTTCGCGTGCTCCTCGGTGGCAATTTTCCCGGCCGCGCGTGGTCAATACCACCAGAGCAACATGCAGCACATTCGTTATCATGAGCTGGCCAGTCGGGGCGAAGATCTTCCCACTGACGACGGGACGGGTCAGGACCCGATGTATACGGAGCAGATGAATGACTTGCTTTGGGCGGAAGGCGTGCTGCGGAGTGGTGGCTCCCGGGTCACGGCGGCTAACCTGATCAACAACAGCCGCGTCAACCGGGGTGGTCTACCGGCACTGACTGGGGCGGAGGCCGACACGGTACTCTACGACGCCCTGCATTACGAGCAGGAAATCGAGTTCATGGGACAGGGCGCAACGGCGTTCTTTAACCGGCGCCGCATCGGTGGGTTGATTCTCAACACTCCGTTCCATATGCCAGTGCCGGCGAAGGAGCTGGACATCCTCCAGCGCGCCATCTACACGTTCGGTGGAGGAACCAGTCCGGACCTTGCGCCGCCCATCATTGGTGGTATGTCACGGCGTGAGACGGTGGAAGACCGATACCGCGCGATACAGGCGTTGCGGCCTCGTGGCTCGTTGCTGAGCGGTGCGCGGTACTGAGAAGAATGACGGGTGATGAAGGCAAGGGGCGGGAGCTCTCCCGCCCCTTCCTTATTTCGGAGGGCGAACGGTGATCTCTCGCTGCCCGGCGGCCAGCGGCACAACCTGCTCTCGGCCACCCGGCCAGCGGAGCCAGAGCGCCGTCGGTTCACCACCGCGTCCCAGGATCTGCACTCCGCCGTTCTGCGACCAGTAGCCCGAACCCGCTTGGATCTCGCGGATCGGTCCGGCTATCCTCCCGTAGCGCAGCCGCATCCGCGTCCCGATACCAGTGGGATTGCCCGCTGGCCCGACGATGCGAACGCGCAGCCCCGCTGTTGCGCCGACGTTATGAAATAGCCGTGTGGCGGCGCCGTTCTGACTGACCGCGAGGTCTAGCCGCCCATCGCCATCGAAGTCGGCGTACGCGGCGCCGCGCTGCTGGCCGTACACCAGCAACCCGGAGAGCTGCCCGGGCATGGCCACGAGCCCACCGGTGCCGTCGCCGAGCAGCAGCAGGCCGCGGCCGGCATCGTAGCGCGGTATGGCGATGTCGGTCGCGAAGAAGTTCTGGCTGAGGAAGACGTCTTCTTTCCCGTCACCGTTGAAATCGGCGACACCGGCGTAAAATGCGGGTGCCAACTGCGCTTCTGCCGGCAAGGGGTGCGCCTCGAACCGATCACCGCGATTCAGGAACACGATGTGATCCAGCGTCGTCGCGCCCAACCGTACTGCCGCCTGCGCCGCGGGGCCGAGCACCTGGTCGATGCTCGCGTCGGCATACGCGCTGAATGACGGGACTCGTTGTGCGAGGCTCGGGAGCGCCAACACGAGGCGATCGAAGGACTCGAGCGGCGCGGGCGCGCCGATGCGCGGATCTTCCTGTGCCAACACCACGTCCGGCCGGCCCCGTCGGCTGAAGAACCCGGTGTAGAGGAACAACGGCTGGGAGTCGCTCGCATGGTAATGGACATTGCGACCCCAACTCGTCGCGATGATGTCGAGCCGGCCGTCGCCGTCGAGGTCGCCCGTCGCGAGGCCGTTCCAGCGGCTGGTGACGTGGGAGAGACCGGGAAACGCCGCTGCCCTGAAGCGGCCGTGATCGTTCAGGAAGATGTGAATCGCACCCCACTCGAGGGTGACGATCAGGTCCTGATCACCGTCTCCATCGATATCGGAAAACACCGCCGCCGAAACCATCCCCAGGTCTGAGAACAGCCGATCGTTCGCCGAGTCGAGGACGAGGCGCCCGTCGACGTTGTGATACAAATGCGAGGAGGGCGACAGTGGATAACCGCCGGGGTAGATCCTCGCGCCGACGAACAGATCGAGCGTGCCGTCGCCATCGTAGTCCGCGAGCGCGAGTGGTCCCACGCTCGCCGTGTCGCCTCCGACCAGCGGCGTGACGGCACCGGTCCGTGGCGAGTACGCGACCACGCTGGGCATCGTGCGGGCTTCGCTCGTCTTCGCGGCTTCGTAAGCGGCGACGCCGGCGAGTACGAGCGATCCACCGCGGCCATCCGGCCAGCCGAGGATCGTCGTGAGATCGCCCGGTGTGGGCGGTGGATGCGCAGTCGTCCGCTGCAACCGCGTGCCGGTGTTATGGAAAAACGCGATCGACCCGCTGCGTCCCGCCCCGACGACCAGATCCTCCTTGCCGTCGCCATCGAGATCGATCCACGCGACACCGGGACCGAGTTGGCTGAACGAGTTGGGCAGCAGCGGCTGGCGCTGGTAGTCGTCGAAGTACGGATCGACGTGCGTGTGACCGCCGAGCTCTGCGGTGACGTCGTCGAATAACGGCGGCGGAGCAGCGTGCGTGGTGCGTAGTGCGATGTGCGTTGGACTTGCCTCTACGATTTCGTACTCGCGATTGGGTGTCGCACTATCGATCACCGAGCGCGAGCCATCGCGCCACTCGACTTCGATTCGGACGTGAGCCGCGGTGCCGGTCGCAAACGTGAGGCTCGCGTCGGAGCTCGACAGGTACGAGCCACCCGCGAGGATCTCGCGTTCCTGAATCGGTAGCGCAGGGCGGGGTAGGGGTGCAGCATGCTGCGCCGCTACATCGATAACTGTCACGCGACTGCCGATCCCGGCGGTATTCGGGGCGACGCCGCGCAGCCGCACCGCCACGCGCGGCGCCGTCGCGTCGTTGCGGAGCACCGCCGCGGGACTGCCCAGCCGATTGATCATGACGTCGAGATCACCGTCGCCGTCGAGGTCCGCGAGCGCCATGCCGTGCGAGATGTCGTCGCCGAGATCGAAGCGCCAGCGCTTGCTCACGTCCTCGAACGTGAGGTCGCCGCGATTGCGGAAGGCGACATTGGGCAGTTTCAGCGGGGGATAATCGAACAGCATGCGACGCCAATCCATACCCGGAGCCGGCCCGCCGAAATAGCCGCTAAGCGCATTCCGCAGCCGGTATTGCGTGTCCCCATCCATCACATCGGTTATGTGGCCGTTGCCGATGAGGATGTCTTCCCAGCCGTCAAGATCCACGTCCAGAAGTTCCGTCGACCACGACCACCCCGAGCCGCTCACGCCCGCGAAGCGTGCCACCTCGACGAACGTGCCGTCGCCGCGGTTCAGTTGCAGCGTGTTGCGCTGCATTTGCGGCCGGTCGGTTCCGAGGCCCGGTTGTTTGGCGACAGCGGTATGGGTCGGGATCTGCGTCTTCAGCCGGCGCGTGTCCTTGCTCAGCATGTCGACTTCGAACAGGTCGGGATATCCGTCCCGGTTCACGTCACCCACCGCGACCGCCATCCCCGAGTTGCTGGTCGCCCGCAGCGCGTACCACGGGATCAGGCGAAAGCGCCCATGGCCATCGTTGATCCAGCACTGGTCGGGGTCCTCGAAATCATTGGCCACGTACAGGTCGGGGGCCCCATCGCCATTGAGATCGGCGAAGATGGCGGCGAGGCCAAAGTCCTCCCGTTCCTCTGATAACGGCTTGCCGTTCTCATCGAGAAAGCGGGGATTCCGCGCCAGCGGCTCCCGCACGAAGTGCCCCGTTCCATCATTCAGATAGAAGAAGTCGGGATCCGCCCGTTGGACGAGGCTGAAACCGCCCAAGTCCCCGCGATTGACCACCTTGTAGTCGGCGCGATATCGCTCACGCACCTCGTACCGATTCGGTCCGAGGCGGCGCGTGATCCGGTCGAAGCCACGTTCCGGGGGGGGAATGCGGTCGATCGTCGTATAGGCCTTGTTGTTCGCCACATACAGATCGAGATCGCCATCGCCATCCACGTCGGCGACCGCGATCGTCATGCTGCCCGCCCGGTCTGTGAGACCCGCGGTCTGCTCGGTGAAATGACCCTTCCCGTCGTTCACAAACAGCGCGTTGGGCCCGCCGAGCGAGACGAGGATCAGGTCCTGGTCGCCGTCGCCGTCGACATCGGCAAAGGCGCATCCCGTCGCATAGCGGCCCGGCGCCGCGACGCCTGCTTGCTGCGTGATGTCCTCGAATCGCCAGTCGCCGAGGTTGCGATACAGCGCGCTCGGGCCATCGGTCCGCGCCAGAAACACATCGGGACGACCGTCGCCATCCACGTCCGTCAGGCACACGCCGGCGCCCTGCGCGAGCTGGCGATTGTGCACCAGCAGGGAATCGCTAACCGTGTTGCTGAACGAGATGCCGGTCTGGGAAGGAGCGAGCGACGTGAACCCGGGAGTGAGTTTTCCGCGCGGGACGTCGAGCTCGCGCCAACGATATCCAGCTGCGTCATGCCACGCGGTGTCAATTGCAGAAGAGCTGCGATTACATGCTGCGACCAACAGGCTAAGAAACAAAGAGACTACGTGACGGCTCATGATGTTCCCACCCTGGGGACCCTTCAACTCTCCACCAGCCCCCACACGAGTGCCGCCGTACGTTCGGAGGCGCCGCGTCCCTCGGCCACCATCTGCTTCGCCGCTTTGCCGGCGCTCTTACGCGCAGCGGGATCGTGATGCCACACGAGCCATTGCGAATGCAGGGGATGGCGCGCGTCGCCGGGGGGGGGCAGTGCGACCGCTCCGCCCTGGTCGAGCAACAGCGCCGCGTCGCGGCTCATCCGCCAATGCGGGCCGAACACGATCGGCACGCCGAACACCGCCGGCTCGAGCACCGAGTGGAGGCCGGCGCGATGGAAGCCGCCGCCGACGAATGCGGTGTCACCGAGCGAGTAGAGATCGGCCAGAATGCCGACGCGATCCACGACGATCACCGGCCCGGGCTTCGCATGCTCGATCTGCGACAACCGCACCGGGCGGGGCAGCTTGAGATGGCGCAGGCGCTCCGCGATGCCAGCCAGGTGGTCGGGGTTGGGTTCATGGGGAGCGAGCAGGAGCCGAGCGGTTGGAAGCTGGTGGAGGAGATCGGCGAACGCCGGCAAGAGCACGGCTTCGTCCGACGGCCAGGTCGAGCCCGCCACGATCGTAAACGTCTTCGGCGCGGTGGCCGCGAGCCGCGCCAGCGGCTCGCGCGTCTTGTCCAACCGCTCGGCGCGCTCGGCCACGCTGTCGTAGCGCGTGTCGCCGGTGACGGCGATGACGTCGGGGCGCGCGCCCAGCAGCTCGAGCCGCTCGCCGTCTTCCTCACTGATCGTGCCGACGCGGTCGAGCGCGCGGTAAGCGGGCGCGGACCATTTCCGCGTCGGCCACCGCAGCCGCGAGCTTTCCGGCGCAACGGTCGCCGAGATGAGTCCCAGCTTTACGCCGCGTCGCGCCGCGGCAAGGGTCAGCTCAGGCCAGACGTCGAGCTTGCTGAACACGAGCGCGGTCGGCTGCAGCGCGTCCAGAACCGCCGATACCTCGGACGGCCGGTCGAGCGGCAAATAATCGGCGATGTCGACCGGCAAGTTCTTCGCGAGCCGCTCGGCTGACGGCGAGAAAAACGTGAACGCGAGCTGCCAGTCAGGATGCTCGGCGCGCAACGTCTCGAGTACCGGCTTTGCCTGTAGTCCTTCGCCGACCGACGGCGCGTGCATCCAGACGAGCGGCCGCTTGGTGTTGCGCTGCGCCGCCGCCCATGCTGCAAGACGGGCGGCCAATCCGCGCCGCCCGTCGAGCCCTCGCGCCACCTTCTTGTCAAAGCGTGCGACGAGTGGCGCCGCACGCGCGACCACGTGCACACTCAGCCGGTAGAGAAACGAGGGGCGGCTCACTTCGGCGCGCGAGTGCGCACGGCGTAGATCGAGTCCAACAAATGCCGCATCGGGTCGGGCGTGTAGGGCGCGCCCTGGAGCAGCCCGCCTTCTATATAGAAGGAAGGAGTAGCGCGTGCGCCGGATCGCTCCGCGCGCTGCGAATCGAGCTCGATTTCCTTCCGAGCGCCGCCGTCCGCGATGCAGGCGAGCAGCTTCGCGCGGTCCACGCCGGCGCGCTGCGCGATTTTGACGAGCACCGAGCGTGGTGCGGCGAGCTTGGCCCAGTCATCCTGCTTCTCGTAGAGCGCATCGTGCGTCGGCCAGAAGCGTCCCTGCCGTGCGGCGCACATCGCGACTTCCGCCGCCGCCATCGCGTTGGGATGGATGCTCGTCAACGGAAAATTGATGAACACCCAGCGCACCTTGCCGGTCTGCACGAATTCACGATCGATGGTGGGAAGCACGGTCACTGCGAACAGGCGGCACGCCGGGCACTGGAAGTCCGCCATCTCATAGACGGTGACCGGCGCGCCGCTCGGGCCTTTGGAGCGGGCCGCGAGCGGATCCCCGGTCTGCGCGCTTCCGCTCGTGAAGAGCAGCACCGCGGCAACGGATACCAGACGGCAACGGGTCGTGTGGTTCAGGGGCCCGACTTGGTCCAGATGGCGATGACCCCACACTGCGAGTCCGCCTTGAGGAACTCGGCGGGCGCTTCGCTGGGACTGCGGTAAATCTCCACGGCGACGATCCCCACGACCGGAAGATGCGGCGTTCCCGACATCGATGCCGACACGCCATCGACCACCCAGTCGGCGACGCAGACGCCGCGCGCCGTGCGCGTCATCTGGGCGGTACACACTCCGGAGCGGCAATTCAACCGCACCCCTGGGACACCGCGAAGCAGATCTGCCATGGTGGCCGCGTGACTGGCCTCGATCTGGTCGTGGGTGATGAAAATGCCGCGGCCGCCGCGCCGCCGCTGCTCGAATTCCTGCATCCGCCGCTGGAAATAGCCTGGCCGGCCCTCCACCACAACGGGATCGAGGTCGACACCGATGGGCTCCAACTCGAACACATAGTCGACCAGCTCGCCCTCGGACAGACGCAATACCCACGATGTCACCCCGTACCCAATGGCTCGAACCTCGAGGATATACGTTCCGGGGCCGAGGCTGGTCTGGTTGAACCGTCCGGCACTGTCGGTGGCGGTACGCTGGGGGGTACCGATCAGGTTAACGCTTGCCCCGCTCACGGGGCTGCGGGATTGCTGGTTCACCACCCGCCCGCTGATCCCCCCGGTGGGGATCACGGTGTGTGGCCGCGCCTGGGCCTGCAGCGGTCCCCCGCGGAACGCGGCGATCCCGAGACCTAGGGCCGCTACGGAGGGGAGGATGTGTGTGATGCATGTCATAACCGCGACCGTGCCGACCGTTAATAGATGATAGGGCCCCCCGGTCCGGATGCAACCCAAGCACCAGGGGGTTGACAGGGTTATGCATCGGGCCGTATAACCGGAGGGAGACCCCGTATGGGGTCCAGGGCCCTCAGGCCGTTACCTGATTCCCGAGTGGTATGACCGTCGCTCTTATCAGGCTGCTTCGCATCGCCTTATTCGAGCGGATTCGTTCGACCGAGTCCGCCCGCCGTGCCTTTTCCTACCACCAGATTCCCCGTTCACGAGAGGATGTCCCTATGCCCCACAATCGTCGTGGCTTGCTCTTCGCCGGAGTCGCGGCGCTGGCGCTGCTCGTGGCCGGCGCCAAGACCCTTCGGGCGCAAGATGCCGTGGTCCGTGGTACCATCACCTCCGATCGTGGTGAGCCGATTGCCGGCGCCAACGTCGTCATCGACGAGCTGCGCATCGGCGTCATCACCACTGCGACCGGCCAGTACACGCTGTCGGTCCCGGGCGCGCGCGTCCGTGGACAGCAGGTCGTGCTGCGGGTCCGCGCGATCGGCTTCAAGCCGAACAGCAAGACCATCAACCTGACGCCGGGCGAGCAGGCGGTGGATCTCGTACTCGGGTACGACGTCAACCTCCTCGAGGCGATCGTCGTCACGGGCACGCAGGAAGCGACTGAAGCGGTGAAGGTGCCGTTCACGGTGTCGCGTGTCGATGCGGCGCAGCTGCCCGTGCCGGCATCGAACCCGCTGACGCAGCTGCAGGGAAAAGTGCCGGGTGCGAACATCGTGTCAGCGAGCGGCCGTCCCGGCGCGCAACCGTCCGTGTTGCTGCGTGGACCGACCTCGATCAACGCCTCCGGCCGCGGCCAGGATCCGCTGTACATCGTGGACGGCGTCATCATCAACGGCGGTCTTCCCGATCTGAATCCGCAGGACATCGAGAGCGTCGAGGTCGTGAAGGGCGCGGCGGGCGCGTCACTGTACGGCGCGCGGGCGGGCAACGGCGTCATCAACATCACGACCAAATCGGCGCGGCGCAGTCTGGAAGGCGTCAAATTCGGGTTGCGGAGCGAAGGCGGCGTCAGCAGCATCGAGCGTGACTTCGGGTTGGCGCGCTTTCAGGCGCTGGCGACCGATGAGACGGGGACGCAGTTCTGTGAAGCGGTCACGGCTCAGCCGTTCTGCGCGCGCACGTTCAATTGGGCGGACGAGCAGTTCCGCATCAACAACGCACCGGGCGACTTTTCGCTGAATCCCAAAGGCCTGCCGATCGATCCCGGCTCCACCATTTCGGGGGCGCCACTGCGGCAGCGTTTCCAGGTGCAGCCCTGGCCGACGACGGGATACAACGCGGTCAACCAGCTCGTCACGCCGAAGCCGTTCCTGGAAAACACCGTGGACATGACGGGCCGATTCGGGAGTAACACCCGCTTTTACGCGAGCGCGTCCAATCGGCAGGAACAGGGGGCGATTCGCTTTCTCCACGGTTTCGAGCGCGACGCGTTCCGTCTAAACATCGATCAGGCGATCGGGACGGACTGGAACATCGCGTTCCGTACCTCGTACACGCGCAGCACGGCGGACGGAGTCAATCAGGAGGAAGGCGGCAACTCGTTCTTCCGGCTGACGCGCGTGCCGGCGATCGTGAACATTCTGCAGCGCGATACCCTGGGACGGCTCTACATTCGCCCCAACCTGCAGGGTGGAGGCTCGCAGAATCAAAATCCGCTGTCGACGCTGTATCAGACCAGGCGCACCGACATCACGAACCGGTTCATTGGCGGGCTCACCGCCACGTATTCGCCGACCAACTGGTTCAACCTCGACGCGAATTTCAGCTATGACCTGCGGCGCGGCGCCGGGTCGCAGATCAACGACAAGGGATTCCGCACGACGTCATCCAGCACGGCGAACCTCGGCGCGATTACACGTGGCACGGTCAATCGGGAAGCGATGAACGGCAGCGTGAACGCGGCCTTCAAACACGACTTCGGTGCTGATTTGAAGTCGCGCTACAGCGTGCGCTACCTGTTCGAGCAGCGCGATTACGACACGCTGAACGCGAACGGCAGCCAGCTGACGGTGCAAGGCATCACCGATCTGACCAACACGTCCCAGCCCACCCGGTCGACGACGTCCAACGTGCAGCGCATCCGGCAGATCGGATTGTTTGCGGGCATGGGTCTCGAATACAAGGAGCGGTACATTTTCGACGCCTTGATCCGGCGCGACGGCAGCTCGTTGTTCGGGCCCAATAACCGCTGGGCCACGTTCGGTCGTGCATCGCTCGCCTGGCGCGTCGCGCAGGAACCGTGGTGGTCATGGCCCGAGGTGAGCGAGCTAAAGCTCCATGGGTCCTACGGAACCGCCGGTGGCTCACCGCGCTTCGACGCGCAATACGAGACGTTCTCCATCGGCACCGGCGGGGTGCTGTCGCTCGTCACCCTCGGCAATCGCGATCTCCGCCCCGAGCTGCACCGGGAAACTGAAGTGGGCGCCGACATCGAGCTGTTCGGTCGCTACGCGGCGAACATCACCTATTCGCACGCCAAGATCGAAGACCAGATCTTGCCGGTCCCGGTCTGCGCCTGCACCGGGTTCCAACGCCAATGGCAAAATGCCGGGACGCTCACGAACAAGACCATCGAGATGTCGTTAAACATCCCGCTCGTGCAGAGGCGAGATTTCCAGTGGACGACTCGGGTAATCTACGATCGCAACCGATCCGTGGTCACTGCGCTCGGTGTGCCTCCGTTCTACTTCGGCGCCGATCAGCAAGGCACCGGCTCGATATTCCTGGCGAAGGTGGGCGAGCGCCTCGGGACGTTTTACGGCCACAAGTTCCTCACGAGCTGCGCGGAGCTGCCCGGTCCATTCCAGTCTGACTGCGGCGCTTCCAACAGCGCGTTCCAGATCAATGACGACGGCTTCCTGGTATGGGTGGGCCGCGGCAATAACCCCGGCATGGGCATCACCGACAACCTGTGGGAGACGTCGCTCAGCAATCCGACCTTCGACGTCAACAAGACGCCGTGGGGGATTCCCGTGTTGAATTGGGGCGCGCCCATTTTGCTGCGGGATAACAACCGCTCCCCGCTCAACGTCGCACTGGGGAACGCGCTCCCGGACTTCCGCTTCGGCGTTACGCAGGACTTCCGCTTCCGGAGATTCAATGTCTACGCGCTGGTCGACGCCTCGATCGGCCAGAAGGTGTGGAACCAGGGCTTCCACTGGGCGCACCTCGATTTCCTGTCCCACGATGTCGATCAGGTCGGCAAGTCATTACAAACCGCCAAGCCGATCGGTTACTACTGGCGCACGTCGGCGGTCGACGGCTTCACCGGGCTGGGTGGCTTCTACGATCAGCTCCTGCCGAATAACTACACGGTGGAGGACGCGAGCTACGCGAAGCTGCGCGAGGTGCTCGTCTCCTATCACGTGGGGCCGATTGCGCGCACCGGGGACTGGCAGATCAGCGTCGTCGGCCGCAACCTGTGGACCATTACAGGGTATCGCGGCTTCGATCCGGAAGTCGGGCTGTCGGGAGGGACCCAGTTGAATGGCGCCGGTTCGGCAGCCATCAACGCGGTGGATGCGTTCACTTTCCCGAACCTCCGCACCGTCACTGTCGGTTTGAGCTCGTCGTTCTAAAAGCGGACCCCCCTCGCCGCCGGGCCTGTGGCCCGGCGGGAGGAGGGCGAGCGTGCCCCCTTTTCTGTGGAGGAGCAAACGATGTCCAAGCTTCGTCTTGTTACCGCCAGCGTCCTGGCCCTCGCGTTTATGGCCTGCAAGGACACGCTGGTCGTCGACAACGTGAACGATCCGGACCGCATTCGGGCGCTGTCGCGCCCGGGCGACATCGAGGCGTTCATCGGATCCACCTACGCGCAGGTCCACAACGCCACGCTGGGCGGCTCGAACGATGACCTCCAGACCCAGCTGCAGGTGATGGGCATGGAGAACACGTCGTCGCTGGCCAATTTTGCGATGAGCCCGCGCGGCGCCATTCCCCGCACGCAAATCGACAATACGCGCGGCGGCACGGGGTCCGACGGCAACTACCGCGACTTCCTGGTGCTGCACCGCGCGGCACGGATGGCGGCGTGGGGCGTCGGCGCCATGAAAAAGATCCGGACGTTGTTTACAGCACCCCAGGAAGCACGGGCCCGTTCGTTCGCGCGGTTCGTCGAAGGCGTGGCGTATGGAAACCTGGCGCTGGCGTACGATTCCGCGGCAATCCTGGGCGATGACGACGCGCCGGGGACCATTCAGCCGCTCAAGGGCTACCAGGACGTCATGGCCACCGCGTTGCTCTTGCTCGATTCCGCCATTACGATCGCGCGTTCCAATCCGGGCTCGTTCCCGTTGCCGATCACACCGAACCCCTGGGTTGCCGGCCACGACCCGGCGTCGACGACGACGCGCCTCGATACCACGGCGTACTTCCAATGGATCCGCTCCTACAAGGCCCGGTTCCGCGCGAACGTCGCGCGGACTCCGGCAGAGCGCGATGCCGCCGACTGGAACGCGATCATTGCCGATGCGAACACGGGCATCACGGCCGACTTTACTATTGCGGCTAATCCTAGCACCGGCTGGGACGTCGTCTGGCCGATTCAGGCGTTTGCCACCGGGCCTGCCAACTGGCACCAGATGTCCCAGTTCTGGCTCGGCATGGCGGACACCTCGGGCGGCTACGACGCCTGGCTCGTGACCAGCCCACCGGTGGCTCGTGTGCCCTTTGTCGTTGTGACTCCCGACAAGCGATTCCCGCGGGGCCTGAGCTGCATCGCGCCGTGTGGTGCCACGGTTCGGGCGTCGCAGCTCGGGGACACGAACCGAACATTCACGGGTACCCCGTACATCCGTAACCGTCAACCTGGCGAAGATCAGCCCGGTCAGGCTCTGCAAATCTCGATGTACGACTTCTACCGGTCGCGCGCGTTCTTCGGCGCCGGACGTATCGGGAACTATCCGATCATGACCCGCGCGGAAATCCGTCTGCTCGCCGCGGAGGGCTATATCCGTACCGGCAATATCGCGGCGGCTACGGTGCGCATCGACAGCTCTCGCTTCACCGTCGGGGCACTGCCGAGGCTCAACGGGACCGTGACGGACACGACATCGGCCATCCCCGGTGGAGCCGCGTGTGTGCCGCGTGTGCCGGACGCCAATGCCGTTGCCGGTCCGTACAAAGGAACACGGTGCGGCAGGCTGTGGGATGCGCTCAAGTGGGAGTACCGGCTGGAGACGATGTACACCGGCTACGGGATGTGGTACTTCGCGGGTCGCGGTTGGGGCGATCTGCCCGAGGGGACAGCGCTGTACTGGCCCGTGCCCTATCAGGAGATGGATAGCCGGCGCGAGCCCTTCTACCCGATCGGCGGCCCGGGGGGGACGGGAGGCGCGGCGCGCGGCAACTACGGTCTGTTTTCGGGCGGCGTGTACTAACCATGCGGCGGCTCGGTGCGGCGTTCGTCATACTGCCCGTGCTCGCGGGGTGTTACAGCTACGTGCCCGTCGCCACGCTGCAGCCGGCACCGGGCACGAAGCTGTCTCTCGTGCTGAATGACGAAGGCCGCTCTCAGAGTGCGCGTCAGGTTGGGCCGTACACCATGCGGGTAGAGGGCGAGCTCCTCCAAGCGACCGACGCCGACTATGTGCTTGCCGTCACCGATGTCGTCGATATCCGGGGTGCGCGCAGCAGGTGGACGGGAGAAACGGTCCCGCTGCCGCGCACCTTCGTGATGTCGACCGACGAGAAGCGCTTCTCGCGCTCCAAGACGTTTCTGCTCATCGGGGCGATGACCGCCGGCTTCGTGGCGTTGGCGAGGTCCTTCAATATTCTGGGATTCGGCGGCCCCAATGGGGAAGGCACCCCGCCTGACCCGAACGGTCAATGAGTCCCATCACCTTTTCTCGTGTGAGAGTAGCGATGAATCGATTGCCCTTGTTCGTTTGCTGCGTTGTCGCCGTGGCGGCCGGTTGTAAGAAGGATGCGACGTTCACCGAGCCGCTGCCCAATTACGCACACATCACCTGGCTCAATGCCGTGCAGGACACCATGCAGCTCGACGTTCGCATCGTGGACATCGTCTCGAACGCGAGCTTCATGGACGCGGACTTTCGCAGTGCACAGTTCTTCCCGCTCAACATCGAGCCCGGGACGCGCCATTTCAAAGTGTTTCTCAGCAGTAGCGTAGACACGATCGCGAAGAAATTCATTCTCGACACCACGTACACGTTCGCAGAAGGCCAGAACTACGCCTTTTATCTCATCGGGCAGGCGCGCGCGGGTCGGCCGCAGCCCCTGCGCGCGATGATCACCAATTTGACGGTGCCGAGCCCGGGCGCCGGCAAAATCGCCATCCGGGTCGTGAATCTGGCGCCGTCACTGGGGGGAGCGCTCGCGGGTACGCTTCCCGATACGTCCGCCGCCCCTGATGTGCACATTCTCGCGTCGAACGGAGCGCTCGGGACGCCGAGTGCGGCCAGCCTCGCGTATGGCGCCGCCACGTCGTATGTCGTGCTCGATACGGGCGCGTACTATGTCGCGCTGACCGCGCCCGGGACGTTGGCGCCCAAGGCGGTGGTCGGCACGGTCCCGCCGGGGACGCTCAAAAATGACACGACGTTTACGCCGGGCATCGCGGGGTCGCACGTCTCCGGGTCGGTGTTCACGGCGATCATTGTGCCTCATACCGACACGACTTCCCCGGCGCCAAAGTCTCGCGCGGGACAGGGCGCTCTCCAGAGCACCGACACATCCGTTTCCGAGGCGGCCCGCCGGTTTACGCTCAGCGGCGATACCGTCACGGTGCAAGTCGGTTCGATTAGACGACTCGTGAATCGCCGCGCCGCCGGGGGCGGGCGTCTGGCGGACTCGACTCTCACCGGGACGGGGACTCGAGCGGCTGCACCGGTGATCGAAGGCTCGACAATCCTGGTGTCCGGAGTGAACGAGGCAGAATACAACGGGTGGCAGGCGGTGATGATCGCGGACACCTTGATGTGTGCGCCGGCGGACCCGGGTGACATCGTGACAGGCCCGACTAAGCGCTGCCAGCCCCCCGCCGATACGACAGTGGCGAGCGCCGACACGGCCCTGACGCGATTCCGCTTCCGTTATCGGATCGTGGGAACGCCGCCGGCGCCCACTTTTGTGGCGCCTGGGCCGCAATACCGTGTCTATCCGAGCCAGAACGCGGCCACGGACTTCATCATTCCGCAGCTGCTGTTCATGGTGGACAAGCGGCCGCAGTAACGCGACCCGTCCGGCCGTCACCGCCGCCGCTGACCACCGCGGCGGCGGCTTTTTTTAGAGAATCGGCCGCCAGCGGGGGAAGCCGTCGGCCCAAAACCCGCTGGTGATGCGGATCTGGTTGGAGCCGTCGGCATTCATGACCCAGATATCGCCACCCTGCTCGTAGGCGATGCGCGTGCCGTCTGGCGACCAGCTCGGTGCTCCGCTGACGGGAGACGGGCTCGTGAGGCGCACGGGGTTCGAGCCGTCCGCGTTCATGACCCAGACGGCGAAGTTCGTCGACCGGTCGGACTGGAAAGCGATCTTCGTGCCGTCCGGCGACCAGGCGGGCAGGAGATCGATGCCGGAATCATGGGTGAGATTGACCAGTCCGCTACCGTCCGCATTCATGACATAGATCTCGGCGTTTCCGTCACGATCAGTCGCGAATGCGATCTTGCTGCCATCCGGCGACCAGGCGGGTTGCCCGTCGGTGGCAGCGGTGTCCGTGAGGTTCACGACGTTGGCGCCGTTGGCCTCCATCACGTAGATCTCGCTATTGCCCTCGCGGTTTGACGCGAAGGCGATTCTTGCCCCGTCCGGAGACCACACCGGGTGGTAGCTGCTGCTGGTGTCCTTGATGGTACCGGTGCTGTCCCTGGTGGTGTCGGCGAACGTCAGCTGGCTCAGGTTGCTTCCATCCGAATTCATCACATAGATCTGAAAATGCGCCGTGAGGGTATCGAGGCTGCGATCGGACTGGAACACGATCTTGAATGTATCGGGCGACCAGCTTGCCCATTCGTCGAGGGCAAAGCTGGTGGTGACCTGCTGCAGATTCTGACCGTGGCTGACGTCGACCGTGTAGACGTCTTCGAGACCATTCCCCGCCCGCGTGAACATCAGGCGTCCGGGGCCTGCGTCCCGCCCCGGCTCGTTCGTGTTGCAGGCGGCGACGAGCAGCAGGAATGCGGGGAGGCTGGACAGCGTGCGCAATTGCGGCATGGGCGGAAGGTAGGACCCGGCTGAACAGTCCGGCAAGTGTGTGTAGGGGTTCCCTTGCGGGGCTCGGCACCGGCCTTCACTATATGGAACGGGATGTCCTTCATCTTCGGGAGGCAGCATGGATCAGATTTCTGTTCGCTGCGTTCTTCACCTTCAGCGCAACATCATCATCCCGGGCCGATGTAGACGCTAGGAGTCCCGCAAGCGGCGGGGTTCGCGCCAGCGCGATGACGCGTGAGGCGCCGTTCCGCGTCGAATCTGTGGAGCCATATTCACCCACGCGTTTCTTCACATGCAGGGAGGCGCGAATGAATCCGGAGCGCTATCGAACGCATGCATTGTCGGGATTCGCTGCCGTGCTGCTGGCGATTTTTGCGCCGCCTCTGGCGGCGCAGAGCACGGGTCAGATCGAGGGCACGGTGAATGAAGCAGCGACAGGACGGCCGGTGTACGGTGTACGAGTCGAGGTCGTCGGCACCACGCTCGTCGGGACGAGCGGCCAGGACGGCCGGTATACGATCCGAGCCGTGCCCGCGGGAACGCACCGCCTTCACACCGCCATCGTCGGCTACGCGCGCAGGGACACGGCGGTCACCGTCGCCGCGGGCGAGACCGTCAAGATCGATTTTGGCTTGAACCGTGCGGTCATCACACTCGAGGAGGTCGTGGTCACCGGTACGCCCGGCGCGCAGGAGAAGGTGACGCTCGGGAACACGGTCGGTCAGATCGCGGTCGCCGAAGGCCTCAAGGACGCGCCGATCAGGAATCTGAACGAGCTGCTCACCGCGCGCGTACCCGGCCTGACCCTGGCGTCGAACAGCGGCCAGGCGGGCTCCTCGGCGAACATCCGGATCCGCGGCGCCGGCTCGCTCAGCGGCGGGTACGCCCCCGTCTTCTATGTTGACGGTGTGCGGATCGAAAGCGGCGTCGTCGAGGGGTCGAGCACGTTCCAGGGCGGCACCGCGCTCGATTTCTTGGATCCCGACGATATCGAGAGCATTGAGGTAGTCAAGGGTCCGGCTGCGGCGACGCTCTACGGCGCGGACGCCGCGAACGGCGTGATCCAGATCATCACCAAGAAGGGACGCCGCGGCGCGGACGCGGTGCAGTGGACCGCGCGTCTCGAGGTGGGGAACAACGAGTGGACACGGAGCATTGGGTCGAACACCACGTATTGGCGGTGCACCGTAGCGCAACAAACCAGCGCCAGTTTCCCCGGGTGCCGCGTCGCCGCCGGCAACCTGTCACCCGACTCGTTGACGTGGTGGGGGAAAGACTCCGACGGCCATGCCAAGCTCTACTCCGGCATTCCCGCGGCCGATATCATCGACGTCGGGGACGGGACGTTCATTCTGAAAGACGATCCGTTGTTCCGCCATCCCGCGGCCCTGCGCGTCGGCACCGCGCGGTCCATGAATCTCTCGGCGAGGGGCGGCACGGGTGCCATGGGGTACTTCTTGTCGTTCAATCGCGACGACGAGCAGGGCGTGTTCTTCAACAATTTCGCAAATCGGATCGGCGGGCGCGGCAACTTCGACGTCCAGCTGTCGGCGACGACGGATGTGTCGGTCCAGTTCGGCTACACCCGGACGCACCTGCGCCAACCGCTCGCCAACAACGCGTCGAACAGCATCAATCGGAACGCGATGCGGGGCAAGGCACGTGCCACTCGCGATCCGTGGGAGCCAGGTTTCCTCGGCTTCAGCCCGTATGTCTCCAACCAATTCGACGATCAGAACCGCCTGGAGCGTATGACGGTCGGTATCACGGGCAACTGGGTGCCAGTGCCCTGGTTCCATAATCGCGTCACGCTGGGATTGGATCGCCAAAGCTACGATGAGACGACCTTCGAGCGCATCGATACGACCGGGCGGGCGCCGTGGGGGACCGTGGCGGCGACCGGGACGATCACGCATGAGATCCCGACGATCCATCGTTGGACGCTCGACTACGCCGGCTCGGTGACCCACGACGTAACGCCCGAGGTCAACTCTGTCTCCTCGGCGGGACTCCAGTTGAACGCTCGCAGCTACCGCGGCTACTTCGCGATCGGCCAGGGACTCGTCGCCGATAATCTGAACTTGGTCTCGGCCGCCTCAACGCGGACGGCCGACGAGGAGCTCTCGAAGCAGACGTCGCTCGGTGTCTATCTGCAGGAGCAACTCGGATGGAGACAGCGGTTGTATGTGACCGGCGCCGTGCGCATCGACGACAACTCGGCCTTCGGATCGCAGTTCTCGCTGGTCACCTATCCGAAGGCGTCGATCGCCTGGCTCATTTCCGACGAGCCGTTCTTCCGCAATCTGGGGGTCGGATGGGCCGATCAGGTGAAGCTGCGATTTGCCTGGGGCAAGGCCGGCAACGCCCCCGAGCCGTTCACTGCCGACCGCGCCGACTCGGCCGCGCGTAGCGTCGCCAGCGACGCTCTCCAGAACGCGCTCGAGACCTCAGCCTACGGCAACCCGAAACTCAAGGCCGAGACCGGACGCGAGTTTGAGACCGGATTCGACGCGTCGCTGTTCAGCGGCCGCGCCGGCGCCGAGGTCACCTACTACAACAAGCGCACGGTGGACGGGCTGATCAACATTCCCGATCCGCGCTCGGCAGGGTACAACGGCAACCACCTCGTGAACATCGGCGTCATCTCGAACGTGGGCGTCGAGCTGCTCCTCTCGGGGACGCCTGTCCAGGCCCGCGAGCTCACGTGGGACGCGCGGTTGTCGCTGTCGGGCAATCGCAACCGGCTGGTGTCATTCAACGGCGCCCGGCAGGAAGTCGTGTTCGGAGCCTTTGCCGACGTGCAGCGGCACCGCGAAGGGTATCCCTTGGGCGCGTTCTGGGCCACCGACGTCGAGCGGGACGCCAACGGTGAGCCGGTGATCCGCGACAACGCCACGAACGCGATCGTGCCGAACCCCACGAGCGCGGACCCGACGCTGTACCACGCGACGGTGATCACCGGATGCCGCTGGGCGCCGGGGGATCCCAACTGGAACCAGGCACGGGATTGCCACGACATTTACATGGGCCCCTCGAGCCCGACGACCCAGGCGTCGCTCACCAACACGTTCACAGTGCTCGGCGGGTTCCGAATCTTCACGCAGCTCGACTACCGCGGGGACTTTTACCAGTGGTGTGCGATCTGCTCGATCAACAGCCGCATCGATCTGAACACGTGGGATATCAACACGGGCGGCACGCCGCTCAATCCTGATGTTTCGGTCGCCGACGTGCTCGCCCTGCGGTCGTTACAGACGAAAAGCCACATCCAGCGGGCCGATTTCGTGAAGCTCCGCGAGGTGTCGCTGACGTACACGCTGCCCGAGCGCTGGGTGCGGTTTGTGCGGCCGGGGAGCCAGGTGGCGGTCACGCTGGCGGGCCGCAACCTCGCGATCTGGACCAAATACAAGGGCCGGGGGGATCCGGAAGTGCAGTTCGATCCCACCAGCACGTTCCAAATGCTCGACTACGCGTCCACGCCGCAGACTCGTCGCCTGACGGCGTCGGTCCGCGTGACCCTTTAAGGGAGGCGCACATGAAGCGCAAAAACACATGGTGGCTCATCACCGCCGCCGGCGTCCTCGCCTTCGTCGGGTCGTGCGGGATCGGCGACGTCCTCGAGGTGCAGAACCCGACACAGATTTCGCAGGCAGCGCTGGACGACCCGAAGTTGATGCAGGTGCAGGTGAACGGCGTCATCGAAGCGTTCCAGAACGCCTACACCGAACCGGTGATCGAGTGGGCCAACTTCCTGACGGACGAGGTCCTGACGGGACTCAACTGGGAGGACTACGCCCGCGTCAATCAGCGGATCGCGAGCTATCTCGAGGGACCCACGAACCAGATCTTCGGCGAGCTGAGCCGGTCGCTGCGGATGGCGCACGATGTGTCGGAGCGCATCCGCAGGTGGGACGCTGCGGACACCACCGCCAAGGACTACCGCCCGCAGTTGGCCACCACCCTCGTGTTCGCCGGCTACAGCGCGACCGTCCTGGCCGAGAACATGTGTCAGACGGTGATTTCGCCCGATCCCGATCACCCCAGCAGCGAGTTGCTATCTCAGGACCAGACGTTCCAGGTCGCGATCCCCTATCTCAAGGAAGGGCTGACCGAGGCCTCGGCCGCGGGCCTGACGAATCTGGCGAACCTGGCCCGCACGGGCCTCGCCCGCGCGTACATGGGAATGGGCAACTGGGACAGCGCGGCGGCATATGCATCCCAAGTGCCGGCGACATTCAAGTGGTGGCTCGACTACACCAGCACGATCGGCGGACGCAACCCGTTGTCCGGCATCAGTCGCGGAGGCAACTTCACGCACGGCATCCACCCCGCGTTCACGGGTGTCCACCCTAGCTTCAACGGGACCGGCTTCAACTTCCGGGACGACAACATCATCGCGCCCCAAACGGATCCGCGCATTCAGCACGACCCCACCGATCGAACGGGGCACAACGGCCTGACCCCGCTCTACAAGCTCCGGGCGGGGCTCCGTTATAGCGCGTACTCGGGCAAAACGTTCGCGCCCGCGAGCGCCGCATGCCCCGGATGCACCGGTACACCGGTGAGCGACACGACGACCTTTGTGTACATCGCCCGGTTCGATACGGACATACTGCTGGCGGATTACGTCGAAGCGCAGCATCAGTACTTCGAAGCGCTCGCCAATAAGGACGTCGTCGCCAACGAGGCCGCCATCCTCGCCTTCGTCAACTCGCGGCGCGCGGTGGGTAACCAGTCGGCAGTCACGCTGTCCGGTCAGGCCTTGAAGACCGAGCTTCGGAACCAGCGCGCGCGTGATCTCTTCATGGGTGGGTTCAGGCTCCCCGACTTGCGACGGTGGACGCGGTTCGACGCGGGCAACGGACCGTTCGCCGCCGGCAGCTATTTTCCAACGGGGACGCATCCGAACCCGACGTGGGGACAGTACGGTCCCTGGACCTGTTTCCCGATCCCGCTGCAGGAATACGAGGGGAATCCGAACCTGCCGCGGCCGATTGATCCGACTGTGCCGCCGGCAATCTAGATTCCGGGTGTGCTGCGCACGGGAGGGGCAGGCGCTCCGGCCCCTCCCCGGTGCCGGAAGGGAGACGCGGTGCGGCGGTTCGGCTACGGCGTACTGACGTTGCTCGTCGTCCTGGCGGTCGCGCGCCCCGCCGTCGCCCAACGCCTGCGGGGGCGCCTGCTTGATGTCGAATCCGGTGAGCCGCTCGTGGCCGGCTTCGTGACCCTTCTGGCGCTCGACGGCACGACTCTCGTCACGGCAGTCTCCGATCGCGAGGGCCAGTGGCTGGTCGAGATGCCGGCGCCCGGATCCTACTACGTGGCCGCGAAGCGCATGGGGTACCGGCCATGGGTGGCCGGACCGATCGCAGTGCAGGCGGGCGACGATCTCACCGCACTGTATCACTTGCAGCGCCTGCCCGTCACGCTCGACCCCCTCGAGGTTACGGCACAAGCCACCAGGCGATTCCTCGAGTTGTCCGGCTTCTACGAGCGGCAGCGCGCCGATTTCGGATATTTCATCACTCCGGAGTTCATCGAGCAGCGCCAGGCGGTGCGGATCACCGACCTCATTTCCGGGTTGCCGGGAGTTTCGCTCGTCCCCACGGGCACCGGGAGCGTCGGCCCGCTGGCCGTGCAGCTCCGGGGCGGCAACCTCTCCCAGCAGGGGCTCTGCCGGCCTCGCGTGTTCGTGGATGGTCTCCTCTACACGCGCGGGGATTCCCGGCCGAGACGCGCCGATCCGGGCAGAGCCACTGAGCGCTCAACCGAAGACGAGATTCAACGCCTCGACCAGTCGATAAGTATCGACGATATCGGTCCGGCCTCGCTGATCGCGGCGGTCGAAGTCTACCGCAGCGCCACCGAGGTCCCGGTCCAATTCGGGGGCACGAGCGTCGAGACACTGTGCGGCGTTATCGTCATTTGGACGCGCTTTGGAAGCGCGCGGGTGCGCGTGCCGGCGGATAGTGCGCGGCGCTAGCGCGATCCGTTCCGACTTGCCTCATCGCGATCGCAAGAAGATCACCAGGTACTCCTGGCGCAGCCAGGACAGGCGCGCGAAGGCATCGCGGCTGCGCTGCGCCTCGCCCCCGTGCGCGAGGATCGCCTCGCGTAGATCGTCCGTGCGGCCGTCGTGCAGCAGGCGATCCCGACGTCCCACGCCCATGAGCGGCTCGGTACGGAGTTCCGCGGGGGTGGCCGTGTATCCGCACACGTCGGCCAGCGCCGGGCCCATGTCGTGGAGCAGCAAGTCGGAATAGATCGGCACCGCGCGGCCGTTGAGTGCGGGGATGTCGCTGCCCGTCCCCGTTCGCAGCACCGGCGTGTGGCAGCCCGCGCACCCCAAGGCGGTCAAGATACGGCGGCCCTCCGCCACGCTGTCGCGCTGGGCCGTCGTGACGGGCGCAAGCGGCGCTGGCGCCGCCAGTAGGCGTACGAACGCGGTCAAAAGCTCCACGGACATCTGGTTTACTTCCGGGTCCGGGGCTGGGTCGACCGGCCGCGGGACGGGCTTCCCGTTCAACGCATCCACCGTGTCGCCCGGCGTGGTCAGTCCCATTTCGAGTCTCAGGGCACTCTCGACGAATCCGCGAACGGTCGCGAACTCCGCTTTGCGACCGAAGCGGGCGACACGGCCGGCCGGAGTGCGCCCTGCACGTCCGGAAATGCCGTCGTTGTTCCGGTCGTCGGGATCCTCGGCCGCAACAATGCGTTCGTCGGGAATCGCCTCGACGAGGCCGAGCCCGAAGAGGAAAGGTGGGGTGAAGCGGCCCACTTCGGTGGCGCGCGACGGAATGGACTCGCCGTGCACGCCACGAGCCTGGAGCAGCGGCGTGGCTTGCCTGCGGACATTGGCACCGCCCTCCTCGCGTAACGGGTCGCATGCAGCGGGAGGCGTGAACCGCGTCGCTTTGACGACACGCTCGAATCCCGACGTGCCGCCGCTCGCGGGGCGCGTATGGCAGGCGCTGCACTGGTTCTCGTTGAAGGTCGGACCGAGCCCTTCCTGCGGCGTGTACACCTTGTCGAAGAGCGCCAAGCCGGCGCGAAACCGAGCGAGGTCGACATCCCGCAGTCCGGGCAAGGGTGCGCCGAGCTCACCGATCGCGGCGCCGTCGTCCGTGCACGCCAGGATGCTGGCGGCAATGACCGTCATCAGCAACGCCGCTCTCATAGCGCGGCCATCATACGCGGCACGCGCGCGAGCGGCAAGGCGAGGCGTTGCGCGCGCATTGCGCGCGACGTAGATACTGCGGTGGAGGTGGCATGACCAACGCGCGCAGGGCGTGCCTGCTGGTCCTTCTCGCCGCGCTCGGCTGCAGCGACGACTCCGCGCTCAGCATCACGAGCCTCGACATTTCGCCGAGCCCCGCGCAAGTGGGTGACTCGGTCGTCTTTTCGTTCCTACTCACCGTGCAACCCGAAGAGAGGTTCGCCATAATCGTGCTCATCGACGGGACGGAGCACGCCCGCATGAACCGATTCGAAGCCATCGATGGGCCGGTGACGTTCTCCGGGGGAGACGCCGGAGACTTGATCGCGACCTATGGATTGGGCACGCACGACGGCGTGGTGGTGGTCCGCCTGGACGATGGTGGTCGGAGCGCCACAGCGAGCCACACGTTCGTTCTGCAAGCCACGCCGCCTCCTCCAGCGCCGGCCCAACCGGTCGCCCCGTGATCGGGCGCGTGTGCGGGGCTCTGCTGCTGCTCGTGGCCTGCGCCCGTTCCCGCACGGCACGCGACGGGGGAGCACCGCCGCCCGCCAGAGAGGACAGAGACAGCGTCTTCGTCGAGGTGGTCAACGACAATTACTACGACGCGCGCGTCCACTTGATCTACGACGGCGGCACGCGTCACTCGCTCGGTACGATCGGAGGCAACGCACGACAGTCCATCAGAGCCGTGCCCTGGTTCCCGCGCCCGCTGTTTGTCGAGGTGACGCTAGTCCTAGGCGGCGGCGTGTACCGCTCGCAGCCGATTGACGTGCCTCAGGGGGAGGTGCTGCGGATCCGGGTGCCCGCGGATCTCGAGACGTCGGGGTTTTTCCGGCGCGTGAGGCGGTAGCGGGGGCCGGGGGCCGTGCGTCGGCCCCCCAACTATTATTTGGCGCGTGACGTGCCACCGAAGTACTTGGTCGCCTCCATCGAGTTGAGGATCTGAAATCGGCTATGTGCACGTTGTCTACGACCACCCGCACCTGATCATCGAGATAGATGCTGGACTTGCCGCGGCGTTGAATGGCCGCGCCGCACGGCAGGGCGATTCGCATCAAGGTTGAGGCTCGCCTTCGAGGCTCGGAGTGTCAAGATATGTAGGGGTTCCCTCGCGTGGTCCTGAACATTCCCTACTATAGGTCGAGTGGCTCACCGTCACCCTGGAGGCAGCATGGACCAAATTTCCGTTCGCTGCGTTGTTCACCTTCTTCAGCGCAATATCATCATCCCCGGTCGATGTAGTCGCTAGCAGCCAACTGTAGTCGTCCGTGTCTGGCTGCTTCCGGTCCGCGGACCGGATAATCGCGTTTGCAGGTCGATGCCTTCAACAATAGGAAGGGGAATATGCGATTTGCGATTTCGAGGGGAGTCCACTTCATCGGGCTCGCGCTGCTGGCATTATGGGCGCGACCCGTTGCGGCGCAACAGGCGACAGTCGACGGTCGTGTCGTCGATTCGGCGTCCCATCAGCCGCTGATTTCCGCGGAAGTCCTCGTCTCGGGTACAACCATTCGCGCGCTGACCGATCGGGATGGTCGCTTTCACATCACCAACGTAACCGCGGGGTCCGTAACGCTGCGGGCGAAATACATCGGCTATCGCGTGACTTCGCGCACCGTCACGGCGACGGCCGGTCAGGCGGCGGAGGTGGAAATCCCCCTGTCTCCGGCTCCCGTGGGTCTCGAAGCCCTGGTCGTCACCGCGACGGGTAACGCGATGCAGCGGGAGCAGGGGAATGCGGTGCACACGGTCGATCCGGCCGATATCATCTCGAAAGGTGCGCCCACCAGCCTCGCCGACGCGTTGAGTGGTCGAACGCCGGGGCTGTTGATCCAGAATTCGGGCGGCACGACAGGGACGGGGACTCGAGTTCGTATCCGCGGTTCGAACAGCCTGTCGCTTTCCAACGAGTCCGTGATCTACGTCGATGGGATTCGCGTCGAGAACGGCGCGAGCTCGATCTCCGTGGGAGTCGGGGGGCAAACGCCGTCCCGCCTCAATGACATTGATCCGAACGATCTCGAGCGCGTACAGGTCGCGGGTGGACCGTCCGCGAACGTGCTGTACGGGACCGATGCCGCGAATGGCGTGATTAACCTGCAAACCAAGCAAGGGAAAGCCGGTCCGACTCGGTGGGATGCCTACGCAGAGGGCGGTGTTTTGAATGATATCACGACCTACCCGGCAAATTACCGCGGCCTCGACGCCATCGATTCCACGTGCACGCTGATCTCGACGGTGCGTGCCACCAACCCGTGCGTGCAGACGCGACTGTTGAGCTTCAACCCGCTCGAGACGAAAAGTCCGTTCCGGACCGGCCATCGCCGGCAGTACGGCCTCTCGGCGTCCGGCGGCGCCGATCAAATGACGTATTACTTGGCGGGCCACTTCAATGACGAGCAGGGCGTCTACGCCGTCAACCAGAACCGCCAGACCAGCTTCTTGCTCAATGTCCATCAGTATGTCGGCGCGAAGTTCGACGCACTGGCGCGCGCGGGCTACACGACGACGAAGCTGCGCCTGCCGGAAAACGACAACAACTCCCTCGGCGTGCTCTCGAGCGGATTCCTCGGGCGCGCCGACACCCTCAACCAGGGATACGGATTCCTCACGCCACAACAGAGTTTTTCGATCCGCACGTTCCAGCAGATCGATCGCTTTACCGGAAGTATCCTTCCGACCTACCGACCCAAAGACTGGCTGACCATCAATGGCGCCCTGGGCGTGGACTTTACCAGCCGATTCGATCATCGGACGTTCGTGCCGGGAGCAATTCCTGCCTCGTTCAGCTCGACGTCGAACGCGGGCAGCCGAGCGGCCAATCCGTTTCAGATCTACAACTGGACCGCGAGCGTGAACGCCACGGCATCATTCGTCGTGACGCCATCGATTAATTCGACAACGACCGCCGGGTTCCAGTACTACCGCAACATCTTTCATGGCGTCCTAGCCAGCCGTCAGAACCAGACCGCCGGCACGGGCTCCCTGGGCGGAGGCGTCATCCCCGCCGACAGCGAGACGACGCAGCCAGTCGCGACACTCGGGAAGTATCTCGATGAGCGAGTCGCCATTAACAACCGCATCTTCATCGACGGCGCGGCGCGACCCCGCAGTTCGACCAGAACCGCTACGTTGATGAGAAGGCCGCGGCGCCGCTGGCGTCAGGGCTCGAGGCGAGATTGATCAATGCAGAGGCGGCGCTGTTGCGTCGGGATACGGCGTCCTATCTCACGACGTTGAATGGACTCCGCACCACGCCGCCAACCTACGTCCTCAATGGAACCGCGGCACTGACCGCAATAACCGCGCTGGCCGCGCCCGCCGATTCCAATGCGGCGGTGACGCAGCTGTTCACCGAACGGGGACGCTGGCTGTGGTTGACCGGTCACCGGCTCAGTGACCTCCGGCGCTTGGAGCGGCAATATGCCCGTCCGGACAGTCTGGTGTTCCCGAACGGCGGCTACTTCAAGAGCGGTCTGCAATACGGAGCGGCGACGAGCTACCCGATTCCGCTCGACGAACAAAACAATCCGAAGTTCAGCGCCTGTTTGAGTACGGCACCTTGAGGTTGCGGAGGAGGGGAGGCGCAAGCCTCCCCTTTTTCAGTTCTTTGTTTTGAAGAGGATGACGCCACTGACGGCGTTCGAGCCGTAATACGACGTCCCCTCGATGCCGTTGAGGATCTCGATAGAGAGCAGCGTGCTAGCGGGGATCTGATTCAAGGAACGGAAGTCCGTCAGCTCCGCGCCATCCATGAAGACGAGCGGCGCATCGCTCAGGAGAATGCTACTGCGGCCGCGACGCTCCAGGCTGCTCGGCTGGCCGTTGCGATTCTCCCGAAACGAGAATTGCGGCGCGAGGCGCTTCAGCGCTTCCCAGGCTGTTTGCGCGCCGCTGCGCTCGATTTGCTCCTGCGTGATGAGCACATGGTCGCCACCAGAAGGCATAGGGGTGATGGCATGCAGGTGGCAGCCGGCGAGCAGCAGGGAAATCACGGACAGCAGCATCAGCCGAGCGCCCATTCTAGATAAAAGAGAAAAGTCCCGGCTGCGTCAAGCGCGGCCGAGACTCGAATACCGCATTATCCGTCAGGGCCGATCAATCCACGATCGCGTCCGGCAGCACGTATTTCATCGGGTTCACCGGATGGCCGTTCACCCACACTTCATAGTGCAGATGCGGCCCGGTGGACAGACCCGTCGATCCGACGTTGGCGATCTTCTGGCCGCGCTTCACGCGCTGCCCGCGCACGACGACGATCTTGGAGCAGTGCGCGTACCGCGTCACGAGACCGTAGCCGTGATCGATGGTCAGCATGTTGCCGTAGCCTTCGACCCACGCCACGTTCGTGATGACGCCGGCGGCCGGCGCATCGATCTCCATGCCCATGGGCGCGGAGAGGTCGATGCCTTCGTGCGGCCGCGCAAGATGCAGGATCGGATGCACGCGCTCGCGCGCGAACGCGCTCGTCAACCATCCTTTGGTCGGCATGATCGAGGGCATCGCGGCATAGCGCGAGCGCTGGCTGGAGGCGGAATCGTACGCCTCGTTGAGCGAGTGCACGAGGATGTTGGCGCGCCGCGTCAGCTGATCCATGTCGATGCGCGCGGCGAGCGCCTGCTTCCCGTTCGCCCCCGCAGCCGCGAGACTGTCGCGCTCGAACCATTGACCGCTCGGGCCCCCGATACCGGCTTGCTGCACGTCGCGATCGATCGGCGACAACCCGGCGAGCAACCGCAGCGCCTGCTCGCGCTCGCCGAACACGTTGAGTGTGTCACGCAGTCCGACGAGCCGCTCGCGCAGCCGCTGGATCTCGCTCGCGAGCAGCTGATTCTCGCGCTCCAGCGCGCGGCTCCTCGTCACGTTGACGCCGCGCGACAGCGCGGTGCCACCGAGGACGAGAAACAGCAGCGCGACAATGCTGCCGATGCCGACGAGCGCCTTGACGACCGTCTGCGATACCTCCACGGCGCGGGACGACCCCGACCCGTGGGGGACCAGCATGACGGTCCAGCGGCGCTCTGCGTGCTTCTTCTTCATATGGGGATGAAAACATACGACTCGGTGCATGTCCCCGTCAAATCTCGACGTGTGCGCTCCGTCACAATTTTGGGGGCAGGTTTCCTAAGGCACGCCGGCCTTGGGAAATAGCGGGGGGGGTTTGGAAACCCGTTGCCCGGCCACGGACAAATCCGCGAGGTCCGAGAGCCGCACGTCCCCGAACCCACGGGGCGCGTTGAGTGCGGACCAGATCTCCTGCGCCTTTGCGGGGATGAATGGGCCAGCGAGGACCGCCAGCCGCGCGACCGTGCGCACGAGATCGACCAACACCGTATCGAGCTCTGCATCGCGGGTATCCTTTGCCAGCTTCCACGGCGCCGTCTCTTCGACGTAGCGGTTGGCGCGGTACGCGAGCTCCATCACCTGCGTCGCGCCCTGTTGCAGCTCGTGACCGTCCATCGAACGCGTGTATGCCGCGAGCGTCTCCTGCGCGGCGCGCTCGAGCGGTGTGTCGCGGCCTGCCGGCGGATCGCCGGGCACGGCGCCGCCACGGTAGCGTTGCACCATCGAGAGGGTCCGCGACACGAGATTGCCGAAGGTGTCGGCGAGGTCCGCGGTGTAGCGCGCGTCGAATCGGTCCCAGCTGAAATTACCGTCGCCCTCGAATCCGACTTCCCGCAGCAGGAAATAGCGCAAGGCATCGGCGCCGTGCCGCTCGATGGCCGTGTCGACGCTGACCACCGTGCCGGCCGTCTTGCTCATCTTCGCCCCTTCCCACTGGACGTAGCCATGCGCCCATACCTGGCGCGGCAACTCGAGCCCGGCCGCGAGGAGCATCGCCGGCCAGAGCACACAGTGAAAGCGGGTGACGCCCTTACCGACCACGTGGAGGTCCGCCGGCCACAGCCGCTCGTATCCGGGCTCGGGGAATCCCGTGGCGGACAAATAATTGATCAGCGCGTCGAACCAGACGTAGACGGTCTGCTCGTCATCCCCGGGGAAGGGAATGCCCCAGGGCAACCGCTGGCGCGAGATGGACACGTCCTGGAGCCCGTCCTCGAGGAGCCGCACGACTTCGTTGTGCCGGATCTCCGGCTCGACACGCAGGACGCCTGTCGTAATCAGTTGGAGCAGCCGCTGGCCATATGCGCTCAGCCGGAAGAAATGGTTCCGCTCCTTGGTGCGGATGAGGGTCAGCGTGGGATGCTCGATGCAATGGCCGTTCACGATCTCCGTCGGCTGCTTGAACTCTTCACAGCCGGTGCAGTACAGGCCCTCGTAGTCGGCGACGTAGAGATCGTCGGGACGCTGCCCTTGGATGCGCTCGAGCAGCGCGACGACACCACGGACATGGCGCGGCTCCGTGGTGCGGATCCAGTCGTCGTGGCTACACTCGAGCCGGCGCCAGTAGTCGGCGAACGTCGTCGCCATGCGGTCCACCCATTCGCGCGGCGTGACGTTGGCGCGGGCCGCCGCCTGAATCACCGACTGGCTGTGCTCATCCATCCCCATGAGGAAGTGCACCTGGTCGCCGCGCAGCCGGCGGTACCGGGCGATGCAGTCCGCACCAACCTTCTCCAGGGCGTGGCCGAGGTGCGGATCGCCATTGGAATAATCGATGGCGGTAGTGAGGTAGAACTTGGCTCCCGCCACTACAGCTGCAGCTGCTCGAGCGTCACCACGCGCGTCTCTCCGGCGTCGGAGCGGAGCGTGACGCGCTCGCGAAAGATGTCGACCGAGACCACGCGCTCGTTTCCCTCGGACGTCTTGAGCGTCTTGCCTTCCTTGGGGAAGCGTTTGCGCTGCTGGACGTAGAAGTCGTGCTCGTAATGCAGGCAGCAGAGCAGGCGGCCGCAGGGGCCGGAGATCTGCACGGGATTGAGCGACAGCCCCTGCGCCTTCGCGAGCGACAGGCTGACCGGCCTTCCCTCGGGCAGCCAGCTTGCGATGCACAGCTGGCGGCCGCAGCGCCCGATCCCGTCCAGGCGCTTGGCCTCGTCCCGCGCGCCAATCTGACGGAGCTCGATCCGGGTGCGAAACAGACTCGCAAGGTCACGCACCAGCGCCCGGAAATCCACACGCTGCTCGGCGGTGAAGTAAATCGTGAGCTTGCGCTTGTCCCACTGCCATTCGGCGTCGGAAACCTTCATCGGCAAGTTGTGCTGCCGCACGCGATCGCGCACCGTGCGGCGCACCTCGTCCTCATTGCTCCGGAGCTCGACCGCGATTCGGCGATCGTCCGGGGTCGCGAGGCGCACGATGGACCTCAGGGGTTCGGGGCTCGGGGCTCGGGTTTCGGGAAGTCCCGAGTCCCCAGCCCCCAGCCCCGAGCCCCCGCACACGCCACACCGCTGGCATTTCTTCTCCGCCACGCCACCCAACGCCGAGACCACGCCGAAGTCCTGCCCGCGCTCTACCGCGACGATCACGGGGGCATCGAGGCGGAGCGGGGAGGGGTCTGCGGACGGCCACGTGAAGTATTCTCGCCGGTTCCCTTTGAACCGGACTTCGATGACAGGCGTCAACTCACTTCTCGGTTAGCGCACCCATGGAAAGGTACTTCTCCTCGCGGCGTTTGAGGAGCTTGTCCGTCTTCAGCCTGCGGAGCTGACCGAGGTGCCGTTCCAGCGCATCGCCGAGCGCCGCGGCCGCCGCTTCGGGATCGGCATGGGCGCCGCCCGGCGGCTCGGGGATGATCTCGTCGATCACCCCCAGGTCGAGGAGGTCCTGCGCGGTGATTTTGAGCGCTTCCGCGGCGCGCTCGCGCTGGCTGGCATCCTTCCACAGGATGGCGGCACAGCCCTCGGGTGAGATCACGGAATAGACCGAGTTCTCGAGCATCAGGACGCGATCGGCGAGGCCCACGGCGAGCGCGCCGCCCGATCCGCCTTCGCCGATGACCGCGGTGATGATAGGCGTCTGCAGTGAGGCCATCTCGATCAGGCTGCTCGCGATCGCTTCGGCCTGCCCGCGCTCCTCGGCCCCCAGCCCCGGATAGGCGCCCGGTGTGTCGACGAGCGTGATGACCGGCGCGCCGAACTTCGCGGCCTGCCGCATCAGCCGCATCGCCTTCCGATACCCTTCCGGATGCGCCATCCCGAAGTTGCGGTACAGATTCTCCTTGGTATCTCGGCCCTTCTGATGGCCGATGACCATGACGCTGGTCCCGTCCAGCCGCGCCCAGCCGCCCACGATGGCGGGGTCGTCCCGGAACAGCCGGTCGCCATGCAGCTCGACGAAATCGGTGAAGACGGTATTGACGTAATCGAGGGGGTAGGGACGCCGGGGATGTCGGGCGACCTGCACCCGCTGCATCGGCGTGAGATTGCGATAGATCTCCAGGCGCAGCTTGGCGAGCTGGTCTTCGAGCGGTCGCACGTTCTTGGCGAGATCCGCGTTCTCCCCGGCGACGCGCTTCAGCTCCTCGATCTGTTTTTCCAGCTCGAGGAGGGGTTTTTCGAAATCCAGCGTGTATGTCGCCATTAATACCTGTCCATGTGAATTGCGTAGGGGCGCAGCATGCTGCGCCCCTACATCAAATAATGCGCGATCTATGCCCTAACCAACGTCACGCCATCAGCTCCCAGTAGGTCCCGCAATGCCGCCAGCAGATCGTCCGCTGCATCTACCCGGAATGCCCGGCTGCGCAGCCGGACTGTGCTGCCATTCACATCCTTTTCCTTATTACCATTCTCCCCGCCGCCCCCCTCCCCCTCCCCCTCCCCCTCCCCCCGCCATTCGATGAAGAGCGGCGTGGGGCCTGGGTGCGCGGCGCACAGCGCGGCAATGGCCCGCGTGGTCTCCGGGTCGGGACGGCTAGTCTCCGTCCAGCGCAGCGCCACGCCGATGGCTCCGCTGGGTCGCAGGTCGTCGAGACTGCGTGTGCTCTCGACGATGAACGGCGCCTGTTCTTCCCCCCGGTCGCGCGCGCTGTAGCTACCGGTCAGCAGGTACGCGCCGTCGGAGCGGATCACACCGTTCAGCTTGGCCCAGGCCTCGGGGAAAACCAGCGCCTCCGCCGCACCATGAAAGTCCTCGAGCGTGAGGCGTGCGTACTCTGCCCCTGTCTTCTTGGAAATTTGCCGCTTCACCAGCGTGACGACCGCGGCCACAGTGACTTTCTGCGGGCTCCACATGCCCAGGGTCGCGGTCGTCCGCGTCCCAAAAAGCTCTACCTCGGCGCGGTACTTGGCGAGGGGGTGGCCGGAAATGAAGAACCCCAGCACCGCTTTCTCGCGGGTCAGGCGCTCGTGCTCGGTCCAGGGCGGTACGTCGGGGAGAGGGGACGCGGGACGGGGGACGGGTGTCTCTTCGCCGAACAGGCCATGCTGGCCCGTGAACCGCTCCTGCTGCCGCACCTGCGCCTCGCTGAACGCATGATCCAGCGCGGCGACCAGCTGGGACCGTTCCGCACCAAGCGAGTCGCACGCACCGGCATCGATCAGCGACTCGATCACGCGCTTGTTGCACAGCCGTAAATCGATGCGATCGCACAACTCGACGAGCGAGCGATACTGACCCTGCTGTCGTCCCGCAATGATCGATGCAATGGCGCCCTCTCCCACGTTGCGCACCGCACCCAATCCGAAACGGATCCTCTGATCACTGATGACTGTGAACTTATAACCCGATTCATTCACGTCGGGCGCGAGGACCTGGAGGTCCAGCTCGCGCGCCTCGTTGATGTACTGTACGACGCGGTCGGTGTTGCCGATTTCCGACGATAGCAGCGCCGCCATGAACTCGGCGGGATAGTAGGCCTTGAACCACGCCGTCTGGTACGACAGGATCGAGTAGGCGACCGAATGGGACTTGTTGAACCCGTAACGGCCGAACGTCTCGATCTGCGCGGCGATCTCTTCGACCGTGCGTTTGTCGTGACCGCGCGCGGTGGCGCGCTTGACGAAGTTGGTGAGCTCCTCCTGGATGAGCTCCTTGATTTTCTTGCCCACCGCCTTGCGCAGCACGTCGGCTTCAGCGAGCGAGTAGCCCGCGAGCACGTTCGCGATGCGCATCACCTGCTCCTGATACACGATGACGCCGTAGGTCGGGGCGAGAATCTCTTCCAGCGCCGGATGGGGATAGCGGACCTTTTCGCGGCCCAGCTTGCGGTTGATGAAGACGAGGTACATCCCGGTGTCGAGCGGGCCGGGGCGGAGCAGCGCGTTCGTCGCCACGAGATCGTCGAAGCGGTCGCACTTCATGCTGCGCAGGCAGTCGGTCGCCAGCGGCGACTCAAACTGGAAGATGCCGGCGGTGCGGCCCGCGCGCAGCAGCTCGTAGACCTTGGGGTCGTCCAGATCGGGCTGCTCGAGATCGATCGTGACGCCGTGGCGCTCCGCGACCATCGTGGCGGCGTCGTGCAGCACGGTCAGCGTCTTCAGGCCGAGCAGGTCGATCTTGAGCATGCCGACGTGTTCGAGCCCCACCATGTCGTACTGGGTGATGATCGCGTCCGCGTCGGTCTTGGAGTCGGGCGCCGTACAGACCGGGACGTAGTCGGTGAGCGGTCCGGGGGCAATCACGACGCCCGCCGCATGCACCGAGGCGTGACGAGCCAAGCCCTCGATCCGGGCTCCTAGATCCAGCACTTTCCTAATTCGTTCGTCCTGCGCCGCGGCTGCCTTCACCTCGGGCACTTTGTCGCTTGCTTCGGCGAGCGTGACGCTGAATGCCGGCCCTGACGGAATCAGCTTGGTGAGGCGTTCGACGTCCCCCATCTCTACGCGCAGCGTGCGGGCGACGTCGCGGAAGGCGGCGCGCGCTTTCAGCGTCCCGAAGGTGATGATCTGACCCACCGACTCCCGCCCGTAGCGCTCGCGTGCGTACTCCAGCACCTCGCCCCGGCGCTCGAAACAAAAATCGAGATCGATGTCCGGCATCGAAATGCGCTCGGGATTCAGGAAGCGCTCGAACAGCAGGTCGAACTTGAGGGGATCGACGTTGGTGATGCGCAGCGCGTAGGCGATCAACGAACTCGCGGCGGAGCCACGGCCCGGACCGACCGGAATCCCGCGGTCGCGCGCCGCTTTGACGAGGTCGTACACTATCAGGAAGTAGCCCGCGTAGCCCGTCCGCGTGATGACGTCGAGCTCGTACTCGAGCCGTTGCTCGACCTCGTCGGACAACGGGTCGCCGTAGCGCTCCACCGCGCCCCGGCGCGCCAGGTGAACCAGCAGGTCTTGATCCGACGCGAACTCCGCCGGGCGGGGGTACTGCGGCAGGAAGTAGCGCTTCTCGAAATCGAACTCGCACAGATCAGCGACACGTGCCGTTTCGGTCAGGACATCCGACCGATTGCCGAACAGCTTGCCCATCTCGGTTTCCGACTTGACGTAGCTTTCCTGGCCGAAGAACCGGAACCGCTTGGGATCGTCGAGATCTTTACCGGTGCCGATCGCGAGCAGGACGTCGTGCGCCTCCGCGTCCTCCTTCTTGAGATAGTGCGCGTCATTGGTCGCCGCGACCGGCAGGCCGAGCTCGGCGGCGAGCCGCAGCATCCCCTCGGCGACGATCTTCTCTTCCGGAAGTCCGTGATCCTGAACTTCCAGCCAGAAGCCATTGGGCCCGAACGTGCGCGCGAACCACGCGGCGCTCGCTTTCGCGGCTTCGTAGTTCCCCTGGCGCAGGTAGAGCGCGATTTCACCCGAGAGGCATGCCGCGAGGCCGATCAGCCCATCGTGATGCTGTTCCAGCACGTCCTTATCGATGCGGGGACGGCGGTAGTAGCCTTCGAGGAAGCCGATCGACGAGAGCTTGATCAGGTTCTGATAGCCGACGCGGTTTTTCGCCAAGAGCACGAGATGCGAGTAGGCCGCGCCCAGTGGGGCATCGCCGGCCGGCTTCTCACGCGCGTGGCGGCTGCCGAACGCGAGGTAGGCCTCGAAGCCCAGAATCGGCCGGATTTTTCGCGCCTTCGCTTCCGCGTAGAACGACCAGGCGCCGTGGAGGTTGCCGTGGTCGGTGATCGCCAGCGAATCCATGCCAAGCGCCTGGACCCGATCGAGGAGATCGGGGATCCGGTTTGCGCCGTCGAGGAGAGAGTACTCGCTATGCGTGTGGAGATGAACGAACGGCATGGTTACGCCGTTGAATCTGCCGTATTTTGCGCGGTCATGCAATGGCTGATGCTCATCGTCACGTTCGTCGTCATGGCGTTGGTGCAGCGGCTCGCGCGTGCGCATGGTCCGCTCGAGGCGCACGCCACGCTCGCCCTCGGATGCGTGACACTCGCCGCGTATGTCGCGGGGACGATCGCACAACGATTCCGCATGCCGCGCATCGTCGGGTATCTCGTCGCCGGCTACGTCGCGGGGCCCGCCTGGCTCCGTCTGATACGCGCCGAAGAGCTGCAGGTCCTGGGCCCGATCTCGAGCGGCGCGCTGGCACTCATCGCATTCGCGGTCGGAAACGAGCTGACGCTCGATGCGCTGCGCGGCGAGCGGCGGACCGCGGTCCTGCAAATCGCGACTGGGGCAATGGCTGTTCCCTTCCTTGCGGTGGCGTTCGTGGTTCTCACCGTCAGTCCCTGGTTTTACCTCACGGCACACCAACCATTCCGCGATGCGCTGGTCGTCGCGCTCGCGCTCGGAACGGTCGCCGCCGTAAGCTCTCCCGCGACGACGTGGACCGTAACCACCGACGTCGCTGCCCGCGGGCCCTTGTCTCGAACCACGCTCGACGTAACAGTCGTCCAGGACCTCGTGGCTGTGCTGTTAGTGGTCGTCGTACTCGTCGTGGCGCTGCCGCTGGGCAGCAGGGGTACCGTGACGCCCGGCGTTGCCCCACGGACGCTGCTGATTCTCATGGGCTCGATTGTGGCGGGGATCACCCTCGGCCTGGCGGTTGCCCAGTATCTCCGCGCGATCCACGGCGCGCTTGTATTGGTCCTTGTAGTGCTGGCGTTCATCATCGCCCAGGCAGTCCGGTTGATTGGCCTGGACGCAGGCCTGGTGGCGCTCGCCGCCGGGGCTGCACTCCGCAACGCGGCGCCCGGTCAGAGCGAACGGATGAGGGATGAGCTCAAACGATGCGCGATACCGGTCTATAGCGTATTTTTTGCGCTCGCCGGTAGCAGCCTGCAGCTGGGTGCGCTGGAAGAACACTGGCCCTGGGTGTTGCTCCTCGCGGGATTGCGCGTGACCGGCCTATGGGGTGGGCTGCGATGGCGGGGGGGGGCGGAGGGGGCCGGCCAGACCGGCCACGCGGCCGTCGGCGACGATTGGGTCAAGTATGGATGGGTGGGGTTGGTCTCGCAGGGTGGATTGGCCGTGACGCTGGCCGCCGTGTTACGACGGGCGTTCCCGGAGTGGGGTGTCTCGCTCGAGGCGCTGCTCGTGGCGCTGATTGGCGTCCACCAGGTGGCCGGGCCGATCTGCTTCAATTGGGTACTGCGACGCACCGGTGAGGGCACAGGGGAGACGCATGTTCCGGAAATGGCCACTTTGGTTGCTGGCGGTAGCGGCGGTAGCGGCGGCAGCGGAGGCGTGTAGCGGCGGCACCGAACCGCACATCCGGCCCTGCACGGCGGCGGACGCCACGGTCAACCTGGCCGTCGGCGAATACGCCTCGATCGATCCCGCTCCCGACTCGGGATGCATCGTTTTTCCCGCGACACCACTAGTGCCCGCCGAGTATCTCGTCGTCCCCCAGCTCACCTCCGGGGTGCCGGGCCAAACGGCCGCCTTTCGGCTGGGGGGTGATACGATCCTGCCCGCCCCGTCGGCACCCGCTCCAGAACAGCTGGCCGAGCTCAATCCCGCGGATCGATTTCATGCGTATCTCCGGCTGGGAGATGAGCAGCGCTCGTGGGGTTTTGCTCCCGAGCCCGCCTTGAGTGCGTCGCCCCTTGCGTCGGTTGCATCAGGTCCGCCCGGCATGAACACGCTCCGGGTCTTTCAGGTGTGCGCCAGGACCGACTGCTCGCGGTTCAACCGCGTCGTGGCGCGCGTGCGCGCCGTGACCGCCAAAGTCGGCATTTACGTCGATACGCTGGCGCCGGCCGGCGGCCTCGATTCTACGGCGATCGCCAACATCGCCAATACGTTCGATCAACGTCTCTACCCAATCGACACGGCGGCCTTCGGGCGCGAGTCGGACATCGATTCGAACAGCGTCGTGCTCGTCTTGATGACTAATACCGTGAACAAGCTCGTGACCAAAACAGAGTGCCTTGACAATGGCGGTGCCTTCGTCGCGGGATTCTTCTTCGGCGCCGACCTCGATCCGGCGTTCCGCAACGACTCGCGCTCCAACAAAGGCGAGATCTTCTATTCGATCGTGGCCGACCCTGCCGGGACGCTGAGTTGTGCCCACTCCGGGTCGGCCGTGCAGGCCACCGTGCCGGTGACGTTCATTCACGAGTTCCAACACATGATCAGTTTCAACCAGCATGTGCTCGCGCGTGGCGGCACCGGCGAGGTGCTGTGGTTGAACGAAGGGTTCTCCCACTATGCCGAGGAGCTGGGCGGCAGGAGTTACGCGCTCGCTCCGGACGGAAGGATCGCGGACTGCACGGTCGGAACGGCGGAATGCAACTTTTATTATGGTGATCTCGCCAATGCGTACGACTACCTCGATTCGACGCGGTCGCACTTCCTGTTGCCGACGGCAGGTATCGGGACGCTCGCCGAGCGTGGCGCCGCCTGGCTGTTCGTGCGCTACACGGTGGATCAGTACGCCGCCGGTGCTACCATGGCCGACTGGAACACCCTGACGCGTTCATTGGTCAGGACTTCGCTGACCGGCGCGCAAAACATCGCCACCGGTACCGGTGATCCTTTCACCACGGTGGTGAGCCGCTGGTCACTGGCGACCTACCTGACCGACAGGGGTGGGGTCCCCCCAGAACTGGTATTTAACTCCTGGAATCTCCATGCCGTGTATTCATCACTGCACACCCAGCGTTCAACTGCCTTCCCGAAATTCTATCCGCTCGATCCCACGCTCAGCGTGGGCCGCGATGTTGCCCTGAGCGGGACATTGCGCGCGGGCTCGGGGTTTTATTGTCGCGCGACACAAGCGGCGGGTGATCCCGGCTTCACGCTCAGCTTCACGTCGCCGAGTGGCGCACCGATCAACGCGGCAATGCTGCCGCGGCTGAATGTGATTCGGCTGCAGTGACGACGGCGGTCGGGCGGTCAAACGGCAACTGCGCCGGTCGGGCGGTCATGATCATCGCGGCGCTCGTGCTTACCGTTCGTCCACCACCCTGCCTGCTCGCCCAAACCGAAGGTTCCGTTCTCACGGTGCTCCCCGGAACCACGCGTTCCGCCGGACTCGGCGGCGCCGGCACGGCGCTCGTCGGCGACGCCGGCGCGATGTTCGCCAACCCTGCCGGGATCGCCACCGTGCGTCATCTCAGCATCGAGGGGTCGTACGAGCCCTACCTCGCCGGCAGTGCGGTGTCCACCGCGGCGCTGGCCTTGCGCGTCCAACGCTGGACGTGGGGCTTCGGCGCGCAGGCGCTCGACTACGGTTCGGAGCCGGAGATCGTGCCCGACCCTGCGACCGGAGGACGACGCGGCATGCCGACGGGCGCATCGTTCCATCCGTACGAGGCATTGGCCACGACGTCGCTCGTCTACCGGCGTGGCTTCGCGGCGCTCGGTTTCACGGGGAAATACAATCGCCAGCAGATCGGCTCGGACGTCAGTGATGCGTGGGCGGGTGACGTCGGTCTGGCGCTCGCGGTCTTCGACATCATGGCGGTCGGCGTGAGCGTACAGAACCTGGGCGGCGATCTCGGCAACGGCGCGCTGCTGCCGCGGCGCACGCGCGCGGGCCTGACGCTCAACTACACGGACCCGCAGGGCACCTTCCGTCTGCTCACGACGCTCGAGGGGCAGTGGACGCGCGACCGGCGCGCGGTGCTCGTCCAGGGCGTCGAGGGCGGCATCGTGACGGGCGGGGTGGGCCTGGTGGCGCGCGTGGGCTATGCGACGCGGCCGGCGGTCACCGCTGCGTCGCGCATGACGTTCGGTGGCGGGATTGTCCTGGGCCGGCTCGCGATGGACTACGCGTTTCAGGCCTACGACGCGCTGGGCGGCGGAACGCACCGCGTGGGGCTGCGATGGACGCCCTGATCGAGCGCGCGCGGCCGCGCTGGGGCCGCTTGGTGAAGCGCATCCTCGTCATCGCCGTCGGTGCCGCGACAGCGGGTGTCATGCTGATGCTGGTCGTCAGCGCTGACGCGCGCTACATCGCGCGGGCCGGGATCGAAGAGGCGCGGCTGCTGCTCCGCCGCCGCGCGATCGATAAGTTGATCGCCGACTCCGCCACCCCGGCGGCGATGCGTCAGCGATTCGCGCTCGTCCTCGCCGCCCGCACGTATGCGGCCGATTCACTCGGCCTGGCCGTGGGGAAGACATACACGACCTACGTCGACGTCGGTCGCGATACGCTGCTGCTGGTGCTCTCGGCGAGCCGCCGCGACAAGCTGCGCGAGGTCACCTGGCGCTACCCGATCGTGGGCGTCGTTCCGTACAAGGGGTTCTTCAAGGCAGCGCGGGCGCGGGGCGAGGCACAGCGGCTCGAACAGCAGGGGCTCGACGTGTTCCTGCGCCCGTCCGGCGCGTTTTCCACGCTCGGCTACCTGAGCGATCCGCTCTTCTCGACCGCGATGAGCCGGGACACGATGGAGCTCGTCGCCACGGTGATTCACGAGCTCGCGCACAACACCTTGTATGTGAAGAGCCAGACGCCGTTCAACGAGAGTTTCGCGAGCTTCGTCGGGTACCGTGGAGCGGACGCGTTCTTCCGTTCGCGGCACGACACGGTCGATGCGCGGCGAGCCGCCGCCCGGTGGCGCGACGAGCGCACGCTCGACGTGTTCTACGCCGAGCTCGCCCGCCGGCTCGATTCGGCGTATGCGGAGCCGTTGAACGGCCCGCGGCTGGAGCAGGTGCGCACCGCGTTGTTCGGATGGGCGCGCGACCAGTTCCGCGGCCCGGTGGGCCAGTCTCTCGAGACCTACGACTGGCGCTGGTTCGCGCAGGCGCCGCTCAACAACGCCGTGATCATCGCCGAGCGGTTGTATCGGATGGACCTGAATCTGTTCGACGAGATTTACTTACAGAACAACGCCGACATCGCAGAGACGATTCGCGCCATTCAGATCCGGGTCTTCACGCAGGCTGGCGACCCTTACCAAGCTTTGTACTCTCGACCTGGGATGAAGGTGGAGTGAGGGGCGGTCGGCGGTCAAGAAGCAACGGCGGCGGTCGGGCGGTCAAACGGCAAATGCGGCGGTCAAGAAGCAACGGCGGCGGTCAAGAATCGACTGCGGCGGTCGGGCGGTCAAGAAGCTACTGCGGCGGTCAAATGCAACGACCCGCGCAAATCTGATTCGCCTTCTCGCAAGTCTTCTTCTATCTCTTTCGTCCATGATGCCCTACGAACGGCTCCGTGCATGGAGAGCATGCGATGATCTTACCGTTGCCGTCTACAAGGCGACGGAGCGGTTCCCACGTCATGAACTGTATGGATTGACGTCTCAAGCGCGAAGAGCTGCGTTCAGCTCGGCAGCCAACATCGCTGAAGGTTCAGCGAAGCGTGGCCCCCGCGAGTTTCGACGCTACCTCGACATCAGCATAGGATCCTTGTCCGAGGTGGGCTATGCACTTCACGTCGCGAAGAGGCTGGAGTACATGACGATGGAGGAATGGCGTGCGCTTGATTGCCTCCGATCGGAAGCAAGCAAGCTGACCTGGCATTTGTACAAATCTCTTAGTTGAGGGCTGACCGCCGCCGTTGTCTTTGACCGCCGCCGTTGCAGTTTGACCGCCGCCTTTTCAGCTTGACCGCCCGACCGCCGCCTTTTCAGTTTGACCGCCCTAGTTACCGCGCAGACGCTCGGCATCGGCAACTCGCTGTAGGGCGATACCGTACGCTGCGGTCCGAAATGTCACTTTCTTGGACTCCGCTAGATCTCGCACGGATACATAGGCCTTCGTGATAGTTGCCTTGAGCTCGCGATTCACTTGCTCGTGCGTCCAGCGGTACTGCTGCAGGTTCTGCGCCCACTCGTAGTAACTCACCGTGACGCCGCCGGCGTTCGCGAGGAAATCGGGAATCACGGCAATACCGCGCTCCTCGAGAATCCGGTCGGCGGTCGGTGTGGTCGGTTCATTGGCCCCTTCGACCACAATTTTGCAGTCGATGGTGGTGGCATTGGATTCTTTCGTGATTACGCCGCCGAGCGCTGCGGGTACCAGCCAATCGCACGGAATGGTCCAGAGCTCCTCGTTCGTGATTCGCTTACCGCCGCCCCACTCGGGCACCGACTTGCCCTGGGCGACATGCGCGAGCAATCCGGGAATGTCGAGACCCTTGTCATTGTAAACCCCGCCTTCGACGGCGCTGACGGCAACGACCTTCGTGCCCGCTTCGCTGTCGAGCAAGCGCGCCAGGTGACTGCCGACGTTGCCGAAGCCCTGGATGACGACGCGTCCGCCTTTGAGCGGAATCCCGAAGTCGCGGGCGTATTCCTGCATCACGTACATCACGCCGCGCCCTGTTGCTTCTTCGCGGCCAAGGGACCCGCCCAACGCGACGGGCTTGCCGGTCACGACGGCTGGGCTGTACCCCTGGCGGCTCGAGTACTCGTCGAGAATCCAGGCCATCACCTGCGCATTGGTGTTGACGTCGGGGGCGGGAATGTCGCGATACGGCCCCAGCACGATGGCGATGCGCTGGGTGAAGCGGCGGGTCAAACGCTCGAGCTCGAGCTTGGACAGCTTCTTCGGATCCACCGTCACGCCGCCCTTGGCGCCACCGAAGGGGATATCCATCAGCGCGGTCTTCCACGTCATGATCGTCGCCAGACCCAATACCTCATCGTGGTCGGCTTCCGGGTGATAACGGATCCCGCCTTTGCAGGGCCCGCGCGCGCCGTTGTGTTGAATGCGGTAGCCGGTGAACACCTCGATCCGCCCGTCATCCATGCGGACCGGCACTTCCACCTGCACCTCCCGAAATGGCGACATGAGAATCTTCCGCATGTACGCCTCGAGGTTGATCAGATCGGCGGCCCGCTCGAACTGGCTCTGGACGATCGCCCGGCCCGACATGGGCGCACGACTGGGGCGCGGGGGATGGTCAGGGGCAGTCATGGGACTCCACAGGCTAAAGCCTGTGCTCGACCAGCACTCCCTTCAGGGTGTGAAAACGAAACGAAATCATCGTGGACGCAGGCGCCGGTCGGCGAGCCGGCCGCTCGGGTTTCTGGCTTCGTTTAAGGCTTGCACGGGATTCGGGGCGCGCTCGCGGCGCTGGCCGCCATCGGTCAAGACGCCGATGACGTCGCTGGTGACCGTCGTTGGCGCTTCGCTGGGGTGCTCGAGGGCGAAGACGAGGCCAATCTGCTCACTGGTCACCTTGGCGACCATCCCGCTCCAGATCTGGTCGGCGGGGAGGGGTCGCAGGCCGACGATCAGGGGACAGGCCGCGGGGTCGAGCGCAGCCGGCGTGACGAGCGGCGCTTCCAGCCGGTCGGCGAGGTCGGTGTGGGCCGGGAATTCCTCGCCGAGCATGATCACTTGACCAAAGTGCCAGTCGCTGTTGGCCGCGACCTCCGCGAACGTCGCGACGATCGTTTCGTCACTGGGAGCGACCGGCCCCGGAGTAGACGCCAGCACCACCGATCCGGTATCTGCAAACCACCGCTCGGCTGCGCTCAGATCCTCCGGACGGCGCGGGGCGTAGGAGCCGTAGCGACGGGTCGCCGCGATCTCGCGCTCGGCGTCGGCCCGCTGCTCGGCGTGTTCTGCAGCCTGCGCGGCACCCTCGAAGGCGACCTCGGCCGCCTGATAGCGGCCGGCCTCGCGGAGGATTTGGCCGCGGAGCTTCAGGGTGTCGGTGTGGGGCTCGAGCGCAAACGCGCGGTCGAGCGCCAGCAAGGCGCGATTGCGGTCGCCCAGCCTGTAGGCGGCATAGCCGAGCTCGTGCCAGACGAGCGCCAGGTCAGGATCGGCTTCCACGGCGCGCTCGAGCTCGGCCAACGCTTCCAGGTAGCGTCCCAATTCGGTCAGCGCCGCGCCTCGGAGCGTGAAGGAGAAGCCGGTCTCGCCAAACGTCGCCCGCGCGCGATCGGCGAGCTGCAACGCCTCTGCGCCGCGCCCATTGGCGCGGAGCAGCTCGAAGTACTCGGCCCAGCCGGCTTTCAAGTCGGGCTGGGCAGCCAATAACTCGTCGTACGCGGTCTCGGCATCACGCACGCGTCCTTCGCGCGCGAGCCAGCGCGCCCGCGCGAGCGCGCGTTCGCTCCGGGCGTCTGGAAACAAGTCGTAAGACGCGGTGGTACGCATGGCGGTCAAATCTACCTGAGCGTCACTCGCTGGCTAGCGGCGACCGACCTGTCTACATTTCTGCCGCCATGGATCGAGACCAGTTGCTCCGCGAGTTGAACGAGTTTCTGCGAATTCCCTCCGTCTCAACGTTGCCCGCGCACAATCAGGATTGCCGTGCTGCCGCCGAATGGGTGGCCGCCGCACTGCGACGCAACGGATGTCACGACATCCAGTTTCTTGGCAGCGAAACGCATCCCGTCGTCTGGGGCAAGGGGCCCGACGTGCCCGGCGCGCCGACGTTACTGATCTACGGGCACTACGACGTCCAGCCGCCCGATCCGCTCGCGGAGTGGACGACGCCGCCGTTCGAGCCGACCCAGCGGGACGGCCGGATCTACGCGCGCGGCGCCGCGGACGACAAAGGGCAGGTCTTCTGCCTGCTCCAGGCGATCGGGGAGGGGGGGGCCGCGTCCCCGCGCCCGGCGGTGAACTTCCGTTTCTTGATCGAGGGCGAAGAGGAATACGGATCGAAGGTGCTCTTCGACCTGTTGAAACGCGAGCCGCAACGCGTCCGCGCGGATGCTGTGCTCGTTGCGGACATGTCGTATGTCGCGCCGGGATGGCCGGCGGTGTACACGACGCTGCGTGGCCTCTGCTACGCGGAGATCACGGTTCGAACCTCCAAGACCGATCTCCACTCCGGCGAGTACGGCGGCGCCGCTCCCAATGCGCACGAGGAGCTGTGCCGGCTGCTCACGCGTTTGAAAGGCGAGGACGGGAAGATCAACGTCCCGGGCCTGTACACGTCAGTGAAGCGGCCGTCCAAGTCGGAGCTTGCCGCCTGGAAGAAGCTGCCGTTCAACGAGAAGGACTTCCTGCAGAAGCGCGTGCAGGGGAAGGCGCTGGTCGGCCTGAAGAAGTACTCGGTGCTCGAGCGCCTCTGGGCGCTTCCCACCTTCGAAATCCACGGGATTCTGGGCGGCTTCACGGGCGAGGGCGCCAAGACGGTCATTCCCGCCGAAGCGACGGCCAAGGTGAGCATGCGGCTCGTGCCCAACCAGAAGCTGGCTGTCGTCGAGCGGCAGCTCGCCGCCGCGGTGAAACGATTGGCGCCCAAGTATGTGACCGCGAGCGTGCGGTTTCTCCACGGCGCCGATCCGGCGCAGATCAAGGTCGACAACCCCGCGTTCGCGCTGCTGGGTCAAGCCTTTAAGGAGGTCACGGGACGGTCGACCGTGCCGGCACGCGCGGGCGGGTCGATTCCGGTCGTGCCGGCGCTGGCATCGGCTGGTGCGCCCGTGATTCTCACCGGGATCGGCCTACCCGACGACCGGCTCCACGCGCCGAACGAAAAGCTCGACCTGAAGCAGTTGTGGGATGGGATCGAGGTGTTCCGGCGGTTTTACGCGCTGCTCGGGGAGAGCCGCTAGCGCGCGATCTTCTTACTCAAGTTCCGGAACTTGTTGATCTCGTGTTGGGTCAGCCCGCGGCCGCCGTACCGCTCTTCCGTCCAGGGATCGCCGCGCATGTGATAGCCGTTTTGCTCCCAGAATCCCGGCAGGTCCTCGTCGAGCAGCTCGAAGCCGCGCACCCATTTCGCACTTTTCCAGAAGTAGAGATGGGGCACCAGCAACCGCGCGGGCCAGCCGTGTTCCGGCGTCAGCCATTCTCCGGCCCATTTGAGCGCGATGAGATTCTCGGGCCGGTCGAGGTCGGACAGGGGCAGGTTGGTCGTGAACCCCTGCTCGGCGACGACGAGACAGAACTTCGCGGCCGGTTTGAGGCCGGCCCGCTGCAGCAGCGCCTGCACCGGCACGCCTTCGAACGTGTTGTCGAGCCTGCTCCAGGTCGTGACGCAATGGATGTCGCAGTCTACCGTCTTGCGCGGCAGCGCGAGCAGCTCCTCGTAGGTGAGCGAGAACGGCCGCTCGACGAGCCCCGAAACCATGAACGTCCATTTGGCCGTGTCGACCGTCGGAACGTCGCCGTAATGCAGGACCGGCCATTTGGTGGTTTGGATCTGGCCCGGAGGGATTCGGGGAAGGGGATTCGCCACTGTGTTCCCAGGCTAAAGCCTGGGCTCGGCCAACACTGTCCTTAAGGACAATGTTTGCCGAGCACACCCTTCAGGGTGTGAATCAACCCCGAAGGCTGCTTCAAACCCTTTCACCACCGCCGCCACACTCTCCTGCCACAGCTGCTCCCCGCTCCCCGCTCCCCGCTCCCTCTCGACCGACGTCATCGTGACACCTTGAATGCCACACGGCACAATCCGATCGAAGTGGGCCAGATCGGTCGTGATATTGAGCGCAAAGCCGTGCCAGGTGACCCATTGCTTCACGTGTATGCCGATGCTTGCGATCTTCTTGCCCTGCGTCCAAACGCCCGTGAATCCCGGGTTGCGCTCGGCGGGGATGTCGAGGATACCGAGCGCCTCGATCAACGCCTGCTCGAGGGTGCGCAGGTACCAGTGCAGGTCTTGCTTATACGCGCGCAGATCGAGAATCGGATAGCCGACCAGCTGGCCCGGGCCGTGAAACGTGACGTCCCCGCCGCGTTCCACCTCGAAGACGTCGATTCCGGCAGGCTGCAACAGATGCGCGGCGTGAGAATTCCGGCCCAGGGTGACGACCGGCGGATGCTCGAGGAGCAGCAAGACGTCGTGATCGAGCCGACCCGAGATCCGGTCCTCGGCCTGCCGCCGCTGCCACTCGAGGGCTTCCCGATAGGGTACCGTTCCGGCTTGAATGACCTCGAGCCTTCTCATGCCGTACCGGTCCCCGGTCCCTCGTCCCCCATCCCCTTGCCGCTGATCGCCCAGCGCGTGGCCAGAATGCCGAACGCAATGTTCAGCAACAACCAGATCAGCATTCCCAGGATCCCGAAGAACCGGTCGAGCGGCGCGGCGAGAAAGCCGACCAGAATGGCGCCGACTGCGGCCAACACGGTGATCACGCCCCGTTGCCAGATGTTGTCGAGCGCGAGGCTGCGGTACCAACCGCAGAAGCCGCCGACGCCGACGGCCGCGATGAGGCCGGCGAGCAGCGGATCGGCGGCGGTCTCGCGATAGGCGCTGGGCTCGAGATCGCCGCGCAGAATCGAGGCGACGATCTGCGCCACCGTGAGGCAGGCGCCGCCGAAGGCGACGCCTGACGCGAGCGAGCCGAGCCCCAGGGCGAGCGGATCTTTCGTCGCTGCGTCGTTCACATGTGGAGCACACGGCCGAGCGAGTCGAGCGCGGCTTCACCCACCGCTTCGGACATCGTCGGATGTGCGTGAATGGCGAGGTCGATTTCTTCGACCGTGTACTCGTTCTCCCGTGCCACTGCCAGCTCGTGGATCATTTCGGAGGCGTGCGCGCCCACGATGTGGGCGCCGAGAATCTCGCCGTACTTCTTGTCGCGCAGGATTTTCACGAAGCCCTCGGTCTCGCCCGTGCCGCGCGCCCGGCCGTTCGCGGAGAAGGGAAACCGGCCGGCGACGTAATCGAGCTTCCGCTCCTTGCACTGATCCTCGGTCAGCCCGATGCTGGCCACTTCGGGGTGACAGTAGGTGACGCTCGGAACGTTGTCGTACTTGATCGGATGCGGCTTCTGCCCCGCGATGATCTCGGCGACCACGGCGCCCTCGCGAAATCCCTTGTGGGCCAGCATCGGCGGGCCGGCGACGTCGCCGATCGCGTAATACCCGGGCGCGGTCGTCTGAAGGTTTTTGTCGACCTTGATAAAGCCGCGGTCGGTCAGCTGGATGCCGCACTCCTTGAGACCGATGTTCTCCGTGTTCACGGCCCGGCCCGTGGCCATGAGAACGGCGGCCGCCGTGACCTGCTTCTTCTCGCCGCCCGCTTCGACATCGAGCGTCACCTTGTCTTTCGCAACGGCGGCCTTCGTGACTTTGGCGCCCGCGATCACGTCGATGCCGCGTTTCTTGTAGCTCTTCGTCAAAACGTCGGACGATTCGGCATCCTCGATCGGCAGGATGCGGGGCAGCGCTTCGATCAGCGTGATCTTCACGCCGAAGGCGTGGAAGATGTCGGCGAATTCCATGCCGACCGCGCCGGCGCCGATGATCGCAAGCGACGCCGGGACCTTCTCCAGCAGCAGCGCTTCGTCGGAGGAGATCACGGTCGTCTTGTTGATCTCGAGCCCGATCTGAGGAATGCCCTTCACGCGGGAGCCGGTGGCGATCACGACCGCCTTCTTCGCCTCATGCAAGTCGCTACCGACTTTCACTTTCTTGCCCGGCTGCAGCACGCCCGTGCCCTTCACGACCGTGATCTTGTGCTTCTTCATCAGAAACTCGACGCCCTTCGAGTTCTGATCGCTGACGCGGCGGGAGCGTTTCATCGCCACGCCGTAATCGGTCTTGACGCCGCTCGCCTCCACGCCGAACTCCTTCGATTCGTTGAGGAGGCTGGCGATGTACGCGGAATGGAGCAGGGCTTTGGTCGGAATGCAGCCGATATTCACGCACACGCCACCCAGCTTCTCCTGCTCGACCACCGCGGTGCTGAGGCCGAGCTGGGCGCAGCGAATCGCGCAGACGTACCCCGCGGGGCCGCCGCCTAGAATGATCACGTCGAAAGTAGCCACTCAAGATCCTTCCATCGTTCCATCGTTCCGGTTCATAACAACATCGCCAACGGATTCTCCAACATCTGCTTTAACGTCCGCAAGAACGCCGCGCCCGTCGCCCCGTCGATCACGCGGTGATCACAGCTCATCGTCGCCCGCATGCGCCGGCGCACCACCACGCGCTCGCCCTCGGCAACGGCCTGCGCGACGATGCTTCCGATCGCGATGATGCCGGCTTCCGGCGGGTTGATCACCGCGGTGAAATGATCGATGTCGAACATGCCGAGGTTCGAGACGCTGAACGTGGCGCCCGTGTATTCCTCGGGTTTCAGGCGGCGATTGCGTGCCCGCCCGGCGAGCTCGCGCGACTCAGCGCCGATCTCCCGCAGGCTCTTCAGGTCGGCGTTGCGGATTACGGGAGTGATGAGCCCGTCTTCGATCGCGACGGCCACTCCGATGTGCACTTCGTTCCAGTAGCGGATGTGGTCTTCCAGGAACCAGGCGTTGCAGGCGCGGTGCTGCACCAGCGCCAGGGCCACCGCTTTGATGATGATGTCGTTGAACGAGATCTTGCCGCCTTCTTCCCCGAGCTGCTTGTTGAGCGCCTCGCGCGCTTCGGCGGCGCGCTCCATGTCGATCGCGGTCGTCAGGAAGAAATGCGGAATCGGCCCGATCGACGCGGCGAGCCGCTTCGCGATCGTCTTGCGGATCTGGGTGAGGGGGACGTCTTCGAACGGCACACCGGTGCGTGGTGCGTGGTACGTGGGTGGCGCAGTCGGCGCTGCCGGCGTCGCGGGCGCTCCCTCGACATCGCGCTTGATGACGCGGCCGCCAGGACCGGATCCCTGCACGAGCTTGAGATCGACGCCCGCGTCCTTTGCTATGCGTTTCGCAAGCGGGGAAGCCTTTACCCGCGTTGCGTCGGCCGGAGCAGCAACTGGTACGGGGGCTGGTGCGGTGGGTGCTGCCTTCGGGGCCGCAGCAGGGGCCGGCTTGGCGGCCCCAGATCCTGACTCCTGGCTCCCGGTTCCAGCAGTCTGGCTCCCGACTCCATCGACTTTCTCCCCGGGCTTCCCAATCCACGCGACGACATTTCCCACCGGTACGGTCGTGCCTTCAGGTACCGTCACCTTGATCAGCTGCCCATCCGCGCGGGCCACCAGCTCCATGACGGCCTTGTCCGTCTCCACCTCGGCGAGCGTATCGCCGGACTTCACGGCATCGCCCTCGTGCTTCGTCCATTTCACGAGGCGCCCCTCTTCCATCGTGGGCGACAGCGCCTCCATGTGGACTTTGGTGGCCATTGCTAGGAGCTCGGGGTTCGGGGCTGGGGCCTAGTCGAGGTAGAGGACGCGGCGCGCCGCGGCGACGACCTTCTCGGGCGACGCTTTTGCCGCGCGCTCGAGCAGCTTGTTGTACGGCATCGGAACATCGGCCTGCGTCACGCGCTGTACCGGCGCATCGAGGTCGTCGAACGCGTCGCGCTGAATGAGATCCACGATTTGCGCCCCGATCCCGGCGTGCGGCCAGCCTTCCTCGACGACGACCGCGCGGTTGGTCTTCTTGACCGATGCGAGAATCGCCGCTTCGTCCAGCGGCCGGATGGACCGCAGGTCAAGCACTTCGGCCGAGACGTTCTGCTCGGCGAGCTGATCCGCCGCTTTTTGGGCGACGGTGAGCGTCTTGGAATGGCAGACGAGCGTGACGTCGGTCCCGGCGCGCTTGATATCCGCGCGCCCGATCGGGACGATGTGCTCGCCGTCGGGGACGTCGCCTTTCAGGTTGTAGAGCATCTCGCCTTCGAGCACGATGACCGGGTTGTTGTCGCGGATGGCGGATTTGAGCAGCCCTTTGGCATCGGCGGGCGTGGCCGGTGCGACGACTGTGAGGCCGGGGATGTGCGCGAGCCAGCTTTCCCACGCCTGCGAGTGTTGCGACGACAGCTGCAGCGCCGCGCCGTTCGGTCCTCGAAATACGATCGGCATATTGATCTGGCCGCCGGACATGTAGAGCATCTTGGCGGCGGAATTCACGATCTGATCGAGCGCCAGCACCGCGAAGTTCCACGTCATGAACTCGATGACCGGACGCAGCCCCCCCATCGCCGCGCCAACGCCGATCCCCGCGAATCCCAGCTCGGCGATGGGGGTGTCGACGACGCGTTTGGCGCCGAACTCCTCCAACAGGCCCCGGCTCACTTTGTACGCGCCCTGGTAGACGCCTACTTCCTCGCCCATCAGGAACACGTTGGGATCGCGCTGCATCTCTTCTCGCAGCGCCTGATTGAGGGCGTCCCGATACGTGAGCGTCGCCATCAGTCGACCAGCACGTCGGTAAACAGCTCGCCGGGATCAGGATCCGGGCTCTCATCCGCGAACTTCACGGCTGCTTCGACTTCGGCGTGGATCTCCGCATCCAATGCGTCGAGGGCGGCCTGGTCGATGACGCCGTCTTCTTTGAGCTTCCCGGCCATATGTGTGATCGGATCGCGCGCCTTCTGCTCTTCGACCTCGTCTTTGGTCCGGTAGACGCCGTGCAGCGGGTCGGACATCGAGTGGCCCATGAACCGATAGGTGCGCACTTCGAGCAGCGTCGGATGGCTGTTCTTGCGCGCGCGCTCGACGGCACGCCGTGTGGCGTCGTACACCGTCAGGACGTTCATGCCGTCCACCAGCTCCGCGGCCATGTCGTAGCTGCACGCGTGCTCGACGATGTCGGTGACGGCCGCGACGCGCTCGAACGCCGTCCCCATGCCGTAGCGGTTGTTCTCGCAGAGGAAGATGACGGGCAGTTTCCAGACCGATGCCATGTTCAACGTTTCGTGGAACGCGCCGATGTTCACCGCGGCCTCGCCAAAGAAGCAGACGCAGACCTGATCGCTCCCCTTGTACTTGCTGGCGAATGCGAGGCCGGCGGCGAGGGGGATATGACCCCCGACGATCCCATGGCCGCCCATGAACCCGCGCTTGGCGTCGAAGAGGTGCATCGACCCCCCCTTGCCCTTCGAGCAGCCTGTGGCCTTCCCGAAGAGCTCGGCCATTACCGCGTTCGCCGCAATGCCCTTGATCAGCGCCTGGCCGTGCTCGCGGTAGGAGCAGATGACGTAGTCATCGTCCCGCAGCGCCGCGAGTGCGCCCACACCGACAGCTTCCTGCCCGATGTACAGATGACAGAACCCGCCGATCTTGCCCAGCGCGTACGCCTCGGCCGCCTTTTCCTCGAAGCGGCGGATGAGCAGCATCTGCCGCAGCATGCGGAGATGCAGCGCCGACTGCGCGGTGTCTTTCGGGCTTCGGGCCGTGGCCGTCATCGGGTCGCAGCCTCCACTTGCTCCCAGGCGTGATAGCTGGAACGCACCAGCGGACCGGATTCGACGTGCCGGTATCCGAGCGACATGCCGTAGCGCTGCAGCTCGGCGAATTCGTCGGGCGTGTACCAGCGCGCGATGGGCAGGTGCTGATCCGACGGCCGCAAATACTGGCCGATCGTGAGGATGTCGACGCGCGCCGCGCGCAGGTCGCGCATCGCCGTGAGCAGCTCATCCCAGTCCTCTCCCAACCCGCACATGATGCCTGACTTCGTCAGGAGTGCGGGGTTCATATCCTTGGCGCGCTCGAGCAGCTCCAGCGCGCGCGCGTAACGGCCACCGGGCCGCGCGATGCGATAGAGGCGGGCGATCGTTTCGAGATTGTGATTGAGGATGTCTGGCCGAGCATCGACGATGAGGCGGAGCGCTTCAGGGTTGCCTTTGAAGTCGGGAATCAGCACTTCGACCGACGTCTGCGGCAGGCGCCGGCGAATCTCCGCGATACACGCCGCGAAAACCTCGGCGCCGCCGTTCGGCAAGTCGTCACGATCCACGCTCGTGATGACGACATGCTCGAGTCCCATCTGTGCGACTGCATCAGCCAACCGCTGCGGCTCCCCGGCGTCGAGCGGCGCCGGCGTGCCGTGCGCGACCGCGCAGTACGCGCAGTTGCGCGTGCACACGTCCCCCAGAATCATGAATGTCGCGGCCTTGTGCTCCCAGCACTCGCCGATGTTGGGGCAGTGCGCTTCCTCACAGACGGTATGGAGCTTGAGGTCGCGCATCATGTGCTTGAGCGCGACGTAGTTGGGACCACCAGGCGCTTTCACCTTCAACCACGGGGGCTTGCGAGACGGCTCTCCAGAAGGCGGGGGGGAAGGGAGGATCTGAACCAACGGGGCGGCCATGGACGTCGAAGATAGTCAGTGCTGTGGGGGTGGGGTAGGCCATTTTTCAACCAGACGGTTGATCACCACCTCTGTTCTTTAGGCGACGCAGCGCGTTTTCAATTTCGGTCGACGCCCCGAGCGTCCCGTCGGCGATGTCGGCGATCTCTTCGGCCTCCCTCCACTGGCGCTCGAGCTCTTCGACCTCTGCACGTTCGTCCACTGCCATTTCAAGCGCGAGGCCGCGCTCCGGTCGTAGCGACCGCAACGTCAGCTCGCGCTTGGCGATGTCGCGCACCAGCTGATCGGCGCCTCCCACCTGATCGACCTCGCGCGCCGCGTCCTCGGCCCGGCGCCGCCCCCCCTTGGTCAGGTTCAAGTAGGTGAGGCCCTGACGCAGTACCTGAGTCGCATCGCTGCCGGTAAGCTGCGCACCCTCGATTTTGCATTTCGGGCAGCTCAGCACCACCGCCATCTCCGCGTGCCGATCGGGGACGATACGCGCGTGTTGAACGTGTCGCGCGCGCAGCTGCATGATGGTACCGCAATGCGCGCAGATGGGTGGTTCGACCAACTGGACTTTGCGGCTACCAACGAGCCGTAGGTAAAACCAATCGGCCAGACGGTGGACGTTCCAGACGACCACGCCGAACCCGCCACCGGCCGCCACGTTTGCCGCGATGCCGAGTCCGATCGCGGCAACCGTCAGGGGCACGACGACCTTCATGCGCTCACGCTGGCGGTTGCGCAGCCGTTCGCCGTAGCGCCAGGTCGCCAGCTCGACGCGCGGGGGTTTGCCCACGCGTACGAGGTCATAGCGCTCCCACCGGATTAGCGCGACTTGTTGGGTGGACGCCGCGATCCGTCCCTGGCTTGCGGCGCGTGCCACGGCTTCGATGCGTTCCAGCCGGTCATCGAAGGGGGTGAGATTCCATCGACTACAGCGCGGACACACGACCCACAGCCGGCCCTTCCACTCATCAAACGCAATGCGCCGACCGACGCCCAGGCCCGATGGGCCGCCATCACCGTCAAACGCCGCGTTACAGAACGCGCAACTCCTGAACATCCTAGGAAGTAAATCGCTCCGGGGCGAGCGAGGCAATCTCCACTTCTGTGTTCCCGGTGCTGACCAGGTCCCCGATGATCTCACCCGTGAGGCCCGCGAGCAGCACACCATTGCGCCCGTGGCCCGTGGCGTACCACAGTCCGCGCACATCGGGGTCGGGGCCGACGATCGGGCGTCCGTCGGGCGTCAGTGGTCGCAGGCCGGCCCAGGTGCGGGTTGGGACGGCTGGCAACTGTGGCAACAGACGCTGTGCTGCGGCGACGATCCCACGGACTCCGGACTCGGTGACGCTACCGTCGAAACCCACGTGCTCCATCGTGCTGCCAAAGATGGCTTCACCACTCCGCGCGAGGACGTAGCCGTGGTCGTAGTACAGCACCGTGCGCGGCATGTTGGCCGGCCACGGCGCGGCCGCCATCTGGCCACGGACGGGCTCGACGGGCAGCGTGCGGGGCAGGTGATTGATGCGCGGAGACCAGGCGCCCGCAGCGATTACCACGTGCTCGGCCTTGATTTTGCCGGCTGGTATCTCGACGCCGGTCGCCCGGCCAAGGATCGTGGTGAGGCGGGTCACGCGTGCATTGAAGGTGCGCGCGCCGTGGCGCTTCGCGTCGGCGTGGAGCGCGCGGGCGAGAGCCGGCGCGTCCACCGCACCATCTTCCGGCGCGAACAGGGCGCCCAGGCAGGGTGCCGTGGCGGGGAATCGCTCCGCGACATCCGTGGGCTCCAGCCAGTCGCAGCGCAATCCCGCCTGACGCTGGTGCGCGACGGCATCCCGCAGGCGCTCAGCCTCGGCCTCCTCGAAGGCCAGGGACGCAATGCCTTCCCGCCAGAGCCCGATATCGATGCCGGTGGTCTCTGCGAGTGCGGACGCCAGGGTGTCGTAGAGGTCGCGGGCGCGCAGCCCCAGGGCGCGCAGCGTTTCATCCGTGCTCTCGATTTGCGGGCCCAGGATGCCCGCCGACGCGGCCGATGCCGCCGCCGGATCGGGGCCCGGCTCGCAGATGATGACCCGCAAGCCCCGCAACGCCGCGGCACGGGCGCAGGCGGCGCCGATGATGCCGCCGCCGGCAATCAACACTTCACAGGACGAAACTTTGTGCGACATTTAGGCGTACGCTGCAAACGCACCGGACACCACGGAGGAAATCATGTTCCGGAGCATTTTGGGGTTCGCGGTTCTCGCCGTTCTCGCCTGGCTCGGTCTCAAGCTCGTATTCGGCATCCTTGGGAGCCTGGTTGGCCTCGCGGTGACGGTGCTGTGGCTCGCTTTTATCGGTTTACTCGTTTATCTCGGCTTGCGGGTCGTCAGTCCCCGCACCGCGGATCGCATCCGCGACATGATCAAGGGACGTCCCGCCGACGCCTAGGGGCACAGCATGCTGTGCCCGTCCCAGGTTGTGATGGAGGGGCGCAGCGTGCTGCGCCCCTACCGTTCTACCGTTGTTCCAACCGCAACAATACTGCCCACGCCAGCAACGGAAACAGGATCTCGTGATGACCGGTGAGCTGAATGCCGCGGCCGCCCGCGAGCGTCGGTCGTTCCACGACGTTCACCCGTGGCCGATAGTGGCGCTGCATGTCGCAATCGCACGCCGTGAAGTTCTTCGGCCGCCCACCATTCAGGTTGCGGGCGATCGTCAGGGCTTTGAGAAAAACCTCAGGCATCACGACCGCGCTGCCGAGATTGAGCACCACGCCGCCGTCGTCGAGATCCGGCAGCACACCCGCGAGTCGCTTGAAATCGCGGTGGCTGGTCGCGCCGATCGTGCCGCCGTCGGCGGTCGGATGCTGGTGCACGATCTCCGCGCCGATCGCCGCGTGCACTGTGACCGGCACGCCCAGCTCGGCACAGGCCAGGAGCACCGAGACGTCGCGTCCGGGGAGGTCCTTGCGCGCGCGCAGGTATTCGGCCAGCGCTTCACCCGCGCCCTGTTGCGTCTTGGCGCCGCGCGCCAGCGCCGCATTGATCTCGCGTCCCGTTTCTTCCGCCATGCCGAAGGTCCCGTCCCCCAGTCCTGCCGCGACGTCTTCGCTGGTGCCACCGTAGGCCGCCAGCTCGAAGTCGTGAATCGCCGCACTGCCGTTCATGGCGACCGCAGTTACCGCGCGCTGTCGCATCAAGGCGATCAGCAGCGGCCCGAGGCCCACCTTGATGACGTGCCCGCCCAACATCGCGACAACGGCGCGGCGACCCGCCGCCGCGACGATCTGATCGACGACGTACCGCAGATCCTGCGCAGCGAGAATCGCTGGCAGCGCATCGAAGAAGGCGCTAAAAGAATGATCCGAGGGGAGCGGTGCGTGGGCGAGGAGTGCGGTGTCGACTTTGTTGGGGCGACTGGCAACGGGAATGGTCTTGAGGCGGGAGAAGTCGGCTTCGCGGTACTCGGTCATGGCTGAGTAACTCCTGGGACGACATAGTCCTTGAGCTTCAGCGTCACCTGGCCGAACGAGAAGTTGGACTGGATGGCGAGCACGAGGCGCTGCGGATCGTCGGAGAGCCAGATGCGCGTTTCCGACTTCTCCGCAAAGATGCCGCGGCCCTGCGGGATTTTGGGGCGTACCACGATCGCCCGCCACTTTTTTCCTGCGACACTCACGCGTTCCCGACCCAAGACCTCGATGATCACCGGATTCCGATCGGGGCGGAAATAGCGCGCGTACTCGTACTTCTTCCCCACCTCGAGCGGCACCGTCCGGATCCAATACAGGAATGCGGCGTCATCGAGTGGCTCGAGCACGGTGGCGAAGGTGGTGTCGCGCCCTTCCTCTCTATAGAAGCCTGAATCGGGGAAGATCTCGTAACGTCGCTCGCGATGTCGGTCACGCTCGTCCTGGACGGACGAGAAGCGACGCGATCGAAAGTCGTGGCGTCCCACCCACGATTCGATGGTCTGATCGAGGTGATACCAGAGCGCCCCCCCCGAGATGCGAAACCGCAGGTGCACCGTCTCCGCGCGTTGGACCGTGTCGATGCCCATCACCTCCATCGCCGCGCTCCCCACGTTGAAAATTCCATACTTCGCGCTGAACGAGAGACGCTCGCCTACGGGAAAAGGCACGGCCGGGCAGCCGTGGCTCACCGGAGCAACGGAATCCTGTGCTGCCAGACGGCTCCCCGCGAGCAGCGCGAGCAGGAGCATGGCGGTGCCTTTCCGGGCGGCACTGATCAGTCCGCGGGATCGCCAGGCGGCGAGGAGCTGTTGCCAGGGGCTCGCGCGGGACGGGCGCTGCTTCAGGTCGTAGCGGGCGGCGCTGGGAACGACCTCGAGACGTCGCGCGTGAGCGCCCAGGCGCGCCAACAGCTCCGCGTTGGCGGCCCACCCTTCCGTCGTCAGCAGCGGGGCGTCCCCACCGCGCGTCGCTTGGCGGAGGACGATGAGGCGCAGGGCGGTGAATCCCGAGATCGAGTCCTTCACGCCTCCACCCACGCGCAACAGTCTGGGCGCCCACTGCCGGGCCCAACGTTCCGGCCAGGGTCGGGTGCCCCGTGCGCCGACCTGCTCCGCCACGACGAGGTCTGCTCCGGACTCGAGCCGCTTGACCATCTCCTCCATCGTCTCCGGCGCGTGCACAAAGTCGGCGTGCAGCGTGATCGCGCAGTCGCGTTTGGGCCGATCGGTGCGTTGCAGCGCGAGCCGCAGCAGCTCCTCGAGGCTGCGCGCGTAGCCCAGGCGCGTCGGATGCTTGATCACGGTCAGCGGCAACACGCGCGCATACGAGCTGAGGACGTCCGCGGTGCCGTCGGTTGAGGCGTCGTCGCAGGCGATGATCTGGTATTCCCGTGCGAACGCGGTGAATACCTGCCGGACCTTCCACAGCACGAGCCCGACCGTGCTGGCCTCATTGTGGACCGGAACGCAGACGTAGATCATGGCCCTGCAATCTAGAGAAGGGCCCTGTAGACGTCCAAGACTCCACGCGCCATGGCTTGCGCGCTGCACTGCTGCGGGAATGGCAGGGAGCTTGGCTGGCGTAGCATCGCAACCACACGGTGCGCGAGCGTGTCGGCGGCACCCGCGGGGACGAGCACCTCGGCAGGCAGGATTTCGGGGATGCCGCCGGCCGCCGTCGCGACGATGGGGCGCTGCAGTGCGAGCGCGTTCAGGATCACGCTGCCCAAGCCCTCCTGCTTGGACGACATCACAAATACGCTGGCCTCAGCAATCAATGCGTCGATTCGGTCGATGTGACCCACCAGGTGCACGCGATCCTCCAAACCGAGCCGCGCGATCTCGGCGACCAATGCCGCGCGCTGTGGGCCCTCGCCGGCGATGACCCAGTGGAGCTCGGGTGCGAGGGTACGGGCGTATGCCGCGGCGCGGACCAACGTGCGCTGGTCCTTGTGGTCCACGAGCGCCGCCGCATTCACCGCAAGCGGCGCCGTGGGAGGAAGGCGCAGCTGGCTGCGAATACCAAACGGTGGACTGGCCGCTCGCCGGATATCTTCGGGATCGATCCCGTCGGACACCACGGTGACGGCAGCGGCGGGAATGCCGTCTCCGACCAGCACCGCTTTGACCGCCGCGGAAACCGCGATGATGCGATCGGGTTTCCGCCACACCCCGAAGCGGCCGACGTGAAAGTCCACGCGCCGGGTCGCCACGAGCGTCCGGCCCAGTGCGACCGTGGCGGCCAGCGTCAGCGAGTGGCTGTCATGCACGTGGACCAGGTCAGGCTGGAAAGCGGCGATCGTGCGACGCAGCTGCCACCAGGCGCGCGGATCGAGCCCGATTTCCCAGGTCGTGCCGTGAACAGCCATCCCCGCCGCCGCGACACGGCGCGCCAGCTCGCTGCCCTGTTTCGTGACGAGTGTCTGCTCGATGACCTCATCACGGGCGAGCTCGCGGCACAACAACCAGACTTGATGCTGACCGCCCCGCCATTCGCGGCCGGAGTCGACGTGTAACAACCGCATGGGCGGGCCCTCGTTAGGCTGGGACTTTCACGACTCCGGCGAGTACGCGGCGCAGGGCATCGAGTTTGAAGGGCTTCTGGAGGAATGGACGGCCCAGCTCTTCGAGGAATTGCAGCGTGTCGCCCCGGACTGTATCGCCCGTGGCAAAGATGATGCGATCGGCGACAGTCGGGTGCATGCGGGCGAGCGTCTGGAACATCTCGCGCCCGCCAAGCCGAGGCATGCGGAGATCGCAGATGATCAGATCAAACGGCTGCATCAACGCGCGTTTCAACGCCTGACTGCCATCGTGGGCCAGGACGACCTCGTGACCCCAGCTCTCGAGCGTCGCTTGCATGTAATGGAGGATGTGCGGCTCGTCATCGACAACGAGGACCCGCAGGTGCTCGTGGCGTTCGGCGGGGGCCGGTTCGTTCTCCGCCCCCCGCGCGAGCGGGCTCAGCGCTGCGCGGACGCCGGTCGGCAGCTCGACGGTGAACGTGGCGCCCCGGCCGCTGCCCGCGCCACCCGGATCCACGGAGATGCTGCCGCCGTGCTCCTTCACGATCCCCAGACAAATGGAAAGGCCGAGACCGGTGCCTTCGCCTTCGGATTTGGTACTGAAAAACGGCTCGAAGACGCGTTGTGCGACCGACTCCGGGATTCCGGGTCCGTTGTCGGAGATGTTGACGGACAGTCCGTCCGGTTCGCACTTGGTGGCGATTTCGATCCGGCCGCCGCCGACGTTGGAGCGCGTGCTCGCAATCGCCTGCGCCGCATTGTTGATGATGTTCACGAACACCTGCTTGATCTGATTCGCGTGCACCTCGACCTCCGGCAGTCCGGGCTCGAAGGTGAGCGTCAGCTCGATGCGCGCGGCGAGCAGCTGGTTCTTCAAGAGCTGGTGTGTGGACTCGAGAATCGGCCGGATCGATTGCAGCTGGCGCTCGCCTTCCTGGCGGCGCGCGAACGACAGCAGGTTGCGCACGATCGCTGAGGCGCGCTCGGCCTCCTGGCGAATCACCGCGAGCGGTTCGGCCAGCCGCGGCGGCACATCGGCGGCCTCGCCGAGCAGGTCGCTGAAGCCGACGACCGAGGCAAGGGGGTTGTTGAGATCGTGCGCGACACCGGCAATCAGCTGGCCGATTGCCGACATCTTCTCGGATTGCAGCAGCTGTTCCTGCAAGCGGCGTTTCTCACTTTGATCTTCGAACACCAGCACGGCCGCGCCCGGCTCACCCGCGGGAATAGCCGTCACCATCAAAGTCCGCTCGCCCGAGCGCACCTCGACTGGAGCGGGAGCGGCCGAGCCCTCCGGCGTGAGGAGCCGCGCGACCGCATCGACCCATCCAGGCGGCAGCAGCGTCAGCCAGGGCCTTCCGGGAAGGGCCGTCACGGGAAGTTTGATCAGTTCCGCGAACATGCGATTGGCGCGCCGCACGGCGCCTTGGGGATCCACGTAGCAGATGGCCTGGGGGAACGCGTCCACCGTCTGCTCCCACTCGCGCTTGCCGCTGGACAACAGCTCCACCAGACGGGCGTTCTCGAGCGCGATGCCCGCCTGCGCCAGGACCGCGCGGGTGAACATCAACGCATCGTCATTCAAGGCGTTCTTGCTGTCGCCCTCCATCGCCACGGCGCCGATCGTGCGAGACACGGCGACGATCGGCACACCCACCCAGCTCGCGGGCACCGGCTTCTCCACGGAGGCGCCCAGCTCGGCGGCGCGTGCCGCGACGTTGTCGGGAAAGACGAGTGGTCCGCGGCGGAGGGCGAGCTGCAGCAGCGGTTCGTCGGTGGTCGCGGGACGGGGTCCGTTGTGATAGGTCACGACCAGCCGGTTGGTATCGACGTCGAGCAGCATCACGGACAGCCGGCCCGGCGCCAGCTCTTCGGTCAGCACGCGCGCCACGATTTCGACGATGGTCGCCGGCCGGAACGCGCCCGCCAGCTCCTGCGACAACGCGGTAAGGCGCGTGAGGATTTCGGCGACCGTCATTTGCCGTCGTCCAGGAAACGCGTCGGCACGCGCGTGGCGGCGTCGACGAGCGCTTCAGCCGATTTGATGAATCGCACCACGATCGGCAATGATCCCTGCAGTGCGACCTTCCGCTGCATGATGCCCGCGATGGGACCGAGCTCCTTCTTGATGATCTGCTTCCAGTAGCGATATTCGGCCGTCAAGATGAACGGCGCCTGTTGCGCCGCCGCGCGCGCGACGAATTGCGCTGCACGGCAGACGCCGCGCTCGAGGTCGAGCAGGATCGCCATATCTTCCGGTATCCCGATGGCGGGTTGAGCGGGCGTGACCAGGGCGACCGCGCCGTGCGTCCAATCGACGGAGGCGGTGCGATACTCCTCACTCGCGTTGATCGCCTCGCCATACGCCGCGGTCCATTCGGCGGATGGGAACGGGAACAGTGTGGGACTCACGCGACCGCCCGCGCGAATCCGTCGAACAGCGCCCGCTCCGTGAGATCCTCCGGATGCCATTGGACCGCCACCATCCACGCCTCCTGCTGATCCGCCGGCTCGGCGCCTTCGATCACGCCGTCGTCGGCCCACGCCACGGCCCTGAGCCCTGGTGCGAGATCGCGAATCGCTTGATGGTGACGGCTGTTCACCGTGGCCGAGCGCGTGCCGAGCGTTCGCTCGAGCAACGATCCCGCCGCTACGCGCACGGCGTGCCGGCTGGTTTCGTCGCTATGGGGCACCGGTCCCGGCCGCTCACTGTCCAGATCCTGATAGAGCGTGCCGCCGAGGGCGACGTTGAGAATCTGAATCCCACGGCAGATCGCGAGAATGGGCAGGCGGCGCGCGCGCGCCGCCGCGATGAGGGCCAGCTCCGCCGCGTCGCGAACGGGATCCACGTCGCCGAGGCGGGGATGCCGCGCCGCTCCGTAGCGATCGGGAGCGACGTCTTCACCCCCGGTGAGCACGAGGCCACGGACCGCGGCGACGGCGGCGCCGGCCCGGTCGGCCGCCAGCATCGTGGGAACGGCCAGGGGAACGAGGCCGGCGCTCTCGAGCGCACGTACGTAGGCGGTGTTCAAGGTGACGCGCTCGCGGCCATCGACCAGGCGGCGCGGCGCCGTCACAGCAACGGCAGGAGCCTGGCTCACGAAGTCTGGGACGCAGGACCGCCGAACAATGGACAGTGAGGATTGCTCACGCTCGCCCAGTCCACGAGAACGCCGTACAGATTCAGCGCGGTGCTCGAACCGATGATGGTGCCGATCGCCGGATGATCCCGGGGCTCCTCCTGGTCCAGGACGAGCACGCCCATGGCGCGCTGTGACGTGTCGTCTACCACCAGCAGGCCGTAGCCTCGCGGCGGGAACGCGGGTCCCCGGAACTGCATCGAGACCCGTCCTTCGGCATCGCGACCGACAATCACCGCCCCCCGCTCGTTTTTCTGCTGGATGACGAGTGCGGGGAGGGAATCGGGGATGCCACGCGGCGGATCGGTGAGGACGGCACGGGCGTTCGAGAGCTGCGAGGTAATCAACCCTGGACCGGCGAGCAGCGCGATGCCGCAAGTGGGCGAACCGCTGCTCCCGCGGTTGCAAGCGGCCGCGACCAGCAGCAGCAGGGGCAGGACCGGTCTTGTCATGGGTTGCAAATCTAACGCTAATGTGACCAGACAGCCGTCAGCGAGACGGTTCGCACAGGGGCCAGGGTCTCGGGCACGAGGTTGTAGATGTAGTTGAGTACGTTGGTCGCCAGCACACGCAGCTCGACGGGCCCCCCCCCGCCCCCCCCGCTCCGCCCGGGCTTCCAGGAGGCGCGCAGGTCCAGAACCTTCACCGGCACCCGTCGCGGATCGACGAATCCCTCCAGCTCGATGCGCGCGGGCCGGCTCGTGTACCGGAAGTCCGCGCCCACGTCAAGCGGAAGGGCGCCCAGGCGGTAGTCCCCGCTGATGATGAGGAGGTGCCGCGGCCGGAACGCGAGCGGTCCCTCGGTGCTGTCACCGGCGAGACGGCGTCGCGTGTCGAGGTAGGTATAGCCGAGTGTGGCGATGAGCCGGTCGGGGATCGGCGCCGCGATCACGCTGGCGTCGAATCCGGCGATGCGGGCGTGCACCACGTTCTGCAGCTGAATCTTCACCGTGTCGGGGGGAATCAGCAGAACCTGAGGCTCGATCAGATCGCGGGCTTCCGTCCAAAACAGCGCGGCGTCGAGCCGCATGAAACGCAGCAGCGGTGGGCTCGTGTGTCCGAACTCGAACGACCACGCGGTCTCGGGTCGCAGCGTCGGATTGGGCACGACGTCGAAGCCGAGCGCCGTGGTGTGCACGAACCGCTCCGCCATCGTCGGAGAACGAAAGCCGCGGCCCACCGAGGCCCGCCACATGCCGTTCAGCGTCGCCGCGATGCGCGGGCTCACGACCGCCGTCAGCGAGCCACCATCCACGGCGAGGAAGTCGAGCCGCGCCCCGCCGCTCGCGCGTACCGGGCCGACGCCCTGTTCACTCTGTCCGTATGCGGCGAATTCCGATTGCGAGTGGCTGCCGAAGATGTCGCTCGTGACATCGGAGAACGTCGCCTCGGCGCCGACGACGACGGTCCGCAGCGGTGCCGGATGCGCCTCGATTCGTCCTTCCGCGCCGAAGCGGTCGCCGATGCCGAACTCCGTCGCGCTACGCCGCAGATCGACGAAGTGCGTCCGCAACCACGAGGCGCGCGCGGTCCATGCGAACTGCGGCGAGACCGTCGTGCGGACCTGCGCTGCGAGATAGCCCTTGCGCGAGTCGGTGCGCGCGCCGCGCTCCGTGGTGTCCACCTTGAAGGGCTGGAACACCTGCCCCTGGTCATCGCACTCGCCGCGGCTACACCAGCTGAGCGGCACGTCGTAGCGGTCCACGGCCCACGCCCCCGAGACGTCCACGCGCGTGGTGACGTTGGGTTGCCAGCGCGCCTTGCCGGCGAAATGCAGGTGGTCGTCCTGATCCTGTTGGCGGTAACCGTCCGAGTGGCGGTCACCCACGGAAATCCTGCCGCCCACGACGTCGCTCCCGTACGACGCCGAGAAGTCCCCACTCCCCAGCAGTCCTGGAGTGTCGCGGAACTGCCAGATGGCGTGCGGCGGATCACCGTACATCCCGGCCGTGACTCGCAGGCGCGTATGGAGCCCGGTGGGAACGTCGCGGGTCGTCACGTTGACGACGCCGCCAAAGGCTGCGGAACCGTAGAGCGAGGAGCCGGCGCCCTTCAGGATCTCGACGCTTTCGATCTCGTCCACCGCCAGCAGGTCCCAATTGATGCCGCCCCGGTCGCCCTGGTTCATGGGAACGCCGTCGATCGTCATGAGCACGCGGGAGTTCAGGCCCTGCACGTATCCCGTCGAACCGCGCAGGTTGATCTGGCCGTTGACGAACTGCACCCCTCCGACGTGATCGATCGCCTCATCCACGGTGGTCACGGCGCGACGGCTCACGTCGCGCTCGGTGAGTTGGGCGACGCTGGTGGCGGGCCGGTCGCCGAAGTGCGGGACGCGATCGCTGATGACGTCAACGGGCGGGAGGGCGAGGGGCTCGGGCCGGAGCGTGAAGTCGAGGGTGGTAGAGTCGCCACCGGTCAGGGCGACCGTCGTATCCGCGAATGCGTACCCGATCGCGCCAGCATGGACGCGCACACTGCCGGCGGGCACGACCGGGATGCGGTACATGCCCTGGAGATCGCTGCGCGTCGAGAGCGTCGTGCCGGGAATGGCGATGCTCGCGCCCGTAATCGCGGCGCCGTCCTTATCGCGCACGGAGCCTCGCAGCACGCCCTGGGCAGCTGCGGGCCACGGCGCGATGACGAGCAGCAGGGTAGCGGTCACCCTGTGCATGTGACGAAGTCCGTCGCCGGCCGCAGGTTGTCGAAGTCGGCGGCGAAATCGATGTCGCCCGCCGCCGCGCCGCCGGGCACCGTGACCACGCCGGGCTGCGTCGAGTCGGCCAGGTCGCGGTAGTAGCCGGCGACGCGCAGCAGCGCCGTGTCGGCCGGCGACAGCGTGAGCGTACCGACTTTTTTCCAGACCGCGACCACCCAGTGATAGACGCCGGGGTCGAGCGGGACGCTGTAGGCTGCCGCGGAGTCGGTGTACGGGACGGAGCCCGGAATCAGCGGTCGGCGATTGTTGATGAGATCACTGCAGGTCTGGGGGAAGGTGGCGTACGCGGCGATGAAGACGTTGTCGGTGCTGTCGGGAATCGTGCCCCGAAATCGCACTGTGCCGCACAGGCCTATGAGCGTGGGCGCGCAAATCGGCTCCGGCTCGAGGCCACCGCCGCAGGCGATGACCAGACCGGCCGCCACCATGCCGGCAGCGGCAATCGGGAACAGGTGCCGGAGCATCCCAGCAATTTGCCGCTGGCCCTGAGTGCGTCAACTTGACCGTGGTTTTACGCGGGAATAACGTTTCCCCATGCCACTGTACGAGTACCGCTGTACAGCGTGTGACGCGTCGTTCTCGCGCACGGAATCGATGGCAGAGCATTCCTCGCCATCCCGGCCTCCGCCCCCCCGCTGCCCGAAATGCGATTCGCCCGCCGTGGAGCCCGTTTTCTCCGACTTCTTCGCGAAGACCGTCCGCAAGAGCTGAATCCTGTTCGAGCGCCTGCGGGACGCATTCCGCGCCGCCCTCGATGCGGCGTCCACCCCCGACCTCCGCACGCTCGCGCGGCAGATGCGGGAGGCGGTCGTCGATGCGACTGTCGCCGTCCGCGAGATTCAGGAGGCCGTGGAGCGCACCGAGCGCGAGCTCGCGCTCGAGCGGCAGCGACTGGCGGACGCCGAACGCCGCGGCCGGCTCGCCGGGGAGATTCAAGACCAGGAGACCGTCTCCGTCGCCGACCGCTTTGCGGCGAAGCACCGCGAGCGTCTCGGCGTGCTGGAGCGTAAGCGTGCGAACCAGCGCGAGGAGCTGTCGCTGGCGCAGCGCGAGCTGGACGACATGCAGGTGCAGCTCAAGCGCGCGGAGCGCGACCGGCCGGCGATGCAGGGGCAGGACAGTACCGAGAAGGCATGGAGCGACGTGCAGAGTGCCGGCGGGGCACGACCCGGGATGGATCTCCAGGACGAGCTGCTCAAGTCGGACATGGATCGGGCGGCGCGCGAAGCCGCCGCGGCGCGGCAGCTCGAGGAGCTGAAAAAGAAAATGAGAAAAGAATAGCCCTTCTGGAGGGATCATGGATGTAAAGCGAGGCCGGATGGTCTTCCTGGGGTACGGAAAGTACTGGCGCTCGGATCGGATCCTCGGGCTGACGCCGATCGAACAAGGCCGCGGACCGGGTCAGCGCACCAATGTCTTCATCGAGGGGCAGGCCGAGCCGATCGTCGCCTCGCGCACCGAGCAGAGCATCCTCGAGGACATGGGTGCGACCGACGACAGCTTCCAGCAGGAAGCGCTGCGCCAGGCGACGCGCGAGCTGCTGGAGGCGTTCCACGAGTTCTCGCCTGTGCTCAGGCGCGCGCTGCAGAACGAGCACCACTTCGACGTCGAGAAATGGGAAGGACGGCTCGGCACATTGCTGCGGCCGGCCGAGCATCCCGATGCCGCGCAGCAGGACGACCTGTTCGATCGAAAGGGTTCGCATGCTTGAGGCGGCCGGGGAGGGCGTAATCAGCACGACGCAGGCGGATCGGGGATGGTTCGGGCATCCGCGCGGCCTGTCGACCTGTTTCTTCACGGAGATGTGGGAGCGCTTCAGCTTCTATGGCCTCCGCGCGCTCCTCATCCTGTACATGACCGCGGCGGCGGCGAGCGGCGGCCTCGGGTTCTCGACCGAGCGTGCGTCGTCGATCTACGGCTGGTACACGTTCGGCGTGTACGCGGCCGCCATCCCCGGCGGTATCATCGCCGACCGCTGGCTGGGGCAGTACCGCGGCGTGCTCGTGGGCGGCATCATCATCGCGTTGGGCCACTTCAGTCTCGCCTACCCGTCGCTCCCGACGTTCTACCTCGGCCTGACGCTGATCGTGATCGGTACCGGCCTGCTCAAGCCCAACATCAGCACGATGGTGGGCTCACTCTACGATGCGGCCGACGGTCGGCGCGACGCCGGTTTCTCGATCTTCTACATGGGCATCAACGTGGGAGCATTTGTCGCGCCGCTGATCGTCGGAACACTCGGCCAGCGCGTGAACTGGCACGTCGGCTTCGGTTGCGCAGGAATCGGCATGACGTTCGGGCTCATCCAGTACGTCGCCGGGAAGCGGCGCCTCTTGCCGGCGCTGGAGCGGTTGGGACAATCCGACACGAAGCCCGCCGCCGCGGTGAGCCTCGAGCCGTGGTGGCAGTTCGCGGCGTCGGAATGGAAGCGCGTCTGGGCGATCGCCGTGCTGTTCGTCTTCTCCTCGATTTTCTGGGCGGCGTTCGAGCAGGCGGGGTCGAGTCTCAACCTCTTCGCCGACCGGCTGTCCAACAATCATCTGTTCGGGTACGACTTTCCTTCGACCTGGTATCAGTCGCTGAATTCGATGTTCATGATCTTCGGCATGGCGCCGCTCCTGGCCTGGCTGTGGATCCGCCTCGGACCGAAACAGCCGTCGAGTCCGGTGAAGTTCGCGCTGGGATTGCTGTTCGCGGGCCTCGGCTTTGCGCTGCTCGTTCCGGCGTCGAAGATCGCGCAGCAACAGGGGATTCTAGTGAGCCCCTGGTGGCTGGTCGGCGTCTACTTCCTCCACACGATCGGCGAGTTGTGCCTCAGTCCGGTCGGGCTGTCGATCGTGACGAAACTCGCCCCCGCGCGGATCGCGGGCGCGATGATGGGGATCTGGTTCCTGTCGATTGCGGTGGGGAACAAGATGGCGGGCTTCGTGGCCGGCTATTTCGATCGCCTGCCGCTGCCGGACCTGTTCGGCGCCGTCGCCCTGACGACGTTCGTGGCCGCGACGATGCTGCTCCTACTGACACGGCCGATCAAGACGCTGATGGGCGGAGTGCGCTAGGTTGTAGCCGACCCCCATTTTTCGTTGACCCCGAGCTTGCGCCCGGGGTCAGAGAACCTCGACGCGCGCGGAATGAGATCTGGGTGTCGCTGGAATTGCCGGTCGATATAGCGGATCACGCGTGGCAGATCGCTTTTGTGGATCGTCGCCACATAGTAACCCCGCGCCCACCGCGCTGCTCCGGCAACGATGCGATTCGCTCGAGTAGCCGCGACTGACTTTGCCAGGCGCATGAAATCACTGATACGAGTATCGGGACGAAAGCTGACGAGCAGATGGATGTGATTCGCTAACACTTCTCCTTTGACCACCTGCACGCCGGTTCGCTTGCCGGCACTCGCAACAGCGATCCGCACTTCGCGCGCTGCACGTGCGTCAATGCACCCGACGCGCCGCCATGTGTGCCAGGTGATATGCGCATACATCTGGAATGCTCGATGAGCCGACAATGGAGTCCAGGTTGTCTAAACCCAATCTTGGTAGGACTTGTGCAACTCACATAACCAAATCTCTGCATTACAGGGTCACATAAACAGATCCCTGCATTACGGCCCGTGCCAGGGTATGTCGCCAATCTCGATTGCACCATCACATCGGCTCCTCGGCATAGTGACAAGCGGCCAGGTGGTCGGGTGTGATCGGCCGGAGCGGCGGCGGGTCGGTGCGGCAGCGCTCGCTCTTCTTGGGATGCGGGCAGCGCGGGTGGAACGGGCAACCGGAAGGCGGATGCGCGGGCGAGGGGATGTCGCCGGGGAGGACGATGCGGCGCTTGGCCGCGTGCGGGTTCGGCTCCGGCACGGCTGAGAGCAGTGCGCGCGTGTACGGATGTCGTGGCTGCGCGTAGATCTCCGCCGCCGGCGCGCGCTCCACGATCTTGCCGAGATACATCACGGCGACGTCGTCGGCGATGTGACGGACCACGGCGAGGTCGTGCGCGATGAACAGATACGTGAGCTTTCGCTTCGCCTGGAGGTCGGCGAGCAGATTGAGCACCTGCGCCTGCACCGACACGTCGAGCGCGCTGACCGGCTCATCGCACACGATGAACTGGGGCTCGACCGACAGCGCCCGCGCAATCCCCACGCGCTGCCGCTGGCCGCCCGACAGCTCGTGCGGGTAGCGCGTCGCAAAGGCGGCGTCGAGTCCGACCTCGTCCAGCAATGCGGAGACGGCACCGGTCAGTCCGTGAATCTCGAGTGGCTCCCGGAGCGTCTCTGCGACCGTCATGCGCGGATTGAGGGAGCTGTACGGATCCTGGAATACGATCTGCATCCGCCGCCTGAGCGCGCGCAGTCGTGTGGTGTCGAGCGCGAACACGGCGTTGCCGTCGAATACGACCTGGCCCGAGGTCGGCTCCTGCAACCGCAGCAACGTTCGGCCGACCGTCGTCTTGCCGGACCCCGATTCGCCGACCAATCCGAGCGTGCGGCCCGGCGCGATCGTGAACGACACGCCGTCCACCGCGCGCACCGGTGCCTTCGGGGGGCCGAGGCCGAACCAGCTACGCTCCCCGGCGTAGTGCTTGACGAGGTCGCGGACGTCGACGAGCGCGGTCATCGTTTCGGAACTCGCCGCTCGGGTTCGCTCACGAGCCAGCAACGCGCGGTGTGTCCAGGAGTCCCCCCGCCCCCCCCGCCCCTAGTCTCGAGCAGGGGCGGCTCCTCCGCGGCGCATTTCTCCCAGGCATACGGGCAGCGCGGGTGAAACCGGCAGCCGGGTGGCCACGCCGTCGCGGCCGGCACCTGGCCGGGGATGGCGTGCAGGTGCGCGCGCGGCGTGTCGATGCGCGGGACGGCGGCGAGCAGCCCTTCGGTATACGGATGTGTGGGGTGTTCGAACAACTCCTCGGTCTGCGCCGTCTCCACGACGCGGCCCGCATACATGACGACGACGCGATCCGCGTGGCCCGCGACGACTCCGAGGTCGTGGGTGATCAGCAGCACCGCCATCCCCAGCTCGTGCTGCAAGCGGTCGAGAAGCTCGAGGATTTGCGCCTGGATCGTCACGTCGAGCGCGGTCGTCGGCTCGTCGGCAATGAGGACCTTGGGATGACACACGAGCGCCATCGCGATCATGACGCGCTGGCGCATGCCGCCGGAGAGCTGATGGGGGTAGTGGTCGACGCGCTCGTCGGGGTCTGGGATGCCGACCAGGCGCAGCATCTCGATGGCGCGGGCCCGCGCCGCGGCGCGCGACAGGTGTTGATGAATGATGGCGGCTTCGGCGATCTGATCGCCGACGGTGAACACCGGGTTCAGCGACGTCATCGGCTCCTGGAAGATCATGGCGATCTGATTGCCGCGCACCGCGCGCAGCTCGGGGGCCGGCAGCGTCAGGAGATTGCGGCCTTCGAACTCGATCAGGCTGCCGGGGAGCACGTGGCCGGGTGGCTCCGGGACGAGGCGCAGAATGGAGAGCGACGTGACGGTCTTGCCGCACCCCGATTCTCCGACGATGCCCAGCGTCTCGCCGGGATAGAGATCGAACGAGACGTCGTCTACCGCGCGCGCGGTTCCCGTGCCGTGCTCGGTGACGAAGTACGTCTTCAGGTCACGGACGCGCAGCAGAACGGGGGCGATCGTCACGCGGGCTCCTCGTGCGGATCGAGCGCGTCCCGCACGCCGTCGGCGACTGCGTTCAGCGACATCACGACCAAAGAGATAGCCAGGCCTGGAAAGAGTGTCGACCACAGCGCGGTGTAGATGCTCGGCGCACCATCCGCGATCATGTTGCCCCAGCTCGCGTCCGGCGGCTTGATGCCGATGCCGAGGAAGGACAGCGATGCTTCGAGCAGGAGCACATTTCCGACGCTCAACGCCGCCGACACGATGATTGGGGCCGCGGCGTTCGGCAGAACGTGGCGAAAGATAACTCGACCGGTGTTTGCGCCGAGCGCTCGCGCCGCGGCGACAAAATCGCGCTGCCGCAACGCGAGGACCTCCGCCCGCACGAGCCGGCTGGTGCCAAACCACGACGTCAGACCGATCACGATGACGAGGGCCGGGAACGGCAGGCCATCCCACAGCGCCACGGCCATCAGCAGGACGAAGATGCGGGGCAGGGCAAGGCCGACGTCGACACCGCGCATCAGGACGGCATCGATCCAGCGTTGGTAGTAGCCCGCGACCGCTCCCACGAGCGTGCCAAGGGACACGGCCACCAGCGCACCCAGCGCGCCGATGCCGAGCGACACGCGCGCACCGAACACGAGCCGGCTCCAGACGTCGCGACTGAATACGTCGGTGCCGAGCAGGAATGTCCAGGACGGTGCGTGATTCTTGAGATGCACGATGTCGAGCTGCTTGCTCGGATCGAAGGGGGCGACCAGTGGCGCCGCCACGGCGATGATGACCAAGAACAACAGCATCCCGAGGCCCCACGACGTCGTCCGCTGGCGGAAAAAGCGGCGCCAGCGATCCTGCCGCAGCCCGCGGTGGCGCAGGACGCGCACGGCCTCGGCCGCGAGGATGACCGCGATGCACAGCGCGAGCCACGTTCCGAGGGTCATGCGGTGACCACGTCGATGTCGGCGCCCGCGCGGACGCGCAAGCGCGGATCGGCCAGCCCCAAGAGGATATCGGCGAGCAGATTGCCGGCGACGACGACGGTGCTCGCGATCAGCGCGGTCGCGGTGACGAGCGGATAATCGCGCGTCAGGATCGCTTCGAAGGCGAGCCGCCCCATCCCGGGCCAGGCGTAGATCGTTTCGGTCAGCACCGCTCCCGTGAGCAGGAAAGGAAAGGCCAGTCCGAACCGCGTGATAAAGGAGAGCAGCGCGTTGCGGAGCTGATGCCGCAGCACGACCCGGCGTTCCGGGAGGCCCTTGGCGCGCGCCGTCCGCACGTAGTCCTGCGCTGCCACCTCGAGCATCGCGGCCCGCTGGAAGCGCGCGGTCCCCGCCGCGCCGACCAGGCCGAGGGTGGCGGCAGGCAGCACCAGGTGCCAGAGACGATCCAGGACGCAATAGAAGGAGTTCACCGACGGGCAGAAGATCACGTCATTGGGGCCACCGACGGGAAACCATCCCAACTTCTCGCCAAAGACGAGTAGCAGAAGGAGTGCGAGCCAGAATGTGGGCAGCGAGTAAATGAAGAGCGTGACGTTGCTGAGGACGACATCCGGGAGGCGATTCACTCGGGCCGCCTGGTAGATGCCCAGGCCCAGCCCCAGCAGGAAATCGATGACGAGCGCGGCGCCGGCCAGCTGCAGGGTGAAGGGAAGCGTCTCGGCGATCGCATCCAGTACCGGGCGATGCAGCGAGAACGAATACCCCAGGTTGCCGTGCGCCCAGGCGACCAGGTACCGCCAATACTGCTCGAGGATGGGTTGATCGAGGCCGAATTGCTGGATGAGCTGTTTGCACACAACCGGGTCGGCCTGTTCGCCGAAGGTGCACGGTTTGCCCGGCGCCAGGTGAATCAGCAGGAAGACGAACGTGACGACGGCGAAGATGATCCCGACGGACGCGACGAGGCGCCTCAGGAGCCACGTCGCGGCCGTCATTTAACGCTCCACGCGGTCTCGATCGATCAGCCGGTCCGGGGGAATACGCCAGGTCCGCAGCAAGGCGGCCCAGGAGTCGGGGCGGAATTGCACATTGTCGACGCGGGTATGGACGGCCGCGACGTTGCCCAGCGCATACAGGAAGATTCCCGGCGCGTCCGCATTCAGCGTTTCCATCGCGGCCCGCCAAAACACGCGCGCCTGATCGCGGTTGGTGGCCGTCACCGCGCGATCCACCAGGCGCTCGAACTCCGGACTATAGTAGCGGCCGAAGTTCGAGCCGCCAAACCCGGCGCGCGTCCAGGTTTGCGCGATGCCCGAGCTCGGGGACGGGTCATTGCTGCGCGAGAGAATCGCGGTATCGAACTTCCCCGTACCAACGCGCTGGTTGACGACCGTGGGCTCCAACGCGTCGACTTCGACGTGTGCGCCGATCGTACGAAACTGCTCTTGTAAGAGTTGGGCGTATTGCTTCCGGAGCACGCTCGAGGTCGGGACGAGAATGTGGAACGCGAGCGGCTGCCCGTTCTTGTCGCGGATCCCGTCGCCATCGTGATCGCGCCACCCGTGCGCGTTCAGGATGCGGCCCGCCTGTGCCGTGTCGTAGGGAAGCTGGCGGATGTCGGGGTCCCAGATCCCCAGCAGCTCCGACATCGGGCCCGGCGGCACCTTGGCCAGGTCGCCCAGCGCGCTTTTCAGGAGACTGGCCCGATCCACCGCCATGGTGAGTGCACGCCGCACGTCCCGGTCGGCAAAGATCGGATGCGGCTGCGCCGAATCATCGGCGGCGCGCTGGTTGAAGCTCAGGAAGGTGTAGACGTTACCGCGGTAGGTGTAGATGGCGAGCTGTTTCGCGGCACGCGCCCGGTTCACGTTGTCCGGCGTCACGAGCTGCTCGCGCACGTCCGCTTGATCGCCGATCACCTGCTGCACCGCGACCTGGAGGTTGGGTGTGAACCGCCAGATGAGACGCCGAATCCCGGGCCTGCCCAGGAAGAAGGTCGAATCGGCGACGAGCTCGATGGACTGCGCGGCCTGCCAGCTGACGAACCGATACGGGCCATCGCCGACCGGCTGCCGGCCGAACGGCGCGGTCCGCCATTGATCGCGCGGCACGGGACGCAGCAGATGGGCCGGTAAGATGCGCATGTGGTACACGGCATCGTAAAACATCTCGGGATAGCGCTCCCGGAACCGAAACACGGCGGTGAGCGAATCGCGCTGCGTGACGCTGGCGATGCGGTGTAGCTTGGGCCGGAACGGCGACGCCACGATCGAATCGTTGTAGGCGTTGAACGTGAACTCGACGTCCGCCGCGGTGACGGGCTGCCCATCCTGCCAGCGCGCGCGTGCATCGAGATGGAATACCAGCGTCAGCGGTCCGTCCCACTCCCACTTCTGCGCGAGCAGCGGCTGAAAGTCCTCGTCGCCCACCGTGTTCTCGGACATCCCCACGTCGGCGAGCTTCAGAAACAGCTGTTCGTCGATGTCGTTGGAGACGATGTCTTCGCTCGAGGGCGGCAGCAGCGTGGCGGGCTCGGCGACGGCGGCGTTGATGAGCGTGCCGCAGTTCGGGCCGGTGCAGCCGCCGCGCCGCTCGCACGCGCTCGGCGCGGCGACCGCAAGCATGGTGCAGACGATCAGTGGAGAGCGCCGTAGCATGGCGCTTAACATTTCACCGCGGGGCGAGAGAAGCAATGTCGGACGGCCGGTCGGCCTGACGGCCGGACGGCCTGAGAGCCTCGCCCCAGTTGGCGACAATAGCAGATGTGACTTCTTCGAACGACACGACACGCCCAAGCACTGTGCAGAGTGTCGTTTCGCCACCCACACTCGACACCCGCTCCTGCGATCCCCGCAACAATATTGATCCGTGCTGTAGGAATGCGTCGCGCCGTCGAACCTGCGCGGACCCCACAAGTTTCTTGCCCCCAACGACGATCTCGCCGCCGACAGAGGCCGCGAAGCAGGACGCCGGATGGGCGGATGGGCGGATGGGCGGATGAGCCGGAGCGAGTACCGCCTCCACGGCAAGAGCCCGCAATGCTCTCGCGAGTCGAGTGTGGATCTCACAATACGCTTTGCGGAGCGACCCAAACAACGCGATAGGCGCGACGACGGCGTATGTGAGCTCGTGCTCATGCCACACGGCCTGTCCACCGGTGGGCCGGCGCACGATCGGAACGTCGTAAAACGTGTTCGGTTGATTCCGTCCCAGGGATAATGTTGGAGGGTCCCAGCGATAACAGCGGAGATAGGCGCCGCCATGGCGCGCGACTTCTTCCAGCAGCGCTTCATCCTTCGCCATGTTGTATTCGCCGGACCGCCCCACGCCATCGACGATCAGGGTCCAATGCGGCCCATCCGCCCATCCGCCCATCCGCCCGTCAGACTTCAGCGTACGCCTCCACCGGTGGACACGTACACACGAGATTCCGGTCGCCGAACGCCGCATCGATCCGGCCGACCGGCGGCCACACCTTGTGCTCGCGCGTCGCCGCCGTCGGGAAGCCGGCGCGGTCACGCGCGTACGGCCGGTCCCAACTGTCCGCCAGCAGATCGGCGAGCGGGTGGGGCGCGTTCTTCAGCAGGTTGTTCTCCCGATCGGCTTCGCCGGTCTCGATCTCGCGGATCTCGCCGCGAATCGCGATCAACGCGTCCACGAACCGGTCGAGCTCCACCTTCGGCTCGCTCTCCGTCGGCTCTACCATCAACGTGCCGGCCACGGGGAATGAGACCGTCGGCGGGTGAAAGCCGTAATCGATCAGCCGCTTGGCGATGTCCTCGACGTCCACGCCCGCCGAGCTCTTGAAGGGCCGGGTGTCGATGATGCACTCGTGCGCGACCAGACCGTGCTGGCCGGCGTACAACAATTCGTAATGGCCGCCGTCCTGCAGGCGGCGCGCGATGTAGTTGGCGCTGAGGATCGCCACCTTGGTCGCGAGGGCCAGGCCGTCTCGTCCCATCATCGCGATGTAGGCCCACGAGATCGGCAAAATCGACGGGCTCCCCCACGGCGCCGCGGCGACGGTCCCCGCGCTCTCGGACAGGGGAACCCCGACATCGATCACCGGATGGGTCGGCAGATGCGCCGCCAGATGCTCCGCGACGCCGATGGGGCCCATGCCGGGCCCGCCGCCGCCGTGCGGAATGCAGAATGTCTTATGAAGGTTGAGATGGCAGACGTCGGCGCCGATGTCGCCGGGGCGGCAGAGGCCGACCTGCGCATTCATATTGGCGCCGTCCATGTAGACCTGACCACCGTGCTGATGTACGATGCGGCAGATTTTCTTGATGGACGCCTCGAACACGCCGTGCGTCGACGGATACGTCACCATCAAGGCGCCCAGCGTGTCTTGGTGCGCTGTGGCCTTCGCCTCGAGATCGGCGACGTCGATGTTCCCGTGCTCGTCGGTCTTGACCACCACGACCTGCATTCCCGCCATCACGGCGCTCGCGGGGTTGGTGCCATGCGCCGACTGCGGAATCAGACAGGTCGTGCGATGCGCCTCGCCGCGGTGCTGGTGGTACGCACGAATCACGAGCAGCCCCGCGAACTCCCCTTGCGATCCGGCATTCGGCTGTAACGAGACCCTCGCGAAACCGGTGATCTCGCCGAGCCACTCCTCGAGCTGGCGGAACAGCGTCGCGTACCCCTGCGCCTGCGCGCGCGGCGCAAAGGGGTGCAGGCGGTTGAAGCCGCGCCACGTGATCGGAATCATCTCGGTCGTGGCGTTGAGCTTCATCGTGCACGAGCCGAGCGGGATCATCGCGGCCGTCAGCGACAGGTCGCGGTCCTCGAGCCGCTTCAGGTAGCGCAGCATCTCGGTTTCCGAGTGATGCGTGTTGAATACGGGGTGGGTACAGAACGGGGTTGTGCGCGACAATGATTCGGGGATGGTCGGATCGTTTTGTAGGGGCGCAGCATGCTGCGCCCCTACATCGCGGCCCAGCGGCGAACCAAACGCCGCCGCCAGATCGGTCAAATCGTCGTCGGTGACCGTTTCGTCGAGCGCCACGCCGATCCGCGTTTGCGTCAACGTCCGCAGGTTGATCTGCTGCGCGCGCGCCGCATCGATGATCCGTGGCAGCACGTCCTGTGGCACCTCGACGGCCAGCGTATCGAAGAAATGGGGATAGGCCAGACGGTATCCCAGTTTTTCCAGCGCCGCGGCGAGCGATGCGGCGGAGGCGTGCACGCGCCGGGCGATGCGGCGCAGCCCTTCGGGTCCGTGATAGACCGCGTACATCGCCGCGGCGACCGCCAGCAGGACCTGCGCGGTGCAGACGTTGCTGGTCGCCTTCTCGCGGCGGATGTGCTGCTCGCGCGTCTGCAGCGCCATGCGCAGCCCGGGTCGCCCCGCCCGATCCTTGGAGACGCCGATGATACGCCCCGGCAGATGCCGCTTGAATTCGTCGCGCGTCGCAAAGAAGGCGGCATGCGGGCCGCCGTAGCCGAGCGGGACGCCAAAACGCTGTGAGTTCCCGACGGCGATATCCGCCCCCCACTCGCCGGGCGGCGCGAGCAGCGTCAGCGCCAGGAGATCGGTCGCGACCGTCACGAGCGCGCCGGCGGCGTGGGCAGCTTCACACAGTTCGCGGAAATCGCGAATCGCGCCGTCGGTCGCGGGATATTGCACGAGGGCGCCGATTACATTGCCCTGGAAGTTGAAAGTGTCAGGATCGGCGACGACGACGTCGATGCCGCGTGCCCCGGCCCGCGTGCGCACCACGGCGATCGTCTGAGGATGACAGTTCGCATCCAC
>DASXTV010000027.1:0-9534 GCA_036505175.1 Gemmatimonadales bacterium
TCACGCTCAGACTGTCGAGCGTGCGCTCCACCGTGACCGGCTGCGTGGACGCGGTGCCGTCGTTGTTGACGACAAACACGTATGTGCCCTGCTGACCCTGCATGACCGCCTGGCTCGGCACGACGACCGCGTCGTTCTGAACGCCGAGGACGAGGGTGATGCGGACGAATTCACCGGGCCAGAGGCTGCCGTCGCGATTCGGGAAACGGGCCTTGAGGAGCACGGTCCCGGTGGACGTATCGACCTGATTGTCGACGAACGAGAGAATGCCTTGGATCGACGACGCGGAGTCGCGCGCCGGATCCGCGATCGCGGCGAGCTGTTGGCCGGCACGCTGGCGGATCGCGGGCAGACTGATCGCCGGAACGGGGAAGCGCACCAGAATAGGGCGCAGCTGCACAATCGACACGAGCGGATCGCTGCCCGCGCGCACGAGGTTGCCTTCGTGCAGCAGCAGCCGTCCGGTGCGGCCGCCGATCGGCGCGCGGACCGTCGCGTATTCGAGGTTCAGCCGGGCGATTGCTGCCGCTGCCGAATCGGAGCGCACTGCGGCGTACGCCGCGTCTGCCGCCGACTGCTTTGTCTCGTAGTCTTCCTGCGTCACCGTGTTTGTTGCAGCGAGCGTCTTGTAGCGCGCGGCTTCTCGTGCGGCGCTTACTGCCTGCGTGAGATCGCGGAGCAGCGTCCCCTCGGCCTGCTGCAAGGCGGCGCGGTAGGGACGCGGCTCGATCTCGAACAGGATTTGGCCGGCGGCGACCTCGTCGCCCTCGGCGAAATTCACGTGCAGGATGGTGCCGTTGACCTGCGGGAGGACGTCCACGGACCGGATCGCCTCGACCGTCCCGGTGGCCTCGAGCTCATACGGAACTGCACGGCGCTCGACGCGGGCGACGCTGACGGGGACCCTGGGGGCGCTGACGCCCCGGTTGGAGCCACACGCGGAGGCCGCGACCAACGCGATCGCCAGCAAAGAAGATCGAAAAGTCACGACTTCTATACGCATATCCTCCCCATCGCGTCATTTAGACCCAGAGGGCGGCTTTTTGGCTACCTCCCGGGACGCCGTTAAACGTAGCCTCGTCCATGCTCGCGCGTGTCCGGTCGGCTGCCGTCCTGGGGATCGATGCCTACCTGGTAGAGGTCGAAACCGACATCGCGAATGGCCTCCCGACATTCGTCACGGTCGGGCTGCCGCAAGGTGCGGTCAAGGAAGGGCGCGACCGCGTCTCTGCAGCCCTCGCCAACACCGGGTACACGTTTCCCCTCAGGAGGATCACGGTCAACCTCGCGCCGGCCGACATCCGTAAAGAAGGATCGGCGTTCGACCTGCCGATCGCCCTGGGAATTCTGGCGGCGACGGAACAGGTCGCGTCGGACCGGCTGGGGACCATCGCTGTGCTCGGCGAGCTGGGCCTGGAGGGGGCGATCCGCCCTGTCCGTGGAGCCCTACCTGTGGCGCTCGCGGCGCGCTCCGCGGGGGTCGACGCGCTCATCCTGCCGCGCGAGAACCTCGCCGAGGCGGGCGTCGTGGACGGCCTGCGGGTCTTGGGAGCCAGCTGTCTGGCGGAAATCGCCGACTTCCTCGATGGCAAGGGTGATCTTGCTGGGGCAACGATCGACGTTGCGCAGTTGTTCGCCGAGCGCGCCAGGGACGACGTGGACTTCGCCGAGGTGAAGGGGCAGCCGCACGCGAAGCGTGCGCTCGAGGTTGCGGCGGCGGGCGGGCATAACATCCTGATGGTCGGCCCTCCGGGGTCGGGCAAAACGATGCTCGCGCGCCGGCTGCCCACGATCCTTCCCAAGATGAGTCTCGACGAGGCGCTCGAGACGACCAAGATCCACTCGGTCGCCGGGACGTTGCCGCTCGGTGAGTCACTGGTGGCGCGGCGGCCGTTTCGGGCGCCGCATCATACGATCTCGGATGCTGGGTTGATCGGGGGCGGCTCGTATCCCCGGCCGGGCGAGGTGAGCCTAGCGCACGGCGGCGTGCTGTTTCTCGACGAGCTGCCCGAGTTCCGCAAGAACGTCCTCGAGGTGCTGCGGCAGCCGATGGAGGACGGCGTCGTAACGATTGCGCGGGCGGCGATGAGCCTGTCGTATCCCGCGCGCTTCATGCTGGCCGCCGCGATGAATCCGTGTCCCTGCGGCTGGTTCGGCGATCCGCATCACACGTGCGCCTGTGGCTCGCTGGTCGTGCAGCGCTACCTCGCGCGCGTGTCGGGTCCGTTACTCGATCGTATCGACATCCATCTGGAGGTGCCGGCGGTGAAGTACAAGGCGCTCACCGGCGAAAGCGGCGGCGAGCCGAGTGAGGCGATGCGCGAGCGCGTGGACCGGGCGCGCGTGGTGCAGCGCGAGCGCTTTGCCAACCGAGCCGGGATCTACGCCAACGCGCACATGGCGCCGCGCGACATCCGCGCGCACTGCAAGGTGTCGGACGGTGCCGATGCGTTGCTGAAGACGGCGATCACGCGACTCGGGCTCTCGGCGCGGGCGTATCATCGGATTCTCAAGATCGCGCGCACGGTGGCGGATCTCGACGAAGCGGCGTCGCTCGAGCCGAAGCATGTGAGCGAGGCGATTCAGTATCGGAGCTTGGATCGACGGGGGATCGCCTAGGAATCTGACGCCGTGTAGTTTTCGAGATGGCCCTCCGCACGATTCTCCTCTGTGTGCTGGCGGCTGGCTGCGCAAACTGGCATGCGCAGCCGCTCACTCCGCAGCAGGTGATCTCGGAGATGCATCCGAAGCGCATTCGCGTAACCCTCACGGACAGTAGCGTCCTGGAGCTGAAGCATCCCGTGACCTCCGGGGACAGCATCGCCGGTAAGATCAACGGGACGCGCACGGCCGTCGCGGCCGATCGCATTGCTCGCACAGAAGTTCGTGTCCGGAATGAACCGCAGGATCTCGGCTTCTTATACAGCTGGCGTACCGAGCGGCGAGCGCCGCAGCACGTGATCTCGAAAAAGCGTCCCGACCGCATCCGCGTGACCCTCGCGGATAGTAGCGTGCTGGTGCTGCACCATCCGGTCATTCGTGGGGACAGCATCGTCGGGATGGTCTCGGGGACACGCACCGCAGTCGCGTCCGATCGCATTGCCCGCTCCGAAATCCGAGTCCAGAGTGGCTGGAAGACGCTTGGCTTCGTGACCTTGTACGCGGCGTTTTACTTCTCGGTGTGCCGTGGAACGCCCGACTGCCCCCGCTCGCGCTAGCACGTCAGGGGCACGGTCCTCCGTTGATGAACCAGCACGCCGGTGTGGCGCCGCGTCCACATCGAATCGCCGGTGCACGGCCCGACGGTGTGGCGCCAGCGCAACCCCCCCCGAACGCGACCGCGCCGCCGGATCGGGGCACACGAATTGCCGCACATCAAAGCCAGAATGGGGGTCTTGTGAGGCGCAGGCCGTTTGCGTGGTGGGACGATGCGATCATCGCCCTCGGGTTGTGGCTGGCGGCGGTGGTCGCTTTAGGCGCACGTCGTCGCGGTTGACGGCGCCCTCCTCGTCCACCTAGCCATTGGAGCGGGGTTCGGAGGCGCAATGCCCGAGGTACTGCAATGGGCGCGTGTGCACGGCGACATGAACTGCCACGTGCGGCGGGGTGCGTGGTACGAAGTCCTTGACCTCACCCCAGATGAAGTCATCCTCGATGTCGATAATCGGCCCTTCAGTTTGCCCAGGTCCTCGCTGCAGATCGCGCCCCTGCGGCCCGAATGGTGGTCCGTCGTGGCCCGCCCGTCGGACGCGGTGATGGTTCCGCTCAGCTGGGGCTCCCGCTACGCCGTTTGCCCGGGCTGTCGCGATCGAAAACCCCTGAGGGGACACCCGGCCGAGATCCAGTGCTCGCGGTGCGGTGGCGTGTATCCGGTGGGGTGGGATGATCCTTACTGAGGCGGCTGTAAGACGGCGGAGTCTGGACCGGGCACGCTTCTAACGCGCGACGGGCGCAACCGCTCGGCTGCGCCCGTCTCTCTGATCATCCGTCCGTGCTAGTGAATCGGCGTCAGCTGGCCGATTCGGGTCCACGACGGGTCGGCAACAGGCACAAGAATGACGTAGAGATCCCCCTGGTGCATCAGAGCGCGGTTCGTTCCCTGCGCGAGCTGCGCGCTGACCGTTTCAGGCCGTACTTCGTAGAGGCCGCCGGTGGAGGCGTCGACGATGAGACCAATCAAGCCGCCGAAAACGATGTTTCCCCACACCCAGCCGCTCGTTTTTCTTGTCGTCACGAGCTCATATGGCTGGTAGCCCGACATGGTGACGACGATCTTATGGGAGCTCTTTCGCTTGAGGTTGGCGGCGACCGGCGTGGTTCCTACCGCGTTCCCGTCGACCGACACCGCGGCCCCCGTCGGCTGGCTGTTGATGGAGACACCTTGCGACGTGCCGTGCATGATCGTGGCGCAGGCTGCCGCGAAAGCCGGGACCAATACACCGAGCGAGACGACCTTCAATAAACGGGACATAGTCTCTCCTCGCCGGCGGGAATAGGATTGGGGTTTTGCGGCTGTCGCTTCGGTTGGGCCCCCTACCGGCAGGTCGATGAAGATGAACGGCGATTTGAAGCGCCGCAATAAGCCGCAGGGAACGCCTCCAGGATAGAGGGCGTCCGCGGCGGTGCGAACGGCGGGCGCTTGCTGCAGGTCACCGTTCCAGCCGAGGCTCTCCGATCATTCCCACCGGCTCACCCTGCGACATGGCGGGCGTAGCGACCACATACAGCACGATGCCGCCGAACGGCGCCCGGATCTCAGTTTGTGGGTTGCCGAAGAAATCGGTGAGCACGCCGATGATGGTGCCCTTCTGCACGCTTTGCCCGCGCTCGACTTTGGCATGCCAGACTCCCGTCGCCGGACTCCGCAGGACCTCGGTCCGGTCGAAAAACAGCGGACTGCGCACGAGCTCGACGTCGCCCGGCAGCATCCGCAAATACCGCAGCAACCGGAACACGCCGTCCACGTTGCGCTGGACCATCTCCTCGACGGGGACGCCGAGGTACCCGGTCTCGGTGGTGAGCGACGGCTTGCCGCGAATTTGCGCCGTGTTCTGCGTGTACACCGACGCATTCCGATCGCGCGGGCGCATGGTATCGATCACGATGTGATCGTTGCCCCACGCCAAGGCCATCGCTCGAGCGATCGAGTCGGCGCGAGCGTTGAGCCCGAGCGGGCTCCAATAGGTATAGGGGCGGAGTGACTCGTTGCCGTCTCCCGCGTGCATGTCCACGAGATAGTCGGCCGCGTCGATGATGTCGCGCGTAATCGCGAACGCGATCCGCTCCGAGACGGTGCCATCGGCCTTGCCCGGATAGACGCGGTTCAGATTCTTGCCGTCGACGGGACTGTAATAGATCGTGCGGCCGAGGAAGGACGGCATGTTGGCCACGTGCACGATCAGCACGGTGCCGCGCAGTCGTGCGGGATCGAGCGCCGCTCGCACCCGTTCGAGCGCGACGACCGGTGCGACCTCGGAGCCGTGTGTCCCCGCGATCAACGCGAGGGTTGGCCCGGATTGCGCCCCGCGAACGATCGTAATGGGAATTCGGGTCGCGGCGTCCACGCCGGCCGGCACCTCGATGAAACCGGATGCGGCTTGGCCGGGCCGGGCGGTCACCGAGCCGATTGTCAGCGAGGACGGTTCTTGAATGGTGACGACTAGGAGAGCGGGAATAACGGCGAGCATGTCATCTCCGCTGAACGGGGTTATGCTGATCTTATCACCTTACGGCTTTAGGGGCACGTTCCTCCATTGACGAACGCGGCAGGACGAATTGACGATCGTGGGCGACGCCGTTAACCCAGCGACGATGGTCACCTTATCCAGCGGCGATCGCGCCATCGGCGATCCGCACGCGGCGCGTGGCAAACGGCTCGAGTCGCGGATCATGCGTCGCGACGAGCACGGCCGTGCCGCGTTCCGCGGCGAGCCCCGCCAAACGCTCGGCCACCGCTCTTCCGGACACACTGTCGAGGTTGCCTGTGGGCTCATCGGCCAGAACGATCGCGGGCCGGTGTACGAGGGCTCGCGCCACAGCGGCGCGCTGCTCCTCGCCACCCGAGAGCTCGCGGGGACGGCGGTGGGTCAGGCCGGCGAGTCCCAACGCTTCGAGAAGCCGAGTTGCCTCGCCTTCCCCCTCGGTGCGCGGCACGCCGCCGATCGCCGCCATGAGCAGGACGTTGTCCCACAGCGTGAGCTGGGGGAGCAGATTCGAGCGCTGAAACACGAAGCCCACGCACGCGGCGCGATGCCGGCGGCATTCGGCCGAACTCAGCGCGCCGATGCTCTGTCCGGCCAGTTTGACCGTTCCCGCCGTTGGGGTGAGGAGGCCGGCCGCCACCGCCAGTAGCGTCGTTTTCCCGGCGCCACTGGGTCCTTCGAGCAGCACGAACTCACCCGCCGCAATCGAGAGCGAGACGTCGCGCAGCGCCTCGACTGCCCGGCGTCCCGAGCCTCGCGTCTGCGAGATCCCTTCCAACTCGAGCGCCATCATGGACGAAACGCCTCGAGCGGGTCGATCCGCCGCAAGCGGGCCAGCGGCAAGATCGCCGCGCAGGTCGCGGCTGCCACAAACACCAGCAGCACGCGCGCGGCATCGCTACCCTGGAACGCGAGCGGAATCACCGGTAACGCGCGGTCGAGGACGGCGCCAAGCGCGGCAGCCACCGCGATTCCCAGGATCGCGCCCAGCAGCGCCAGCACGAGCGCCTCGCGAATCAGCGCGCCGCTCAGCGCCCTGGCATCCGCGCCCAACGCCAGCAGTACCGCCAGGTCCTCGCGGCGCTCTTCCACCACCGCGTGCACCAGCAAGGTCACGAGGACGGTCGCGGCGCTGAGTCCGAGGAGCGCGACGAGCGTCAGCAGCGGAATGAATCCCGCCGCGACCTCGCGCACGTTGTTCGCGATGAATTCCTCGCGCGCGTACACGGAGAGCCGTGGGAATCGTGCGCGAATGCTCTCCAGCAGCTCGCCCGGCGGCACTCCCGCGGCGCGCCGCACGACGGCGAATGACGCGCGACCCCGCAGCGCACTCGCCTCCGACACCGCCGAGAGGTTGGCAAACAGAAATTGGGTCGACAGCAGATTCGTGCCGTTCGTGAGGCCGACGACGACGCCCGCGTGCCCGTTCACCCAGACTGAGTCGCCAAGCATCACGTGGAGGCGCGATGCGGATGCCCGATCCAGCGTGATGTCGGTGCTGTCGAGCGGCGCTCGCCCCTGCGCAATGATCGGTGGACCGCCGCTTCCGCTCGGCGCCGCGTACCCGATCGCAATGAGCGCGAGCCGGCGGCCGGCGGGACTGGGAGTCGATTCGTCGCGCACCGTCACGTACGACCGCACGATCGCATCCGCCGCGGCGACACCACGCATCACCGCCAGCGATTCCGGTACGTGCGCGGGAAGAAAGGCCGACGAGCGCATCAGGTTGTCCACGCCTCCCGGCGCGACCCACACGTCCATGCCGGGCTGGCCGGTGTACGCCGCGACGCTGAAGGAGACCGAGTGAAACGCCGCGCCCAACACCATGACGAGCAGCGCCGTGACTCCGATGCCGCCGGCGGTGAGCCAGAACCGCGTGCGCGGGCTTCGCAGCGCTTTGCGGATCAGGGTCATCCGGCGAGCGCGCGGCGCAGGAGACGGATCTCGCCGGTGCCGCCATCGATCTCGATTTCATCTCCGGACGCGATGCGCTGTGTGGCGCGCTCCGCACCCACGACGGTGGGGAGATCGAGCTCGCGCCCAAGGATCGCCGTGTGGGAAAGAATGCTGCCGCGCTCGACGACCAATCCCGCGGCCCCGAGCATCAGAAAGATCCAGCCAGGATCGGTGACGGGCGCGATGAGGATCTCGCCATCGATCCGCTCGCCTGGGGACGGCGAGTGCAGGACGCGTGCGATGCCGCGTACTCGACCGGGGGAGCAGGGCACCCCTTGCAGCACGCCATTCGCGCCGGCCTCCGCCGCTGGAGCATGCACGGGAGTCAAATGGTCCACCGAGATGGGACCGCGGCAGACAATGCGATGCGGTGGCGGCGTTTCAGCAGCGTAGCGGTCATGCTCACTCTTGCGCCGCTCCACGAGATCGCCGAGCCCTCGCCCGGCCTCGAGATCCTCGAGAGTGAGATAGAAGATGTCCCGCGGTTGTCGCAACACGCCGGTGCGTGCAAGGGTCTCGCCCATGGCCCGGAACAGGCGACGCAGCACTCCGTACGCGCGGGCGCGCTCATACGACATGCTCTCGCGATCGGCGATGGCGCGCCGCGTCCAGCGGACGAGCCACCGCGCGTACATCAGCTTGAGTGGATGGCCCTGAAGCCGCCGCGCGAGCTCGCGGTCGACGAAAGCGCCGTCGAGCCCTCCGCGGCGGTCGTCGAGCGGAGCCACGAAGTCGAGATGATTGCGAACCACTGACACTATCACCCACGGCGTCTCCGTGAGCGACGGCGTCTCGAGCTTCAGCTCGTCGATGGTGCGCTCGCCGTGGAGGAGCAGATGACGCTCGGCGTCCCGGCGGAATGCCGTGTCAATCCGACCCAGCTCCTCCCAGACTTCGTGGGCCGAACGTTTCGACAGCAGCAGCGCCATGACGTTGGGCTCCGCTCGCGCGGCGGTCACCAGCGCCAGTACGGACTGAAGGGGCGCTAGGCTGTGCAGCTCGACTCGGCGGGCCAGGAGCTGCTGGTGGAGCCGAGCGCCACCGATATCACGACAGAGCCGCGCCACCTGGTCGTTGAGGACGAATGCGAAGAAGTCGTTGAGAATCAGAACGACCCAGTCGTTGAGAAACTCCCGGACGATCCGTTGAAAGGCTCGCCACGACTCTTCCATGGGCGCGGCGCTGAAGTCCGCTTGTCCGTAGCTGCGCAGCAGCGCGGCGGCACTCGTGTGGAACCGCCTCACGTCAGCCTCCAGACGAAACAGACGGAAGGCCACACATCCCGCGGTCCGGACGGCGAGGAGCCGGTTCCTGATGCGAGCCCAGCGTGGACGCCGCGCGAGAGTCGTCGGGTCGATGTGTTGCGTGATGCCGAGCGCCGTCTCCCACTTCGACGCGGTACGATCGAGACCGGGAATCAGCAGGAAGAGCCGATAGTAGTTGATCAGGTTGAAGTACAGCCGCCCTCGGATCGAGCCCACGAGGTTGGCCAGGATCGGCTGTGCTGCTTCCACGGGGCGGCGCGGTACACCCGCGAGCCGCAGCGCGCGGCCAAAGAGACGCTCGTACGCCAGGCGAACGAAGGAAGCGGTGAGTGGCTGCGTGAGCCCGGGATAACTCTCGCCGATGTTGCTGTCATCCCATATCGCGAGCTCGCCCCCGGGAATCGTCGTCAAGGGACGACCCTGAAGTAGCCACAGCGTACCGGCGCGATCGAACGCCCATTCGACGTCCTGCGGACATCCGGCCGCCTGGTCGACGCGCTGCAACGCTGCCGCGAGCACCGCGAGCTCGTGGTCGCTCAGGATTCGCCCCGCGCCGGCCTCGACCTGCCACTGCTCGGCACCGAGGTCGCGCCGGTAGGTCTGCGTCTCGA
>DASXTV010000028.1:0-13750 GCA_036505175.1 Gemmatimonadales bacterium
GCACCTCGCGTCGTCGTCGCTCCGCACGTCGTGCGGGTGGCGCCGGTGAGGTTCTATCGTCCGTACTACACGTTCCGGCCGCGCTTCAGCCTCGGTTTCGGACTCTGGGCTGGCTTCCCGATCATGTACCCGTATTACTACGGCTACTACAACCCGTACTTCGCCTATCCAAGACCGTATCCGTATCCCTATCCTTATCCGCCATACGGCTACGGGTATCCGTATCCGGCGCCGGGCTACCCGTATCCACCGCCAGCCTATCCGCCCGCGTATCCGCCGTCAGGGTATCCGCCATCAGGGTATCCGCCATCAGGGTATCCGCCGTCAGCGAACCCGCCGGCCGGATCGGTCGGTGTGCAGGGACCGAATCAGGTCAATACCGGCGGCGTGAGCTTCGAAATCACGCCGAGTACCGCCGAAGTGTTCGTCGACGGGCAGTATATGGGGACCGTGGGTCAATTCACGCCGACATCGCAGCCTCTGGGTCTGACACCGGGACGCCACCACGTTGAAATCCGCGCGCCCGGCTACCGGACGATGGACTTCGATGTGGACGTCATCGCGGGCCAGGTGATCCCATATCAGGGAGCACTCGAGCGCTGACGCCCGCGCTCGAGTCGGGCTTAGGGCTTAAGGCTTAGGGCCTGCTTCCAATTCACGCTCGCGAACGAGAAGCAGGCCCTGAGCCCTGAGCCTTAAGCCCTGAGCCAACTCTTCTCGTGCTGTTCACCGAACCCACATTTCTCTTTCTCTTCCTGCCGCTGCTGCTCGCGCTGTATTTCGTGACCGGCTCGCGCCGGCACGGGGCGTACGGGAACTGGCTGCTCCTCTTCGCGAGCGTCATCTTCTACGCGAAGGGCGGCGGCGCCTTTACCTGGCTGATGCTGGCCTCGATTGCCTTCAACTACCGGATGGCGATTGCGGTCGATGGCGCGCGCGGCCCGGCAGTGCCGCAGCAGGGTGGATCGGATCGCGCCGCGAAGCGGTGGGTCGCCGCCGCCGTGGCCGTCAACCTCGTCGTCATCGGCGTGTTCAAGTACGCGAACTTCTTCGCCGACAACGTCAACACGCTGTTTCTCGCGCTGGGCGTCCAGCCGATCGTCGTGCCGCGGGTGCTCCTGCCGATCGGCATCTCGTTCTTCACCTTCCACGCCATCTCGTATGTCATCGACGTCTACCGTCGCGACGCGATGGCGCAGAAGAGCCCGGTTCACGCAGCCCTATACCTGCTGCTTTTCCCGCAGCTCATCGCCGGCCCGATCATCCGCTACCGCGACATCGCCGATCAGCTCGCGTGCCGCACCGTGACCGCCGCCGACTTCGCGTACGGCATCCGCCGCTTCGTCATCGGGCTGTCGAAGAAGGTCCTCATCGCGAACATCGTCGCGGGCCCGGCGGACCAGATCTTCGCGCTGCCGGCGGCGCAGCTGTCGGCGGGACATGCGTGGCTCGGAGTCATCTGCTACACGTTCCAGATCTATTTCGACTTCTCCGGCTACTCCGACATGGCGATCGGTCTCGGCCGCATGTTCGGCTTCCGCTTCCCCGAGAATTTCCGCTGGCCGTACGTCGCCGCCAGCGTGCAGGAGTTCTGGCGCCGCTGGCATCTGTCGCTCTCGACCTGGTTCCGCGACTATCTCTACATCCCGCTCGGCGGCAACCGCGTCAGCAGGCCGCGCCAGTACCGGAATCTCGTCATCGTCTTCTTCCTGTGCGGGCTCTGGCACGGCGCGAGCTGGAACTTCGTCGTGTGGGGCCTCTGGCACGGAACATTTCTCGTCATCGAGCGGATCGCGTCGAACCGCGGAGACCGCGAACCGCACGGAGCATGGGCGATCTGGCCGCACGTCTACACGATGCTCGTTGTGATGATCGGCTGGGTGTTCTTTCGCGCCGAGACGCTCACGGGCGCGGTGGCGTTCCTGAAGTCCATGGCCGGTCTGACGGCCGCCGCGCCGGCGCCGTTCACGGTGTCGTGGTATCTGACGCCGGAGCTCTGGCTCGCCCTGGCCGCGGGCGCGATTGGATCGATCCCGTGGGTGCCTCTTGTCGGCGCGCGGCTCGAGACGCGGCGCACGACGTGGGTGCCACTCACGCAAACCACCGCGTTGATGGCGCTCCTGCTCGTGTCGATTCTGCAGCTCGCGTCGCGGACCTACAACCCGTTCATTTATTTTCGATTCTGATGCAGACGCGGCTCCTCGTGATTCTGTTCGTCGCCGTGATCTCGCTGCCGCTCGCGGCGAACCTCGCCGGGTTCGACGGCGCGGATCCCGGGGGGGAGAACCGGGAGCTGGCCGCGTTTCCCCGCGTCGACGGATCGTTGGCATCGCTCGCCAAGGCGGGACCGCAGCTCAGCGCGTGGTTCGAGGACCACTTCGGCTTGCGCGCGAGCCTCGTGCGGTGGAATGCGGCGCTGCGGCTGTTCGTGCTGCGCGTATCGCCGTCGCCGGCTGTCGTGAAAGGGCGCGACGGGTGGTTCTTCTATGGTGACGACAACGCGGTCCAGGACTACGCAAACGTGGAGCCGTTGACCCCCGAGGCGCTTGCCAACTGGCGCGCGGCCGTCGGCGCCGCGACGCGCTGGCTGGACGCGCGCGGCATCGCGTACGTGTTCACCATCGCTCCGGACAAGCATGCCATCTACGGCGAGGAGATGCCGTTGACGATTGCGCGACTCAACGAGCGGTCGCGCGCCGATCAGCTGTTCACGGCGCTCGAGCACGTCGGCGTGGCCGTCGACGTGCGCCCCTCGCTCCTCGACGCCAAGACGCGGGAGCGGATCTACCAGCAGACCGACACGCACTGGAACAGCCGTGGCGCGCTCGTCGCCTATCAGCGGATCATTGCCGCGGCGCGCGCCCGCGTGCCGCGCGTCCCTCCGGCCTGGACCCGGACCGATTTCGAGCCGGTGGACCGCATCGCGCCGGGCATGGATCTCGCGGGAATGATGGGACTCACACGCGTGCTGCACGAGGTCGACCTGACGCTCGTTCCGCGGCGCGCCCGGCGCGCGCACGTCGTCGAGCCGGCAGGCGCCGCGCCGACAGCGGAGGAGGGATACCTCGTCACGGAAATCAACGACGCGTCGCTGCCGCGCGCCGTGATCTTCCGCGATTCGTTCGTCTCGCCGCTCGTCCCGTTCCTGTCCGAGCACTTCAGCCGCGCCGTCTATCTGTGGCAGAACGATTTCGATGCCGACGTGGTCAAGAGAGAACATCCCGACGTGGTGATCCAGGAGATCGTCGGTCGGCATTTGTACAGTTTCATTCCCTCGCCCGAGCTGGTTCCCGGCGAAGGACGAAAAGCGGTACTTGATTGAGGATTACAATTGCGCGAGTGATCACCCGGGGCATTCGCGAGTTCGTGTCGAGAGACTGGGCGGAGGCGCGCGACAGTAAGGACCGCTATTGGGGCGAGCGCATCGGCCGCCTCGGCCCTTTGGAAGGATTGCGTGTCGCCGACGAGCTTCGGCGGCAAGCGCTCCTTCACGATGCCAGCTGGCCCGGCGCCGGGCTCCGGCGCGAGGACCTGCACTGCCACGTGCGCCTCGTCCGGCTTCTCCGACGTGTCGATACAACCCGCCGCCCTTGAACTGCTTTCGGCGCTCGCTCCCGTCATCGCCGGGTGGGGGCGATGGTACGTGTTCGGCGCCCAGGCGGTCATCGCCTACGGCGTACCCCGCCTCAGCGCCGATGTCGACGTCACGTTGGCACTCGTGCCCGACGCGCCCGAGCGCTTTGCGGGCGAGATGGAGACGGCCGGGTTCACGCTGAGAGTGGACGACCCGGATTTCGTCCGGCGGACCAGAGTGATGCCATTCGTCCACCTGCAGACCGGCATGCCGCTCGACGTGGTGCTGGCCGGTTCGGGGCTCGAGGATGAGTTTCTCAGCCGCGCGAAGATGGTTGACATCGGGGGCACGCCCGTTCCTCTGATCGACCTCAGCGACCTGATCGTCGCGAAGGTACTGGCGGGCCGTCCCAAGGACCTCGACGATGCGACCGCGCTCTGGCGCCTGCACGGGAGCGCCCTCGATGCCGACCATATCCGGAGAACGCTCCGCCTGCTCGAGGAGGCCCTGAGCCAAAGTGACCTCGTGCCGGCATTCGAAGCGCTCGCGCAACGCGGGCGTCGCCGCTGACCCGCCAACTTTCGAGGAGCGCGCGATCACGCAGGTTCCAGACAACTAAGGCATCAGGTATCAGGCATCAGGCATCAGGGCTGTCTCAGGCATCAGGCCTGATCCCTGACAATTGATCATTTCCGGACATACAACTGCAGTCTCGGAAACGCGAACGTTCCAGCGACGTCGTCCACGACGTTCACCTGGCACGTGTAGAGGCCGGGTTTCAGCGAAGCGGCCGGGACGTCGAGCTGAAAGGCTGCCGCGGTCCTGTCAGGAGCGGAGAGCTCGGTCGTCTGAACCAGCGGCGTCTCGAACGCGCGCTGACGGCCGCGATAGAACGCAAGGCTGGTCATCACCTTGATTCTGCGGGAGGGTTCCGCCGTCCGGCCGGGGTCGTAAATCTCGTAGTAGAAGTACAGATGTTGGGCGGTTGAGACGACGTGGGTCACGTTGGGCACCAGCTCGCGTCCGTCACGCACGAGCGGATTGCGCTCCGCGCGGCGTGCGCCTGCCTTCAGCTGGGTCCCCACGACGATCGAGCTCAGCTTGATCGCATCCCGCGCGAGGTCCGGCACGACGAGAGCGGCTTCGTACGACCCGGTCGTCCCGCCCGTGTTCTCGCGCACGACGACCTTCACCCGATAACGGCCCGGGGGCAGCTCGAAGCTCGTCTCGTACTGGACGGTCTTGCGTTTCAGATCGTCGATGCTGTCGATCGCCAGCCGGATCGTGTCCCGGATCCGCGCGACCGGACGCCGCTGCTCGTTCCGTACGATGCCGAGCACGTCGATCGTTGCCTTGTTGGCCTCGCTCACCGACGTGAGCGGCAGCTGATTCCCGGGAAGGACGATCGATATCGGCACGAAGTAGCGGCTGTCGCCGACGCGGAAGTACGCCGCTGACACGTACGTGCTGAGATCCGTCGCCGACAGATCGGACTCGAGCTGATCCTGCAGCTGCCGTTCGCGATCGTCTCTCGTCGAGTGCGCGAAGTCTCTCGACGCGTAGTAGCCGGATCGGTACTCCAGCTTCACGTCCGGCCGGTTGACGCGCACGGTAATCCTGCGGAACCGGCCGTCGCGCGCCGGATTGGTGCTCGAGAAGCCGAGCAGGTAGTACGCCGATGTATCCTCGACGACGCGCGTGAAGACGCTGCCGAACGCGTTCGAATCGAAGAACGCGCGCCCGCCGGTGTCCTCGGCCAGCGTGGTCAACGTGTCCTGGCTGGAGGCGAGCCCGCCGAACTGGTCCGTCACGCTGGCGCCCGAGAAGGGCGCCCGGCCGCGCGCGCTCGCCTGCGATGCCTGGCCGCCCGGCACGATTGCCTGCAGGCCGCGCACGTCGGCCGCGTAAATCGAGACGTTCGCGCGCACGGCGCGGTCGACGGTCCTGCGCAGCTGCACCTGGTTGTCGCTTCCCGACTGGCTCATGCCGCTGCTGAAGTAGACCACCGATTTCTTCTGCTCGATTGGAGAGAGGGCATCGGAGAGCGAGCGCAGCGCATCGAGGCGCCGATCGGTGTTGAAGATGTTGAACTCCGTGTCGTCGGGCGTGAACGCGGTGCTGTCGTCCGGTGTTCCCTCGGGGTCCCCGGCGGCGCCCGCCTCGAACCCGTTGGCGCCCGCGCGGCCGAACCGCCCCAGCGCCTTGAGCAGGAGCTCGCGGTCGGACGTGAAGTCCTGATCGACCCTCAGCGCCGTTGCGAGCGAGACGATCGCGATGAGATCGGCGGTCGAGACGCGTTTGTCCACGTACGCCCGCGCGGCATCGATCGCGCGCTGGATCTCTTCCGGCTGCATGGAGCTGAGGTCGAAGAACAACACGAGCAGCCGGCGGCCGTGGATGTCGATCGGCGACGCGGGCAGCGGCTGCGGCCCGGGCTCCGCCCCACCGCGCACACCACGCGCGGTGGGAACCCCGGCCTGACGCAGCGTCCCGAGAATCACGGAGGATGGCGGCTCGGCTGCTGCGGAACCGGGCGTAGCTGGACCGGTCAGATCTTCGAAGTCGAAGTTAGTGATGGTCTGCGGTTTGTTGTCCTCGAGAATCGAGAAGTCGTCTTTCGTCAGCCCACGCACGACCTCGCCGCGCCTGTCGCGCACGACCACGTTGACGAGGATCAGCTCCGTCCCCTGCCGGAACACGGGACGGGGTTGACCCGATGCCTGACCGGCCGATGGAGCAGCCTCCACCCCACCGCGCAAAGTCCGCGCGGTGGGGACCCCGGCCCCGACCGCGAGCATCAGCGCCGCCGGGACGAGGGCCGCCGGGAAGCGGATCCACGAACGTGGCTGATGACGCGTCATTGGACCGCTATGCGGCTTCGATTGCGAATTTTCCACCCGTTGCGCTGGGATCCGCATAGCGGTCCTCGGCGCGCGAAGCGCGCCAAGAAGATACTGGCGACCAGTCATGGGCTCCGATGGAACATCAATGGTGGAGCCCATGACTGGTCAGAACCGGAATCGCGTGGAAATCTGGATCCGCCGCGGCGCGCGCGCCGCGATGACCTGCCCGAACGTCGGCGAGTTCACCACGGTATCGATCGCGGCAAACTGCAGGGCGTTGAACACGTTGTTCGCCACGATCTGCACCGAGAGCACTCGATTGCCGCCGAGCGGCACGTTCCTCGTCAGCCCGAGGTTGACGTTGGAGGTGCCGGGTCCGGGAATCGTGTTGCGACCGGCGTTTCCGAACATGCCGCCAAGCGGCACGGAGAACGCCGACGTGTTGAAGAACCTCGACGCGGTCGGGTCGTCGAGCGTAACCGGCAGCCCGTTGTAGTCGGCGCGCAGCGTTCCGTTGACGCCGCCGGCGACGTCGCGGAACGCGCCGAGCACGCGGGCGGTGTATGGGATGCCGGTCGCGAACTGCGCGTTCCCGTTGAACACCCATCCCGAGAGGGCCGCCGCGGGCCACCCGTGATTCGCCCAGCGTCGGTCCGGGCCAAACGGAAGCTCGTACATGAAGTCGGCCGAGAAGCGATGTCGCTGATCGAAGCTCGAGAGACCCCGCTCGGCCGCGAGATCCTGATCGTTCTGCGCGACGACGACCGCTGCTCCTCCAATCGACGACGCATCGTCGATCGATTTCGAGAGCGTGTAGCTTGCGCCCGCCCCAAGTCCGGCGGACAGCCTCTTGCGAATGCGCAGCGTCAGGGAGTGCATGTTGGACGCACCCGGCGACGACACCCAGAGGAACGGCAGCACGCCGGAGATACGCAGCCCGTCAGGCGTGCGGTTGGGCGCGCGAACGACCTGCAGGTCACCGCCCGTGGTCCCGATGTAGCCGACGCCGACATTGATCGTGCGGGTCAGATCGCGCTGCACGTCGAACGTCCACATGTGGACCAACCCGACGCGGAAGGCGGGATCGACCGCGTATGAATTGGTCGTCAGCCCGGTCGGGGTGAGTAAGAGCGCGGACTCGAGTGGCAGCAGCGATGCCGGCGATGCCAGGATCGTGCTCGCGAACGCGAACGGCGGCTGCGCGGCAAGCTGCTCCGCAATACCTGCGTATGCGCCGGCGCTGTAATTGATCCCGTAGCCGGCACGCACGATCGTGCCGGTCGCGCCTCTCCATGCCACGCCCACGCGGGGAGCGACGTTGTTGCGATCGGGCCGGACGATCGTGTCGGGGAACGTTCCGCTGAACGGTCCGGTTCCACCGGCGAGCACGGGAACCGCCGCCGCGAAGTTCCCGGGGGCGTCGAGCGTCACGAGCCGATTCGCCGCCTCCGAATAGGGCGAGACGTACTCGTAGCGCACGCCGAGATTCACGGTCATCGTTCCCGTGGGCCGCCAGTCGTCCTGCAGGTAGGCATCCCAGGATCGGGCGCGGAAGCGCTCGAGTCCGGCGCCGTACTGGATCGAGGCCTGCTGGGGCAGCCCCAGGAGAAAGTCGCCGAAATCGAAACCCGTGAAGAGCCCCGTGAACACAAAGCTCCCGCGGGCGTTCTGATCCACGCGGCTGTCCAGGCGGATGTCGCGATAGTCGCCGCCGAACCGCAGCCCATGATGTCCGTAGGTCTTGACGATCGAATCGCCGAGGGCAAGCGTCTGGTTGGTGCGGAGCGATGGGCTCCCGTCGACGAGGCTGGTCACACTGCTGAACGACAGGTTCGGCGCGCCCCAGTCGAACGGATCGGACGAGGCGCCAAGCACGCCGGCGAGGCCGGCGATGTTCTGGCTGAACGCAAACAGATTGCTCGCGTCGCTGCGCTGCCGATTGAGCTGGAACCGTATCGAATGCTGGAGGCCGAACGTCCTGAACGAATAACCGACCGGGATATCCCATGCCTGAACGTTCGATGTGCCGCCCAGGGTGGAGAACACATTCGGGTTGCCGATCTCGGAGTGACGGTAATGGATCGCGATCGTGAGATTGCCCGGGCGGTCGCCGCGCGGGCCGCCGGGTCCACCTCCGCGCGCCGGAGCGCCGCCTCGTGGTCCCTGTGCGGCGTCGCCGAAGTTGTGCACGAGACGGAAGTTCACATCGTCGACCTGATTGGTCGTCGTCGTCACGTAGTGGAAGTTCTGGCGCGTCCCCGGCTGATTGGGAAGCGGGAACAGGTCGAGCAAGGCGAGCGCAGCGGGATCCCGGCGAGGCTCGGGAATCTGATTGCCAGGAAACGGCTGTCCCGTCGTCGGATCGACGATCAGCGCGGTCATGCCCGACAAATCGCCGGCGCGCGCTGCGGCGGTCGGCACCGTTGCATACGCGTCGTACGGCGTCCTCGAGTGCGTGCCGCTGTAATTCAAAAAGAAAAATGTCCGGCCGCCGTCCGAATACATCTTCGGTATCCTGAACGGTCCGCCGAGCGTCGCGCCGAATCGCTGCTGCAGGTAGTCCGCGTTGCGCGTGGGCTGGCCGTTGAGCGAGAACGGGGCCGCGTCGAGCGCGGACGAGTCGAAGCTTTGAAATCCCATGCCGCGCAGTCGTTGACGTCCCGTGCGCGCGCCGAACCCACCGGGTCCACCGGGCCTGCCGAACCCACCACCTGGCCCGAAGCCGCCGGGACCCGGGCCGCCGCGTCCGGCGCCGAATCCGCCTGCGTCGAATCCTTCCGGTCGATCGAATGGATTTCCCGGACGGTCGCCATCGAACCTCCCACCAAACGCAAAGGCGTCGCTCGCGCGCGCGTTTCCGAGCGTGGCGATCGAATCGGCCGCTGCGTCAACGGAGAATCCCGGCGGCAAAAGTGGCGCCGCCGGGGACTCCGACGCTTCGTTCGGCCATCCGTCATCCCGCCCGGCGGTCGCCGCGGCATTCGCGACTAACGGAACGGTCTGAAACGGCGGCCGGCCGGCAGGCGTCCGTCCGGGATCTCTATTCGGCGGGTTGACGCGTGACGCCCCGGGTCCAGGCAAAGTCGGACGTGGCGCGGCTGCTGATGTTGCGGTCGTTCCGCCGGCCGGTGGCGGCGCGGCTGACGATCTCGAGGCGAGCGTCATCGTGAGGTCGAGTTTGTTTCCGCACGTGGCGTCGATCGTGATGTCGCGCTCGAGCGGCGCGAAGGCCGTCAGGCCCGCCGTCAGCCGGTACGTGCCTGGCGATTGCGGAGCGAGGCCGAAGCTGCCGTCGGGCGCTGACGACGTTGATTCCACGACGCGGCTGCCCGAGTCGGTCAAGGTGATGACGACGCCGGGCAGCGGAATACCTCGCGAGGTGATCGTCCCTTCGATCGCGCACGGAGCGGCGCCGACGGTTGCGGCGCCGAGAATCAGATAGCTCGACAACGAGGCGACGACCCGTCGCATGTTCACCCGTTCGTACGGTACGTAGGCCGGGTCTTCAGACCCGGCGCGGCTACGAAATCCAGCGTCAGAGCGGCTGGGTGTCGTACACGCGATGTATCACCCTCGCCTGCGGCCCGCGCGGGTTCTCCATCTGCAGCGTGACCGTCAGCCGATGATGCTCGGGATCGATCGCGTAGGTCTCCGTGATCTTCCCGCGTCCCACCCCTGAAATCTCGCTCACCAGCTTCCCATTGTCCCACTTCGTCTTGCGCTCGATCTTGGTCGACTCGTCCTTGATCCCCTTGCCCGTCGGGGCGAGCCTCGTGGTTCGTCCGTCGTCGGTCACGATCGTAACCATGGAGCTCGTCTGCGTGATGGTCAGGCGGCTCGGCGCCTCCATGATGTCGCGCATCGCCTGGCGCATTCGCTCGCGTTCCTCGGGGCTTGCGGAGCCGGTTTGTTGTCCGCCTCTGCCGCCGAAGCCGCCGCCGCCGAAGCCGCCGCGCCTTCCGCCCCGCCCGCCGCCCCGCCCGCCGCCGTAGCCGCCGCCTCCGCGACCGTATCCGCCGCCGCTGCCGCGATCCCCTCCATCCGCTTGCGTCGATTGCTCCGGCTTGTCACTCAAGTCTGTATTCAGCATCCACGCGCCCGCGATCGGTGCCGCTCCCACCTGCGCGCGAGCGCGATCCGGCGTCACCGACAACACCACGGCGAGCGTGATGGGGAACACAACGGCAATTGAGCGGTTCATGGCGCCCTCCGAGAAGCGTGGTCTGGCATCGAGTCGATTATCAGCAGGCGGGCGCGTGCGCAGAGGTGAAAAAACTGTGACAGGCTAGCGGGAGCGTGCCGCACAGCCGTACGTGGGGCGGGGCGTTCAGACCCGGCTCGGTGCGCTGGGCCGCATCTGAAGATGCGGCCTACGTACCGATGTCGACGGCCAGCGCGTGTCGGCCCGAGCTTCGTGAGCGGCGACCGGACTTGTCGCGGTACATTCGCTGGTCGCCCGCCGCGAGCAGTTCCTCGAGTGTGCTCCCGTCCTCCGGGAAGCGGGCGGCTCCGGCGCTGATGGAGAGCGGGAACTGGATGCCCGGGCGCGGCTGGAACGGATACGCGCTGACGGCGGCCTGCAGGTCGGACACGCGGCGCGCCTGATTCTCGGGACTGCAATCCCACAGCACGACGACGAACTCGTCGCCCGCAAAGCGTGCGCAGAGATCGTTCTGGCGGACCATCGCGCGCAGGACCTCGCCCACCGCGTGCAGCGCGCGGTCGCCCGCCTCGTGGCCGTAGGTGTCGTTGATCTCCTTGAGCCCGTCCAGGTCCATGACGACAACGCTGACGCTGCCCTGCGTGCGCGAGGCGCGCGCGAGCGCGGCTTCGAACTGACGGTCGAGCGAGCGCCGGTTCGCCATTCCTGTCAGCGGATCGGTGTGGGAATCGTGCTCGGTCCGCTCGAAGCGCGTGGAGTTGTAGATGACGGCCGCCGCCTGCTCGCTCACGCGGCCCAGGACGCGCCGGTGTTCGTCGGTGAAGCAGCCCGGCACCGTGTGGTAGATCACGAGCCCGCCAATCAATCGCCCGTCGAACGTCAGCGGGCAGGGCAGTAGAGCCCTGAGATCCTCATGGTGCTCTGCCGCGCCGTCCTCGCGCGGCGGGAATCGAAGCGGGAGGTCGCTCCAGGACTTCGGCGTCCACTTCAACAGAGTTTCCGAGCCGGGCCCGTGGGCGTACCGGCAGACGTACGCGTCGTGGTCATCACGGAGAAACAACGCGCACGTCGTGAACGGTACGAGCCGGCTGACCTTGGCCTGAATCAGCGCCATCGCCTCGGAGACGCCCAGGCTCGAACCGAGAGCCTGCGCGATCTCGTAGAGCGTGTGCTCCTCGCGATGCGTGCCCGCGATGTCCCGCAGGGCGAGGACTTCGGTTTCGATCCACGCGCTCTCGGCGGTCGTGTCGGTTGCCAGCGGCGCCGACGTGCTCAGCCGCGAAAGCAGGAGGTCGACCAGCGCCGGATCGAACGCCGTGCCGGCGGATTCGCGCAGCACCGCAATCGCCTCGCTCTCGGTGCGGGCCGGACGGTAGGGCCGGTCGGCCTGCAGCGCGCTGTAGCAGTCGGCGATGGCCAGGATGCGCGCGCCGATTGGAATCTCCTCGCCGCGCAGCCCGGCCGGATAACCGAGGCCGTCCCAGCGCTCGTGGTGGCAGAGCACGAGCTCGCTCACGGGCGCGTCGAACCGCACGTCGCGCAGGATTTCGGCGCCCACGCGGGGATGAATCTTCACCCGTTCGAACTCCTCGGGGGTCAGGGCTTCCGGTTTCGCGAGGATGTGCTCGGGGACCGCCATGTTGCCGATGTCGTGCAGCAACGCCGCGGTGCGTACCGCCTGGATTTCCGCATCGGAGAGTCCGGCAGCTTCCGCGAGCGTTGCCGCGTGCTGCTGGATCGATCGGACGTGCTCGGGGGTGCAGCCCGCCTTCGCCTCGATCGCGAGCGCGAGCGCTTCGATGGTTGCGAGCTGAACCTCCATCGCCCGGCGCGTTTGATTCTGCTCGTCGCGGAGGCGTGCCACCACCGTGTGATAGCTCCGGAAGACCAGGTACAGCGGCACGGCCAGCAGCGCGAGCCATCCGAACGAGCCGCGTTCGGATATCTCGTTCGCAGCAGCAGCGAGCGCAGCGCCCACCATATAGGTGGGCGCGCTCCACAGAAAGTTACTGTGCCAGACGCGCGCGAACGGCTGGTTCGTCGAGAGCGCAACCGCGCCCGCGACCAGCGCGGTATTGACGAAGAAGTAGACGGGCGCCGCGACCGCGGCCGCGCGAATGAGTGCCACGATGCTGGACGTGTCCGAGCCGATCACCGCCAGCGACAACCCGGTGAGCGCGACCGTCACCACCACCGCCGCGACGCTGAATACGATCCGGTACGGCGGGTTTCGCTCGCTGGTCCGCAAGGTGCACTGGGCCCACGCGCCCAGGGCCGATATGCACGCCGTTGCCGCCGGCCCCAGCGTGAACAGCGCCCAGAAGTCTACGGCGAACGAGATGGACAGCGTGGAATGACTGCGGCCGAGCGGCAGCTCGATCTTCGCGACCGCCGCCAGCAGGGCGAGTCCCACGAACATCGCGAACAGGCCTGCGTTGTCCAGACGGAGCAGGAGCAGAGAAGCGACGAGACAGCTACCGCCGGCGATTGCGACGGCGACAACGTATACGCGTGCCTTGGGAGGCAACGCCAGAAAGCTCGGCGCACCACGGTTTGACGATCTCATGCGGCGCCCGCCGGAGGAACCGAGGATGCGCGCGTGTCACAGACAGCGCTGGCGGGATGACACTGCACGACATCAGGGAACATGGGGGCCAACGACATGGTGCAATCCGAATGCCTTGAGGGGGCCTGGACGCGGCCCGGGAGTACTGGCGCATGAACCCACAAACAGCTAATATTCAACGCCTTACAGTAACAGTCCTCGGCGAGACGACGGCGAACGGATACGGGGGTGTGACGGCGGCGCACACCGTGCTCTGTTTTGTGTCACTCCGATAACGGTTTCGTCGCTGGGCCTGGACTACAGTAACCGGGCAGCCCGGCCTTCACCCTGTGAGGAATTCGACTAATTGCACGCGTTATGTTGACGCGCACGGAGGCACCGATGAGGCATCGAATCGGACCTGTCGGAGGATTGTTACTCGGCCTGTCGCTCGTCGTCGTGACGGTCGCCCACACGCTCGGCCAGAGTAACGGCAGCAACCATCGTCAGACGATTGTCACCGAGGCCGACTACCAACGTGCCATGAAAGAGGTCTCGAACTGGGGACGGTGGGGAAAAGACGACGAGTTGGGCGCCGCCAATCTCATCACGCCAGCGAAGCGGAA
>DASXTV010000029.1:0-31255 GCA_036505175.1 Gemmatimonadales bacterium
CCGAATCCGAACAACCCGATGTGGGTAGCGGTATGCTTCCCGTTCTTGGGCGGCGAGAACTGTTGCGCGGCCGCGGTGTGCGCGACGAGCACGCCGGCCGTTGTCAGCGCCATCGCGAGCGATCGCATCCGGGCTGGCATCCCCCTGGTGTGGTTCATGGCGCCGTGGACCTGCTTCCCCGGCGCGCGGCGGTACGTCCGTAATCCCAAAGTGCGTACACCGCTATCGCCGCGGTGGCCCAGGCGAGATGACGAGTGTAGGTCCAATCGGTGATCGCCGCTACCAGCGTGAGCAGCTGCGCGATCGTCACCGCCTTGCCGCCGGCACGCGCCGGCACGGCGACGGGCCGCCGCAGCAGCCAGGTCGCCAGAAATCCCAGCACGGCGAGAATGTCGCGCAGCAGCACTCCGACCAGCTCGTACCACTCCAGCAATCCGCGCCGCGCGATCGTCACGAACGCGACCGCCATGAAGGCCTTATCGGCGATCGGATCGAGCACCGCACCGGCGCGGGAGGAGCCGTAGCGCCGTGCCAGGAAGCCGTCGGCGACGTCGCTCGCGGAAGCGGCGACGACGATCGCGAGCTGCCCGGTGGGCGACGCGACGAACGGGAACGCGGCCGCGAGCGGAAAACGCAGCGCGGTGAGCGCGTCAGCTACCGCGAAACGCGGTTTGACCGTACCTTAGCCTCCGTGGACATCAAGCTGCTCAAACACGCTGCCATCTTTCAGGACCTCGACGAGGGCGAGCTCGCCCGCGTCGCGGAAGTCTGCCGCGAACAGAAGTTCACCGTCGGTCAGTACGTCTTCAAGGAAGGCGAGTCGGGCAACCGGTTGTTCCTGATTTCGGAAGGCGAAGTCCGGATCTCGCGGACGATCCCGGGGTCCGGTGAGGAAGCCCTCGCGGTCCTGAAGCCGGGCGCGTGCTTCGGGGAGATGTCGATCTTCGACCGGTCCGAGCGGTCGACCGACGCGATCGCCAACACCGCCTGCACCCTGATCACGATCTCCCGCTCCGATTTCGAGCTGCTCCTCGACTTCAACCGCGACATCGCCTACAAAGTGCTGTGGTCGGTCGTGCGGCTCCTCTCCGCCCGGCTGCGCGTGACGAACGACAATCTGCGGTCGTTCCTCGCGATGTCCATGTTCTAACGGAGACCTCGTGAATGCACTGACGCCGTATGCGGCGTTCTTCATGCGCCTGGCGGTGGGTGGGGTGTTCTTGCTCCGGGGCCTCGATCGGATCCACGGCGGCATCCCCAGGCTCTCGGTGGGCACCCTGGTCGTTCTGGTCGTCATCTTGATCGAAACCGCCGGCGCGGTGTGCGTGCTCCTCGGGATGTGGACCCGCTTTTGGGCCACCGCGATGGCCGTGTTGATGGCGGTGTCGATCCTGGCCGACAAGCTGCCGCATCACGTGAACTTCGAGATCGAGGGGCTGCTGCTCGCGGGATCCGTCACGCTCATGGCATTGGGCGACGGGCCCCTGTCGATCGGGATCCGATTCAAGAAAGCCGTCTAGTGCAGGATTCTTAGAACTCCCGCATCGGCGCCGGCGCGGAGAAAACTCTCGGGATCGGTTGCGGGAATCGCCACCCCCGTCTGCTTGCGCCACCGCTTGGCGCTCGCTTCCATGTACTCCTCGAGCGAGCCGGCGACCCACTCGACGGCATCGTCCTTCATCTGCCGCACGATCTCCTCCCAGGTGCCGACGTAGGTCGCGCCCGTGACCGTGCTCACGCGGTGCACCTCGAAGCTCTTGTTCTTCATGCCCTGCAGCTCGGTGAGGAGCGTGCCGAACAGCTCCAGCTGGCGTGGATCCCGGATCTGGCCGTCCGGCCGCATCGCTTCGATCTCCGAGAGCAGGAGGTCTTCGGGGGCGGCGGCGACTGCGAGCTCGCTCAAGCGTTCGTTCCAGGGCAGAAGCTCGGGATCGTCGTCGGGGAGGCGATATACGGTCTTCTTCAGCTCGACGAGCCGCCAGATCGCCAGCGCGTCGTAATGCTCTTCGGGGCCGGTGCGCTCGAGATGAAACAGCGCCGCTTCGTACTCGCCGCGGTCGTACAACAGGTTCGCGAGATAGATGCGCGCTTCGCCGAGGCTCGAGTCGAGCTCGAGCGCGCGCCGCAGCCAGTGCAGGCTGCCGCCTTCATCGGCGAGCCGGTGCGCGGCGTAGCCCACGCAGGCGGCGGCATCGGCCGAATCGGGATGCGCCCGCAGCGCCCCCTCGAAAAAGCGGCGTGCCTGATCGAGCACGCCTTCGCGAAACAACGCGCGCCCGATCTGCAGCATGAGGTCGTGATCGTCCTGGAAGCCGAGGGCCAGCACGCGCTCGAAGCAGCCGAGGGCGGCGGCGCGCTCACTGAACTTGAGTAGCACCTCGCCCAAGCCGGCGAGCGTGTCCTCGTGATCGGGATCGAGACCGCGCGCCTCTTCGAACGCGCGCCGCGCCCACGCGAACTCCTCGCGCGCGAGCCGCGCATAGCCCATACCGACATGCAGCTCGACGGCGTGGGGATACAGCCCCAACCCCTCGCGCAGCGTATCTATGGCCTCGTCGTATTGACCTTCGTTGTAGAGCTGATGTGCACGTTCGTCATAGTCGTCGGAACTGAGGAACGGATCCGACATCGAACGGGTCCCCCCTGGAAGGTTGTGCTATGATAAGAAACGGAGCACTGTTACACAAGCGATTATGTCTGCCGCAATTTCGACAATAGAAGCAGGCTCGGCGACGTCGCCGGGCGGTTTCACCGCCGCCGCGGCGCACGCAGGTCTCAAAGCCGACGGCGCGCTCGACGTGGCGCTTCTCGTCAGCGCGACCAGCTGCGCGACCGCCGGCGCCTTCACCAAGAATGCGCTGCGCGCGGCTCCCGTCATCTACGACGCCGAAATGCTGGCCGACCGCCCGGGACGGACCCGCGCGGTCGCGATGAATGCACGCGTGGCGAACGCGTGCACCGGTGCCGCCGGGCTCGAGGCGGCCCGCGCAATGGCGCGCGCCGCCGAAGAGGCAGCCGGGCTGCCACCCCGGACAGCGTTGGTGCTCTCGACCGGCGTCATCGGCGTGCCGCTTCCTGTGGAAAAAGTGGCGCGCGGCCTGCGCGAAGCCGCCACGAAGCTCTCTCCCACCGGCGGCGTGGAGGCCGCACGGGCCATCATGACGACCGACACGCGCCCCAAACACTGCGCGGTTCGTCTCGAAACGCCGGGCGGTCCGATCATCATCGGGGGCATGGCGAAGGGCGCCGGCATGATCCATCCCGACATGGCCACATTGCTCGCCGTGATCACCACGGACGCCGTGTCGGAGCCCGGCACGCTGCGCCCGTTCTGGAAGCGCGTCGTCGACCACACATTCAACGCGATCTCCGTGGATGGCGACACTAGCACCAACGACACCGCCCTCTTTCTCGCGAATGGCCATGCCGGCATCGATCCCTCGCGCGATGGCGCCACCTGGAAGCTGTTCGAGGAGGCGGCCACGGACGTGGCGCGCACCCTGGCGCTCGCGATTGTCGAAGACGGCGAAGGCGCGACCAAGCAGCTCGAGATCCAGATCGTGGGGGCACAAACGGAAACGCACGCCCGCGAGGTCGGTCGCGCCATCGCGCGCTCCACGCTCGTGAAGACGGCGATCTACGGTGGCGATCCCAACTGGGGTCGCGTGCTGGCCGCGGCCGGCGTCGCCGGCGTGGCACTCGTGGCCGAGCGCATCACGCTCGAGGCGCAGACGTCCAACGGCGGCAGCTGGGGGGGCTGGCTCACACTCGCGAGCGGCGGCGCTACCGCGCTCGCCGATCCCGCGCAGGCCCGTGCCATCTTCAAGCAAAAAACCATCCGCCTCCGGCTCGACCTTGGTCTTGGTCGATCGGAGGCGGTGGTATGGACCTGCGATCTTTCCCCGGACTACGTCCGGATCAACTCAGACTACACGTCCTAGTTAGGGCTTCGACTTGGTCGTGTCGCGCGGCGCGGTCGTCGCAGCCGGCTTCGCCTTGCGGGCATGGCGGGCACGGTGCTTGGCCTTCGCGGTGTCGGCCTGCTGCGTCGCGTTGGCGTGCTGCTTGGGCGCGGCCGCCGGCTGTTGTGTCGGCTGTTGCACGGCAAGGGCCAGGAGGAGGAGTGCTGACTGAAGCATAGAGCCTCGGGTTAGGGTCGCTCTTACGACCCCTTCGTTCCACGTCGCGTCACCGCTGCCTCCGCGGCCGGCACGTTCGGCAGCATGGCCCGGACGTGAGCCAGTGCCTCCGAAGGGGTCCGGCCGCCGGGCCGCTGCAGCTCGTGATCGGCAGCTACCGCGACGTCGAGTAACCGCACGCCGCGCAAGCCTTTGTTGTGAGCTTCCACGAGCAAATCGGCCGCGGAATCGGGGTCAAAGTGGTGCCCGATCAGGTCGGCTGCCGCGTGCAGCGCCGGTCCTGGGGGTTCGTTCGGCGCCACGGTAAGGAGGCGCTCGACAATAGGCCCCGGGACACCGCGGGCGAGTGCCGCCGCCACTGCCGCGACATGACCCTCGGGTGGGGGCTGCCCCGGCACCGACCGGCCGACGATGATGCGTGCTTGGCGCAGCTGCAGCAAGCCACGTCGCACGCCACTCACCAGGCGAGCGACGGGAATGTTCTTGGCGCCGCCCTCGAGCGCTTTCTGGATCAGCGGCTCGGTCGGCAAGCTCTCCGCCACGGCGGCCGCGATGATCGAGTCGATCGCCGGCAGCGCGGCCGCCGGCACCCGGCCCGCAAGTCGCGTCGAATCGCTCCCATTCTGGGCCACGAGCGGAGCGGGGTGCGCGACCACCAGGGCCAGGACCAGCTCCCACCTCATGGCTGGGCGGCCACCGGACGGACGATGAGGAGAGAGTTTTGCTGGCCCGCGCCGAATCCGTCATCCACGTAGCGGCCCGCCAGGGGATCCGGCACCCACCGCTCGCCGTCCACGACGAACATGTACTCGTGCGGGCCGGCAGGCAGAACCGCTGCTGCGTGCCAGATGCCGTCGTGATCGTCGTCGCTCAGGTGCAGCGTCCCCCGGCTCCAGTCGTTGAACGAGCCGACGACTTCAACTGAGCGGGCGCCTGGGAAGTGGCCCACGAAGTTGGCAACCCCTTCGCTGACGCCGGGCGTAAGGCCGCCGCCGGGTCCCGAGGGGAGCAGCAGGATCGCGGCGAGGCCGGCCGCGAGCGCCAACGTCCAAACCGGGCGCAGCCGCACGGTGACAGCACGCGGGCGGCCGAGGAAGTGAACGAAGCGGCGCATCGGAGCTTCAGGCAAGACCGGTGCCGGTGTCTGGCGGATCTCGGCCATGACGCGCGCCGCGACGCTCACCGGCGGCGTCGCCGTGAGCAGCTGGGTTGCCGAAGTCAGCCGGTCGTACGCCTCCCGCAGATCCAGCGGCAGATCGCCGGGATCACGCTCGCCATCGAGCGCTTCCTGCAACCGAGGATCAATTGGGCTCATCGTACTACCTCCTCCAGCGCCGCTAACAGTGCTTCGCGGGCGCGATGCACGCGCATCTTGAGTGTGGGTATGCGCGCGCCGGTCACGGCTGCCATCTCCTCGTAGCTCATCCCCTCCACGTGCTTCAAAACGAAGGCCTCACGCTTCTCGGCCGGGAGCGCCGCCAAGGCGCGCTCGACCAGTTCTACCTGTTCACCACGCTCCAGCACCGCCCAGGCATCCGAGCCGTCAGCCAACGGTGGCGCGTCGCTGAGCGAGATATCGTTCGTGTGCCGCCGCGCGAGGTGGCTGCGGCAGCGATTCCCCGTAATCCGGTACAACCAGCTGCGCAACCGCGCCGGATCCCGGCACTGGGCCAAATGCCGGTAGGCGCGCACGAGACTCTCAGCTACCGCATCCGCCGCCGCATCGGGGTTCCCGAGCATACGCGTCGCGAAGCGAAGCAAACCCGGCTCGTATCGCCGGATGAGAATCCCGAACGCCTCCCCATCGCCGCCCAAGATCCGGGCGACTACTTCGACATCCGGGGCGCTGGCGTTCACCATCTGAGTGACCCCCCGCCTGGGGGCTTCGTCACGGTGTTGCAAGGGTTTCGCGCGCGGCAGCCAGGAACGTGGCGGCGCGGACACCGACGCCATTCATGGCGCCCGCGAAGGCCTCCAGCGTCGTCTGGGCGCGGCGCCGGTACGACTGGTCACCCGTCACCCGCGCCAAGTGCGCCAGCAGTAGCGCCGCCGCCGGATTGGCGCCGGGGAGCACATCGTCGAACACGTCTTTGGTGCGATCGCCCAACGCCGGCAGTGACGTCGGGGGCGGGAGCGCCTCGCCGGGAGGCGTGGCGACATCGTAGTAGCCGCCGAGGGGATCGGCGTAGCCGCGCTCGACGATGGCCGCGAGGTCGAGAGCGACATCGAGATAGCGCTGCTCCTTGCTGAGCTGGTACGCCGCGAGACACGCCGACGCGACCTGGACCTGGTCCTGGAGCAGGCCCTGAGGCGTAATTCGAGCGGCGATCACGTGCCGGACACCCCAGCCGTGCGCGTAGGTCCGCTGCAACAGGGCATCGAGAGCGGCGCGTGCGCGACTCTCAACGCCTCGCTCTCCGAACGTCATCGCGGCCACGATCACGTGCTCGATGACGTACGCCTCCCGATCGGCGAAGATCGAGCCTTCCTCCTCGGGCAGCTCGCGTACCAAACTGCGGACCAGGGTACGTCCGGTCTCGCGGTAGCGCGGCTCGCCGGTCACGGCCCACGCCTTCGCAAGGCTTCCGGCGAGCGCCGCGCGGACGAGCCGTGGCGGATCCTCGCCGAGCGCGCCTGCGGTCGTGTCGAGCATGAGGTTCAGCGCCCGCACGGCCGTCGTGTCGTGATCGCCAAACAGGAGAGATGTGGCGGCCGCATGCATCACGCTGCCCAAGGCGGCGTGAGTGCGAACCGCCTCATCCAGCTCGCGTGCGACCGCGACGATTCCTTGCTGCACGAGCGCGGGCCGTAGCACGCCATGCGAGTCGCCGTTGCCCGTGAGCACGAGCTGCTGCAGGACTGCCGCCTGCTGCACGATGAACGAGCGCTGGTCGCGGTAGCTCTTGGCGACCTCGGGCAACAGTTGCTTGAGCCCCCGCCCCGTGATGGGATCGTCGGCCGGGAAATACGTGCCGCCGAAGAACGGCGCGCCATCGGATGTGAGGAACACGGTGAGCGGCCAGCCATGCAGCCCGGCCAGGCGCTCGACCGCCGCCTGGTATCGTAGGGCGACGTCGGGCCGTTCGTCGCGGTCAACGCGAATCGGCACGAACAGCGCGTTGATGAGCGCGCCGATCTCGGGGTCCGTGTAGATCGCACGGTCGGTCTCGGCGCACCAGCGGCAGGCATCGCTGCCGATGTACAGGAGCACGGGACGATCGAGCTTCGCGGCAAGTGCGAAGGCATCGCGTCCCCAGGGTTGCCAGCGGACCGGTTGGCGCGCGGCGCGCGCGAGGTAGCTCGTGCCGGACTGGGCCATGCGATTGGTGAACGGCCCACGCTCGCCGAGGCACGCCGCTGCGGCGGCGCAGAATGCGATGAGGGAAAATCGGGTGTGCATCGGGCTGCGCACGCCGGGAATACCCCGCCTCCTGGCCAAGCGTGCCGCTTATATTGGCCGCATGACCCACGTGACCATAACTCCCAAGGCCAACGGACCGCTCATTGTCGAGGGCCCGGTGCGGATCCAGACGCCCGACGGACGGGAATTAGCGCCCCCACCCCGCAAAGACGGCAAACCGGCGGAAGTCGTTGTGCTGTGCAGATGTGGAGGCTCGGCGACCAAGCCGTTTTGTGACGGCACGCACAAACGCAATGGGTTTCAAGACGGGTCGGTTACCACCGGTTAGCACCACCCTATTATGTTGTCTGGCGCTTAGACTACCCGTTCCGCCCTGTGCCCCCGAACTGGAGGAGCGACCGACAATGGCAAAGGGAAAGACCCCGATGGCCGCGGATGAGGGTTACTGTGTGAAGTGCAAGGCCAAGCGGAAGATCTCGAACGCCCAGCAAGTGAAGATGGCCAATGGCCGCCCCGCGCTAAAAGGTGTCTGTCCCGTCTGCGGGACGGGGATGTTCAAGATTCTGCCGCCGAAGTAACCGAACCCCGGTCTCACTTACGTGCCCCCGACGACGTTGTTCGGGGGCGCGTTGTTTTATAGCGGATCGTGTAGCAGGCGGAACCCACCTCGCGGCAGTAGTACGCGAGAATCTCGAACGCGGCAACCTGACCGCTGGCGCGGCGTACGGCGTACACATGGTGGTTCGAGTTGAGTAAGTGCGACCACATGCTGTACGCGTACCACTTGCCGATGGCGGGGTTGACCGTGTCCGCACCGAATGAAGTCGCGGCGTAACCCTCCGCTGGCACCTCGGCGCTCGAGTCGAAGCTGACCGGTCCCAGATCGAGTGCCGCGGCGCCGGGAGCCGTGATCACGTGATTGCGGCGAAAGGCGATGTCCCACGGTCCGGAGTCCACCACCGCGTTGCGCGCGAAGTCAAACCGTTGCCAGCGGTCGCCCCGCGAGGCGTCCAGCGTGTAGACGCCGTCCGTGGCGGGAGCACGAGTCAACTGGTAGGGCGGTAATTCCGGCTTGGTGAAGGCGCCGATGAGCAGCGAAGCGACCAGCAACAGAAACGCCGCCGCCAACACGAGGACGAGAATCGGTGGCCTGGTATTCCCACCCTGAAGGGTGGGCTCGGGAATCATTGTCCTTAAGGACAGTGTTGGCCGAGCCCAGGCTTTAGCCTGGGAATCATCACGCCTCAGCCATAAATGGGTACCAGGGATCTCTCGGCGGCACGAAGTTCTCTTTCAACGCCCTGGCGCTGGTCCAGCGGATCAGGTTGAGCAGGCTGCCGGCCTTGTCGTTGGTGCCGCTGGCCCGCCCGCCTCCGAACGGCTGCTGACCCACCACCGCGCCCGTCGGCTTGTCGTTACGGTAGAAGTTACCGGCGGAATAGCGGAGCGCGGCATCGGCCTCGGCCAGCACCGCGCGGTCCTGCGCAAAGACGGCACCGGTAAGCGCGTAGGGCGATGTGCGGTCCACGAGCGCGAGCGTTTCCTTCCACTGTTTGTCTGGATAGACGTAGAGCGACAGCACCGGGCCAAAGATTTCCTCGCACATGGTGCGGTATGCCGGATCCTCGACCTGAATCAACGTCGGATGGACGAAGTAGCCATCGGCATCGTCGCATTCACCGCCGAACAGGATCTTGGCTTTTGCCTCGTTCTTGGCCCGCTCGACGTACCCTTTGATCTTGTCGAACGATTTCCGGTCGATCACGGCGCCCATGAAATTGCGGAAGTCCGCGGGATCGCCGACCCGCACGTCCGTCAGCATGCTGAGGACCCGCTCACGCACCTTGGGCCACAGCGACTCCGGAACGTAGGCGCGCGATGCCGCGCTGCATTTCTGGCCTTGATACTCGAAGGCGCCGCGCACCAGACCCGTCGCGAGTGCGTCCACGTCGGCGCTCGCGTGCGCGAGAATGAAGTCCTTGCCGCCCGTCTCGCCCACGAGCCGTGGATAGTCCGCGTAGCTGGTGAGATTCGTCGCGACCTGCTTCCAGAGCGTCTGGAAAACCTCCGTCGAGCCGGTGAAGTGGATGCCGCCGAGATGCCGGTCGGCCAGCAGCCGTTCGCTGATGACCGTCGCGGGACCGGGGACGAAATTGATGACGCCGGGCGGCAGGCCCGCCTCCTGCAACAGCCGGAAGACGAGGTAGTTCGAGTAGGCCGCGGTCGCCGCTGGTTTCCAGACGACGGTGCAACCCATGATCGCGGGCGAGGTCGGCAGGTTGCCGCCGATCGCCGTGAAGTTGAACGGCGTGATGGCGTAGACGAATCCTTCGAGCCCGCGGTAGTCGATCGCGTTCCACATGTTGCCGCCGGCGGGCGACAGCGGCTGCTCGGCGTGGATCCGTTCGGCGTAATGGACGTTGAAGCGCCAGAAGTCGATCAATTCGCACGCCGCGTCGATCTCCGCCTGGAACGCCGTTTTGCTCTGGCCGAGTATCGTGGCGGCATTGAGCATGGCGCGCCAGCGCGTCGCGAGGAGGTCGGCCGCCTTGAGGAAGACGGCCGCGCGATCGGCCAGGCTCCAGCGCGACCAATCGCGCCACGCCTCGCGCGCCGCTTTGACCGCGGCGCTGACTTCCTCCGGGCCGGCTTGATGGACTTTGGCGAGCACGTGGCGATGGCAATGGGGCATCACTGCATCGACCGTCTTGCCGGTGCGGATCTCCTGACCGCCAATCACGACCGGAATGTCGATCTGCCGGCCGCTGAGATCCTTGATGGCGAGTTTGAGCTCGTTGCGTTCACGCGATCCGGGTGCGTAGGAGAAGACCGGCTCGTTCACCGGCATCGGTATTTTGGCAGAGTTCATGGCGCGAAATCTAACCGGGGAACCGCCGGATGTTGTGGAGGTGACATGAGCATCGATCCTCGCACCCGTATCGGCCACGTTCACCTGACCGTGAGCGATCTCGAGCGGTCGCTCGCTTTCTACCGCGACGCGCTAGGCTTTGAAGTCACCGCCCGTTACGGCCCGGACGCCGTCTTTGTCTCGGCCGGCGGGTACCACCATCACATCGGCCTGAACACGTGGGCCGGCCGCGGCGCCCCGCGCCCACCGGAGGGAACCACAGGCCTCTACCACTTCGCCATTCTCTTTGCCGACCGTGCCACGCTTGCCGCCGCCGTGCGTCGAGTGCTCGACCATGGCATTCCGCTCGAAGGCGCGTCCGATCATGGCGTGAGCGAGGCGGTCTACCTGCGCGATCCCGACGGCAACGGCATCGAGCTGTATCGCGACCGGCCCGAAAGCGAATGGCCGCGTGGACCGGACGGCAGTATCCGGATGCACACTCGGCCGCTCGATCTGCAGGCGCTGCTGGCCTAGAGCGGCCGGCGGTCGGCCTCTCGCTGCGCCGGGAGGGGGAAGACGATCGTGAGGGTGGTTGCTTCGCCCGCAGCCGACTCGACTTTCACCCTGCCGTTGAACGCAGACTCCGCTACGCTGCGCACCTTCGTGAGATCGGTCAGCGCCCGGCCGCCGCGTACAACGAGCGCGAGCTCCTTCCCTTTTTGGTCCAGCTGGACCCGCACCGGCGTCGGCTGGCCGGCACTCGACTCGGCCGCGTTGCGAACCACACCAACGAGTAAATCGAACAGCACATTCGCATCGCCTTTGACGTACAGCGTCTCGAGCGCCGTCGTAAAGTCGAGATCGACGCCGCGATCCCGCAGCAACCGCCGCTCCAGGGTGAGGCAGGAACGCACGACGCGCACGGCGTCGAAGCGGCCACCGCGCTCGCTGCGCGCCGTCAGGGCGCCGGTGCGCGCACTCTCACGCATCGCGCGCAGCAGCTCGGCCGTCCGGTCGAGGTCTTCGAGCACCTGACCAAGATCGTCCAGCAGGCCCAGGCGTCGATCCGCGGCGAGGTCGACCCACCGCCCGATCGCTTCCATGGAGAGCTGCAATCCGGCGCGCGCGGCGGTCAACGGATTACTGGCCTGGTGGACGAGCATGCCGGATGCCGCTGGCGCGTCCGATGATGTGGGGCTCCCGATCAGACCGAGCGCGAGGCCCGCGAGCTCGAGGGCGAGTCGCGCTTTGCTGCGCCGCTCGCGGCCACCAGGCGGCGGGGCGGGAGGACGGGACCGGACCGGTGCGACGACCCAGGCGTCCGGCGTGTCACCAGGCGCCGTCACCCAACGCGACCCGACGGGGACGTGGACACTCCAGCGATTCAGGATGGCGTCCAGATCGAAGCCGGGAGGCCGAGCACCGACATCGGGACCGCTGCTTGCGCGGGCCACGGCGTGGTGAGGCCCGATGATCTCCCACAGGACGACCGGACGCCCCACGACGGCGCTCGCCTGGCGCAGCACCTCGCCTTCGTCCCCGCGAAACACGACTGCACTCACCATGTCCTCCATCGGCATCCCGATGCGAAATCAGGGGTGTCGGGTGGGGCGCACGTTGAAATTGCGCCCCCTTGCAGCGCCGTCAAGCGGAGACTAGCGTCTGGCGCATGACGACTCCACCTGACTTCCCGTCACGCCCGTCCGTCGGCCGGTCGTCTTTCGCCGTAGCGATGAAGGATTACACGTTCATCCGACCCGGAATCGCGGTAACCATCAGCGCCGTCACGCTGGCGCTCGCCCTCGTGATCGGGTTATGGCTCATCTTCACGTTGAACGAAGCCGCCCAAACCGCGTCACGCGGCGCCCGGACCTCCGAGACGCTGCACCGTTACAACGCGGGGCTCGAGGTCTGGCGCGAAATGGTGACGAGCAGCGACCCGCGGTTCCGCCGGGCCGAGGTCGTCGCGCAGCGGGACAGCCTGGGACGCCAGCTCCGCGTCGAGCTGGCTGATCTCGGCACCTCCATGCCCGACGATCAGGATCGCGACCGGGTTCAGACCGTGCTCGGCGCCCTGACGAGCACAGGCACGGGCGCCGGTACGGACGCGCGGCAAGCGATGATCGTGCTGCTGGCCAAGCAGGATTCGGCGATGTTCCAGGCAGCGCAGGCCTCCCAGCGGGGAGTGCTGCTCTCCGCCGTCCTCCTCGCCCTCACGATCATTGCCGCGGGCATGTTGATCGTCCCGATGGCCTGGCTCTATGTGCGCTACAAGCGCGGCGCCATGATCGAGGTGAAGGTCTAGCAGTGCCGACGACCGGCCGCCGCCGCACAGCGTTTGACACCATCGAGAGCTCCCGCGACCGCGAGAAGCTGCGCACCGTCGTCATTCCCGATCACGGCGACCTCGCCGCCATGGTCGCCGAGCGGGTCATCGACGTCATCCATCGCGAGACCCGCGCCAAGGGGAAGGCGGTGTTGGGCCTCGCGACCGGCAGCACTCCCCTGGGCGTCTACGAGGAGTTGATCCGCCGCCAGCAGGCGGGTGACGTCGACTTTTCGCAGGTCATCACGTTCAATCTCGACGAGTACTATCCGATGCAGCCGGACAGCCCCCACAGCTACCGCCGCTACATGTGGGAGAACTTCTTCGCGCACGTGAACATCAAGGCGGAGAATGTCCACATCCCCGATGGCACGACGGCGCGGGACCGTCTGGGGGATGCGTGCGCCGCCTACGAGCAGGCGGTCGCCGCGGCGGGCGGCATCGATTTCCAGCTGCTCGGCATCGGCAAGACCGGCCACGTGGGATTCAACGAGCCCGGCTCCGACGCGGCGACGCGCACGCGACTGGTGACACTCGACACGCTCACCCGCAAAGATGCGGCTGCCGATTTCTTCGGGGTCGACAACGTCCCGCGGGAAGCGATCACGATGGGGGTCGCGACGATCCTCGACGCACGCGAGATCGCGCTGCTCGCTACGGGCGAGCACAAGGCAGGGATCGTGCAGCGCGCCGTCGAAGGCGAAGTCTCGGCGGACGTCGCGGCGACGTTCCTGCAGCGTCACCCGAAGGTGACCGTGTATCTCGATCTTCCGGCAGCCGCTGAGCTGACCCGGATCAAGACGCCGTGGACGCTCGAAAGCGTCGACTGGACCCCGGCGATCGTCGAGCGGTCGGTGGTGTGGCTCGCGGAGCGGACCGGGAAAGCGGTGCTGAAGTTGTCGGCGCGCGATTACGCCGAGAATCACCTCAGCCCGCTGCTCGCGCGTGCCGGCTCCGCTGGGCCGATCAACGGCCAGGTGTTCAATCGCCTGCGCGACAAGATTCGGGGCCGTGCCAAGCTGCCCGCGCACGAGCGCGTGCTCGTGTTCTCACCGCACCCCGATGACGACGTCATCTCGATGGGCGGGATCCTGCGCAAGCTGTGGGAAAACGAAAACGCGATGGTCGTCGCCTACATGACGAGCGGCAACATCGCCGTGTTCGATCACGACGTGAGCCGGCATCTCGATTTCGTGGAGCGGGCGGCGAGCACGCTCGGGCTGGACGTGGCCACCGTGCAGCGCGCGCGCACCGCGGTCACTGCCGGGACTGAGCAGAAGTCCCCGGGCGACATCGACATTCCGGTCGTGCAGAATCTCAAGAAGTTCATTCGCGAGTCCGAAGCGATCGCCGCGCTGGCCGCCGTCGGGATTCCGGCGAGCTCGGCACGGTTCCTCGACCTGCCGTTCTATCGCACCGGCGAGGTCCGCAAGCGGCCGCTGAGCGACGAGGACATCGCGATCGTGCAGAAGCTGATCGACGAGGTGCGGCCCGATCTCGTGTTCGTGGCCGGCGATCTGTCCGATCCGCACGGCACGCATCGCACCTGCAAGGCCGCCGTCGAGCGGGCGCTCGAGCGTTACCAGGGGCAGAAGCCCGAAGTCTGGCTGTATCGCGGCGCCTGGCAGGAGTGGTCGCTCACCGAGGCGGATGTGCTCGTGCCGCTGTCGCAGGACGAGCTGCGGGCGAAGATTCTCGCGATCTTCCGGCACCAATCGCAAAAGGATACCGCTCCCTTCCCCGGCGGGTACGACGAGCGCGAGTTCTGGCAGCGAGTGGAGTCGCGCAATCTCGAGACCGCGGCGCGCGCCGACCGGCTTGGACTGCCCGAGTACTACGCGATGGAAGCCTATGTAATTCAACGAGCTTAGCCGCAGAGCGTTGCACCCCGCAGGGCCCGTTCATTATGTTGGCGCCGCATTCCCCCTTCATGGAGGAGGCCCAACCAATGAGCGCGTCGACCACCAAAGCACTGAGTCTGGCCATTGTCGCAGCCCTCTGGGCGATCATTTCGCACCTCGGCAAAGTCAACTTGCAGCTGTGGCCCGTAATCGTGGGGCTCGGCTGCTTCGTCGGGGCCGGCGGCGGCATCATGGGACTGCAGAAGTCGATCCTGGGAACCGTCTCGGGAGTCGTCTGGGCGGCGTTGTACATCGCCGTTTCAGGCGCGCTCGGGAGGCAGGGCATCGTGGACGGGCTGGTACTCGGCGCCGCGATCTTCGGAATGATCTACCAAGCGCGCTGGGTACCGCTGCTCTCGTACACGCCCGGCGCTATCGTCGGCGCCGCGACCTACATCGCGATGGGATTCAGGACGTTCGCGATGACCGGCGCAATTCGGGTCGTGATCGCGTTGGCGATCGGTTGTGTCCTGGGGATCGCGGCAGAACGGGTTGCGGAAATGCTTGGCCGGATGCGCGTCGTGCCATCGATGTCGAATCGATAGACGAACGACGTCCGGTGGAATCCTAGGACATGGTGTTACGGTAGGGGCGCAGCATGCTGCGCTCCTACCATCTTTCTCATCGCGCGCTCATTCCCATACCCCGCCCCCTAAAAACCAAACCCGGAGCCACGCGTTGCGCTCCGGGTTGGTGAGGTCGGGCCAAGTGGCCGTCGACACTTGGACCGCGACCTCATGCTTGCTGCTCCGAATGTAGGCCGCTTTTCGACTCGCGTTTGTCAGGGAACCGTCCAGTGGAGTCAGCAAGCTGTTGCCGGTTCGGAGCCGAAGCAGGATTCTTTATTTCATGACTCGTTTCCGGGTGCGACGCGGCGCGGTGGTGGCGGTCCTGCTCGTGCTCGCCCTCGCCGTCGCGGCTGCGCTGGCGGTGCAGGCGTACCGCACCGCTGGCAATCATCGCGCCCAAGCAGATCGTGTACTGCGCGACTACGCGGCCCTCGCCGCGGCCCGTGTCGCGTTGCGCAGCGCCAGCGAGATCTATTACGCCGTCCGCCCGCCGCTGAAAGCGCTGCAGCATGCGCATGAAATGGCGCCGCACAAGCCTTTGCCGGCGCCACGCGATCTGCACTTCGATACTATGGAGCACGAGTTCTCGATCGCGCCCTACATCCGCTTCACGTTCCAGATGGATCTGAAGAGCAGGCAGCTGAAGACGTCGGGGGAGGCGCTCCCGCCTGCTGTCCGCCGTTGGTTGATCGACACGCTGCCGGCGCACACGCGCACGGTTTACGACACGTCGTGGCACATGGGCACCGTGCTGGGTCAACCCGGTGGCGACCGCCGCTATGTCGGGTACACGGTGCTGCGTGATTCTGAAGGCATCCTGCGCACAGCGCTCGGCTTCGAAGTGAAGCCTTTTGTGCTCACGCCGCTGGTGGTCCAGGCCACCGAAAAGTTTGAGCTCCTGCCCAGGCCCCTCACCGGCGGCGTACAGTACGACTCGATGGGGTCGATCATCATCACCGATAAGTATGGCGTCGAGATCTATCGATCCGCGGTGCAGTACACCTCGCCGTTCACGGCACGCGACACGATCGGCACCGACATGGGCGATCTCTTCGCCCAGGCGACGCTGCGCGCCTCGGTCGCGGATCAATTGATCATCGGTGGACTGCCGAAATCGCGGCTACCCTTGATCCTCGGCTTGCTCGGCTTGACGGCCGTGCTGATCGGTACCGCGCTGTTCCAATTGCGACGCGAATCCCAGCTCACCCGCCTGCGCACCGACTTTATCTCCGGCGTGTCGCATGAGCTGCGCACACCGCTCGCCCAGATCCGGATGTTCTCCGAAACCCTGACGTTGGGACGCGTCCGCTCCGACGAAGAGCGGCGCCGCTCGCTGGCGATCATCGACCAGGAAGCGCGCCGGCTGACGCACCTCGTCGAGAATCTGCTCCATTTCTCCCGCTCGGAGCGGCAGACCACCCACATCACGCCAGAGCCGACGGCGCTCGCGCCGCTGGTGCGGGAAGTGTTGGACGGCTTTGCACCGCTCGCGGCGGCGCGTGGGGCTACCCTGACCGCGGCGGTGCCGGAGGATCTCGTCGTGCCCGCCGATCCAGGCGCGGTGCGTCAGATGCTCCTCAACTTGCTCGACAATGCCGTGAAGTACGGCCCAGCGGGTCAGGAAGTGCGCGTCGGGGCGACGCAAGACAACGGCCTCGCGCGACTCTGGGTGGACGACCGTGGCCCGGGCATTCCGAGAGCCGACCGGGAGCGCGTGTGGGACCGGTTCTGGCGGCTGGAACGCGATCGCGGCTCGTCGATCGCGGGCAGCGGCATCGGCCTCGCGGTGGTGCGCGAATTAGCCGACCTGCATCACGGACGCGCCTGGATCGACGACCCGGCTCCAGAGTCCGGTGGCACGCGGGTCGTGATCGAGCTGCCCGCATGATCGCGCCGGCCACCGGTCCAAAGCGGATCCTGGTGATCGAGGACAACCCCGATCTCGCCTACGGTTTGCGCAACAACCTCGAGATCGAGGGCTATGAGGTCGAAGTGGCCAAGGATGGGACGCGAGGTCTCTCGCGCGCGCGGACCGCCAATCCCGATCTCGTCGTACTGGACCTGATGCTGCCCGGCATGGATGGCTTCCGCGTGCTCCGCGCACTGCGCGAGGACGGCCACGGGATGCCGGTGCTCATCCTCACCGCCCGCGGCGAAGAGGCCGACAAGGTTCGGGGCCTGCGGCTCGGCGCGGACGACTACGTGACGAAGCCGTTCGGCGTGCTCGAGCTGCTGGCGCGCATCGAGGCGCTGCTGCGTCGTGTCGTGGCGCCCCACAAGAACGGCGGGCCACCGGCTCCTGTCTTCGAGAAGGTCGGCGACATCGAGGTCCTCACCCCGTCGCGGACCGTACTCCGTGATGGCTCGCCCGTCGCCCTGACGCCCAAGGAATACGACCTGCTGGTGGCCCTGATCCGGCGCGACGGTGCGTGCATCACCCGGGCCGAGCTGCTGACGGAAGTCTGGGGTTACAGCGCCGAGGTGATGAGCCGTACGGTGGACACGCACGTCGCCGAGCTGCGCCGCAAGCTGGAGCGCGATCCCGCGAATCCCAAGCACATTCTCACGGTTCGCAAAACCGGCTACCGCCTGGCGAGGTGATATGACTCAAGCCCTGGTCCTTTTGCTCGGGCAGCTGTGGAAGGCGGCGCGGCGCTAGGGTCGCGTCGCTGCCGAGTCGAACACTAGCCGGATCTCGCTCGCGGCGTCGACCTGCGCGTCGCTGAGGTTGGTCACCAGTGCGATGACCACGCGCGAGTCGCGGTCCACCCCGAAGATCGTCGTGCCGCCCACCGAGCTGCCGCCGTGGTAGACGGTGCGGTGGCCAAGTGTGTCAGTAGCCACGAACCAGCCAATCCCATAGGGAGTCGCCTCTCCTGACGTGGTGTGCTGCGGCGTGAACAGCAGCTCGAGCGTCGCGGCCTTCAGATAGCCCGGTGAGAGGTGCGCCGATCCGAAGCGCACGAGGTCCTCGGCGGTCGACACGAATCCGCCTCCCGCCCACTTGTAACTGTTGTCTACGACCGGTGAGGGAACGAACTGTCCCGACCGCGTGCGCTCATAGAAGCGCGTCCGGTTGGGGATCAGGCTGTCGTTCTTGTCGGGAGCCGTGCTGGTCATGCCGAGCCGCTTGAAGACGTGGCGGCTCATGTACGACAAGAACTCCTCCTGCGACGCACCCTCCACGACGGCGCTGATGACGTTGAATCCATAGCTGGAGTAGGAAAACCGCGTGCCCGGCGGAGCGACCAGCGAGTCGTTCTCGAAAATCGCCAGACCCGCGCTGACGCTCGAGTAATGCCGGTTCAGCGTGAATTCGTCCCCGCGGTAGTGCCTGATGCCCGCCAGGTGACCGCCCAACAATCGCGTGGTGATCACCGCGCCCTTGTCCGGGAAGGTCGCGATGTAGCGCTGGATCGGCGCATCGAGGTCGAGCTTCCCCGTTTCGTAGAGCTGCGCGACCGCGTCAGCGGTCAGCGGCTTGGAGACGCTGCCGATGCGGAACTGCGTCGCCGGTGTCGTGGGGCGCTTGGTCTCGAGGTTTGCATACCCGAACGCCTCCGACCAGACGATCCGCCCATCCACCGCGACCGCCAGCGCGAAGCCCGGGATGTTCGGCGCGAGCCTCTCACAGGCGATGGCGTGCGCTCGCGCGCGAGCGGCATCCCACCGGTGATCAACAGACGGGAGTTTGGCAGGCCGCGAAACACACGTGGCCTGTTGAACCGCGAGAAGGACGAACACAGCGAGGGGCACGAGCTTTGACTCCGCTGAGGGACCGCGTAAGATACCCGCCCATGAGGGAAAAGGCGGAGACGCTCCGGCGACTTCACGTTGAAGGACCGATGCTCGTCCTGCCGAACGCGTGGGACGCCGGCAGCGCGAGCATCTTTGTGGAAGCGGGCTTCCGGGCCCTCGCAACCACCAGCGCGGGGATCGCCTTCAGCCTGGGGTACCCGGATGGCGAGCGCATCAGTCGGGACGAGATGCTCGCGGCGGTCGCCCGCATCACGCGCCGTATCGCCGTGCCCATCACCGCAGACCTGGAAGCAGGCTACGGCCGCACGCCCGATGCCGTCGCCGAGACTGTGCGGCGCGCCATCGACGCCGGCGCGGTGGGGATGAACCTCGAAGATCGGGTGGAAGAGAAGCACCTGATCGAATTCGCACTGGCGGTCGACCGGGTGCGCGCCGCGCGCGCCGCGGCGGACGCCGCGGGCGTTCGGCTGGTCCTCAACGCGCGCACGGACGCGTTCGAGGCACCCGAGATCCCGCGCGACGCCCAAGTCGCCGAGGCGGTGCGCCGCGGCAATGCGTTCCGCGAGGCCGGGGCTGATTCGGTGTTCGTGCCGTTCGTCGGCGACCGCGGCACGATCGAGCAGCTCGTGCAGCAGATCAAAGCCCCGGTCAACATCCTCGGCACGCCCAACGCTCCGACCCTCAAGGAGCTGGCTGCCCTCGGCGTGCGGCGCGTGACATTTGGTTCGGCGCCGATGCGAGCGACACTCGGCCTGGTGCGACGGATGGCCAGGGAATGGCGGGAGAAAGGGACGTACGGCACTCTGGAGGCCTACGGGATTCCGTTCGCCGAGCTGCAACACGTTTTCGGTAATCAGTAATCGGTCATGAGATCATGTGAGTGAATCAAACCGATGACCCATGACCGATAACTAGCGACTCTAGTTCAACTCCACGTGCAGGTGATCGGCGGTGCCGACGTGCCGCTTCGTCTCGAACCCCATCAGCCAGAAGTAGAACTGCAGGCCGCGATTCTTGATCGCCCCGCGGCCCGTCGTCCTCAGGTCGACGGCGTGGATCCAGCCGTCCTTTTGCTTGTAGTGGCCAGTGCGGCTGTTGGTTGGCAGTCCCATGCGGCCGTAGTCCTCAGGAACCCGGCCGGTATCCGTGATGAGGATGTCGCGATCGACGAGAATCGCCGTCGACAGCGCCAGGCGCAGCAGCGGATGCACCGACCTGTAATAGGCCCGCACCGGCGCAGTCTTGGCGTTCACGCTCGCGAGATAGAGTAAGGAATAGCCGCAGTAGAACACGACGAGCGGCAGCGCCACCCACTTGGCGACGGGCATCACCAGCGCCCGGCCCCCGCGTACGCCGCGGCGCATGAGCTTCCGGGCTAGCCACACGGCATACGCAGTGATCACACCACCCGTCAAAATGGCTGCCGTGAACACCGACAGCCACACCGGTGTCCCGCCGTTCTGATAGAAGAACACCGAGCCACGCACCAACACGAGAAATGGCAGTGCGATGATCAGAGCAACCCTCAGGACCGCGCCGAGGATCGCCGCGGCGAGCGCGCGCCATTCGGCAGCAGTAGCGGGCGCTGCCTCCCGCAGCTTCTTGCGCCACTTCCGCTTCCATTCCTTTTGCGCTTCGCGTTTGAGTCGCTCGAGCTTTACGGCGATGGCGTCCATGTGGGGAATCTACGTTCACCGAATCGTCATGTTTCCGTGCGCGACGTCTCATGCAGCGATGTGCAAGCAGTCATGTGAGCGCCGTCTCTTTGGGACAATCCTCCCACCGGAGCCCTACCATGAGACGTCGTTCCCTTTTTATCATCACCGCGGCCCTGCTGTTCGGATGTGGCACGGAGTCCGCGCCGGTAGCGTCGGTTGATTCGGTCGGTGCCGCATTCTCTCTCCACCAAGAGCGAGCGCAGCGGTTCAAACCCTCTGAGTACGCCGCGCGTGGCTATGCGTCCCCGGCGGCCCTCTCCACAGTCGAACCCGACGAGGTACCTGACCTGCCAGCCGCAACATTGCCTCGGGTGACGTCGAACATGATCATCCGAACGGCGAGTGCGTCGATCGAGGTGGATTCCCTCGAGGTGGCCGTTGCCCAGGTGAAGCAGTTGGCGGCGCGGCTCGGAGGATATGTCGGCAGCTCGGGAATCGTGACCGGCAAGAACCGTCTCCGGCAGGCAGCCATCGAAGTGAAGGTCCCCGCCGCACGATTCGACGAGGTCTCCTCGGGCCTCGGGCCCATCGGGAAGCTGGAATCGTTCAACGTCGAAGCGCAGGATGTCGGCGAGGAGTACGTAGACGTCAACGCTCGGATGGACAACGCCAGGCGGCTCGAGCGGCGGTTGATCGACCTCCTCGCGACGCGCACCGGGAAGCTCAAGGATGTATTGGACGTCGAACAGTCACTCGCTCGCGTGCGGGAAGAGATCGAGCGCTATGAGGGTCGAATCCGCTATCTCCAGGCCCACACCGCCACGAGCACCCTGAGCATCACCGTGCACGAGCCGGTCCCCGTCGTGGGGACGGCCGGCGAGAGCGTGATGGGCGCGGCCGTGAAACAAGCGTGGCGAAACTTTGTCGCCCTCGCCTCAGTCGGGGTTCAGTCGCTGGGCGTCGTCCTGCCGTTGGGGGTTGTCGCCCTCGCCGGCTGGTTTTTGACGCGACGGTGGCGGCTTGCGCGACAGCGGGCTGCTTGAATGGCGCGTAGATTGACCTCCACAAGGAGGAAGCCATGGCAGATACCATCCGAAAGGTCGACTACTACTACGTCACCGCGCCGGACAAGGCGGGCGAGGGAGCAAAGCTGTTCGGCACGTTGCGTGATGCCGGTGTGAACCTGCTCGCGATCCATGCGTTCCCGAGCGCGCGACGTTCCCAAATCGACCTCGTGCCGGCCGACGCCGTCGCATTCCTCGCAGCCGCGAAGGCCGCCGGACTCAAGGTCTCGAAGCCCAAGACGGTGTTTCTCGTCGAAGGTGACGATCGCGTCGGCGCGATGGCGCAGCTGCTCGCGCGGCTTGGGGCGGCCGGAATCAACGTGATCGCGACCAGCGCGGTGCGGAGCGGGCCGGGACGCTACGGCGCGCTCCTGTGGGTGAAACCGACGGACGTCAGGAAAGCAGCCGAAACTCTCGGCGCCTGACGGCGTAGCACTAGGCGACCCCTTCGGAGGGATGTCGTCATGGCTTCACGCGCAGAGCGCTTCAAGCAGGCCGCAATCAAGGCAGCCAGGACGGCCAGGAAATGGGCGGAGACCGCTGCACGCGAAGCCGACCGGCTGCTGCAGGAAGCGCAGAAACGGGCGAAGTCCGAGCAGCGTCAAATGCGCATCAAGGCAGCCTTACGGCGCACCGGGAAGGTCCTGAAGGCAGCGGGACGCGCGGCCATCGTGGCCGGGGTCGCCGCGGGCATCGCATCCGCGCGAGCGGAGAAACGTGCCCGCAAGCTCAGCAAGAAGCGGAGCTAGTCGCTCGCACCGCTGAGCTGCAGTACTCTTTTCCACTGGGGCGCCGTCACCGGACTCACTGACAGGCGCCCCTGTCGTACAATCGGCAGGTCCACGAACGTCTTATCCGACTTGATCTGTGCGAGCGTCACCGCCTGCGGCAGACGGCGGTGGGCTTTGAGATCGATCACGACCAGGTTCGAGTCTTTCTGCTTGGGATCCGGGTAGGGCGCGGAGACCACGGTCGCCCATCCCACCACGGCTTTCTCGTCGCCGGTGTGATAGACCAGCACCTGATCACCTGGGTGCATCGATTTGAGATTCCGGAGCGCCACCGGATTCTTGACGCCGTCCCACACCGCCGTCTGCTCGCGCTCCAGGTCATCGTAGCTGTAGGTGCTCGGTTCGGTTTTGACCAGCCAGTAGTTCACGTTAACCTCGCGGCCCAGTCAAGGAATGTTGCGGCGAGCTCAGCCATCACGTCGGTTTCGGACTTGCCGGTACGCTTCGGCACCTTGAACGAGTGGTCGCCTTCCTCTATAAGGTGCAACGTCGCGCGATCGCCCACGCCCTGCACCACCTGTTGCAACAAGTCGAGCTGCGCAAACTCGTCGCGGGTACCCTGCAGAAACAGCATCGGCACTTTGACCGCCGAGAGATGGTCGGCGCGCGTCGTCCCGGGCCGTCCCGGAGCGTGCAGCGGGAAGCCCAGGAACACGATGCCGCGCACACCCGGCAGCGGCTGCGATGCCTGCGCCTGCGAGGTCATGCGCCCGCCGAACGATTTGCCGCCGGCGAAGATCGGCAGACCGGGCGCGGCGCGCGCTGCGGCAGCGACGGCCTCCCGCACCGCCGCCTCGGCCACCGCCGGAGCATCGGGCCTGCCTTTGCCGGCCCGCATATAGGGGAACTCGTAACGGTAGGTCGCAACGCCGCGCTCGGCGAACGTTGCGGCGGCCTGCGCGAGAAACGGGTGTCGCATCCCCGCCCCGGCTCCGTGCGCGAGCACGTACAGCAGGGTGGCAGCCGCCGGCCGAACGAGCAAGCCGTCGTCAGTCTTCGCCGAGGCGCTCATTGAGCCGCTCCAACACGCCGACCAGGTTGGGCTTTACCTCGAGCACCGGCGCGACCGGATCCTTGCCCAGCTTCTGCATGCGCTGCAGCGCCTGCGCGATCGTAAAGTTGCTGTTGTGGAGCTTGCCGGTGACCTCATCCCATTCGATCGGCATCGACACCGGCGCACCCGGCGAAGGACGGACGCTGTAGGGCGCGACCATGAGCTGGCCGGCGCGGTTCTGGAAGGCGTCGACATAGACCTTGCCGTCCCGCTTGCTGATCGTGCGCTGCGTGGTCGCGATGTCATTGTGCTGGTCGGTGACGAGCCGCCCGAACAGGATCGCGAGCTGCAAGCATTGCGCGTAGGTCAGCTGCCGGCCGAGCGGCAGCATGATGTGGAGGCCCGACTTGCCCGTCGTCTTGATGAACGCCGGCATCGCCACTTCCTCGCACAGCTTCCGCATCGTCTTCGCGAGCGTGATGACGTGCGCGAATGGCGCGTCCTTGGGATCGAGATCGATGAGACACCAGTCGGGCTTCGTGAGATCGGTGATGCGGCTCATCCAGATGTGCAATGGAATCGTGCCAAGGTTCACGAGATAGACGAGGGACTCCACGTCGTCGCAGACGAAGTAATTGATGTCGCGCTGTGTGTCTTCGCTCCAAATCGGGATCGTCTGAATCCAGTCCGGCACGAAGCCCGGCGCGTCTTTTTGATAGAATGATTTTCCATTGATCCCATCGGGATAGCGCGTGAGTACGACCGGACGATCCTTGAGATACGGCAGCAGCCACGGCGCCATCGATCGGTAATACTCGATGAGGTCGCCCTTTGTATAGCCCTCGGCCGGCCAAAAGACTTTGGTGAGGTTAGAGAACTTCACTTCCCTCGAGACAGGGGCTCGGGGCTGGGGGCTGGGGGTTGGTTCCCCCAACCCCGAGTCCCGAGCCCCGAACCCCGGCATCACAACATCCTCCGGCTTTTTATCGTCGCGAAACCGCACAAACACCGATTGCCGCAGCAAGCCATCAGGCGTGAACTCCTTATACCGCACGTCGCACACGAGCCGCGGCTCGACCCAGGTGTGATCGGGACCTTTGGGCAGCGCGCCGTGCTCGGGCGGCTCGCACGGCGGCGTGTTGCGTACGAGACTGGCGAGCGTGGCGCTGATCTCGTCCAGCTGCGCGCCACTGAATCCCGATCCCGCCCGGCCACAGTAAATGAGCTTGCCACCCTTGTAGGCGCCGACGTGCAGGGAGCCGAAACCGCCGCGCGCTCCCTTGGGCTTCGAGAAGCCGACGACGACGAAGTCGTCGATCCGATCGGCCCGAATCTTCAACCAGTCACCGGAGCGGCCGTTGCGATAGGGGCTGTCCGCCTTTTTGGCCATGATGCCTTCGAGTCCAAGCGTCACGACCTGCTCGTACAGCGCCTCGCCATCCTTCTCGAAATGCTCCGAGTAGCGGAGCGGCCCCGTCTGCGGCAGCACCTTCCGGAGAATCTCCTTGCGCATGACGAGCGGCAGTTTCCGCAGGTCGTAACCCTCGAAGGCCAACAGATCGAACACGTACAGCGTCGCGGGCGATTCGACCGCGGCGCGCTTCGCCTCGCGCGCCCCCAGCTTGGCGCGCACCTGCAGCTTGTTGAAGCTCGGGTGACCGGATTCGTTCAGCACCACCAGCTCGCCGTCCAGGATCACGCCGTCGAACGGAATCGCTTTCACCGCACGCGCGATTTCCGGAAATGATTCCGTGTAATGGAGCCCTTTGCGCGAATACAGCATCGGCTCACCGGCCTGACAGGCGGCGCGCATCCGGTACCCGTCGAGCTTCACCTCAAACAGCCACCCGTCCTTGGTGAACGGGTCGGCACGCGTCTCCGCCAGCATGAGCTCGGTGTCTTCCACGCGCAGTGCGCGCTTGGGGGCGCCCAGCTTCGCCAGCTCCTTCTTGATCGGCTCGGCGCGCTGTTTGGCGTTCCGCAGCTCGTCGTTGGTCAGCCCCGAGAGCACCGACTCATTCGCGTACGGCTCGGTCGAGACGTACTCATCGCGCTCCTTGATGAGCAACCATTCCTTCTCGGTCTTCTTGAGCTTGATCAACGTCCAGCGGCCCCGCAGCTTGTAGCCCCGGAGCTCGAACAGCAGCTTCCCTTTTTCGAATCCTTCGCGCACGTCCTCGAGGGGGACCCAGACGCCGCGATCCCAGACCACGACGGTTCCGGCGCCGTAGTTCCCTTCCGGAATGATCCCCTCGAAGTCGCCGTACTCCATCGGGTGATCTTCGACTTTTACAGCGAGACGCTTGTCGGCGGGATTGGCAGACGGCCCTTTTGGCACCGCCCACGATTTGAGGACGCCATCCATCTCGAGCCGCAGGTCCCAATGCAGGCGCGTGGCGTCGTGCATGTGAACAATGAACAACCCGCCCGGTTTCGGCCCGGGTTTTGGGACTAGGCCTCCGGGCTCCGGCGTCTCATCGAATGCGCGCTTCGCCCGATACGTGCTGAGCGCGTCGCCCCCGCCTTCCTCGGGGCGGGGGCGGGGGCGGGCGGGGCGGGGCTTCCGACGGGTAGGCATGAGGGCGTATCATACTCCGATATGGCCGCCCATTCCATCGGTTCCGCCACGGTCTCGTTCGGCCTCGTATCCGTGCCCGTGCAGCTGTTCGCTGCCGGCGAGTCGAAGGCCGCAATCTCGTTCAACTGGCTCCACAAGAAGGACGGGGCCCGCCTGAAGCAGCAGTACGTCTGCTCCAAAGACGGCGAAAAAGTCGAACGCGCCGACATGATCAAGGGCTACGAGTTTCAGAAGGGACAGTACGTCACCTTCACGCCCGACGAGCTGAAAGCCCTGGAAGAGCGCGCCACCGGCGCCATCGACGTCGTCGAATTCCTTCCCGCCGAGCAGGTGGATCGCATCTATCTCGACCGCACGTACTTCCTCGGCCCCGACAAGGGCGGCGAGCGGGCGTACAAGCTGCTCGCGGAGGCGCTGGAGAAGACCAAGCGCGTCGCGATCGGCCAGTACGCCGCGCGCGGCAAGCAGTATCTCATCATGGTCCGTCCCATGGAGGGCGGGCTCGTGATGGAGCAGCTGCGCTACGCCGATGAGATCCGCGCCATCGCCGAGGTTCCGATTCCCAAGACCGAGGTGAAGAAGCCGGAGCTCGACCTCGCCGTGAAGCTGATCGAGCAGGCGGCGACGGACGAGTTCAAGCCCGAGAAGTACAAGGACAACGTCCGCGAGCGGATGCAGGAGCAGATCGACCGCAAGGTCGAGGGCAAGCAGATCACCGAGGAGCCGGAGGAAGCGCCGAAAGCCAGAGTGCTCGACCTGATGCAGGCGCTCAAGCAGAGCCTCGAGGCTGCGCCGGCAGAGGAGAAGCCCGCCAAGCGTCGGAAGGTCGCGGGCAAGCGCTGACGCATTATCCTGGGGCGACCTTCACCCCGAGGTGCCACCGTGCAGGATCCGTTCTCGACAGCGACGAACGCGCCGGGCCCCGTGTTTTGGATCGTGTGTGTCGTCGCGATCGTGTTCGAGGTCGCCGCGATGTGGACGGTGTTTCAGAAGGCGGGACAGCCTGGTTGGGCGAGCATCATTCCCATCTACAACGCGATCGTGCTGCTCCAAATCGCCGGGAAGCCGGTGTGGTGGATCCTCCTCTACCTGATTCCCATCGTCAACATCGTCATCGGGATCATCGTGCTGCACAACATCTCGGTGAATTTCGGGAAAGGCGTCGGCTTTACGCTGGGGCTCATTTTCCTCGGGTTCATCTTCTATCCGATTCTGGCGTGGGGGGATGCGGAGTATCGAGGGCCAAGCGCAGGAACTCCCCTGCCAGCTTAGGCCCCACGCCCCGCTCTTCGTGCTTGAAAAAGACGTACGCATCGGTCCAGGCGCTTCCCAGCCCCTGGATCCTTGTTCCCCACTCCCGCAGCGCGTCCTCGGAATACCCTTCGTCGCGGAGCCGCACATAGCCGAAGTCGGCCGTCGCCACCAGCGGAGTCGTCCCCTCCTGTGTATCAGCGATGCACAGCGCGGTGTTCGTGCTCCGCAACAACTCGTACACGTCGTCTGACCACCAGGACGCGTGACGGAACTCACATGCCGCGCGGACATCGGCCGGAAATTGGGTGAGTAAGTCACCGAGCCGCGCGAGGTCTTTCGCAAAATTGGGGGGTAATTGGAATAGTACGGGGCCCAACTTGGTGTTAAGCTTGCGAATAACGTCGAGGAAGAGGCGGACCGGTTCGTCGACGTTTCGCAGGCGCGCGAAGTGGGTGATGCGTTGCGGCGCCTTCAGCACGAAGATGAATCCCGCCGGGGTGGCCGCATCCCAGCCCGCGATCGTCTTGGCGTTTGGCGTGCGATAGAACGTGTAATTGATCTCGACGGTGCCCAATTGTTGGGCGTAGTACTCGAGCCACTTGGAACTCGGGAGCTTGGGCGGGTAGAAGCTTCCCTTCCATTCAGGGAAGTTGTAACCGGACGTGCCGACGTGTAGCCGCTGCATCGCGGCAAAAGTAGTGTCACCATTCTCGATAGGGGAGTCGCCCCATGAAGACGCTGCAGTGCACATCCGCGGCGCTGGTGTTCGCGCTCGTCGCCGCGTGCGGGACCTCGGCCGAAACCGAGCGCAAGCTGGCGGAGCTGGAAACCGCCAACGCGCAGAAGGATAGCCTGATGCAGGAAGTGGCCATCAGCTCGCGGCTCATCAGCGACGTCAACGCCGAGCTCGCCAAGGCGAAGATCCGCAACAATCGCCTGCACGTCTCCAGCGAGAGCCCGATCACGGCGTCGAACGACACCCTGATCGCCAGGCTGCGCTACGTCGTAACGCGCGTCCGCGAGACCGAGAACGCGCTGAACGAGAGCCGGCAACGTATCAAGAACCTGACCACGCTGTCGGACAGCCTGCGCGCCACGCTCGACTCGACCGTGGGCAACATGCAGACGGTCATCGCCGGGCAGAAGACGACGATCGACCTGCTCACCGACCGCGTGAACGCTCTGACGGAGGAAAACGTCGCGCTGAAGGACAGTCTGGCGACGGGCTACTACGTCATCGGCACGCGCGACGAGCTCAAAAAGAAGGGCATTCTGACCGAGCAGGGCGGCGGCCGGGTGTTGTTCATCCTGTGGCGCACGGGCAAGACGCTGCAGCCGGCGCGCAACCTCGACCCCAGAGACTTCACGGCGATCGACACGCGCCAGGTGACGCAGATTCCGCTGCCCAGCGCCACCGCCGAGTATCGCGTTGCGTCGCTGCAGGACCTCGACTATGTCGCCGAACAGCGCGACCACAACAAGTTCTCGGGCGTGCCGAGCCTGACGATCACGTCGCCGGCCGATTTCTGGCGGACCTCGAAGTTCTTGATCATCATACTCGAGGGGCGTTCGAGTCAGGTGGCGAACGGAGACTCTCGAACCTCGGAGTCCCAAGCCCTGATTCGCTAGACCAGTGACGAACCGTCACCGCCCCACATCACGAAAGTGGTGTGGGGCGGTGTAGTTTTCAGACATGAACCAGCGCTGCCCCTGGCCGTCTGACAACGAACAGATGATCGCCTATCACGACACCGAGTGGGGTGTCCCCGTGCACGACGACCGCCAACTATTCGGCAAGCTGGTGCTGGATGGATTTCAGGCTGGTCTCTCCTGGGCCATCATCCTCAGAAAGCGCGACGCCTTCCTGCGAGCCTTCGACGGCTTTAATCCGGAGAAAATGGCGCGCTATGACGCGCGCCGCGTCGCCAAAATCCTCCGCGACTCAGGGATAGTGCGCAACAAGCAGAAGGTGCGTTCAGCCGTGATGAACGCCCGCGCCTTCCTCGAGATGAAGGACGCAGACGAGTCGTTCGATCGGTTCTTGTGGCAGTTCGTGGACGGCAAGCCGAAGGTCAACGCCTGGAAGACCGTCCGCCGGGTGCCGGCCGAGACGAAAGAGTCAAACGCGATGAGCAAGGCATTGGTCGAGCGAGGCTTTCGCTTCGTGGGACCGACGATCTGCTACGCGTTCATGCAGGCGGTCGGGATGGTGAATGACCACCTGGTGACGTGCTACCGATACCGCGAATTAACAAAATGATGTACGGGCGCAGCATGCTGCGCCCCTACGTCATTTGGCCCGCTCCAGATACTGGCCCGACCGCGGATCAACACGGACCTTTTCGCCCGGTGAGATAAACTCCGGCACCTGCACCGTTACACCGTTCGACAGTTTCGCCGGCTTCGTGCTTGCGGTCTTGGTCGCGGTCTTCATCACCGGCGACGTCTCGACCACCTTCAGCTCGATCACCGACGGCAGCTCGATGGCGATGGGCCGCCCGTCCAGCCACTCCACCTGCACGACCATCTCCGGCTGCAGCCAGGGCGTATCCTCGCCCACGGCCCGCTCGTCGAGTGTGAACTGCTCGTACGTCTGCTGATCCATGACGTGCACGCCACCCTGGTCCTGATAGAGGACCTGCATCTCCTTGGTGTCGAGACGCGCTTCGTTGAGGAAATCGGTGGCGGCGAGCCGCTGATCGAACGTGTTCCCGGAAACGAGATTGCGGAAGCGTACCTGCACGAACGCCCGCAGGTTGCCGGGTGTGCGGTGCGTGAAATCCATGACGCGGCATGGCTGGCCGTCGATCATGAGGACGTGACCTTTGCGAATGTCTGTGGCTTTCATGGGAGCGGGAACTTAAACCGAGCGGCTTGGCACTCCAAGGGGCCGAGTGCTATCTGCTTGTCTGACAAGGCGCCGTTTACTAGCGTGAGCAGCCTCACACACGTTTCGCGTGTCGCATTGCAGCTTTCCGCAGCACCGGGAACACAGGTTGTCAAGGGGTTTCTAACGTAAGGCGTTGCGAAACCGTCAGATAGATGACCGGCACCAAGCTTGCCTCTAAGTCCGCCGTAAGGGAGGGAAGCATGATCAGGCCAATCATCCATCGCCAACTGACCCGCGGCGACCTCGCCTGTCTGGTAGACGAGATCGCACGGATGGATGTCTCGGAAGGACGCGAAGCCGACGAGGCGCTGCAGGCCGGCGCCGTCGATACAGTCCTCGATTCGCCCGCTGCCCTCGAGGCGGTCCTGGGCCGCGGCGGCGCGCCTGCCCCGCTGCCCCTCGCGCTGCTCTGGTACATCCCCGTTCGCGCCCAGCTGCGGACCCGCGGCGTGACCGACATCCTGCTCGCCGACTACGCCGCGACGATCCCCGTCGTGTTTGCGACGTCGCAATCGCAGCGCGCGATTGCGAAGGGCGAAAACGGCATGGCGCAGTGGTGGCGCTTCGTCGCCGCACTGCCGCAGGGCACCGCCGCCCAGGCCGAGGCCGCGGCCGATGCCGCGGCGCTGGCGTTGTGGTGGGCCGGCTGCTTCCCCGAGTGGGTCGAGCGCGGCGGCGCCGGTCGCGGCATGGTCCGCGCGTACGTCACGTTCGCGGGCCGCATGCTCGCCCTGGCCGCCGATCTGCTCGAGGTGTCCGCACCCGAGGAGGCGTCGCTGTGCGCCCGCGCCGCGGAAGCGCGCACCGAGCTCCACGCGGCGCTCATCGAGGCACGCGTCGACTACATCGGCGACGATCCGCACAGCAGCGAAAGCCGCCTCAACCGATTCTTGAGGCGGCTTTCGGAAAACAATTGACGTAGCGGCTCGAGGAGCATTAGGCAGGGGCTGTTAATTAGGTAGGGGCGCAGCATGCTGCGCCCCTACATTTATTTCCCCACGCGCCCCTCCCGAATACCTACCAGCGCGTGATTTCCTCCTGAAATTGTTTCGACCTCACGACCAAATCCACCGGCGTAACTGACGGATCCTGTTTCACGACTTCCACCCGCTGCAGGTTC
>DASXTV010000030.1:0-12312 GCA_036505175.1 Gemmatimonadales bacterium
GCATTCCCACCGAGCTCGATCAGGAGATCGCGCGCCTCAAGCTGCAGGCGATGGGCGTCGCGATCGACACACTCACGCCGGCACAGCGCAAGTATCTCGCCTCCTGGGATATGGGCACCTGATGAGCACGCCCGGGGGAGCCATGCTGCAGGTTCGGGTAGCTCACCTCGGGCTGGATCGCACGACGAACACGCCGGTCGTAATCCTGCAGGAAAACGATGGACAGCGGGTGCTGCCGATCTGGATCGGACCGGCCGAAGCCAGCGCGATCGCCATGGAGCTGGCCGGCGTCAAATTCTCACGCCCGCTGACGCACGACCTGCTGAAGCAGGTGATCGTCGGGCTGGGCGCCGAGCTGCGCAAGGTGATCATCACGCAGGTGAAGGACAACACGTACTTCGCCGAGCTGCACATCTATCGGGGTGATACGGTCATTCAGATCGACGCGCGTCCCTCCGACTCGATCGCGCTGGCGCTGCGCCTCAAGGCGCCGATCCTGACGAGTGAGACGCTGCTCGAGCTCACCTCGGTCGATACGAGTGAAGGCGCCATCCAGCCGGGTACCGGCGGCAGTCCGCTCGACGCTGACACGCTCAAGTCGTACCTCCAGAACCTCGATCCTGAAGATTTCGGCAAGTTTACGCCGTAGCCTGTTGCTGCTGGTCGGCATCCCCACGGCGCTTTTTGCCCAAGCGGTGAGCGTCAGTGGCCGTGTGTTGCGCGGCGGCCGGGACACCGTCCCGCTCGCGAACGCGTGGGTGGTGCTGCATCGCCTGGCGCGTGAGAGCGCGGGCCCCCTGGACTCGGTGCGCAGCGACGCCCGTGGCCGCTATCGCCTAGCGCTGCGCAGTCCGGACAGCACCAGCGGCTACGCCGTGAGCGTGTTGTACGACAGCATCGCCTACTTCTCACTGCCGCTGAACGTCACCGGCCGGCCCGCCGTCCACGTTGAGGACCTCATCACTTTTCCCACCACGAACAGCGGCCCGCCGCTGCGGCTGGCGCGGCGGCTGGCCACCGTGGCGCGCGCCGGCGAAGACGGCACGCGTGAGATCCTCGAGATCCTGGAGCTGGAGAACACCGGTGTGGCCACGCGCGTCGCCACGGATACGCTGAGACCGACCTGGGCCGGGCGCGTCCCCCAGCACGCGGGCCAGTTCCGCGGCGGGCAGGGCGACATCTCGAGTGACGCGATGCAGTTCCGTCACGACAGCGTGCTGGTGCTCGCGCCGATTCCGCCGGGTCCGATGAAGCAAATCAGCTACGCGTACACACTCGCCGCCGGCACGCGCGCGCTCGTCATTCCCATCGATCAGCCGACCGTCGAGGTGAACCTGCTGGTCGAAGACACGACCGCGAGGGTCAGTGCACCCAAGATCGAATCGCTCGGCGTGAAGGAAATCGAGCAGCGCCATTTCGCGGCCTACCGCGCCGGTCCGCTGGCCGCGGGGGACAAAGTCGAGATTCAGCTGCCGGCCGGGAAATTCCGCGCGCAGATCTTGCTGCCGTATGTCATCGCGGTGTTCGCAGTCGGGATGGTCATCGCGTTGGTCTGGGCATTGCGCAAGCGGCCACAGGAACCTAGACTGAGCCAGTAGTTCATTCGCGAACGGGGATACGGAAGCCGGTGCAAGTCCGGCGCGGCCCCGCCACTGTAACGGGCAACGCTACACGGTTCGGCCACTGGGACAGTTCCCGGGAAGGCCGCACCGGATCGCCCGGAGCCAGGAGACGTCTTCGTTCGCGCCACCAGGCAGTTCCCTCGCGGGAGGGATGGTGCTGCGCAGACTCTCCGTTGTTGTACTCGTCCTGTTTGCATGCCACACGTCGGCACGTCGGCACGATGCAGCGCCGGCGCATCGCATCGTTTCGCTCCTTCCCTCATTCACCGAGATCCTGTTCGCCATCGGCGCCGGCGACCGCGTCGTCGGCCGCACGCAGTGGTGCGACTACCCGCCTGCCGCGCTCGCCGTGCCGAGCGTGGGCGAGGGACTGCCGCCCAGCGTCGAGGCCGTCGCGGCCCGCCACCCCGACCTGGTCGTGCTGTACAAGGCCGGGCCCAACGTCACCGCGGCGCAGCAGCTCGAGCGGCTCGGCATCCGCACGGTGCTGATCGATCTGAACCGGCTCGAAGACCTCGCACCGGCGGCGCGAACCCTGGGACGCCTGACCGGACTTGAACAGCAGGCCGAATCGCTGGCCCGCGCCATGGACGGTTTCACCTCCACCAACCTCCACCAACCTCCACCAACCTCCACCATCGCTTTTGTTGTTTGGGACAACCCGCCCATCATCATCGGGCACGGCAGCTATCTCGATCAGCTGGCCGCCCAGGCCGGGGCGCGCAACGTGTTCGGCGACATTGCGGCGCCGTCCGCCCAGGTGTCGCTCGAGACGATCGTCGCGCGCGATCCGCAGTGGATCGCGGTCTTCTCCGACTCCGGCACACCGCCCGCGTTCGCGCAGCGCCGTGAATGGCGCGCCGTGCGGGCGGTGCGCGAGAGGCATTTTCTCTTGCTGCCGGGCTCGCTGTTCGGCCGGCCCGGACCGCGCTCCAGCCAGGCTGTTCGTGAGTTGCGGGACAGACTCGAGCACGATGTAGGGGCGCAGCATGCTGCGCCCCTACACGAGACCCCTCGGAGATGAGGTGGACTCTGTTGGGCGCCGTGGCCGTGCTGGCCCTCATGACCAGCGTGGTGCTGGGTCCCGCTGCCGTGCCGCTGAACGAGCTGCTCCGCTCGGACATCGTCTGGAGTCTGCGGGTGCCCCGCGCGCTGCTCGCGTTTCTGGTCGGCGGCTCGCTCGGTGTCGCCGGTGCCGGTCTGCAGGCCCTGGTCCGCAATCCCCTCGCTGATCCGTTTCTGTTGGGTTTGTCGGGCGGCGCGGGGCTCGGCGCGGTCCTCGCGATCGCGCTGCATCTGCCGGGGCCGTGGGGGCTGCCCATCGCGGCGTTCCTCGGTGCGCTGGCCGCGCTTGGCCTGGTCTATCGACTGGGCCTCATCGGCGGGGCGAGCCTGGATCCCCGCATTCTGTTGCTGGGAGGTGTGGCGATCGGCGCATTCGCCGCGGCGATCACCACGGCCATTGTCTCGCTCGCGGACGCCGCCGAGCTGCGGAATGCCTTCCTGTGGCTGTGGGGCGGATTGTCAGGAGCATCGTGGGACTCGGTGCTGCTTGTCGCGCTGTATGCGCCTATTCCGCTCATCGTCCTGCTCGCCGCCTCCCGTCCTCTCGACCTGCTGGCACTTGGCGAAGAGTCCGCCGGCTACCTCGGCGCCGAAGTCGAAGCGGTGAAACGGCGCGTGTATCTGGCTGCCTCGTTGCTCACCGCCGTGGCGGTCGCGGTCTCGGGCGTGATCGGGTTCGTGGGACTCGTCGTCCCACACATCGCGCGCCTGACCTGGGGCCACCGTCATCGTGCCCTGTTGCCGGCGGCGTTCCTCGGGGGCGGGGCGCTGCTCGCGTTCGCGGATACGCTGGCGCGCACCGTCGTCGCGCCGCGCGAGCTGCCGGTCGGCGTGGTCACCGCCCTCATCGGCGTGCCGGTATTCGCGTTCCTTCTCAAGCGCTGGTCGATCGCATGAACAACGATTTCATGACCGAACCGCTCCTCGGTCTCCAAGACGTCCACTATCGCTACCCCGGCGCAACAAGCGATGCGTTGCGCGGAGTGTCGCTGGCGATCGCACCGAAACAGTTCCACGCGGTCCTCGGCCCGAATGGCAGCGGCAAGACCACGCTCGTGCGGATTGCTCTAGGTGGTTTGACGCCGCTCGTGGGACGTGCCGACGTGCTCGGCGTTCCTGCATCTCAGTGGTCGCGCCAGGAGCTCGCCCGGACTGTCGGCGTTGTTCCTCAACGCGAAGACAATCTCTTTCCGCAGCGCGTGCGCGAAACCGTGCTGCTGGGCCGCTATCCGCACCTCTCGCTGTGGGGCCGCGAGCGCGCGGCAGATCACGACGCCGTGGATCGCGCGCTCGCGGCCTGCGACGCCCAACACCTCGCCGATCGCTGGGTCTGGACGCTCTCCGGTGGCGAGTACCAGCGCGTGCGCGTGGCGCGCGCCCTCGCGCAAGAACCCAAGCTCCTGGTTCTCGACGAGCCCGGCATGTCGCTCGACCTGAAACACGAGATGGGGCTGTTCGAGCTGGTGCTCGACCTGGTGGAAGCGCAGGGCCTGGGCGTCCTGATGATCACGCATGACTTGAACCTCGCCGCCCGCTTCGCCGATTCGCTCCTCCTGCTCGAAGGTGGCCGGCCCGTGGCGTCGGGCGCCCCCGGCGATGTTCTGACACAACAAACCGTAGAGACGGTGTTTTCGTGGCCGGTCGCGATGCAAAGCGTGGATGGCCGTCCCCAGATGATCCCCCTCCGCCAACCGAAGGAGTCCCGCGCATGAACCTGCCGCTGCTCGTGCTCGCCCTCATTGCGCAGCAACCACAAGACACTGTGGTACTGAAGCCGGTCGTGGTGACGGCAACGCGCGTACCCGTTGCGGCCGATCTCGTCGCGTCGGCGGTGACCGTGCTCCGCGGCACGGATCTCGTCGCGCAGGGCATTCGCACGGTGGCGCAGGCGTTGGAAACCGTTCCGGGGGCGCGCGTGGTCGAGACGGGGAGCTTCGGCGGGCAGACATCGTTGTTCATGCGCGGCGGCGAGAGCGATTACACCAAGGTGCTGCTCGACGGCGTGCCGCTGAACCAGGCGGGCGGCGCCATCGATCTGGCGCATCTCACCACCGACAATATCGATCGTATCGAAATCGTCCGGGGGCCCGTGAGCGTCCTGTACGGCACCGACGCCGTGACCGGCGTCATACAGGTCTTTACGCGCGCAGGGCAGGGCGCCGCGCGGGTGGGAGCGGACCTGCGCGCGGGGACGTACGGCTCCACTGACGGCGCGGTCGACATTGCGGGAGGGACGAAAGCGATCGGCTACTCGGCGCGTGTGTCGCGATTCTCCTCCGACGGCCTGTATCCGTACAACAACCAGTACCGCAACAGCGTGGTCAGTGCGGGACTTCGCGTGGCGCCGGACCCGCGCACGGACGCCAGCCTCAGCTATCGCTACGGCGACGACGTGTACCACTTCCCGACGGACGGCACCGGAGCGCCGGTGGACTCCAATCAGCGCGCCGCCGAGCGGGGGCCGCTGCTCAGCCTGAGTGCCGGGCGGGTGTTGGGGCGGCACCTCGATGTGCGAGTCGCCGCCGGAGTGAAGGAATCGCGGCTGTTCTACAATGACGAACCAGACTCACCAGGAGAGGACGGAGCGTACTGGAGCCGCGACTACGTGCGGCGAGCGACCACGAGCGCCGTGCTTAACTGGCGAGCACGGGGAGGAGCCTCGATAACCGGAGGGGTCGAGTACGAGGACCAGCGGCAGCGCGGGACGAGCGAGTTCAGCGCGTCGTTTGGAACCTTCCCCGACTCGATTGCGGCGCATCGCAACAATACCGGCTATTTCACGCAGGCGATCATCCCCACGGGACGAGCGGCCGTGACCCTTGGCTCGCGTCTCGACGACAATTCGCAGTTCGGTACGCACGCGACATACCGAGGCGGCGTCGTCTACCGGTTGGACCAGGTGCGTGTCCGCCTCTCGGTCGGCACCGGGTACAAGGAGCCCACGTTTTTCGAGAACTTCGCTCGTGGGGGTGCCGTGGGAAACGCCGACCTCAAACCCGAACGCTCGCTGAGCTGGGAGCTGGGTGTCGAGCACGGCGCCGTCGCGGTGACGTACTTCAACCAGCGATTCCGCGACCTGATCGAGTACTCCCCGACGCCGCTGGGGCCGGATTCGGTCAATTACTTCAACGTCGGCGGTGCGATCGGCGACGGCATCGAGGCCAGTTTCGACCAACACATCGGGCACCGGTTCGCCGTCTCGGTGCAGTACACGTATCTGCACACCCGCGTGGAGCAGTCAGGTTCTCCGGATCCCGATGGCCTGTTCGTGCCGGGCAAACCGCTGATTCGCCGGCCTGCGCACATGCTGGGGCTACAGCTTGCGGCGACACTCGGCCGGCGCGCGCATGTTACGGTCGGCGCGCGGTGGGTCGGAAAGCGCGACGATCTCGATTTCCGTCGCGCGCCCGGTCAGCGACGTATGACCCGCGATCCCTATACTCGGGTAAACCTCTCGGGCGACTACACGATCGGTCGTGCCGTACTCACGGGGAGTGTCGATAACCTCTGCAACGATCAAGCGCAGGAGATCCCGGGATTTCGGCCGCGTGGCCGCACGATCCTCCTTGGGGTACGAATTACAGTGGATTAGCTTCCGAGTTCGATCTCACTTGGTTGGGGGATGTCCGATGCGCCGCCTCGTTCTGGCCGTCCTGTTTGCCGTGGTCTCGCGCCCCGTGCTCGCGCAAGCTCCCCGCATTACGCCGTCGGGCGATCCGTCCGTCCGGAACGACACCATCTACAAGCTGGCGGTGAATCCCGCGGATTATGCCGACGACGACTACGTCTACTTGCTCGACGATGGCGTGCTGCGGTTCGAGCCGGACGGGCGCAGTAGTCGCACCTACCGGCAAGTCATTCAGATCCTCAATCAGGATGGGGCGGAGGCGTGGGGGGAGCAGAGCTTTTCCTACTCGAGCGGCTCCGAGAAACTCACGGTCAACTGGATCCGGGTGGTGAAGCCGGACGGTGCGGTCGTCAGCGCACAGCCAGCGCACGAGCAGGAGTCGCTCGCGCCGGTGGCGTTCGATGCGCCCGTGTACTCCGATCGGAAGGTACGCCGCGTGACGCTCAGCGGTGTCAGTCCGGGGACGTTGGTCGATTGGAGCTATACGGTCGAGCGCGTGAAGCCGCTGGTGCCCGGCGATTACTACAGCGGCTGGCGGGTGACGACGGGACTGCTCACGCGGCGCTCGCGCCTGATCGTGGATGTGCCCGCGACGGTGACACCCCGCATTCACGAGGAGAATGTCCGTTTCAAGCGCCTGCAAGTGGAAGGGCATGGCCGGCGCGTCTACACCTGGGCGACCAACGACGTACAAAAGATCGAGAGTGAGCCGTTCGCGGCCTCGCCCAACAGCCTCTCCGTCAGAATCGAGGTGGGCGCCCCGATCGCCTGGGCCGATCTCGCGCGCTGGTACGCGCAGCTGTCCGCCGGCCGTTACACGCTCAGTCCCGAGTTGGAGACCCAGCTGGCGGAGCACGTGAAGGGCGCCCGCACGCTGGACGATTCGCTCCGGGCCGTACACCGCTGGGTCACGCAGGATTTCCGCTACGTCTCGCTGTCCCTTGGCATCGGCGGCTACCTGCCACGGCTGCCGGCGCAGGTGCTCGCAACGCGGTACGGGGACTGCAAAGACAAGGCGACGTTATTCATCGCGCTGTCCCGCCGCATGGGCGTTCCCGCGCTGCCTGTGCTGCTCAGCTCGAGCGGCGGCGCCGACTCGACCATCCCGACGGTGCAGCAGTTCGATCACATGATCGCCGTCGTGGATCGCCCGGAGGCAAGTGGCGGCCGGATCTACCTCGATCTCACATCCGACCTCACGCCGTATGGCGAGCTGCCCCCGGGCGAGGAAGGCTCGTTTGCGCTCGTCGTCCACGACGACGGGAAGTTCGAGCAGGTGACGCTGCCGGAGGAGCCGGCGTCCGCCAACCGCTCGGAGATGCGCATCGTCGGTGAGCTGAGCGTCGACGGCAATTTCACGGGCCGCTACAGCGAATCCAAGACCGGCGCGCTGCAGTACAACATGCGGCGCGCCTATGCGCGCGCGTTCAGCAAGGACGAGCTGAGTCGCCTGACGCAGGCGCTCGCGAACGGCGTGTTCTCGGGCGCTTCGGGCGACAGCCTGTCGCTGTTCGACGGGCGTGACCTGCGGGCGAAGCCGCTCGTCACGCTGGTCGTCCACGATGCGCCCGTCCTCGCGAAGAGTGGCGGCACGCGCATCTTCACGCTGCCTTCCGCGCTGCCGAACTACGAGGCGCTCGGCCTTGCCTCCACGCTCGAGCGGCGCAAACCGCGCCGCTTCCCGATCGACATCGGTGCTGTGATTGGTCCGCTCGAGACCGTGGCCGAGCTGCGCATGACCTTGCCGGCGGGGTGGAAAGCGGAGCTGCCGCCCAACGTCACCGAAACGAGCCAGTTTGGACGCTACAGCGCCGAGTATGTGCAGGACGGTCGCGCGCTCCGCATCACGCGACGCATGTCGGGTGCCAAGGGCACGGCGCCGCCCGAGACCGTGGACTCCCTGATCGCCTGGCTGCGTGCCATCTCCAAGGACGACGTCAAGTTCATCGTGCTCCAGCCGGGGAAGTGACGCGGATCGTCTCATTGTTGCCGAGCGCAACAGAAATTGTCTGTGCGCTCGGGCTCCAGGATTCGCTCGTCGGCATTTCGCACAGCTGCGATTTCCCGCCCAGCATCACCGATCGGCCGCGCCTCTCGCGGCCGCGCTGCGATCTGGACGGCCTCTCGAGTGGTCAAATCGACGCCGCGGTCCGCGCCGCACTCCATGACCACGGCAGCGTCTACGAAATCGACGTCGAGCGGCTCGAGGCGCTCAAGCCGGACTTGATCCTCACCCAGGGGATCTGCGATGTCTGCGCAGTGCCGGAGAGTCAGGTCACGGCCTCGGGAGTGGGAACTCGGATTCTCACGCTGGACGCTCACGACCTCGGCGCAATTTTCGCCGGCATTTGCGACGTGGGTAGCGCGACGGGGGCCAGTGACCAGGCCGACGCGCTCGTCGACACCATGCAGCGGCGCATCAATGCGGTTCGCGAGCGTGTGCGCGATCGGCCGCGTCCGCGCGTGCTCGCACTCGAATGGCTCGATCCACCCTACGTACCAGGTCATTGGGTGCCCGAGCTGATCGCCGCGGCGGGCGGCGACCTCGTTGCCGGAACGGCTGGACGACCTTCGTACCGGATGACCTGGTCGGAGCTGCACGCGCTCGATCCCGATGTCGTGCTCATCATGCCGTGTGGATTCAATCTCGAGGAAACGCGTCGCGCGGCGGAGGCTCACGCCGCCAGGTTGCGCCATCTCGCGCCCGCTGCCCAGGTGCACCTGTTCGACGCCGCCGCGTACTTCAGCCGCTCAGGGCCGCGCGTCGTGGACGGACTCGAAATCCTGGCGTCGGCTATATTTCCTGGGTGAGTCTTGTTTCTACGCCCGCCGTTGTCCTCCGGACCTATCGCTACAGCGAAACCTCCAAGATCGTGCGCCTGGCGACGCGCGATTACGGGGTGCAGAGCGCCATCGCGAAGGGCGTGCTGCGGCCTCGCAGCCCGTTCGGCGCGGCGCTCGAGACGCTGAGTGAGGGCGTCGCCCAGCTATATCACAAGGAGACCCGCGAGCTTCAGACCCTCGCTGCGTTCGACGTGATTCAGCTGCGGCGCGATCTCGCCGGCGACCTGGGCCGCTTTGCCGGCGCCGCCGCATTGTCCGAAGTGATGCTCAAGATGGCACCGCCCGCGCCGCTGCCGGCTGCCTATGACGCCTTTCTCCTCGGCCTCGACGCGCTCGTGAAGGCCGCACCGCAGCAAGCCGACGCTGTCGCCGTCCGCTGGCTGTGGCTGCTCGTCGGTGTCCTCGGCTTTGCGCCCCAGCTCGATACGTGCGTGCGCGACGGCAATCCCGTGTCCGGAACGGTGGCCTTCAGCACCGCCGAAGGGGGCGTGCTGTGCGCGAGCTGCGCCGGGCTCCAACCGCCCACGAAGCTTCCGCCCCAGGCATACCGCGATCTCGTGGCATTGAACGACGAGCAGGGAGAGCTGCCCGCGCTGGATGCCGCCCACGCCGCTGCGCATCGGCGGTTGGTCGCTCGCTTCATTCGTCATCACCTCGATGAGACCGGACGCAACGGCCAAGAGCCGAAGTCGAACGCCATCGACATATGGGAGCGCCGCGCGTGGGTCCCTCTCGGTTCGTAGTCGGCACCGCGGGACACATCGACCACGGCAAGACCGCGCTGGTGAAAGCGCTCACCGGCGTGGACACCGACCGCTGGGAAGAAGAGAAACGCCGCGGCATCACCATCGATCTCGGGTTTGCACCCCTCCCCCTGCCCGGCGGGATTCAGGCGAGCGTGGTTGATGTCCCCGGCCATGAAGGATTCGTCAAGAACATGCTCGCCGGCGCGACCGGCATCGATGTCGCGCTGCTCATCATCGCCGCCGATGAAGGCATCATGCCCCAAACCGAAGAGCACCTGGCTATCGTCGAGCTGCTCGGCGTGCGGCACGGTATCCCGGTCCTCACCAAGCGCGACCTCGTGGACGACGAATGGCTGGCGCTGGTGCGGGCCGAGGTGGCGGCGCGACTCGAGCGCAGTAGGGTCCCTTGGCGTGCTCCGATTGCAGTGAGTGCGCTCAAGTCGGAGGGATTGGAGGATCTGAGAAAGGCGTTGGTGGAGGTTGTCGAGGATCTCCGGGAGCGGCCCGCCGACGATCTGTTCCGGCTGCCGATCGATCGCGTCTTCGCGCTGGCGGGGGCTGGGACCGTCGTGACCGGATCGACGTGGAGCGGCACGGTCGCGGCGGGCGCCACCGTGCGATTGCTGCCGCTCGATCGCGAAGTCCGCGTGCGCTCGATCCAGGTGCACAGTCAAGAGGCGGATCAGGCGGGTCCCGGCCGCCGCACCGCGCTCGCGCTGGTGGGCGTCGACAAAGACGAGATCGATCGTGGTCACGTCGCGGTAACCGGCACGGGTTGGGCGGTCACGAGCACGCTCGACGTAGCCCTGGAGCTTCTGCCAACGGCCAAGAAGCCCCTGGCAGTCCGCACCCGCGTTCGGGTTCACCTCGGCACAGCCGAAGTCCTGGGACGGGTCGCTCAGGTACGCGGGATCGCGCCGGGCGAGACCAGCGCCGCGCGACTGCTGCTCGAGCGGCCGCTCGTCGCCCGCGGTGGCGATCGCTTTGTCATTCGCAGCTTTTCGCCGGTCACGACGATCGGCGGGGGCGTCGTGCTCGATCCGTTCCCGCCCAAGCGGCCCCGCGTGTCAGAGCGCGCCTTGGCGCTGGGTCAGGCGCCCGCCGAACGGCTCGCGCGAATTGTCGAGGAAGCGGGTCTCGCCGGCGTGCGTGTGGGCGATGTTGCTGTTCGCGTCGGTGTCCTGTCTTCTGACGTGGCCACCACAATCGCGGCGGCCGGGAAGGGCATCCTCACTGTAGGCGATGTGCTGGTGGGACGGCGCGCGGTCGCGGGGGAGGTCGACAGGCTGGCCGGTGTAGTCGCCGCCCACCACGACCAGCATCCGCTGGATGCCGGGCTATCGCTGCAGGCGCTGCGTGCTGGAGTGAGCGGGCCCCCCGGGCCCTCCCCCCCCCCCGGGCTCGTGCTGGATCTCTTGGTAGAGCATGGCGTGAAGAAGCAGGCGTGGGAGCTGGCCGAGGGGGGCGCCGTGGTGCGGCGGCCGGGCTGGCGGGCCGCGCTCAAGGCGCGTGCGGGCGACGCCGGCGGCCGGCTGGAGCAGCGCCTGGCGGAAGCACGCTGGCAGCTTCCCACCGTGGCCGAGCTGCAACGCGAGTTCTCCGACCCCTCCGTGCCGGCGCTGCTGGCGCATCTGGCGCGCGAAGGGTCGGTCGAACGGGTCGACCAGGAGCGCTACGCGCTGAAACAGGCGCTGGAGGAGTTCCGTCGAGCGGTCGAGGAGACGCTGCGTGAGCTGGGTGCCGCCACGCCCGCGCAGTTCCGTGACCGGCTGGGCTTAACCCGCAAGTACTTGATACCGCTGCTGGAGTGGGCAGACCGGCGGGGGATTACCAGCCGTAAAGGCGATACCAGGGTTTTACGTGCTTGACAGGGTGGAAGGAAGGTTCCTAGGTTTTGTTTTGCAGCATCAACTCTTGCGCCCTGTACCAACAAGGAGAGCGGTCTAACGCAACTTTTCCGTTCGCAGAGGAGTCGGGGATGAAGCTGTATGCCTGGGCAGTGCTGGTGGGGGGGCTCGGGCTTCTGACGGGGGCCGGTGGTGTGCTGGGGCAAGCGACGCCGCCTCCGCTCGTGGAGCTCAAGCAGAATTACCCGAACCCCTTCAATCCGGCGACCACGATCCCGTTCACATTGAACGGTGATTTGTTCGCCAATGGTCATCGGCCGAGGGTGTCGCTCAAGATTTACAACGTGCTGGCGCAGCTCGTCGCCGTGCCGATTCTGCAAGGCACAGGCGAAGCGCTCGCGGATCTCGAGCTGACCTGCAGTACGGCAGGCTCGTCGGCCTGTGCGTTCAATGCGTATTGGGACGGCAAGGTCCTGAACACGGACGCAGAGGCTGCTTCTGGCGTCTACATCTATCAGTTGATCGTGGACGGGCGGCGATTTACAAAGAAGATGATCATT
>DASXTV010000031.1:0-1564 GCA_036505175.1 Gemmatimonadales bacterium
CGTCGTCGTGGCCTATGCCACCGCGCTCGGTGGTGGAACGCTCAACCTCACTGGGTCTGCGAACTTTACCAAGACGGACGTGGAGCGCGTCAACGTGCCCCAGGCCATGGCTGACAGCTTCGCGAGCGGCAACCTCGACACAGTCCGCATCCGCATTCTGAACCGCGAAGATCGGAACCGGCTCGAGGACGGCCTCCCCCGCCAGAAGGGATCGGTGCAGGCGCGTTGGCAGCGAGGCCGGCTCGGCGCTCTCGGGCGGGCGACCTACTATGGACCGATCGAGTATCACCACCCGACCAACCCGGCGAACGACGAGCACTTCGGCGCCAAGACTCTGGTCGACCTCGATCTTTCGTACGAGTTGTCCAGCGGGGTCCGCCTCGCCGTCGGCGCCAGCAACCTCTTCAACACGTATCCCGACCGCCAGGTCAAGCCTGCCAATGTGAGCGCCGGCCGCTTCATCTATAGTCGCCGAGTCACGCAGTTCGGCATGAACGGTGGATTCTACTATGCGCGGCTGGCGCTGTCGCTCTAACGGCGGGGCGTTATGGATGGGTGTCGCGCTGCTGGCCGTCGGTCTCTCCGGCCGTGCGGCCGTCGCGCAAGCCATCGCCGACAACAGCTTTCTGATCGAAGAGGCGTACAACCAGGAGCCCGGCGTGGTCCAGCACATCAGCGCCTGGCAACGCTCGCTGCGCTCGCCGGCCTGGGGTTACACGTTCACGCAGGAGTGGCCGGTCGGTTCGCAGACGCATCAATTGAGTTACACGATTCCGCTGCGACGCACCGAGCGCCCCTCGAGTACGGGACTCGGCGATGCGGCGGTGAACTATCGCTATCAATTGCGCGCGGACGACCGTGTCGCGCTCGCCCCGCGTCTCTCGCTGCTCCTGCCGACGGGAAGCTCCGCGCGTGGACTCGGCACGGGTCATCTCGGCGCGCAGCTGAACGTGCCGCTGAGCGTGACGCTCGCGCCCTCGCTCGTGACGCACTGGAATGCCGGTGTGACGGCGGTCGCGCAGACGACGTCGTACAACCTCGGCGCGAGCGCGATTTGGCTCGCGCGCTCGACATTCAACGTGATGCTCGAAGTGGTGTGGACGGCGCAGGATGGGGCGCATGACGTCGTGGTGAATCCGGGCATTCGCTGGGCGCACAATTGCTCCAGCGGGCTGCAGATCGTGCCGGGCGTCGCATTTCCCGATGGGAAATCGGCGTTTGTGTACCTGAGTTTTGAGCATCGTTTTAAGCCTGCCAACAGCCCGTAAATTCAAATACGGGACCCCCTTGACTCACCTCGGACGCGCGGCTAGACTCCGCGTCTCTCCGTGAGGTTTTTTTCGCGGACGCTCTTTGAGAATTGATGATCGAGTGTGTGGAGTGCGGCCCCATTTGAGCGGACGCGTCGTCAGAAGCGCGCCGCGAGGGGTTTCATTCTGTGATTCGGACGACAGATGTACCAGTCGTTCGGTGAGCTGTTCGGATTTTCCAAATCATTGGAGAGTTTGATCCTGGCTCAGGACGAACGCTGGCGGCGTGCCTAACACATGTAAGTCGAACGGGA
>DASXTV010000032.1:0-14169 GCA_036505175.1 Gemmatimonadales bacterium
AACCTGCGTGGTGTCCTCGCAGCAGCGGTCGAGTTTATCTTGGATGCTCTCGTGGTCGTAGTCGGGCTCGACGTCGGCGCTGGCGACGATCCGGCAGGCGCGGCAGGTGACGTCCTCCCAGCGTGCGGCGGCGAGGTGCGGGTATTCAACGCCGCAGAGTGCGACAAAGCCGTGCTCGTCGCCGTAGGCATGGATGAGGATCATCGCTTCGCTCCCAGGAGGTCGATGTTCGGCCATGATGGCGGGCTGTTTTTGATCCGGATGGCGTGGCCCGTCTCACGCGCATGCTGCAGCGGCTGCTTGCCGTGCCAGTCGCACGCGGTGCAGACATAGCTGAGGCCTGGACCATCTGGCTCGCGATCGCGCGGGTCGGTCGTCTTCCAGTCGTCGTAGCCGCGGGGCATCTCTATCGCGCCTCGGCTGTCATATGGACGCGTCAAGCGCGGTCTCCCTTGATGATTCGCCAGCCGCGAGGGGTGTCCTGCTCGACGAGTGGCTCAGCTCCCGGATGTGACCAGCCCCATTTGCGCGTGAGCGCTCGACAGGCACGCAGGGCTGCCGCGAGCGTGCGATGATGCGAGTACACGAGACGCATATGGTCGCCGGTCACGCGGTACGGGTAGGTCGTCATGCTGTCTCTTTCCTGGCTGGCGTCCGGCGCTCCGTGCCACGCGGTCGGGGCGGATCTGCGGGGCATCTACAGCGACTCGGCGACGGTGAGCCACTGTCCGGCCGTGTGCGTCTCGTGTCGGACCTCGACGGGATCGCCGCATGTCTCGACGTCATCCGGCGCCTCGACCCACGCCCACGCCGTCAGGTGGCTGTCCTGGTCGTTTCCGCAGCGCCCCTGCCAAAAGGCGGCGTCCGCAGCGAGATGCGCGCGGAGGGCGGCGAGGCTGATTGTCTGCTGCTGTGTGGTCGTCATGGTGCTCTCTCTCCCGGCTGGCGTCCGGCGCTCCGTGCCGTCCGTCGATACATCCAATCTACGCCTACCCTACCCACCTGTCAATACTTTTTTGGACTACGCTATATATAGTGTGTCAAAATAGACACAGCGCTATATCTTCAACTGGCATCATCGCGACAAGAGGCGTAGGCTGGGGCCTCGCTTGGCCGCAGACGTGGTAGAATCCGACCGCCGGGTGAGCTGACGGGCTCCCTGCGTAGTGTGCGTGCTCCATGCTACGGCCCGGCTCGTTCTCCACCTGACACGAGGTGTAGCGCATGCTGCTATTCGCGGTCGATCCCGGCACGGAACAATCCGCCCTCCTCGTCTACGACCTCCTGACCGCTCGCATCCGCGAATCCGACACACTCCCCAATGATCAAGTCCTCCTCCAATTGACCGGCGGCCCATGCGGCGTGCTGGTCGTTGAGCAAATCGAGTCCTACGGGATGGCCGTCGGCGCAGAGACGTTCCGGACGGTCTGGTGGGCGGGCCGCTTCCATCAAGCGTGGCCCGGCCCGGCCTACCAGCTGCCCCGCAGGGCCGTCAAACTTCACCTGTGCCACTCAGTCCGGGCCACCGACGCAAACGTCCGGCAAGCCATCCTAGACCGCTTCAGTGGGGGGCTCGGCAAAGCCGTCGCGGTCGGTACGAAAGCGCAACGCGGGCCACTCTATGGCCTCAAGGGACACGAATACGCCGCGCTCGCGGTGGCGCTCACGTGGGCGGACACGCATTCGGAGCTCCACACACATGAGCAAGGATAAAGTCGTCCCGATCGACCGCCCCCGCCCACCAAGTGACCCGCCCAAGCCTGACGGCCTCCTACTCAGCCCACGCGACCCTCGCACCAGCGCGAAGGCGTGGCTGGTGCGCGAAGGCCTAGAAGGACGCGTCTGGTTCATTGACGGGCAGTTCTTTCTCTGGGAGTCGCCAGCCTATCGCGTGCTGAGTATCGCGGAGCTCCGCTCGAGGATCGGCGCGTTTCTTGATAAAGCCTTGAAACAGGTCAGCGCGACCAATAGCAGTCTCGTCGCCTTCGCGCCCACGCGAGACGATGTCAATTTGGTTGTTGATGCGCTCCAACAACTCGGTTACAAGGCGGCCATCAGCCCGTCGTGGCTCGAGCCGCACGACTGGGATCCGCTCGATTGCGTGCTCTGTGCGAATGGGATTCTGCATGTGCCCTCTGGCGACCTCGCGCCGCTTTCGCCGATACTCTTCAGTGTGAATGCGCTCTCATTTGCCTACGCGAGTGATGCACCCGCACCGATGGCGTGGCTGCGGTTCCTTGATACGTTGTGGCCTGACGATCCCGAGCCGATTGGCCTCCTCCAAGAGTGGTTCGGCTACTGCCTAACGCCCGATACACGCCAGCAGAAGATTCTAACGATTATTGGTCCGCCCAGGAGTGGGAAGGGCACGATTATTCGCGTATTGCAAGCGCTGCTTGGCACGCCGAACGTCTGTGCGCCGCGCTTGTCGGCCTTTGCGCATCAATTTGGGATGGCGGTGCTAATTGGGAAGACCGCGGCGATGTTTCCCGACGCGAAAATCTCCGGCCGCGTTGATACGGCGCCTATTACGGAATCCTTGCTCTCCATCAGCGGCGAAGACATCCAGACGGTTCCGCGGAAAAACCTCACGGACTGGACCGGGCGACTGACGGTGCGCTTCACGCTCGGCATGATGGAGATGCCGAAGATGGATGATGTCAGCGGCGCGCTCGTGTCGCGGATGCTGCTCTTACCGCTGACGACCACGTTTCTCGGGCGCGAAGACCTCACCCTCACCGATCGATTACTCGCAGAACTTCCTAGTATCCTGCTTTGGGCGCGCGAAGGCTGGCTCCGTCTCCGCGCACGCGGCCGCTTCCCAGTAATGGCAAGCACTGAGGAGTTGCGGCAGGAAATCCGCGAGCTGATGTCACCGCTCCACGGGTTCCTCGCGGATTGGTGCGACCTCACCGACCCTGAGGCGAGTATCCCGCGCAAAGAACTCTTTGGGCACTACACGCGCTGGTGTAAGGACCAAGGTCGAGACCATCCCGGCACCGAACAGCAATTCGGCCAGCGTATGAACGCCGCGATGCCCAGCCTCCGGTCCAGTCGTCCACGCTCCGACGACCCGTCCCGCCCGCGCTACTACCACGGCATCAGCCTCGCCCTTCACGCCCGAACCCTCTAACGGCTAGTCCAGTCGATTGGACCATAACCCCACTGGTCCCTACGGTTTTCTGTCCTCTATTACAGACACCTCAACTGTAGGTCCACACAACACGCTCCTTGGTCCATACATGGTCCATACGCGATTGGACCGTCTAAATCATACACAACACTATATTTATAGCATTGGTCCATATGGTCCATACAATATATGTCTTATGTATACGAACGCGCATGCGCAGGAGAGTGAAGTACAGAATCGTGTGGACCGTATGGACCACGTGGACCAAAAGCAGTAGACTTAGGCCTCCATGCAGGCCGATTTCGACCCCGCTCCGGACCGGCCGGACGCCAAATCCATCACGCTCGCGCTGCCGTTGGCGGTGCGTACGCTGGTGGATGAGGGGTTGACGACGCTCGAGATGTTGGAGCGCCTACTCGATACGCATCCGAATGTCAATTGGACACTGGATGGCATTGAGCGGCTCGCGCGCCAAGTGAGCGACCGCCGGCCGGTGGCGCGGCGCTATCTCGAGTCGCAATCACTGGCGATGGCAAAGAACGTGGTGGACCACGGCAAGCCTGCGGTGCATGTGCGCGCGCTGGAAGGGCTCGGCGTGCTGGCGCCCGAAGATGCTGGGACCTCTGGCATCACCATCCACATCGGCGGCGACGCGAAAGTCGCCCTCCTCATCCAGGCCAAACCCGCCAGCTAATTGACGCTTTCGCGCTGTCACTAACATGACACGGCGAAAGTGTGCGTATTCCCTAAGACAATAGCGTGGGTCTGATAAGCAGTCTTATGTTAACTTGATTAACTAATTGCAAACGCTGAAGATATTCGCGTTAGTGCTAAGATTCTAGCATGCTTGCGCGTCCGACTTCCACGAAGACCACACCCGCGGCGGGCGAATCAGGCCCAGGGGTCCCACCCCGTGCAGGGCGGTTCCCATGGCGCCGAAATATCTCCAGATTTCATTCTGGAGTATTGTGTGTTAGTATGGAGTATGGCAAGAATTTCGACGAATGTGAGTGACACGGTGGCGGCGCGGTGCCTGGTGGAGGGGCGGTCGCTGGCGGCGCAGACGCGGGTGGTGATGGAGGTGTGGGCACGGTCGGCGGAGGTGCGGGTCGTGGTGGAGGCGTATCGGCAGACCCACGCGTCGCACGACGAGGCGACCCGGAAGGAGGAGGCATGAAGGCGTGGAGGGGGGTCTGTCTCGTGGCCCTCGCGGCGCTGGGGTGCGAGCATGGGCCGAGGGTGGCGCCGACGGCGGGATCGCCGGCCATCCCGACGGCGCAGACGGTGCGGGCGGCGTGGCAGCGGGGGGAGGCGATTCGGGTGGTGGTGCTGGGGAACTCGATTGGGCTGGGGTATTATGCGGACGGGTGGGAGCAGATCGCGCTGACGCCGGAGCGGCATTTGGCGCAGCCGACCGAGGCGACGGGCCATGGGGTGACGGCGCAGCTGCAGCGGTTCCTCCGGGCGCGGAATCCGGCGACGGTCGTGGCGAACGAGTCGGGGGATGGGGCGACGACGGTGACGATGAGTGCGTGGCTGGACCGGGTGGTCGCGGTGACGCCGCGGTATGACCTGGCGTTACTGCCGCTGCAGGTGAACGACGCCAATCAAGGCCGCGCGGTGTCGGCGTTCACGCTCTGGACCGAGCGGATGCTGGATCGGCTGACGGCGGCGGGGATCGTGCCGGTGCTCGTGAAGGAGAACGACCTCTATGACTTGCCGGCGACACGATTTGGGACGCCGATCGCGGACTTTATGACGGCGGTGGACCAGATCGCGGCGGCGCGCGGGCTCGCGGTCATCGACGGCTACACGCCGTTCCATGCGGCCGTGCTCGCCGGGGGCGGGCCCGCCACGTGCGGGCTGTTCTGGCCGCACGACGACTACGCGGTCGGGTTGCATCCGAATCAGGCCGGGCACAATCTGTTGTTCCAGGCCGCCGCGGCGTGGTGGACGCGATGAGCGGCCCGAATTGCCCCGCGCACGGCACGCCGATGGACTGGCTCTCAACATGGAACGAGTGGGAATTTTACTGCCGCACATGCGACCGCCGGTATAACTCGGCCGGCGAGCCGCGCCCGGATGGCCCGCACACGATGCGCGGCGCAGGCTGGCGACACCGGTGCTGGATCTGGTGGAACGCATGAGCACTTGGTGTGTCAACGGTTAACCTGCAAACCGACCCGATTGGGACCAAACATGTTTCGGCGACCTGTTGTTGGTGTCAGGGCCCCCTGGTCGTCAATCAGGTCGAGCAACTCCGATGCTGGACGTGCGCGACGGGCACGTGTTTAGCACGCCAACTGCGCTACGTCGTGCGCGTGACGTATAGCGCGAGCGAAGCCGCGCGGCTCGGCCTCAAACAAGCCGGGTGTTATTGCTGGCACGTGCCGCTGCCGTCCCAAGTGCCGATTTACGACATGGGGAACGAGGGCGGGGTGATCGTCTGGGGGGCCCGCAAAGGGCCGGGGAAATCGCTCGGGTGTCGCCGGTGGCTCTATCACCGGTCGCTGATGGTGCCTGGGCATGAATCCTTACTGCTGCGCGAGAATTGGGACCAGTTAATCGACCAGCACACGCGGCACATGTCGTATGAAGTGCCGCTCTTGTCGGGCCGATGGATGGAAGGAGACAAACGCGCCATTTTCGGCAAAGGCAGCGACGAATCCGTCATCACGTGCGGGCATATGGCCGATGCGATCAGTGTGCAACGCTATCGCGGGGGCAATAAAGGCGCGATTGTCTGCGATGAAGGCTCGCTCTATCCGGTGGACGCCCACGGTGTGACGGTGCTCGCCGAGCTCCGCACAACGGCCCGATGGGTCGGGCGCGATCGATCCGGGGTGGAAGTCTTTCCAGTGATGGCCGTGCCGACGAATCCGGGAGGGCCCAGCGCCGATTGGTTGCGCGACATGGCGATTACCCACACGCCGGATTATGAGATGTTCCCACGCTTACGGCCCGTGGTCGATGCCGACGGCCGCGTCGTGGAGGGGTATAATCCCGACCAGTGGCGCTATCTGGATGCGAAAATTGAAGACAATCCGTATCTGCCGTCCGACTATCGTGAGCAGAACTTGACCGGCCTCAGCGAAACGCAATACCGACAATTCGCGCTCGCGGATTGGGATTCCTTTGCCGGGAAATTCTTTCCGGAATATCACGACGATGTGCATGTGCGATCGTGTGCGCTGATCGAGGCGCCGAGTCGTCGCCGTGCCTGATCTGTTTATTCCACGGTCGCTCGATTTTGCCTGCGGGCAAGATTGGGGCATCAACGCCCCTATGGTGATCGTGTGGGCCGCGCTGATCGGCCCGTCGCGGATCCATATCGTCCACGAATGGAAGCAAACGGGTCTCTCGGACGAAGAAATCGCCGACGGCTATCACGAGCACACCAAACGCCTCCGTGTGCAGGTCCGCTATGTGGCGGGCGATCCCACGATGTTTTTTCGAGATGGGCGCAATCGCGCGCGCGGCCAATCGCGCGGAGAGTCGCTGGTGCGTGCGGGCATGCCCTTACGGCCCGCCGTCAATGACCACGAAGCGGGCTGGGCCCGCTTCCATTCCTGGCTGCGGACGGGCCTGGATGGTGAGCCGTGCTTGACATTCGACGAGTCCTGCCGGTATCTTCGGCGCACGATTCCTGCCGCACGCAGTGATAAAGTCAATGCCGATGACATGGACCGCGCCGGAGACATCCACGGCCTTGATGCCGTCCGGTATCTCTTAATGAGCCGACCGACACCTGCGATCCGTCACGTAGACCAGCCGGGGCCCCCACCCGGATCGGTGGGCGCCTTGGTGGCCGATCTACGCGCGCGCGTCGGCCGCCATCTCCTCGGCGCCGAGAACGTGCGATGAATCCCGCCCGCCCCCAGGCCGCGCGGTTGACTCCCGACGACGTCACCGCGTGGCGCGCGCGTCTCGCCGCCAGTCGCGAAGTGATGGTCCCGATTATGGAGACCGGAAGGCGCAACGTCGAACGGCAGCGCAATAAAGCCCTCACGTTGGCGCCCCTCGCCGATACCGTGACGGTGCCGCTCGATTTCTCCTATACCGAGCAGAAAAAGTCGAGTCTGTTTTTCCAGACCCCCGAGATTGTCGCCGAGGCGCTGCAGCCGCAATATGAAGCGAGCGTCTCCGTCTTCACCGCCGTCATGAATCAGTTGCTCGGGATTCGCGGCGTGAACGCCAAAGCGGCGATGTTTGAGATCCTCTCCGACCTGCTCTGCCCCGTCGGCTTCGGCGTGCTGAAAGTCGGCTATGAAAACGTGCAGGACGGGATGAAGCCAGTCCCGACCGGCCGGATGATCCCGGATCCGCAGGCGCAACCGCCCGTCCAGCCCGGCAGCGTGCTCGGGCTCTCCTCGCCGCCGGTGCTGCAAATCCCCGAGATGATGGAGGCACCCAACATCATCAGCGAAACGTATTACTGGCGGCGCGTGGCGCCCGGTCGGTTTCGGGCCCCCGCCGATTTTCGCGGATCCGACTTCGATGATGCGGCCTTCCTCGCCATGCGCTTTGAAGAGGACGTGCCCGCGGATGGCGAGGGCGGCTCCACCGCCTCCGCTGACGATGACGCGCTCTTGCTCGTCGCGCCCGATGCGACCACCCAGCGCGCGGGCAAAAAACGGCGCGGCGATGAAGTCTGGTATAAAGCGGCCCTCTTCGATGCGGACGTGAAGCATCCCGACCTCTTGCGCACCTTCCGGGTGTATGACGACGATCGGCGTGGGACGCCCATCGCGCGCCGGGATTCGCCGTTTCAACGCTGGGTGTTGCCTGGACAGACCTCGCCGTCCGATACCTACGTGCCCGGCGGCACGCTGCTCGGGATGAAAGGGTTTCCGTTCCAGGTGTTCACGCTGCACTACATCTCCGATCTGGCGTTCCCGCCCGCGATGTGCACGATGAGCCGCCAGATTGTCGATGAAATCGGCGACGGGCGCACGCAGATGGTGCGACGACGCAAACGCGCCCTGCAGCAAATCCTCTACGACACCACGCGCATGACCGACCCGGCGGTCATGGAGAAGATCGAACGGAACGACAATACGGGGTTTATCGGCGTGCCCGGCAATCCCCTGGAGATGTTTCTCCCGCTCGACAAGGGGCAGTACGGCCGGGAGAATTTTGCGTTCAACGACATCAGCGCGAGAGACCTCGACCAGATTTGGGCGATGGGCTCCGGCGGCGGTGTACTGAAAGGCGAGTCGCCCGAAACTGCGACCAAGTCGAATCAACTCCAAGCGGCGATCGATACGCGCAGCGAAGCGGACCGCACCCGCGTGCTCGAGGGGTATGTCAAGGCCGTCACAAAAACCGCCGCGCTGGTGCAGGTCTTTGCCGATGCCGAGGATTACGTCCGGATCGTGGGGCCCGACGGGGCCAAGCGGCTGATCGCATGGAATAAAGACACCATCGCGGGGTCATTTGCGTTCGCGGCGAAGCCGGATAGCCATGTCCGGATCGATGCGGCTCAGCGCCGGCAACAGGCGCTCCAGAATTACAATCAGCTTCGCAAAGATCCGAGTGTCAACGCGCAGTATCTCATTACGGCGGTGGCGAACGAGACCGGCCTGGATCCGGCGCGGCTGTATGTGCCCCCGCAGCCGCCAAAGGAAGAAAAACCGAGCGTGAGTTGGGCGCTGAAGATTGAGGACTTCCTCGGTCCAGGGGCGCCGATTGCGGTGGAGATCGCCAAACAGGTCGGGGTCGTCATCAGCCCAGAGGCGTTACAGATGTCCCAGCAGCTCGGGGCGATGGCGGCGGCGATGCTCCAACAGCAGGCCGCGCAGCAGGCCGCCGCGGCAGGATCCCCGAACGGGCAGTCGGCGCACGGCGGCGCGGCGGATCAGACCGAGCCGATCAATAAGCACAACGAACAAGTCACCGGCGGCACGCCCGGCGTGGGGGTGATGTGAGCGAAGACCGTCAGGCTGTCAAGGGACTCCAACAGATACGCGCCGATGGCGAAGCGGTCTTTGTCTCGATCTGTCTCAATCGTGACGACTGGCAACGCTTAGGCGGAGATATACCCGACCCCATCCTCCGAGCAAAAGTTGAGCATGCCTATCAAGCGCTGATCCGTCACGCGCGCGAGGCATGGGGGTAAACAATGGGCTGGCAATCACGGCTCCCACGTCCAGGCGTGCCGGAGGACATCGCGGATCGCGTGGCCGCGGTGATCCGCCGCAGCCGGCGCCGCGTGACGAAGATCACGCTGATGGCGCCGGACCATCGCGCACTCTACGAGACGATGCCGGGGTTTCGCTTACCCTACTCGGCGATTGACTGGTCACGACGCACGCTGATGTTTCAGGGCGTGCCTGTCGTCGTCCAGGGCGGCGGTGTGCACGTGGATCGGGTGCAATAAATGGCGACACCGCCAGCGTTGCTACGACTTTTGCCGTGCTGCCCCGATTGCAGGGCACCACTCCTTGATCCGCCGATTCCGTTCGCTGGGATCGGATGGCATACCATCGAGTGTCCATCATGCGGGCTTCATGTGGGCGCGCGGTTCTGGACGCTGGTGCGCGACGAACCGCCCGAGGCCGTGTCGTAATGGCCCGTCTGGACTACATCTGTGCGGCTGGCCACGTGACCGAAGTGCTCCGGGCGCGCTACGGCGAACGGCCCGCGTGTCCCAACTGCGGTGCCGCGACGGAGATTCTGTGGCAGACGAGTTTTCCGAACATCATCGGCGACGAATGCGATTTCACCATCCACAATCTCTCGGATCAGCCCGAGCACTTCACCAGCAAGGCCGAGCATCGGCGACGCTGCAAGGAACTCGGCGTCGTCGTGAAAGACCGACACGTGGGCTTCGATCACACGGATAAATCCCCCTTCACGACGAAATGGGAGTAAAGTGATGCCCGTGTTGCTGCACCCGAACACCAACGTCACGACGGGCACCCTAATCGGGCCGGACGGGTCCGTCCTTAATAAGCCGACCACACTCTTGAGCGACGATGACGCGCGTCTGCTGCGCACCTACAAGAAATTTCTCCAGCGTATGGGCTGGCGCGAAGCGACGTATTGCAATGCCTGTTTTGAGGGCAATCTCAGCCACGACGGTATGCAGGTCCGCGTGACGGATGATCAAATCGTCGCGATTTGCCGACATCGCATGGTCTACTACGGAGGCCAGAGCTACTAACACGGGTTTGACCGACTGACTAGGCGCGGAGTTGCTCCCGCGCTGAGCGACTCTGAGCCTCAGAGGTCAGCCGGACAAGAGGCACCACGACTAAGGCGCGTGGATTCGATCCTTCGGGATCTGAGTCCGCGCGCTTTTGTTTGTGGTGCCTGTTTTCTTGGGAAGGCGACGCACCACACGCGCGCATCGGGCGACCTCACCACACGAGGGACACGTATGGCCGACGACACGTTCACCGGCGCCGACTTCGCTCCTACCGCCGCATCTGCGGACGCGGCTGGCTCGAGCGCGGCTGTCGCCACCCCTGATCCGTCTCCACAGCCGGGCGCGGCGACCACACAGCCGGGAGACACGACAGGGATTCCACCGGCGGAGTCTCAGGGCCCCATCCCGTTTCCTGTCCACAAAACGGCGCTCGACAATGCCCGCACGAAAGCGCGGGACGAGGCGCTCGCCGAATGGCGGAAAGCCCACGGCTGGGCCGAATCCATTCCCGCCGAGCGCGCGCAGTTGGCGCTCCGCGTCGCCGACGCCATCGACGCCGACCCGATCGCGTGGATCGGGCAGGCCATCGCGCGGCTTCAGGCCGATCCCGTCTACGGCGCCAAGCTCCGCAGTCTTGCGGGGCGCACGCTCGCACCGGGACGCCAGCCGGCGTCGTCGGACACGGTGGATATGACGCCCATCCAATTGGAGGACGGGCGGCAACTCCTCACCGGCGATCAAGTCAAAGCGCTGCTGAGCGAGGCCATCGCCGCGATCCGGCAGGAATACGAGCCCGTCGTGAAAACCGCGGCGGAGCTCAAGGCGGAACGGGACACGATCCAGCAACAGGCGCGTATCGACACGTTTGGCGTGCAATCGGCAACCGACATCAAGTCCTGGCCTGGGATGGATGATCCCGACGCCGTGGCTGCGTTCAAAGCCGAACTCGCCGCCGTGCCGATGCGAACGGATGACGAGCGCGAAGTCTTGCTCGCCGCCAGCGCCGCCTATCGGAAAGTGGTTGTGCCGCGGCTCACAACAGGGGCCAGACGCTCCGTGCTCGCTGACCTTCACCAGAAATCGACGGCGAATACCGTCAATCCCGCGCACGCCTCCGCGACCCCGCCGACCAGTCTCCGCGAGATGAGCTGGGAGGATGGGCTGCGGAGTGAGTTTGCGCGCGTGACGGGACGCGCATAAAAGGACAACCAATATGGCTGACCCAGCAATCGGACAAGTGGCCGCCTCCGTGTGGGAGGCAAAAATCGGCAAGAAGCCGACCGATAACATCTTCAATTCCCGCGCGCTGTTCTATGCGATGGGCAGCGACGGCTTCAAGGAGGACGTCTCCGGCGGGCGGCTGTTCGAGTTCACGCTCGAATATGCCGAAAACACCACCCATCAGATGCAAGGCGAGATGGACAACCTCGACACCACGCGGATCGATGTCTTTGATGCCGCGCGCTACAACCAGAAAATCGCCGCCGGGACCGTCGTGTATTCGGAGCTCGAACGGCTCCGTAATCTCGGCGATGGGGCCAAGTTCGACGTGATCGCCGGCAAGCTCGCCAACGGGAAGAACTCGCATTCCGCGCTGCTGAATCGGCAGATGTGGGGAGACGGGTCCGGCCCGAATGACATTGACGGGATCCAAAAACTCATCTCGATCACGCCGACAACCGGCAGCGTCGGCGGCATCAACGGCTCGACGTTCACCTGGTGGCGCAATCGGCAGGCGAGCGGCGCGAAAACCTCCACCGCCTTCGACAACCTGCGCCCCGCGCTGACCTCGGTCCACAATCAATGCTCGCTCGGCGGTACCGAGAACAAGCCGACCGCGCTCGTCATGGACCGCGCCGACCTGGAAGGGCTGGAATCCACGATGGTCACCCTGGAGCGCTACACCAGTGACGACCGAAAGCGCGATGGCGATCCGGCGTTTCTGAACGACGCGCTCAAATTCAAAGGCCTCCCGGCGATGTATGACGAAGACGCGCCAGCCGGCGAAGCGCGGTTCATCAATCCGAAGTTCCTGAAGGTGCCGTATCTCTCGGGCGGCTGGATGAAGATGTATCCGGCGGTCGATCCCGCCAATCAGCTCAGCAACGTGCACAAGGTCGCGACGGTGCTGGGTATGGCGAGCAATGCCCGCCGCCATCTGGGCGTCGTTTCGGCGATCACGTAGTCTTGTGCGCATCGCACGCGCGGGTCAATGCCGATCCGCGCGTGCCTCGTCGTTCGATGCGTCGGTGAACCTTGGGGCAGGCCCCGAACCCGACAGAAGGAGTGTGCGTCATGTCGAATTTGTCTGGATCCTCGGCCGCCGCGCGCGGCACGTTCAGCTCGTCGTCCACGCAAGAACATCACCTCGGGCAGTATCTGGAAACGAAAGACGGGCGCGGCTTCCGCTACGCGCTTGCGGGCGCCGTCGCACTGGTGGCCGGCAACGCGCTGCAAAACCGAGTCGAAGAGTCCACGCACGATGCCCTCGTGGTCGTGACGGGTGCGGCGAATGCCACCACGATCACGCTCACCACGGAAGCGGCGAGTGGCGCCCTCGACGCGAATGAATATGCCGATGGGTTAGCGGTGATCGATACGACGCCCGGCGAAGGCTACAGCTACCACATCCTCAGCCATCCCGCCGTCCTCGCGTCATCCAACGGCGTCATCACCTTGTATCCGGACGATCCGATTCAGGTGGCGCTGACCACGTCGTCGCGCGTCACGCTGATCTTCCATCCGTATTCCAAGGTGATTCAGTTCCCGGTGACGACCGCGACGGGCGTCTGCGTGGGGATCGCGCCCTACCCGATCGCGATTGCGGAATATGGCTGGGTGCAGACGCACGGGTTGTGCGGGGCGCTCATCGCGGGCACCCCGGCGATCGGGGCACAAGTGACGGCCGTTGGCGCCGTCGCGGGCGCGCTGTCGATCATCTCGGGCACGTTGCCCCTCGTCGGCCACATGGCGGATACCGGGCGCGATACCAAGATCTGCCCGGTCTTCCTCAACATCGACTGACGGGAGGCCACCCATGCCAGACATTCGCGACATCGGCGCCTTGCGCGTGCGGGGCACCCTGACCGTCGACAACGTCGTCACGCTGACCGGGGCCATCACGGCATCGGGGGCCGTGCTGACCGCCCCGACGATTAGCGGGGCGACGATTACCGGCTCTACCATCTCGGGTGCGACAATGACGGGCGTGGTGAACGTGTCCGGCGCCCAGATGCTGCTCAACACGATCCTCACCACGGCGACCGGCACCACGGGCACCAACGCGGCCGCCATTGATGCGACACTGATGCCCGCGTGTCTCGTCTGCACCGGCACGTCCGGGATGGGGATCGCCTTCCCGACCGGCCCAGCGGGGCTCGTCGCGGTCGTCACGAATATGACGACCGGCACACTGAACGTGTATTGCGTGGGCGGCACGTTCGACGGCACGACCGGGACGACCGCCGTGGCGGTGACCTCCACCGGCAACAAGGGTGGGGTCTTCTGCTGCACCACGGCAACCGGCGCGTGGATTCGGGCGATCCGGCCGACGTAACCATGCGTGTGCACCTGTTGGCGACGCCCAACGTACAGCAGACGCGCGAGTTCGTCATGGACGGCTTCGCGATGATCACGCTGCGCTTCTGCGACCTGCTGGCGCGGCTGGGCGTGGACGTGACCCTCTACGGATCGGAGGACACGGACGCGCCCGTCGCCCAGCTCGTGACGTGCATCACGAAAGCCGAAATCGCCAGCGCACTCGGGAGCAATCCGTATCAGCGGTGCAACTACGCGCCGGACAATCCGATGTTCGGCGTGTTCAACGCACGCGCCGCCGCGGCGCTCGCCGGGTTGAAACGCTCAGGCGACATCATCGCGACGATTT
>DASXTV010000033.1:0-73012 GCA_036505175.1 Gemmatimonadales bacterium
ATGCAACCCTGTGCTCTGTACCCAAATCGTGAGCAATTCGGCGTAGTCGCTCAAGATCGGTCCCGTCTCCAACGACGTCATAACGGAGCTCGGGCATCCCTTTAAGAAGGAGCGCATGAGTCCGAAGAGCGAGATCTACTCCCTTGTATCGCTCGCTCCCCTCCAGCCGACAAACTGAAAGCATCATCTGATCGCCATTCGAACATGTTGGCGGACTGATACCCTCTTCGATGGCGAGAGGCAGTAAGTAGATTGGCGTTCCTCTGAGGTTATTGTAGGTCCGAAGCTGCTTCGCGGTGTAATTGCTGATTGACCAGAACTCACTCGTAGCCAGAGTTCCGATCCTCTCCAATAATCCGAGTTGCCTCCAAACCTCGATTCCGTAGACCATTACAACACTTCTACTGTTCGGCCGCAGGACCGTAAGTAGGGGCGACATTCTTGCCAGGTTGACGTGAGCGAAAATAACCACGTCTGGTCTAATGTCCCAAAGTGCCTTCAGTACCGCCTGAATCAGCGCTCTTCGAGAACCCGCGGCCCCCTTCATACAAGTGTGCCACTCGGTTGCGGCAATTGCGGACGGCGTGTCTCGTAGACTGCAGGTCCGATGACGGGATCCGCCTTGTGCTGCACGTGCGACGAGGGAACAATGCAGCAGGCGTTCAACGTCTTGAATTCCCCCGTAGGTGCTCAAAAACCCGGTTGCGACAAGGAGCGTGTTCATAGCGCCGGATTCGTCATCAACGAAGCTTTGTGGGGTGTGCAGCAATCGCGTGGGCATACGTTGAGCTCATGGCGCTCCGTCCCATCGTGCCCCCGCGAGACCTAGAGGACGTGCACCGTCGCTCGATGCGGAGTCGTGAGATGGAGGCGGCTTGAGATCCAGGCGTATGTATCTGCCAAGCCTTGCTCCAGTGTGATTTCTGGTTCCCAACCAAGCACCTGTCTCAGTCGAGTGTTATCTGAATTCCGCCCCCGGACCCCCTGTGGTTTGGTCAAGTCGTGGCGCCGTCGAATTGTCTTACCAGCGATTTTGGCAACAATACCTACGAGCTCGTTGATGGTCACAAGTCGCTCCGAACCCAAGTTTAGCGGCTCGACGTGACCTGAGCGCATCAGCCGCTGGAGACCTTGCACACAGTCATCTATGAAACAATAGGACCGGGTCTGCTCACCATCACCCCATACCTCGATCTCTCCGCCGTCGTTCGCGAGCGCAATCTTTCGACAAATCGCAGCCGGCGATTTTTCCCGACCACCGTCGTATGTGCCCAACGGTCCGTAGATGTTATGAAACCTGACAACGCGCGTCTCAAGTCCGTAATCCTCGAAGTAATGCCGGCACTGGCGCTCCGAGAAGAGCTTTTCCCACCCATATCCATCTTCAGGATCGGCTGGGTAAGCATCCTCCTCTTTTAGCGCCTGGACGTCCGCAGAGTGCTGCTTGTAACCTGGATAAATGCAGGCGGAAGACGTGTAGAGATAGCGCTTCACGCCATTGGTCCGTGCAGCCTCGAGCATATGCATGTTGATCAGAACGTTGTCATGCATGATCTCAGCCTTGTGCGACTCGATGAAGCCAATACCGCCCATGTTCGCAGCGAGGTTGTAGACCTCATCAACCCCTTCGGTCGCTTGGAGGCAGTTCTCCCAGCGACGAAGGTCGAGTTTCCAGAATTCGCCGGCCGCGGTGGCCTCGTATTCGGGCGCCTTTAGATCCACACCGCGAACGGTGTGGCCCTTTGCCGCCAGAGCTTTCGTCAAATGATGCCCGATGAAGCCGCCGGCACCCGTTACCAAGACTCGAGCCATGCGTTCTCCACTCATGCAAGAGGTTCTTGCAGGAGGGGGCCGTACACCGCCCCCCGCTCAAAGTGTTGCAGCGCAAACTCCCGCGCCTGCCGACGCATCCGCGCCACGTTCACAGCGTCCGTTCGGATGCGCTGAATCGCCCAGGACAAAGCTTGATCGTCGCTCGCCGGAATCACAATACCGCCGCCGCTCTCCCGCACCAAGCGCGCTGTTTCACTCTCGGGCGCACACGCCGCGACGATCATAGCGCCGGCGCCCAAAGCCGTCAGGAGTTTGGATGGTACGACGATATCTACGACTTCAGGCAGTTGACTGACTAGCACTACGTCGGCGCCTGACAGCATGTGCCGTAACATCCCGCGGTCTTGCAGGGGATGGTGCGACACATTTGAGAGTCCCAATTCATCACGTTTCCGAAGAAACCGGTCCTTTGCCGCTCCGTCTCCAAAGACGTAGAAGTGCACGCTGCGATCGTCCTTGTAACGGCTCGCCGTGTGAAGGAGCAAATCTAGATCCTGTTTCTGCCCCATGTTGCCGGTGTGGAGGACCGAAAACGTACCAGCGGGTACATACCGACGCCGAAACTCGTTCGCCTGCGGCGGGACCGGCTCCAGCTCGACGCCGTCGATCGTATCCGGCACGATCCGCACCTTCGACGCGTCTACGTCCCGCGCAATCCGGCGCCGCATCCCTTGACCGAGCGTATGAATCTCGTCTGCACGCCGATAGATCCAGCACGCCAACGCTCGCGAAACACCAATGAGAAAGCGATTTCGCAACATCCCCAACTCGACGGCCGCATCAGGCATTACATCCTTGACAATGAGCACCGTACGGCGCCGCATAAGTTTCGATAGCATCATGCCCATGCACGCGTACGACAATCCGGGACTTACGAGGTAGACGACGTCGGCTCCCCATATCGCCTGCACGATCCGCGGTGCGCCAAACAACGACATCGTGAATTCATGCAGCAGCCGCGTCATCGTGGATGGTTCCGGCGAAACGAAGTGCCAGGTGCGTCGAATCGTGAGACGATTCTGCCGGTCGGTTCTCCAGAACGCAGACCGATATCCATCCCAGATGCGCCATTCGGGATAGTATGGAAGGGCTGTAGCTACCGAGACGTCTACTCCGTGGGCCGCCAGGAACTGCGCGAACTCCCCGACGGTCTGACTGATCCCGGTCCGCTCGGGCCAGAAGTTCGACGTCACGATCGCTACGCGCCGACCGCGAGGCGTGGACTCTGCCTCTTTCATCGCGAAAGCGGCAGCTCTGCCCGGTGCGACGGTGCTTACAGCGCCCCCTGCATTCGCAACACCACAACTGCAGTTCTGAAGAGGATGGATATATCCTTGAGCAATGACCAATCCCGGATGTACCGCGTCTCCAATGCAACTATCTGCTCAAAATCGGTAATACGATTTCTGCCCGCCACCTGCCACGGCCCCGTCATGCCCGGCTTCACATCAAAGCGCGCGTAGTGATGGGCTTCATATAGATCGACCTCCGATGGAATCGGCGGCCGCGGACCCACGAGCGACATCTCGCCCTGCAGCACGTTGAAGAGCTGCGGCAATTCGTCGAGGCTGGTACGCCGCAGCCAGCCGCCCAGGCGAGTCAGACGCGGGTCACGGACGATCTTGAACAACCGTCGGTCAGGGTAAATGCTCTGCTGCAAGAACTCGTCACGGCGCTCGTCAGCACGCGCAACCATTGTCCTAAACTTAAAAATCTTGAACAGGCGACCGCCGCGTCCCACGCGGTTCTGCCGAAAGAAAACGGGCCCTTCGGAATCGATCTTCACCAACGCCGCGAGGAGCAGCATGACCGGCGACGCAAGCACGAGCGCGACGCTCGCACCCACCACGTCCACGAACCGCTTCACGATCAACTGACCGCCGCGCAGCGTCGGCGTGGTCAGCTCGACCAGCGGCTGGTCGCGACGCCACACGAGCTTCGGCTCGACCCCCGCGATCTCGATGCTGCGGGGCACCGAGAGCACTTTGCAGCCAGACGTCAACGCCGCATCCACGATGTCGTGAAAGCGCGAATCACTCAGATATCCGCAGACGACGATCGCCTCGGCGTGCGTGTCGTGCAGCACCGACGCGAAGTCCACGATATGCCCCAGCGCCGAGGGAGCCGGAGGAATGTGCGTATCCACGAACCCGATCGGCCGGTACTCGGAGTCCGGAGTAAAGGCGGGACTGTCAGCCGTCTCCCGGCACGCCTCCGCCGGACCGACGAACAGGGTGCTCAGCAAGTCACGCGGGACTGGTTGGACGCGACGAACCGCCGAATGGAGCAGCTGCCGCTCCGCCATGATGCCGAGCCACACCAGCATCGTCGTGAGTACGTACTGGACCGCCACCAACTCCACGCCACGGGACCAAATCGTCATCCACAGCGGCAGCGCCGTCGCCAGCGCACACGCGAGGAAGAGGCGCTTCGTATTGCGGCGCTGATCACCGGGACCGTAGTTGCCCAACACGAGGAGCCCGACAAACAACGCGGCGGCGTACTGCCAGCCGTTCAAGATCCCGGCCGGCAGCCAGTGCTGCACCTGAGCCGAGATATTGTCACCGACGATCGCGGGGTTACGGAGGGCCCGAACCAGCGCCCGCATGACGTAGAAGGAAGCGAGATCGGCGACCAACAGAATGACGAAACGGCGCAGGCCCCGCAGGAAGTGACGGCGGAAATTCGATTGCGCCCGACGCTGCAGACCGAGGCGAACGGGCGCCTTCCGCCGTTCCTCAGCCGGCACCGGCGCGCGCGACACCCCGCTCCGCGAGACAACCGGCACCTCGAGCGGAGCACTGTCAACATGTGGATTTGTGATGTGGAAAGATTCGGCTTCCACGACCCGCTACACTCCCGACAAAAAAGGGCGCCCTAAGTACACTCGTGGCTCGCGTATCGGACCAAGGGACCGGCAATATGTTACGCGCCGAAACCCTTGGCTAGGTCACAAATCACGTGCCTCGCCCCCCAGGTAAAACCCCGGCGCCAACTTCATCCCTCGGAGTTAAGTCGCACCACCCCGAAGATCGCTTGTTCCGAACGGCTTCCGCTCTACGTTAGAGAGCGATTCCTTTTCAGCGTGGTTTGACATGCCGCATGACACTGTAAGGCACCATCCGGAGCCCCTGATCCTCCTCGCGAGCAGCGTAGCGGGGCAGACGCGGGATCTCCATGACGCCCTCCTGGCCGCCGGTTATCGTGTCATTACGGCACAGGACGAGCGGGAGACGCTCGAGCAAGCGAACACCCAGCACCCCCACGCCATCGTGCTCGACGCCGAGATCGCCCCACCGGGCTTCGACCTCTGCCGCACGCTCCGCACCATCGTCCTGGCCGCGCCGCTCATTCTGCTGCACCCCGGCCAGCCGAGCCGCGACCAACAGCTCGAAGCGGCACGCGCCGGCGCCTGGGACCTGCGCGGCGAGCCGCTCGACATCGAAGACATCCTGGCGCACCTCGCGATCTACCTCGAGCCGAAACTCGAGCTGGAACGCATCAGCGATGAACGGTTCGTCGATCGCGTCAGCGGGCTGTACAACCACCAGGGACTCGCCCGCCGCGCGGGAGAGCTATGCGCCATCGCCACGCGCTACGGGCTCGCGCTGGCCTGCGTCGTCTTTCGGCCCGCCGTGCTGCGGGCCACCCGCGCCGCCGGCGACAAGCTGGCGCTCACCTTCAAGTCCGTGGGCCGCGCCTCCGATGCGGTCGGCCGCACCGGGCCGGCGGAGTTCGCCGTGTTCGCGCCCGCCAGCAACACCTGGGCAGCCTCCCGCGTCGCGCGACGCCTCACCGACAGCGCCGAGCTCGGCGGCCGCGTCGGCGTGCTGACCGGGTACAGCGCGGTGCCGGCGTCGCAGTGGATCTCGCCGTACACGCTGCTCTCTCGGGCGCGGACTGCACTCGAAACACATCGATAAGGCAGAGGAAGGCGTGAAACAAAAGCCGCTGTAACTTGTGACTCGTGAAAACACGAGTCGCAATCACGCTCGCGGTTCTCTCCACGCTCGCAATCCTGTTCCTTACGTTGCGACAAGGCGGCACCTCACTCACCAGCAGCTGGTCCTTCAACCTCACCTCCGGCGACGCCGCCCTCGCCGAGCTGATCCAAAACCTGATCCTCTTCATCCCGCTCGGCGTCTCCCTCACGCTCGCCGGCGTGCGGCCCTCCCGCGTCATCGCCAGCGGCGCGCTGCTTTCCTTTAGCGTCGAATTCGCGCAACAGTGGATCCCGGGCCGCGACCCGAGCGTGGGCGACATCGTCTGCAACACCACCAGCACCGCCCTCGGCGCCCTCCTCGTCGTCACCGCACCGATCTGGCTCTGGGCACCGCCCCGCCGCAGCGCCTGGCAGGCGCTCGGCACCGCGAGCGTTGCTTTCCTCGTCTGGTACGGCACCGGTGCGATGCTGCGGCAAACGTTCCCGCCCCTGCCCTACCACATCGTCACCACGCCCGACTTCGACCACTTCGGCCAGTACAAGGGCAAGGTCATCAGCGTCACGCCCCCCGGTAAGAGCTCACTCGAGGTGGCTGCCGTCGCCGCTCCCTATCCCCCCGGCCGCACCTCACCGCTGATCGCGGTTCTCGATCGCCACGACGCCAAAGTCCTGATGCTCTCCGTCGATGAAACGGACCTCACGCTGCGCTATGCCATGCCCGCCCTGCGCGCGACACTCGAGCAACCCGATCTGCGCCTGCGCCACGCGCTCCAGTCCGTCGCGCCGGGCGACACCTTCATGGCGGCCACCCGGCACGACTCGACCAACATCTGCTTGGGGCTGAACGCGACCTACCGCTGCAACCTCGGCTACACGATCGGCGACGGCTGGAAGCTGATCTACTACCCGGAGGGGCGGCCGGCCTGGATGCTCGACTTGATCAACACGCTTTGGATCGCGGGGTGCGTGATCGGTGTGGGATTTTGGGCGGCGAGAAACAGCGGCGGCGAGAAAGGCGGCGGCGAGGGGCGGCGAAGGGGTGGCGGGCTCGCGGTGGGAATTGTGATTGCTGGAATACTGCTGGTCCCGCTCGTGACGGGACTGAAACCAACGCCGATCAATGAATGGGTTGGCGCGCTCGGTGGGATGTTGGGTGGCTGGTGGGTAGGATCACGGGGCTGGGACGATCCTCCACACCGATCCCGTCAACTGTAGGATGTAGAGCTCGCCTTTATTGTCTTGCCCAAACGAGCTGACGCTGCCGCCAGGCGAGAGGATCGAGGTCCAGTTGCCCGGAGTCGTGTTGCTCGGATACTGGATGCTGTGGACATCTCCGGTGCAATAATCGGCGTAGAAATAGCGGCCCGCGAGCACCGGTAGGGCGCTGCCACGATACACGTAGCCGCCCGTGATCGAACAGGCGTTACCGAAATGCGCATACTCGACCACCGGGAGCTGGCCGGTCGTCGTGCAGGGATCGTTCGGGTAGCAGTGCAGCCCTTCCATAATATTCCAGCCAAAGTTGACGCCGCGGCCACGCTGCGCCGACGTGGTCGAGACGTCGACCTCCTCGTAGCGGTTCTGCCCCACATCCCCGATGTAGAGGTCACCCGTCTGGCGATCGAACGAGAAGCGCCACGGATTGCGCAGCCCGTACGCCCACACCTCGGGCGCGCCGCTCGTGTCGGTCGCGAATGGATTGTCGGCCGGAATTGTGTAGCCACTCGCGCCGCTCACGTCGAGCCGCAGCAGCTTGCCGAGCAGCGCGTGCTTGTTCTGGGCATTCCCATTCGGGTCGCCGCTCCCTCCCCCATCCCCCGTCCCCGCCCACAGCATGCTGTCGGGCCCAAACTGCAGCTGGCCGCCGTTGTGATTGGTCTGGCCGGGGTGCGGCACTTTCAGGATCGTGTCGGCCGTCGTCTCGTCGGCGCTGTCGGGATCGCTCGACACGGTGTAGCGCACGATGCGGATGTCACCGTTGAGATTGTTGAAATAGACGAAGAAGCGGCCGTTGGTCGCGTACTCCGGATCGAATGCGATGCTCAGCAGCCCCTGCTCCACATAGCCCGTTTGGACCTGTCCGCTCAGGTCGAGGAACGGCCGAGTCTGCGTGGTGTCGTGATGCAGCACCCGGACCGTTCCCCCGCGCTCCACGACGAAGAGCCGCTGCGTGTCCGCGGGCGGTGCGGACAGATAGACTGGGCCTGAAAAGTTCCCGACGTGGTGCAGCGCCGGCGCACCCGGTGGCGGAGGGGGCGGTTGGACGTCCAGGAAACCATGGCAGGCCGCGACCAAGGACAGCAACGGAATCGCCGTAACTAGGTCTGTCTTCATCCCAGTACCACCTCTACTCCTTCCTGGCGCAGCCGACCGAGCAGTCGAGCCTCGATGCGGGCCCGCAGCATGACCACGCCGTTCGTTTGCTCCTGATGCAGAATCTCGGCGTCGCGATGTAAAGTCGCGAGGAGTTTCCCGTCGCTGACCGGAACGCGGATCTCGGCAATGGGGCGCAGTGCTTGGGCGGAGGTGCGGAGGGCGCGGCGGAGATCCTCAACACCGTGCGTGGTGCGTGGTGCGTGGAGCGTGGTAGCCGCGGTCAGGATCGCGTGCGGGTACCGCTCCCGTACCATTTCGAGAAATGCCTGCGGGTCGGGAAGCAGATCGGCCTTGTTGAAGACGTGAATCACCCGCTTGGGAGAGACGCTGGTGGTCTCTTTTTCCACGACGTCGAGCTGGTCCTCCCAACCCGAATGACTCGCGTCGATCACGTGCAGCAGGAGATCCGCATCTTCGGCCTCTTCCAACGTCGCGCGGAACGACGCGACGAGATGGTGCGGAAGCTTGCGAATGAACCCGACAGTATCCGTGAGGCGGTACCGATAGCCTTCACCCACATCGACCTCTCTGGCTAACGTGTCCACCGTCGCAAACAAGCGATCCTCGATGAAGACGTCGTGGCCGGAGAGCGCCTTCAGGAGACTCGACTTTCCCGCGTTGGTGTACCCGACCAGCGCCGCGGTCGGGACATCGCGGCGGCCCTGGCGCTGGTTGGCGCGATGCTCCGCGACGTCCTTGAGCCGCTTCTTGAGCGCCGAAATTTTGCGGCGGATCACGCGGCGGTCGGTTTCGAGCTGTGTTTCGCCCGGTCCTCTGAGGCCGATGCCGCCGCGGATACGGGAGAGGTGCGTCCACATGCGCGTCAGGCGCGGCAGCAGATACTCGAGCTGGGCGAGCTCGACCTGCAGCTTCGCCTCGTGGCTGCGCGCCCGCGTCGCGAAGATGTCGAGAATCACCTCGGTGCGGTCCATGACGCGCACGCCGAGGCTTTTCTCCAGCTTGACGCCCTGCACCGGCGTCAGGCTCTCGTCGAACAGCAGCAACGTCGCGCCCGCGGACGACAACTCGTCCTTGAGCGATTCGACCTTCCCTTGTCCGAGATAGAAGTTTGGGGTCGGTGCGTCGATGCGTTGAATCGTCCGCCCAATGACGTGGGCGCCGGCGGTATCGGCCAGGCGCTCCAGCTCTTCGAGGTGTTCGTCGACATGGACCGCATCGTCAGAACCCTTGCGAGGAGCCCCGACCAGGAATGCACGTTCTATTGGTGACTGAATCTCAATTAATCGCCGAATAGTACTTCTCCCATCCCTGTCTCCCTATGGAATGAGTTTCTTCAGCGGAACATTGCCGCTGCTTTTGAGTTCAACTCTCCGTTCACCAATGGGCGTGTCAACCAGGACAGCCCCGGTTAAACCATAAGGCAGTTCTTGCGATTGAAGCAAAGACCGTGCTGCGGCGCCCACTCCAGCCCAGGTAAACCGCACCGGCATGACCACGCGGCTATGGTTTTCCGGGGACAAATCCAGGGGTTTGTCTATAAGGGCTTGTCCGAAATCCCTACCCGCCAACGCGAGGTCCACTTCGAGCCGGGTGCTGCGCAGGCTGTACTGATTCGGATTGTAGACGTCGAACACGAGGTCGAGCGTCCCGCCACTCAAACCGAGGCCCGTCACGTTGATTTGCTGCAGTGCGACCTGCGGCTGCTCGAATTTGAGCACATGCCGTAATGTCGCGCACGACGAGACTGTGACGCCGAGCAACATCAGGCGGCTTGCGGTAGCTAGCATAGTCCGTAACATAACGCGCGCATGGCCACCATGGCCCCCATCGACCCGGTTGTAGAGCCGCTCGTACTGTTGGCGAATGCCGACAAGTGGCTGACCGAATCGCTCGAGAGCGTACTCACGCAGGGCGGATATCGGGTGCTGGCCACGCCCAAGCGACAACAGGTCGTCGAGCTGGCGCGGCGCTACTTGCCCGACGGCATCCTGCTCGACGTCGCGCTCGACCAGCGCGCCAGCGATAACCTGGCGCTGTGCCGCTCGGTGCGGGCCGATCCCGCGATCTCGCGCGCCACACCCATCATTCTCATGACCGCGGGGCCCGCGCTGCGCCAGCAGCAGATCGACGCGTTGCGCGCCGGCGCGTGGGAGCTGCGCGGCGATCCGCTCGACATGGAAGAGTTGGTCCTCCGCCTCGGCGTCTACGTGCAGGGCAAGCTCGAGGTCGATCGCCTCGGCGCCGAAGGACTCGTGGATCGCGCGAGTGGACTCTACAACGACGTGGGGATGTCGCGGCGCTCCACCGAGCTGGCCGCGTTCACGGCGCGCGAAGGGATGGCGCTCGCGTGCGCGGTCTTTCAACCCAGCGACGACGCCATGACGATCAGCGCCGCGGACCGGCTCGCGCTGGCGGTCCGGCGCGCCGGCCGCATCTCGGACGCCGTGTGCCGCACCGGTCCCGCCGAGTTCACGGTGTTTGCGCCCGCCACCGATGAGACCGGCGCGGAAGGACTCGTGCAGCGGATTACGGATACCGTGGCGCGCAGCGCTGCCGTGAAGTTGCGGGCCGGCATCAGTACGGCAGCCGCGCCGCCGCGGCGGCCGTCGGTCGGCAAGTCCTCCCCGGACTTCCACCAACCTCCACCGCCCTCGCCCGCTGAATTAATCGATCGCGCGCGCAACGCGCTGCGTTAGCGCCGGTTCGGGCCGCTGCTGCGGGCGCCGCCGGACTGCGAGCCGCTACCGCGCGGCGGATGCGAGCCGCTGTTGCGCACGGGATGGGTTGGCGCACGCGGCGCCGCGCGCGGCCCGGAACGCCGGGCGGCGACGACGGGCAGGTCCAGCTCGAAGAAAAACCGCGTGCCCCATCCGATGCGGGATTCCACCTTCAGCTCCGACTTCATCGCCGACGCGAGCTTGCGGCAGATCGTGAGGCCGAGCCCCGTCTGTGAAAAGAGCTGGCCGCGCCGGCCCGATTCTTTGCGCAGCGGTTGAAACAGCGTCGTGACCTTCTCGGGCGGAATGCCGCGGCCGCTGTCCCGCACCGCAAACTCGATGCGGCTCCCGCCTTCGTCGCCGACCTCCTGCGCCACGATTTCCACGTAGCCCTCATCGGTGAACTTGAGGGCGTTGGTCGTGAGGTTGAGCAGGACGCGGCTCAGCGCCACCGGGTGGCCGAGGCGCTGGTCGTGCGTGGGCGCGAGCAGTCGCACCGTGAGATGCTTCTCTTCGGCAATCGGCCGCACGATGTCGCGCACCGATTCGAGCATGGCGGTCACGGAGAAGGCCGACGGCTCCTGCTCGACGAGCTGGTCGCCACCCTGCGTGAACTCGATGATGTCGCTGGCCACCGACGACAACCCGAGCGCCGCCGTGTAGATCAAGCCGAGCTGGCGCTGCTGCACCTCATTGACGTCGCCGCTCTGCCCGCGCTGCAGCGTCTCGGCCAGTACGAGGATGGACGTCAGCGGCGAGCGAAGATCGTGGGCGACGTCCATGAGCAGCGCGAGCCCGTCGCTCCCCGAGAGCTGCTGCGCGAACGTCTGGGCCCAGTTCGGTTGAATCGTGACGCGCACGTGCTCCATCGCGACGAGCAGCGGCAAGAGCTCCGCGTCGGGGACGCCGAGCTCGCGCCAGCTCTCGACGAGCTCGGCGCGTACCAGCTCGAGCAAGCGGCGGCCCAGCGTCGAATGAATGCGCGCATCGACCTTGGGCTGCACCGGAAGGTCCGGCGCCGCCGCGAACCATTCTTGATGGATCGCCGACGCGACCAATCCCAGCAGCTCCTGCACTTCATCTTGACCGGTCGAGCGGGGGCGCTTGATCCAGCTGGCCAGGACGCCGCGAATGGCGACCTTCAGCACCTTGCACGGGACGCAGCGAACATCCGCGCCAAAAGGATGGGACGGCGGGGGCGAGTTCCGCGGTGTGAGCGGAATCGGGGTCACTCGTTGTGGAGCCACCGGGCCTTCTACCCTGGGGACTTAGCTAAGTTTCAGCGAGCGGATGGCCCTACGGGGCGATCCAGCCCTCCCGGATTGCATAACGCACCAGATTGGCCGTGTCGTGCACGTTCAGTTTCTTCATGAGTCGTCCACGATGAAACTCCGCCGTCTTGACGCTGATATGCAGGACTTCGGCGATCTGCTTGGTCGATTTCCCTTCGCCGACGAGCTGCAGGACTTGGCGCTCGCGGGGGGTGAGGCGGGAGCCGTCGGGGGGGGGGTTGGCGCACGCGTCGACGATGGCCTGCGATGCACCGGGGCTGACGTACAGCCGCCCACCCCGGACTTCCTCTATAGCGTGGACCAGGTCGTCAGCGCCCTGGCTCTTCTGCACGAATCCCCGGACGCCGACCTTGAGCGCCTCCCGTACAAAGCGGACGTCGTCGATACCGGAGAGGAGGATCACGGGGCAGCCCGGCGCGATGCGCGCGATTTCCCGGGCGGCGTCCACGCCGTTGAGCACCGGCATGGCGACGTCCAACACTGCGACGTCGGGAGAGCACCGCTGCACCGCGGTCACCGCCGCCCGGCCATCGGCCTCATCCGCGACCACTTCCAGCCCTTTGCGCTCCAAAAGGGCTTTCAGCGCCTGTCGGAGCACCAGGTGGTCATCGGCCAAGACCAGGCGGACCGTCATTGGTCCAATTTGGCAGCGGGGAGCCCTGATCGCTACTCGACGGTGACGCTCTTGGCGAGATTACGCGGGCGGTCCACATCGCAGCCCCGCAGGACGGCAATGTGATACGCCAGCAGCTGCAAGGGGATCACCGTGACGACCGGGGAGAGCAGTGGCAGGGTCCGGGGCACCCGGAGCTGGTGGTCCACGAGACCGCTCAGATCCCCGTTGCCCTGGGTGGTAATGGCCAGAATACGCCCGCCGCGGGCGCGCACCTCGTGCATGTTGGACACGACCTTGGGGTACACGTCGTCGTGCGGCGCGACGAAGACGACGGGCATCTGGGCGTCGATCAGCGCGATCGGCCCGTGCTTCATCTCCGCCGCGGGGTAGCCCTCGGCGTGGATGTAGCTGATCTCCTTCAACTTGAGGGCCCCCTCGAGCGCCACGGGGAAGTTCACGCCCCGGCCGAGGTAGAGGGCGTGGCCGGCGTCGGCCCACTCCTCCGCCAGCGCCTTCACGGCGGGCTCGAGCTCGAGCGTTTCGGCGACCAGGTCGGGGAGCCGGGTGAGGCTGCACACGAGCTCCTGCATGCGCTTCGGGGCGAGCCCACGCTGTGCGCCGAGGTAGCCCCCAAGGAGCGCCAAGGCGGTGATTTGTGACGTGAACGCCTTGGTCGAGGCGACGCCGATCTCCGGGCCGGCGTGCAGGTAGATCCCGCCATCCGCCTCGCGTGCGATCGTGCTCCCGACGACGTTGACGATGCCGACGACGGGCGACCCGTGGGCGCGCGCGGCACGCATCGCCTCGAGCGTGTCGGCCGTCTCGCCCGATTGCGAGATGGCAATCGTGAGCCGCTTGCCGGGATTGGACGGACGCGGCTGGCGGCGGTAGCGGAATTCGGAGGCGTACTCGACCGAGACGGGAATGTCGGCGAGCTCCTCGAGGATCTGGCGGCCGACCAGTGCCGCATGCCACGACGTCCCACACGCGACGATGTTGATCCGTTTCAGCTCGGCGCAATCGGCGGCCGAGAGGTTGAGGCCGTTGAGTCGCGGGCCGCCGTCGCTGAGCAGGCGGCCGCGCAGCGTGCTGCGCACCGTCTCGGGCTGCTCGCGGATCTCCTTCAGCATGAAGTGCGCATGGCCGCCGAGCTCGATCGCGTCGAGGTCCCAGGCGAGCTCGTCCACGGCGCGCTCCTGTACCCGCGACTTGCGGTCCACGACCTGATAGCCCTCGCGTGTGAGGACGGCGATGTCGCCGTCGTTCAGGTACACGACGGAGCGCGTGTGCTCGAGGATCGCCGACGCATCGGAGGCGACGACGTACTCACCCTCCCCGACGCCGACCAGCACCGGCGAGCCCTGGCGCGCGACGACGATCTTCCCCGGCTCGCTGGCGGAGATCACGGCGAGGCCGTAGGTCCCCGAGACATGCTCGAGTGCCGCGATCACGCGTTGTTCGAGTGAGCGGCGCCGTGAATCCTCGATCAGATGCGCCAGCGTCTCCGTGTCGGTCTCGCTCTTGAAGACGTGGCCGGCCCGCACGAGCGCGGCGCGCAAGGCCTCGGCGTTCTCGATGATGCCGTTGTGCACGACGGCGATCTCATCGTGGCAATCGCAGTGTGGGTGAGCGTTGACGGTGTTGGGGACGCCGTGTGTGGCCCAGCGGGTGTGCGCGATCCCGGAGCTGCCGGAGACCGGTTCGTCCGTCAGCGACTCGCTGAGCGCCGCGACCCGGCCGGCCAGCTTGCGGATGGCCAAGCCGCGGCCGTTTTTGATCGCCATGCCGGCGGAGTCGTAGCCCCGGTACTCGAGGCGCGCCAGCGCCTGGAGTAGAATTGGAGCTGCCTCACGGTGTCCGGTGTAGCCGACGATCCCGCACATCGCTCAGCGGTCCGGACGCGGCTTGGGGGCGAGCAGCGCGATGAGGGGCCCGGCCAGCCCAAAGCGCTCGAGCTGCGAGTGCTTGTCCAGGACCCGCTTTACCGTGTCGTCCGGCCCGAGCAGGTCGCCACAGTACGAGCACAACTCGTCGTGGCCTCCCTCCCCCCCCTCCCCGTGGCCCTCCTCAGGGGGAGCGCGCTTGGCTTGTGTTTTACGACAGGCTCGACAGAGCATCAGTCGGCAGCGTACTCAAGTTTCGGGCCGCTCATCCCCTCAGGAGTGGTGATGAGACCGCGGCGATTTTGTGGCCGGGTTACCGCAGTCAGCGAACAAAAGCGCGGCGTGAGTACCGCACACCGTACCTGTGGTACGCGTGCAACATGACGGGCTGCTCGGGGTACAGGATGTCGCGGCGCTACAACACCCCACGGACACGGGCGCCGGAAACCATTACGCTGACGGCACTTTCGGGACACCATCAGACCTGCGCGAGTCGGCGCGGTCTATGCTTCAGAAGCTCCCGGCGAACTGCAGATCCAGCACATCTTTAGGGGGAGGCACCGCCTGATGGGTACCACCGGATCCACACACCGCGCCGCGCAGTTTCACGACCGCTTGCAACGGACCTCGGAGGTCATCGGCCTGCCGGCGCTCACGCCGCAGGTGAAAGCCGGCATCCGGTTCCTGGTCATCGATGACGACCGGACGCTGCGCGAGAGCTGCGCCAACCTGCTCCAGCTCGAGGGCTACCAGGTTACCGCCGTCGGCCGCGGCCAAGAGGCGCAGGAGATCCTGCGCCATCGTCGTTTCGACATCGTGCTCATCGATCTGTACATGAGCGAGGTTTCGGGGTTCGAGCTGTTGCGCACCGCGGTGGAGACGAGCCCTGAGTCGATCGTCATCATGATGACGGGGAACCCCAGCGTCGAGACGAGCGTCGAAGCGTTGCGGCTGGGGGCGTGGGACTACCTCCCCAAGCCGTTTTCGGCGACGCATTTCCAGATTCTCATCGGCCGCGCGGTCCACACGATAGGCGTCGCCAGCGAATCGAAGCAGCAGCAGGCGGAGTTCGCGAAGGAACACGGCAACAGCGATCGGGTCCAGGTGCTGGGGGTCTCGCCGGTATTTCGCCGGGCCATCGATCTCGCGCGTCGCGTCGCGCCCACCGACGCTTCGGTGTTCATCACCGGGGCGAGCGGCTCGGGTAAGGAGCTGATCGCGCAGTTCATTCACGCGCACAGCCGGCGGAGCAGCAAGCCGCTCGTCGCCCTGAACTGTGCCGCCCTCCCCGAGGCGCTGCTCGAATCGGAGATGTTCGGGCACTGCAAAGGCGCGTTCACCGGCGCCGTGCGCGACAAGGCCGGTCTGCTCGAGGCCGCCAACGGCGGCACCCTCTTCCTCGATGAGCTGCTCGAGATGTCCAAGCCGACGCAGGCCAAGTTGCTGCGGGTGATCCAGGACGGCGTGGTGCGGCGGGTCGGCAGCGAGACGACCGATGCCGTCGTCAACGTGCGGTTCATCGCGGCGACGAACGGCGATCCGGAGGCGGCCGTCAAATCGGGCACGCTGCGCGAGGATCTGTACTACCGCCTGCGCGTCGTCCCGATCCAGGTCCCCCCCCTGCAGCAGCGTCCGGAAGACATCCCGTTGCTCGCCAACCACTTCCTGACCTATTACTGGCGGGCACACCGGGACCACAAGAGCGCCACGCCGACCATGGGCGAGAGCGCCCTGCGGGCCCTGCGGTCGCACACGTGGCCGGGGAACGTGCGGGAGCTCCAGAATGTCATCGAGCACGCCGTCGTGCTCGTCGAACCGGGGGCCGAGCTGCGGGCGGAAGACCTGCCCTTTGGCCACGCCGAGATTCCCGGCGCCGACATTGCGCCCGCGGTCACGATGCCGATCGAGGAGACCTATCACGCGGCGCGGGAGCGGCTGCTGGCGGAGTTCGAGCGGCGCTATCTCACCTGGCTCGTCTCGCAGGCGGGCAACAATATTTCGCGCGCCGCGCGCATCGCCGCCGTGGACCGCACGACGTTGTATCGCCTGATGGAGCGGCACGGTTTGCAGTTACAACGCACCGCGATGACGCTGCCGGACGCTGAGTAGCGGCGGCCGTTATATTCCCCGCTTGCCGCAAGCAACGCAGGGCGTATAATTCTGTCGTTCTCTCACGGGCCAGGCCGTGTCACGATGTGCGTAACGAACTCTTGAGTCGCCCCTCGCCCACCCCCGGGAGTATCCTGCCGCGTGCCTCGGATCCATCTGGCGGGGTTGTCCCTGTCGCAGGGATCAGCAACCGGCTGTTGACCCGCGCGATTCGCCGCGTCGAAGCGCGCTGGCGTGACTTGTACGGGCCCTCCACCGACGTCGCCGATATTCCCCGCATTCTCGTGGCATCGGCGCTCGCGGCCGATCGCGGCGACGCTTCTTTTATAGACGCGCTCACGCCGCGTCCCTCGCTGCGGCTGAGCCTGCATCTCGTCGACTTACTGGAGGACGAGCTGTTGGTGCTGGCGCGCGCGGGCGAAACCGCGGCGTCGCAAGTGCTGCAAACGGTCGGACGGCTTCGGGTGGTCCGCAACGCGATCGAGCACCGGTTTCAGCAGCTCCCCGGCGCTCCCCTGGTGGGCATCGACGGCCTCGAATTCCTCATCGAGTTCGTGCACGACATGCGCTCGCCGCTCAACTCGCTGTTGCTGCTCGCCGATCGCTTGCAGCAAGGGTGGAGCGGCCCGCTCACGCCGCTGCAGCTGCGGCAGCTGCGCTTGATCTACGCCGCGGCACACGCACTCAACACCGTGACCAGCAACGCGCTGCAGATGACGCGCGAGTGGGATCAGCTGGAGGAGCCGGAAGCGCGTCCCTTCTCGGTCACCAAGCTGTTGTCGGAGGTGCAGGATGTGGTGCGCACGCTGGCGGCGCAGAAGGGCCTGGAGGTCAGCTTCATCCGGCCCAACGTCGACCGCCGCCTGGGGCATCCGATCGAATTGCAGCGCATCCTGCTGAACCTGGTGACCAACGCGCTCAAGTTCACGCGTGCCGGCACCATCACGGTCCGCGTCACGGATCGTGACCCACGTCACGTGGAATTCGAAGTCCAGGACACAGGACCGGGCATCCATGCCGCGGCGCAGGAAACGCTGTTCCAGCCGTTCCGCAGATCCTCGGGCTCACGCCGCGCCACATTCTCCGCGACCGGCCTCGGGTTGGCCATCACGCAGCGGCTCGTCGGGGCGCTCGGCGGTCAGCTCAACTACGAAACCGCCCCGGGGAAGGGCACGCGCTTCTATTTTACTCTGGACCTGCCCGTTGCTTGACACGGGGACGAAATAGCGGTATCTCCTAACCGGTTTTTGCGACAACCGCGGACTTCGGCCCCAGGACGTATGACAGCGATCACGCTTGCTTCGGCCACAGATCGGACGTCGTTGCGCCCCGATTCCCCACCCCCCGCCACGGCGAATTCAGCCACTTCCAGCATCCGCGTTCTGGTCGTCGACGACGAGGATACGCTACGCGAGAGTTGCGTCAGCGTGCTGACGCACGACGGCTACGACGTCGCGTCGACCGGCGACGCCCGTGAGGCGCAAAACCTCCTCCGCCACCGGGTGTTCGACGTGCTGCTGCTCGACTGGTACATGAGCGAGACGCCCGGCTGCGAGCTGCTGCCGCTCGCGCTGGCCGCGAATCCCGCGACCCGCGTCATCGCCGTGACCGGCAAGGCGACGCTCGCCTCCAGTCTGGAAGCGCTGCGTCTCGGCGCCTGGGCGTACCTGCCGAAGCCATTCTCGGCCGTGCAGCTCGACATCGTGGTCGGCCAGGCGGCGCACGCCATTCTCACGGCGCGGGAATCGTTGCAGCGCTCGCGGGAGATCGAACAAGCCGGCGAGAACAGCGACAAGATCCGGATCCTGGGGCTCGCCCCCGCGTTCCGCGGCGCGATCGGCCGCGCGCGCAAGGTCGCGCCGACCGACGCATCGGTGCTGTTGACGGGCGAAAGCGGCTCCGGCAAGGAGCTGTTCGCCCAGTTCATTCATCATCACAGCCGCCGGGCTTCCCGACCCTTCCTCGCCGTCAACTGCGCGGCGCTTCCCGAGCCGCTGCTCGAGTCGGAAATGTTCGGGCACCGCCGCGGCGCGTTCACCGGCGCGGTGCGGGACAAGCCGGGACTGCTCGAAGCCGCCGATGGCGGCACGCTCATGCTCGACGAGCTGGTCCAGATGCCAAAGACGATTCAAGCGAAGCTGCTGCGGGCGATTCAAGACGGGGTCGTACGGCGCGTCGGCAGCGAAACGGTGGATGCGGTCGTGAACGTGCGCTTCATCGCGGCAACCAACTGCGCACCCGACCTCGCGGTGACCGACGGACTCCTGCGCGAAGATCTGTACTATCGTCTGAGCGTCGTCCCCATTCACGTGCCGTCGTTACGGGACCGCGTCGCGGACATCGAGCTGCTCGCGAATTCCTTCCTGATGCATTATTGGCGCAAGTACCGGGGCCAGGACGCTCCCGTGCCGCGCCTGGGCAAAGAGGCGCTCGGGGCGCTGCGCGCCCATCCGTGGCCCGGCAACGTCCGTGAGCTCCAGAACGTCATCGAGCACGCCGTCGTGCTGCTCGAGCCGGCGGCAGAGATCGGCGCCGCGGACATCCCCTTCCTTACTATACCGGCGGCTCCGGCCAGCGACCGACGTCTCGTCCGCGACCTCACCGACAGCACGGGTGCGGACGTCAGCTATTACGACGCCCGGGATCGGCTGCTCGCGACATTCGATCGGGAGTTCTTGACGCGCGCCATCGCACATGCCGGCGGCAACTTGTCGAAGGCCGCGCGGCGCGCGGGCATCGATCGCACCACGTTCTACCGACTGATGGACCGTCACGGGCTCCAACGCGACGAGTCGTGACCCTTCGCCCGAACGTATTAATTCGTAACACGCGAAGGAATTAGTCCTGGGTAGTCCCAAGGAGTGATATGCAACCGTGCGAACGAGCTATTGTGCGCGGGTGCGTGAGAAATTGATTCTCCATCTCCATGAGCCGCCCTTCCAGTCGCCTCCAGCAACTTAGCTCCCAACCAATCGCCGGAGTGAGCCCCGCCGGCAGATTGAGCAAGCGTCTCCTCACGCGCACCCTGCGCCGGGTCGAAGCATCCGCGGACGTCGCCGATCTCGCGCCCATTCTGACCCAGCCCTCGGCGCGGCAGAGCCTGCAACTCTGCGATCGGCTGGAAGACGAAGTGCTGGCGCTGTGGCGCTCCGGCAACAGCTCGCCCGCTCAGGTGCTGGAGACCGTTGACAGATTGCGCCGCGTTCGCGCGGCGATCGAGCGTCGCTTTCAGGACCTGCCCGGCGCTCCACTGGTGGGACTCGACGGGCTCGAGTTTTTGATCGAGTTCGTGCACGATATCCGGTCGCCACTCAGCTCGGTGCAGCTGCTGGCGGACCGGTTGCAGCAGGGGTGGAGTGGCCCAGTCACGCCCCTGCAGCAGCGTCAGCTCCGCTTGATTTACGCCGCCACTCATGCCCTCACGACGGTCACCGGCAACGCGCTACAAATGACGCGTGAGTGGAACCAGCTCGAGGAGCCTGAGGCGCGGCCCTTTTCGGTGACGCGGTTGTTGTCCGAAGTGCAGGATATTGTTCGGACGCTGGCGGTGCTGAAGGGGCTCGAGGTGACCTTCATCCGACCCGACATGGACCGCCGGCTCGGTCATCCCATCGAGCTGCAGCGTATCCTGCTGAACCTCGTGACCAATGCCCTCAAGTTCACGCGAACTGGCAGTATCACCGTGAGCGTCACCGATCAGCCGGACGATCGCGTGGAGTTCGCGGTCCAGGACACGGGGCCGGGCATCGACGAGGCCGTGCAGGACACACTGTTCCAACCGTTCCGCCACGTCGCCGGCGACCGTGCCACTTTTTCTGCGACGGGTCTCGGGCTCGCGATCACGCAGCGGCTCGTGCGCGCGTTGGGTGGCCAATTGGAATACGAAACCGCGGCAGATAAGGGCACCCGCTTCTACTTTATCCTCGACCTTCCGGTCCCCGGGAAGGGATTCTCAACTCCCTACAAAACGATGAGTGGTGACCGTACAAGACGCTGAGTGGTGACCGTCCCCGAAGCGACGCAGATTCGCTACAGGTGTGTAAGCGACTGCCACGGGGAAACGGTGTGCGGCGCGACCGCGGGCTAGCGTAAGCTGCGGCGTCACAAAGGAGTACCCTTTCGCAACGGCCGCGCACGAATCCCGCTCACATGGCGAAGCGCATGCCCATCAGTACGGTCGGACCGCGCATCCTGCTCGCCAATCCTGACGAGATCTTTGCCCGTTCTCTAGAGTCCATCCTATCGTCGGCTGGATACGCCGTCCTCTGGGCGCCGACGGCGCACAGTGCGCTCGAGCAGGAACACCGGGCGCGTCCCGACGCCGCGATTATTGCCATCGACCTGGCGGATGAGGGTGGCGGTCTGGCGCTTTGTCGGGCCCTGCGGCGGGAGCGTGGGCTGTCTCCCAGCATGCCGATCTTCCTCACACAGCCAAGTGCAGCGACGCGGCCCCAGCGCATCGAAGCCCTGCGCGCCGGTGCCGACGAGCTGTGGGGTCAGCCGATGGATCCGGAGGAGTTTAGCCTCCGCCTCGCTGCCCAGCTCCGCGCGAAGTCGGACGCGGATCGGGCGCGCGAAGAGGGACTGTTGGACGATCGCAGCCGCATGTGGAACGACCGGGGCCTGCTCCGTCGCGCCGAGGAGCTCCTGTCCGCGACGGTCCGCGACCGCTGCGCGATCGGCGTCGCCGTCGTGGACACCGATGGCGATGGGCGGAGAAACGACTGGGTTGTCGGTGATCGCGTGGCCAAGGGGTTGCGCCGCTGGGCCCGTCTCTCGGATGCGGTGGGCCGGATCGGCACCACCCGGTTCGGGGTGGTGGCACCGCGGACCGGCCGGGCGGGGTGCGCCCGGCTCGCGGAGCGCCTGCTCACCGGCATCGACATGACATTCGGTGAGAACTGTTCGTGGTTGCGGGTCGGCTTCGTCGCGTTCGACGATGCGTCCGCTGCCCCGGCCGCCGCCGAGCTGGTGGCGTGCGCAGCGCACGCGGTACGCGAAGGCGCTCCGAGTGCCAAGGACGTCCGCGTCCGCTGCTGGCCCGCCTAGCTGTTCCGCAACACAAACCCAAGTGCCGCTGTCGCATGTGACGTGCGGAGTTGTACGTCAGCCGCGGCAGCCGCTCCGTGCGGTGACAGAGGGCGGCGTCTCGTAACTCGCTGTCGGATAATCAGTAACGGCGTCCAGCGCCGACAGCACGGGTCCTGCCTCTAGGCTGCGCGTGCGACTCCCGTGGACCGTGCCCGCCCGGCTGCTCTCGTATCGGCGAGTGCTCATAGTGGCGGTGCACCTCGTGCTCATCCCCCTGGCGTACTTCGGCGCGTTCGGCGCTCGCTTCGACTTCCATGTCCCGCCGGCCGAGCTGCGCACCTTCGCCAGAACGCTGCCCTACCTGCTGCTGATCCGGCTGCTCATCTTCGCGCGGTACGGCCTGTTCCGCGGCTACTGGCGCCATGTCGGGCTGCGGGACCTCGTGGACCTCGGCGTCGCGACGACCCTCGGTACGGCGCTGTTCGCCGGGGCACTGGTGGCGACCGGGTGGCCGCCCGCCCTCCCCCGCTCGGTCTTTCTGCTCGAGTGGCTGGGCATCGTGTTCCTGTCCGGCGGCCTGCGGTTCGCGGCGCGGGCGTTCCGCGAGGGCCAACTGCCCATGCAGTCGTCGAGCGGCCGGCGCACCTTCCTCATCGGCGCGGGCGAGGCGGCGGAGATGCTGCTGCGCCAGGTGCGGCATGACAGCCGCTTCGGGATCAACGCGGTTGGCATGATCGACGACAACGCCGAAACGCACGGCCGGTCGCTGCACGGCGTGCCGGTCCTGGGCGCGACCGCCGACCTGGAACGGCTCGTCCACGAGCACCGCATCCAGCTCCTCGTGATCGCGATCCGCTCGGCCACGGCCGACCAGATGCGCCGGATCGTCGCGCGTTGCACGGCGACCGGCACCGAGTTCAGGATCATTCCGTCACTCCAGGACCTGCTCGACGGGCGCGCCGGGATCGGCCAGCTGCGGGAGGTCGAGATCGAGGATCTCCTGGGTCGGGAGCCGGTGCACCTCGACCTGGAGCAAGTCCGCAGCGACCTGGGGGGGAAGACCGTCCTCATCACGGGAGCGGGCGGCTCCATCGGATCGGAGCTGGCTCGGCAGATCGCCCGATTCCGCCCCGCGCGCCTCGTGCTGCTCGAGCGAGCCGAGAGTCCCCTGTACTTCGTGCACCTCGAGGTGTCGCAGTCGTCCCCCGACGTCGAGGTCGTGCCGGTCATCGCGAACATCACGAATGCCGAGCGGCTCGATGAGGTGTTCGGCACCTACCAGCCGGAGTACGTGTTCCACGCCGCGGCCTACAAGCACGTTCCGCTGATGGAGGAAAGCGTCTTCGAGGCCGTGTGGAACAACGTCGTGGGCACGCTGCGCGTGGCGCAGCGCGCGGTCCAGCACCGGGTCGGGAAGTTCGTGTTGATCTCGACGGACAAAGCGGTCAACGCGACGAGCATGATGGGGGTCACCAAGCGGATCGCCGAACGGATCGTGCTCGAACTGCCGTCGCTGCGCGTCCGCACCGACTTCCGCGTCGTGCGCTTCGGCAACGTCCTGGGCTCGGACGGCAGCGTCGTCCCGCTGTTCAAGCGCCAGCTGGCGGTGGGCGGACCCATCACCGTGACGCACCCCGACGTGCAGCGCTACTTCATGACCATTCCCGAGGCGGTCGAGCTCGTGCTCACGGCCGCCGCGCTGCCGGGGGCGGCGGGCCGCATTGCGATTCTCGAGATGGGCAGTCCGGTACGGATCGTCGATCTCGCGGAACAGCTGATTCGGCTCTCGGGCCTCGAGCCGTACCAGGACGTGCAGATCGTGTTCACTGGCCTCCGGCCGGGCGAAAAGCTGAACGAGGAGCTCGTCGGCGTCGGCGAAGAGACCATCCCGACGAGCGCCGAGAAGATTCGTCTCGTCGAACGCAACGGGGGCAACGCAGCCAATGTGGCCGTCGCCCTCCAGCACCTGATCGACTCCTTGACGGCCGGACGCACGGCGGATCTGATGCGGGCTGTCGCAGCGCTGGTGCCCGAGTACGTCGCATCAGTGACGAGCCCTCCGCGCCGCTTGTCGCCCCCACACGTGCGGCAGCCGACGCTGGTCCATCTTCCCACACCCCACGTCCCCGTCCCGGCAGCGGCGCGCCGCGGGCCACTCCGCGCGCAGCCCTCGCTGCTCGGAGAGTTACCCTAGCCCTGACGCTCGTCTTCCCACTGACGCAGGCTCTCCATCTGGCGTGGCGTGGGATTGGCGATCGGCCGCTGCTGTCGCAGCGCGGCCAGCGCGCCGTGGAGTGGCTCGCCGGTCGTCGCGATGCGCCACGCCAGATACAGGGTGGCCGCCCGGCCGATCCCCGCGCCACACGAGATCAGCGTCGCGGGCGCGCCGTTCCGACCGGCGTCGAGGAAGGCGCACCCGACGCGGAGCTGGTCCATGGTCGGAGGGTGGTTGTCGCGCACCGGCAGCCACAACAGGGCTTCCGCCGAACGCAGCCAGGGCGCGGGCGTCGCTTCACCGAGCAACGTGACGACGCGGCCGACGCCGGCCACCTGCAGCTCGCGCCAGCGGCGCGGCAGCGGGACGCCACCCACCCACAGCCCCTTTTCCACCTCGCTCGGCTGCCGGAGCGGCGACTCGTTGCCCATGCCGAGCCAGTAGACCCACCAAGTGCTCATGGGCCAATATCGCGTCAGAAACCTCACGGCTGCGCCTGCTTCTTGAGCGACTCCCACCACTCGATGCGGCGCTTGACGTCTTTCTCGAACCCGAACTCCGTCGGCTCGTACCACCTCGCGCCTTGCAGCGCCTTCGGCAGGTATTCCTGTGCCGCGTACCCCTCGTCGTACGCGTGCGCGTATTTGTATCCGGCCCCGTACCCCAGCTCCTTCATTAGTTTCGTCGGCGCGTTGCGGATGTGAAGCGGCGCCGGCTCCGCCGGGTACTCCTTGGCCGCGTCCGTCGCCTGGGTGAATGCCGCGTACACACGGTTCGACTTGGGGGCTGTGGCGAGATAGACGACCGCCTCCGCGAGGGCCAGCTCGCCTTCCGGCGTACCGAGAAAGTGATACGCGTCTTTCGCAGCGACGGTGATCGCGAGCGCCCGCGGATCAGCCAGGCCGACGTCTTCCGAGGCGATTCGCACGAGCCGCCGTGCGATGTACAGCGGATCTTCCCCTCCGGCCAGCATACGGGCTAGCCAATAGAGGGAACCCTCGACATCGCTGCCGCGCACCGCCTTGTGTAGGGCGGAGATCAGGTCGTAGTGCTGGTCGCCGGACTTGTCGTACTTGGCGAAGCGTTTCTGCAAGGCGTCGGCAAGCAGAGCGGCGGTCAGGGTGGGCGGTGCACCCGCGCCGGCCAGGTACTCCGCGGCGGCGTCGACCGCTTGCAGCGCCCGTCTGGCGTCGCCGTCTGATTCGCGCGCGAGCAGGGCGAGCGCGTCGTCGTCGATGTGGATCCCCAAGGCCCCAAGGCCGTGCTCCCGATCCTCGAGGGCGCGGCGGACGAGCGTCTTGATGTGCTCGGGCTGCAGCGGCTCGAGGACAAATACTCTGCACCGCGACAGCAATGCTCCGGTCAGCTCGAAACTCGGGTTCTCGGTCGTGGCGCCGATGAGCGTGATGACCCCGTTCTCGACCCAGGGGAGAAACGCGTCCTGTTGCGCCCGGTTGAAGCGGTGGATCTCGTCGCAAAACAGGATCGTGCGGCGGCCGTCGTAGCGGAGCCGCTCCTCGGCCTGTGCGATGATCTCCCGCACTCGACCCACGCCCTCGGTCGCCGCCGAGAACGGCTCGAAATGGCGCTTGGTGTAATTGGCGATCAGCAGCGCGAGCGTCGTCTTCCCCGAGCCCGGCGGCCCCCAGAAGACGCACGACCCCACCTCGCCACGGCGAATCAGCTCGCCGAGCGCCTTGCCGGGCCCGAGGATGGACTCCTGGCCGAGGAAGTCCTCGAGGCTGCGGGGCCGCATCCGGGCGGCGAGCGGCTCGGCCGAGTGTTGAAACAGCGTAGGGTGAGGCATGCGCGCACAGGGAAGCTAGCGCGGCGCGGGCGCCTCGGTCAGCGGCGTGAACGAGACGCGCCGCCGAAACAGCCGGAACCGCTCATGGCGAAGCAGGTAGGGCTCGAACCCGGCCCGTGCGCAACCCTTCAACGACGCCACATTGGACTCATCCACGAAGGTGACCACCCAACGCGCGCCGAACTGGTCGGCGCGCTCGGCGATCTGCGCCATCGCGGCCGCCATGATCCCTTGCCCGCGGTAGGCCTCCGGCGTGTACGCCCCCTCGAGCAGCGCCTCGTCGGGGGCGAGGCGCGGGTAGAGGTTCCCGAAGAACGCGTAGACGCGTTGGTACTCGTGTGAGAGAATGAGCCATTGCATGTAGCACGCCTTGCCACCGGGCTCCACGGCGACGTGACAGGTCTTAATGCCAGACTCGAGTAGGCGCGCCTGGGCCAAGCGTGCGTACACCTGCTCGTCCGACAACCCCGGTTCGCGCACGTCGAGCCAGGAGAGCTCGTCGTCGGGCGTGAGCGGCCGCACCTCGATCGGCCGCTTGGCGGCAGGGGCCGCAAGCCTTGCACGCAAGTCGCGGCGCAGCCCGACCGATACCGAATTGGAGTAGAGCCGGTACGTCACTGCGCTCCACATCCTGCGCCCGCGTCCGGTGAACACCAGGCGCAGCAAGTCACGGGCTCTTGCGAGGCGTCCACCCACAGGCTCAGTCGAACCGCGCGCCGTCGCACAACACGGCCGCGATCCGCTCCCCGGTGTGCCCGTCCCAGCGTTCGATCACTGGTGGCGTCGCGGGCCGGTGCGCGACGGCTTCCCGCGCCGCGGCCCCGATCGCGTCGCGCCGCGGGGCGACGAGCCGGTTGGTTCCGACCTCACACGTGATGGGCCGCTCGGTGTTGGGCCGCACCGTGACGCACGGAACCCCGAGCCAGGACGTCTCTTCTTGGAGACCGCCTGAGTCGGTGATCACGAGATCGGCATCGCTGACGAGCCCCAGCATCTCCAGATACGGCAGGGGCTCGAGGATCCGGACGCCATTCATGGCGCCGAGCCCCGCGCCCATCGCCTGCATGCGCGCCCGCGTGCGCGGATGTACGGGAAAGAGCATCGGCCCGTGCTTGCCGACGTGCGCCAGCGCGCCGAGCAGCTCGCACAGCGTCGCGGGATCGTCGACGTTCGCGGGTCGGTGCAGCGTGACGACGGTGTACCGCCCTTTGTCGACGCCATGGCGGCGCGGCGCTTCCAACGCGCGGGCGGCCGGCAACGCCACGATGAGTGAGTCGATCATCACGTTGCCGACAAAGTGGACGTGCGGACCCGCTATGCCTTCGTCACGCAGATTCTCCACCGCGTCCCGGGACGGAGCGAACAAGAGGTCGGCGAGGTGATCGGTCACGAGCCGGTTCAGCTCCTCGGGCATCGTGCGATCGCGGCTGCGCAGGCCTGCTTCCACGTGACCCACCCTGATGCCCAGTTTCGACGCGACCAGCGCCGCCGCCACCGTGGAGTTGACGTCCCCGTACACCAGGACGACATCGGGCTTGAGCGTGTCGCACAGGGGCTCGAACCGCTCCATGATGGCCGCCGTTTGCCGGGCGTGCGAGCCGGAGCCCACCTCGAGGGCATGATCTGCGCGCGGCAGACGGAGGTCTCGGAAGAACGCTTCCGACATCTCCGGATCGTAGTGCTGGCCGGTGTGGACGACGGTGTGGCGCGCGCCGCGCGCCGCCAGGGCCCGCGCGACCGGCGCGAGCTTCATGAAGTTCGGTCGTGCGCCGACGACGGAGAGGACGGACGGGTTCAAAAGATCTTGGTCAGCGTGTAGATCGTGACCGGGATGGTGAGCAGGTATCCCCCGAACCGCAGCACGTCGCCCGTGGTCGTCCCGCCCCGCTTCGGCACGATGAACTGGTCCCCCGCGACCAGGCCCGCATCGTCGAGCGTGCGGCCCTGCGCGATCGCGTGCTGCAGCGCCTTGCCGTCCCAGATCGGCTTGCCGTCGCGCTCGATGCGCAGCCGGCCGATGTTGGCTTCTTGCGTCGTGCCCCCGGCGGCCATGAGCGCGTCCGACAACAAGGCGTCGGCGGGGACGCCGTAATACCCGGGCCGCGTGACGGCGCCCTGAATCGAGAGGCGCACGAACGCCCGAGTTCGCACATCGGGGTCGCGCAGGTTCTGCGCGAGGCGGCGGGTGAGGTACCCTTGGAGCTCGGACCGCAGCACACCCTCGAGCGGCACGTCGCCGATGAGCGGCAGGGTGAGCTCCCCACCCAGGCCCACCGTGAACGTATCGGACAACTCCTTCTCGCCCTCGACGGTCAGCAGGATGCGATCGCCGACCATGAAGTCGCCGCGGGCGAGTCGCGCGCGAATGCTCGCGGCCGACCGCGCGGCGCCCTCCAAGCTATCCGCGCGCGCTTCCAGGGCCCGACGCGTGGCGCCGAGCCCGAGGGGATTGGCGTCCCCGCCCTGCCCCGCCGCGGGACTCGTGGCGGCCAGCAGTGCGACGACTGCAGCGATCGTCACCCGAGTGACCGACATCATGAAGGCCTCGTTTCTCCAAATACGCGGGACGCACCCCGCCACAGCACGGCTCGGACAAACGGCATCGGATCGTCCCAGGCCATCACCCGCTTCGCCTCGCAGCCGAGCGCCCAGGGGAGCCATCTCAGGAACGAGACGCCGGCGGCGCGGGCGGCCGCCACGTCCCCCCACGGCTTGCACCAACGCACGCCCGCCCGCGCCTTCTGGACGCGAGGGCGGGGCAGCCCGGCAAGGTCGGCGTACACCAGCGCGGGGATGTTCACGCCGGCGCGCGCGCCCAGATGGTGCCACAGCGTGAAGCGCGGATTGACCTCGAGCAAGTACAACCGGCCGTCGGGCGCGCGCTTGAAATCGAACTTGGCGACGCCGCGCAGGCCGAGCCGACGCACCAAGTCCCGCCCCAGGGTCGTCACCTCCGGCGCGTCGGTGATCACGAGCGCCGTGCTGTCGCCATAGGCGGGAGGCCAGGTGCGGATCTTCCGCCCCGTGAACTCGCCGACCGTTTCGCCGTGCTCGTCGACGTACACGTGGTAGCTCTCGATACACGTCTCGGGACCCGGAATCAGCTGCTGCAGCAAGACCGGAATCCCCGCCGCGGCCAGGCGCGGCCAGTAGGACACCAGCGAGAGCGGAGAGTCGAGACGCAGCGCCTTGGCCGCTCCGGCGATTTGCGTCCACTGGTCGGCCCGCCGCACGAGGGGTTTCAGCGCCACCGGAAATTGGAGGTCGAGCGGCACCGGATCCACGGACGCGTCCAGCACGCGCGCCGCGGGAACGGGAAGATCGAGTCGCTGTGCCAGCGCTTGAAAGCGGCCCTTGTCGACCAGCTCCTCCACCAAGACGGCGTCGGGCACCACGAAGCGGAAGGATCGACGCAGCCGCTCCCGGTAGCGAGAGATGAGAAGCAGCTCTCGGTCCTCTTCGTAAAACAGCACGGGGGCCGTGGATTGCGCGGCGCCGAAGCGCTCGAGCAGCTCCAGCAGCTCCTCCGGCCGCTCCCAAGCATCCGCCCAGTCGAGCACCGCTCGGGCGAAGCGCGAATAGCGCGCCGGGTCGCCCGGTGCCGCGGCGACGACGCAGGGGATGCCTGCGAGACTCAGGGCGCGCAGCAAGTCAGAGTCGCCGAGGACGCACGCGAGGGGGGAGGGGGCACCGTTCCGAATCGCCCGCACCGTCAGGAACGCCCCGCCAGCACAGTCCCGGCCCGCCCGTCGGGGTCCTCTTGACGTACCGAGTATCCCTCGAGCGAATACGCGTAGTAGCTGTACGCCGCCCCGGGGCGCACGTCATTCAGCACCACGCCGAGCACGCGAATGGGGAGGCCCCGCAGCAGCTGCACCTTCGCCTCGGCGATCATGCGGTCGGTGACGCCCGTGCGCAGCACAAGCAGCAGGCTCCCTGTGACGCTGGCCAGCGCACACGGATCCACGCCGGCGGCGAGCGGTGGGCTGTCCACGAGGATCGCGTCGTAGTGCGGTCGCATCGCGGAGATCAAGCGGGGCAAGGCTTCGGAGCACAGGAGTTCGGGGCCGCGATGCAGGCGCGAGCCCGCGCCGATGAAGGAGAGCTGCGGGAAGGGGGTGCTCTGCACGACCTGGTCTGCAGTCACCTGATCTGCCAGCACGTCGGTGAGCCCCGGGCGGCGGACTCTCTTCAGGAGGCGGTGGATCGCGCCGCAGCGGACGTCGCCGTCGATCAGCAACGTGCGGTATCCCACCTGCGCGAAGGCCAGAGCCAGATTGGACGTGACGACGGACTTGCCATCGCCGCGCCCTGGGCTGGTGACTGTGATGAGCACCGGTCCGGCCGCGCCGTAGGCGTGCTGCACGTTCAGTCGGATCCCCCGCAGCGCCTCGACGGCTCCGGTGTCGTCTTCTTGCGCGTGCGTGCGCCCGTTCCCGTTGGCCCGGGCCACGTGCGGCACGGCCCCGAGGATCGAGAGCCCCATCGCCCGGGTGACCTGCTGCGGATCGCGAATCGTCGGATCCGCGCGATCGAGCAGCACCGAGCCGCCGACGCCCGCGCCCAGGCTCGCGACCAAGGCGAGGAGCAACACCAGGGGCAGCGTGTTGACGACGGGCCGCGTCGGCCTGATCGCGTGCTCGAGGATGCGGACATCGGGCAGCGTGCTGACCTCGGCGAGACGCGCCTCGTCGTAGCGCTGCTCGAGGTTGGAGAACAGCTCCGTCGCGTTGGCCTGGTCGCGCGCCAGCCGCACCTCCTCCAGGGCCACGGGGGGCGCGCCGCGCAGGTCGCCCGCGATCGCGTCGATGCGTTGCTGCAACTCGTGCTCCCGAGCAGCCAGGGCGGCGACCACCGCACCGCCGAGCTCCGGAATCACGTACCGGGCGAGTGTGTCCACCTGCTGCGCCAGGCGGCGCACCGGCGGGTGCGTGTCGGCGTAACGGAAGCGGAGCGCGCGCAGCTCCGCCTGCCGGTCGGCGAGGTCCTTCAGCGCGGCCGCCAGCACCGAGGAGCGCTGCACCGCCCCGATCATGGTGAGCTCATCCACCGGGACGCCCCCGTTCCTCGCCCGCGCGACCACCTGGGTGATCGCTTCGCGGTCGCGGGCCAGCCCGGCAATGGCCACCTGGAGGTCCACGTAACTCGCGAACGTGGGGTCGGCCGTGATGCGGCGACCGTCGGCGCCCTGCGCCGGGCCCTCCGACGGGCGCACGGCGTGGCGCACCCGGAACTGCGTCAGGGCAAGCTCCGCGCTGCGCAGGTTGGCCTTGGCGCGGTCGCGCTGTTCGCGCAGGATCGACGACAGCTCAGTGATCCGCTCGCGCTTCAGGTCGGCGGCCACGCTCACGAGCCGATCCGCGATCGCATTCACGGTTGTCGTGATGAGGACCGGATCGCGACCGCGTCGCTCCAGGCGCACAAAATAGCCGTCCGCCGTGACCCGGATCCGCAAGGCCTTTGAGAGCTCCATCGCCGCGTCACTCAACGCCGTGATCGTGAACCGAATCGTGGCCCCAGGCCGCAGCGTGCCCACGGGCGGCACCCACGCCAGGCCCAGCAACCCGCCGACCGAGTCGCCGGCGTTGCCCTGCTGCAGCATGGCGTCCTCGTCGACGTCCCGCAGCGTGAAGTGCTGCCCCGTCTTATCCACCTCGAGCCGATAGTTGCCGGGCCGAACCTCCCCGGGCGCGGTCAGCGTCGACAGTGCCGCCGAGTCGGCCGGCGACTTCGGGGCGAGGTACAGCCGCGCCCGGCGAACGACGTCGTCCAGCACGACATGGGATCTGATCACATCGAGCCAGCCGCCCGAGGTGCCAAGGAGCTGGGCGCTTTGGATCGGCCCCTGATCAGCACGACCCCGGTCGCGATCCTGATCCGCTGCCTGGATCCAGAGCGTGGCCTGCGCCTGGTACGCGGGCTTGAGAAACTTTCCAATGACCAGACCGGCCAAGACGCCCACGGCGGTGACGCTGGCGACTAGCACCTTATAGCGGCGGACAGCCGCGAAGACCCGAGCCCAGTCGGTCATCGACGCGGGCGCGGGCGCGACCGCCGCGCCCGGGAGCCCGGTTTGGAACGGCACCAGGGCAGGTAGCGGGGCCGGTTCGTTGGGAGGTGGGGTCGCCTTACTTGCCATGTCGTTGGGTCCGGCTCTCAAGGGGTTAGGTGGTGCCTTCAGCCGTCCCAACGCTTTGCAAGCGGGGTACCGCGGGGCCCCTCCGCCGCTAGCGACGCAACGCGTGCCGCCACGGGCAGATACGTACATGGGGTTGCGACGGGGACACGGGCCGCGTTCTGATCGTCGCAACCCTCACGCACATCTGTAACGTCGACGTGGCATCAGGGACCGCGCGCGCACCGGCACGCGGAGCTAAGTGCTTCTGCCACAAGCGGTCAACCAACCCAAGCGTGCGCGCACGTGACCTGCGTTTGCACCACCCTCGCGGGCGACCCGCATCACGTATGTACATCATCGGGCCCCGGGCCCGGGGGGCAGTACCATCACGGCCAGCTCGGCACCACCAAAACGCAGCGACTTTCTCCCGTTCTCCCCACCGACGATCGGGGAGGAGGAGATTCGGGAGGTTGTGGACACCCTCCGTTCTCGCTGGATCTCGACGGGACCGAAGACGAAGCGGTTCGAGAGTGAGTTCGCGGCCTTTCTACGGGCCCCGGGGGCATTAGCGCTCAATTCCTGCACAGCCGCCTTGCACACCGCCCTCAAGACGCTGGGCCTCGGCCCGGGGGACGAGGTCATTACGACGCCGATGACGTTCACGGCGTCCGTGAACGTGATCGAGCACGTGGGCGCGCGACCCGTACTGGTGGACGTCGAGCCGGACACGCTCAACATCGACCCGCGCAGGGTCGAGGCGGCGATCACCCCGCGCACCCGCGCGCTCTTGCCCGTGCACTATGCCGGTCATCCGGCCGACCTCGACGCACTGCGCGCCTTGGCCGGGGCGCACGACTTTGACATGGTCGAGGACGCCGCCCACGCCTTGCCCGCCTGCTACAAGGGGCGACCCATCGGCAGCGAAGGCAATCCCGTCGCCTTCAGCTTCTATGCCACCAAAAACCTCACGACTGGCGAAGGCGGGATGCTCGCGGCCGATCCGGAGTTCCTGGCCCGGGCGCGGGTGATCAGTCTGCACGGCATGAGCCGCGACGCCTGGAAGCGCTACGACGAGGGCGGCAGCTGGTTCTACGAGGTCCTGGTCCCTGGCTTCAAGTACAACATGACCGACATCCAGGCGGCGCTCGGGCTGTGGCAGCTGCGCAAGCTCGAGCAGTTTCAGGCTCGGCGCCGCGCCGTCGTGAGCGAGTACGACCGTGCCTTCGCGGACGAGCCGGCCCTCGAGTGTCCTGTGACACGCCCGGACGTCGAGCACGCCTGTCACCTCTATGTGCTACGCCTGCGCGACAACGCGCTGACCATCGGGCGTGACCGCTTCATCCAGGAGCTCACGGAGCGGAACATCGGCACGTCAGTGCATTTCATCCCGATTCACATCCATCCGTACTACCGAGACAAGTACGGCTATACGCCAGGCAGTTTTCCCGTCGCCTACGACAACTATCGGCGCATGTTGAGCCTGCCGCTCAACCCCGGGATGACCGACCGCGACGTGGGCGACGTGATCGAGGCGGTGCTCGACGTGGTACGGAGCTACCGGGCGTGACCGCCAAGCGCGTCCTCGATGTGATCCTCGCGGGGGTGGCGCTCGTCGCTGCCGCGCCCGTGCTCGCGGTCGCCGCCGTCGGGATCCGACTCGCGGGCCCCGGTCCCATTCTCTACCGCGCGCAGCGCGTCGGTCTGCACACCCGCGTGTTCACGATGTACAAACTCCGCACGATGCGAGTGGGGCAGGCCAATGCCAGCGCCATCACCGCGAAAAATGACCCCAGAGTCTTTCCGTTCGGCGCCCTGCTGCGCCGCACGAAGATCGACGAGCTGCCGCAGCTGTACAACGTCCTGCGCGGCGACATGGCGATCGTCGGCCCGCGGCCCGAGGATCCCAGGATGGTGGAGCGGTTCTACGCGCCGCTCCACCACGAGACGCTCCGCGTACTGCCGGGGCTCACGAGTCCGGGCAGCATCTACGCGTACACGCACGGCGAGGCGGAGCTCGACGCGAGCGACTCCGAGGGTTGCTACGCCGAGCGGTTGCTGCCGCTGAAACTGGCGATGGACATCGTGTACGTGCGCCGGGCGTCGGTGGCGTACGATCTCGCACTCATCGTTCGGACCGCGTGGATGCTCGGCACGGCGCTGCTTGGCCGCGGCGAGTTCCCGCTGCCGCCGGAGCTGGAGGACGCGCGGCGCATCATGAGCGAAGGCGGCGCCGCCCGGATGACGGCATGACGCTTCAGATGCGGGACCCCCAGCCGGCTACGGCGGCGCCGTCGCTGCTCGATCGCCTCGGGGAGTCGCTCGACGCGGCTGGAGTCGTCTATTGCCAGTGGAAGGGGCACTGGAAGCGGACCCGCTGGGAAAGCGGCGCCGGGGACGTCGACCTGCTCGTCGATCCCGCCTGGGCGGAGCGACTGCAGACCGTGCTGGCTCGCCTGGGCTTCAAGCTGGCCGTGCCGCCGGCGGAAGCCCGTTTCCCTGGAACGGCGAGCTGGATCGGCTACGACGCTCGCAATAGCACTCTCGTACACATCCACGTCCACCGCCGCCTGATCGTCGGAGGGTACTGGACCACGGTCTACCGGCTCGCGATGGAGCGAGCAGTCCTCGACACGGCCGTCCCCCGGCAGCCGTTCCCAGTTCCGGCGCCCGAGCTCGAGTTCATCATCTTCGTGTTGCGCACGGTGCAGCGCTACAGTCCTCGTGATCTGCTCGCGCGGCGCCACCCCAAATGGCTCGCGGCTGTGGAGCCGGAGTTCGCATACCTGCTCCGGCAGGTCGATCGGGAGCTGCTCGTAGCACAGCTTGCGGATCTCCTGCCGACCGTGGATGTGGCGTTCTTCGACGCCTGCACGCGGTCGCTGCGCCGGGGGGCCTCACGTTGGACGCGCCTCTGGTTGCGCCGCGGCCTGGAACGGCGGCTCCAGACGCACGCCTCCCGCCCGCCGTTCGGGCTGCTCGTCCGTCGGATCGGGCGCAGCCTCGGGCTCCTGCCGCGGCCGCGCGGCTTGCACCCCACCCGGGGCGGCCGCGTGGTGGCCCTGCTCGGTGGCGATGGCGCCGGCAAGTCCACCTGCGTCGGGGAGCTCTCGCGCTGGCTGGGCGTGCCCTTCGACGTCACCACCGCCCACCTCGGCCGCCCGCCCCGGTCGCTCACGACCCTCCTGGTCGGCGGCCTGCTGAAAGCGCGTCTCGCGCTCGGTCGCACCGACGGGACCAGCCTGCTCGATCTGTTGCGCCACGTGTGCACCGCGCGGGATCGCTATCACCTGTTCGCGCACGCTCGGCGGTTCGCCGACGCCGGGGGGATCGCGCTGTGTGAGCGCTACCCGGTCGCGCAAAACCGCCTGCTCGTCGGACCCGAGATTCCGCGACTCTACAAGCGCGGGCGCGACGCGCGCCGACCATCCTCTCTGGCACGCCGCCTCATCCGCGCAGAACAGCGGTACTACGACCTGATCACGCGCCCCGACGTGATCATCGTGTTGATGGTGGAGCCCGAGATCGCGGTGCGGCGCAAGACCGACGAGCCGGCGGCCTATGTGCGCACCCGGTCCCGCATCATCTGGGAAACGGACTGGACCGGGACCGGCGCCCACCTCGTGGATGCCGGACGGGCACTGCCCGCGGTGCTCGCCGACCTGAAGGCCCTCGTCTGGTCGGAGGTGTAAATGGCACGTCCGCCGTTCGTGGTCGAGCTGGCGGGGCCGGCAGGCTCGGGCAAGTCCACAGTGTCGCGCTTGCTCACGGAGCGATCGCACGTCGTGGCGACGAGCATCTGGGGTTTGCCTCGCCCCCTGTACGCCGCGAGCGCCGTGCGCGTGTTGCCCGACATCGGCGCCCTCGTCGGAGCGGCGCGCGGGCTCCCCTGGGAAGAGACGGAGCAACTCATCCGCCTCGATGCGTTGGACGTGTTTCTGCGTCGCATCCCGGAGCCGGCACGTAGCCGCAGCGTGGTGGTCCTCGACGAAGGTCCGGTGTTTGCGTTTGCGTGGTTCCGCGTGCTGGGACACCCATGCTTCCGAGACGGTCGCCGGGATGCCTGGTGGCGCAGGGCGCTGGCGCATTGGGCGACGCGTCTCGACGTGATCGTGCTGCTCGACGGGGCCGATCCCCTCCTGGTCGATCGCCTCCGCTCGCGCACAAAAGGCCATCCGCTCAAGCGCAGCCCCGACCAGGAGCTGTACGAATTCGCCGCCGCCTACCGGCGCGAGTTTGAATGGGTCATCGCCGGTCTGACGGCCCAGGGGGTGAACGGCCCGAAGGTCATCTCCCTGGAAAGCAACGGCGCGCCTCCCGAGGAGCTCGCAGCGCGGGTCCTCGCCGCCTGCCAGGAGACCGTCCATGCAGGCTGACGTGGTCGCGGCCGCGCCGCCCGCCGTGCCTGCGACGCTGACCCGGCGCGCCTCGCTCAACGCCGTGCAGTCGCTGCTCGACTACGCAGCGCGGCTCGGCGTCGGACTGGTCGTCACGCCCCTGCTGGTGAGCCGACTCGGTCGCGATCTGTTCGGTGTGTGGGAGATGCTCAACCGGCTGATCGGCTATATGTCCGCGGCGGACGGGCGCCCGACCGAGGCGCTCCGCCTCGTCATCGCCACGAAACAAGGAGCGGCCGATCCGTTGGAGCACCGGCGCGCCGTCGGCAGCGCGCTCATCGTGTGGCTGCTGTTTTCGCCACTGCTCGCCGGGCTCGGCAGCGTGCTGGTGTGGCTCTCGCCGATCGTGACGAAAGTGCCACCAGCGCTGCACACGACCGTGCGGCTGGCCAGCGCGGCATTGCTGCTCAGCCTGCTGCTGGGAGGCCTCGCGTCGGTGCCCGAGTCGGTGCTGCGGGGCATGAACCTCGGCTACAAGCGGATGGGGTTTCAGGCGGGGCTCAACGTGATCGGGGGCCTGCTCACCGCCGGCGCCATCTATGCCGGGCTGGGACTGGTGGGCGTGGCCGGCGCGCAGGTCGCGCTGATGGCCGTCACCGGCGTCTGCTTCTGGATTCTCGTGAAGCGCTACGTGACGTCGTTCGGTGTGGCGCGGCCCTCGGCGCACGAGGTGCGGTCGCTGCTCGGGATGAGCGCCTGGATCGCCATCGGCGAGGTGGTCGCGAAGCTGGCCCTCGCCAGCGACGTCATCATCCTGGGCATGGTCGTGTCGCCGGCGCTGGTGACGACCTACGTGCTCACCGGCTACGCCGGCCGGATCGCCCTCGGGCTCCACGTCTTCACCACGGGCGCGGCGATGCCGGGGCTGGGAGGCGTGATCGGACGCGGCGAGTACGCGTGGGCGGCGCGCCTGCGACACGAGATCATGAACCTGACGTGGCTGTTCGTCTCGGCGGTCGGGGCGACGATCCTCCTGTGGAACCGGTCCTTCCTGGCGCTCTGGGTCGGCCCGGAGAACTACGCCGGCGTGTGGACCAATCTGCTCATCGTGATCGCTACGGCGCAGACGGCGCTGGTGCGCACCGACGCCTACGTGCTGGACGCGACGCTGCAGCCGCGTCTGCGCGTCTGGGTCGCCGCCCTCGCGGGTGTCGCCATCGTCGGCGCCTCCGTCGCGCTCACGCCGTCGCTCGGCATTATCGGCGTGTGCCTCGGCGTGCTGGCGGGTCGCTTGGTGCAGACGATCGCGTATCCACTGCTCGTGGACCGATGCCTGCGCCGCCCAGCCCGCCTGCCGGTCCGGTCGATCATCCGTCCCGTGACCGTCATGCTGGTGATGTTCGGCGCCACCGCCGCCCTGGGCGACCGCTTGCTCGCGTCCGACTGGCTGGGATGGGCCGCCGGCGTGGTTGCGAGTCTCGCGCTCATGATGGTCGTGGCATTCGCCGCAGGGCTCCCCGCCGAGGCGCGCGGAGCGGTGCTCGGCCGGTTGCGCACGATGGTGGCGAGGGCCGGTGGCTAGCGCGGTCGGCACCGTCCCCTGGACCGCGCCGGCGCGTGCCGTCCCCAGCACTCAGGTCAATCGCGTGGTGCTGGCGGCGTTTTATCTCATGGTGTTCTCGTTCAACTTCGAGATGCCGGACCGAGGTGGGTGGGAGATCCCCGCCATGACGGCCGCGCTGTTCATCGCCTCGACGCCGCTGGCGCTGCGCGCGTGTTACGGGCGCGTGCCCGGCGCCTTGTTGTGGTTCGCCGGTTTTCTGTGGGCCTTTGTCCTCACGAGTCTGCTCCACGTCTGGATCGACTTCGGCGACGTGCGCCACTACCTCATCGTGTTGGTGGAGGCCGTCCTCGTCTTCTGGGCTGGCGTCAACCTGTGCAGCCGCCCCGCGATCGGCACCGCGGCCCTGTGGTGCTTCGTGTACTCGGCATTGGCACGGTCGGTGTTGCCCATGGTCGGCGTCGGCCGAACCTCCTATGCGGTGTGGACGGGTGGCGAGCGCGTGACGGCGTTCGGGCAGAACGCGAACTTCAGCGCGATCCTGCTGTCGGCTGGGCTGGTGACCCTGCTCGGCCTCACCTACGGCCGACGGGGGGGAGGGACGTCGCGCACCATGAAGCTGCTGGCCTGGCCGATCGGCGCCTTCATCGGCGCCGCGATTATCGAGACCGGGTCTCGCGGCGGGCTGCTCGCACTCGGTGCCGGGCTCATGGCGCTGCTGTTCACGGCTGGCGGCGATCTCAAAGTGCGGCTGCGGAATGGACTGGTCACGGTGCTCGCGCTCGGCGTGTTGGCCTACTCCGCGTTCACCGCGACGGTGATGAAAAACCGCTTGGAGGCGACCGCGGAAACGGGGACCCTGGCGGGCCGCGAGCAGCTGTGGCCGTCGCTCGTGGACATGTTCCTGGAGAAGCCCCTCTGGGGATGGGGGCCGGTCAATAACCAGTACGAGGTTGCCGCACGCACCACCGACATGGCGAAAGAGCATCGCGACGCGCACAACCTGCTCCTCGAGCTGCTCACCGCGGAGGGGCTGGCCGGCGCCGTGCCGTTCCTGACCGGCCTCGGCATTTGCGTCGTCGCGGCCTGGCGGGGACGCACCAGCCCCTACGGCATCGTGCCCTGTGCATTGGTCGCGCTGTTTTTCGTCGCGAACATCAGCACGAACCTGGTCGCCTATAAACCGTTCTGGTGGGTCCTGGCCATCGCGCTGGCGAGCGGGCAGCTCGCGGCCCGACCCGGCCCGGTCGCGGGAGGTACACGCCCATGTGCGGTCTAGCCGGGCGGTTCCACCCCGAGTGCTTGCCACCGGCTCGCGGGTGGTCCGAGCGCGCCGACGCGCTGCTCGCACACCGCGGGCCCGACGGACACGGCGCGTATCGCGACGCGTACTGCGAGTTGGTCCACCGCCGACTCGCCCTCATCGATCTGTCGGCCACAGGGCACCAGCCGATGCCGAACGAGGACCAGAGCGTCTACGTCGTCTTCAACGGCGAGATCTACAACCACCGCGCGTTGCGGGCGGAGTTGCAGAGTCGTGGGCACGTCTTCCGGGGCACGTCCGACACGGAAGTCCTCGTTCATCTATACGAAGAGGCGGACGAAGGGATGGTGGAGCGGCTGCGCGGGATCTTTGCGTTCGCCCTCTATGACAGCAACCGCCGGCGCCTCCTGCTGGCGCGGGATCGGTTCGGGGTAAAGCCCCTGTTCTACGCCCAGCACGACGGCCAATGGGTGTTCGCGAGCGAGATCAAGGCGATCGCCGCCCTCCCGGGGTTCCAACCCGAGCTCGACCGTCAGGCGTGCTACGATTTCCTCGGCCTCGGGTACGTGCCGGAGCCGGCCACAGGGTTCGCGAACGTCGCGGCGCTCGGTCCGGCGACGATCATGGTGATCGATGCGAAAGGCGCCCGCCGCGCGCCATTCCACACCGTGCAGGCGCGACCCGATGCGCGATGGACGATCGACGGCTGTGTGGAGGAAGTCTCCGCGGCATTGCTCGACGCGGTCGCCTCCCAGTCGGTCGCGGACGTGCCGGTAGCGGCGTTGCTGAGCGGCGGCATCGATTCGTCGCTCGTCGTCGCCGCGCGCCAGCGCGCGACCGGCGGCGCCACGACCACGTTCAACGTACGGTTCCCCGACGCGAGTCACGACGAGACGCCTCGCGCGCACGCGGTGGCCGAACACTACGGGACGCGCCACATCACCGTCGACCTGCCCGAGGGCGCGCTGCGTGCAGACGCGATCCTCGATCTGCTGCGGCACTTCGACCAACCGTTCGCGGACACGAGCCTGATCCCGACCTATTGGATCGCCCGCGCCGTCCGCGAACAGGGCATCATCTGCACGTTGTCGGGCGACGGCGGAGACGAGGGTTTCGGTGGGTATCCCCTCTTCTGGCGCGCCAACTCGTTGATGCGGCTGGCGCAACTGCCCGCGTGGACCACACGCGCCGCGGGCGCGGTGGGCGACCGTTTCACGCCGTGGACGCAGAACTGGGGACGGCAGGTGTCCAAGGCGGCCGCACTCGCCGAGGCCGGCCGCAACGACCACGCCGTCCTGATGGCGGGCCTCTCGAACTACCTCTCGGAGTCGCAGAAGCAGGAGCTGGTCCCGGCCGCGGCGCGCGAGGGGTTGCAGCCGGCGTATCGTCTCTACGAAGACCAGCACGCGACGGGCGTCTCGGATCTCGAGCAGTTCTCGCGGCGGCTGACCGATAGCCAGTTCGCCGTGAGCTTGCCGTCGCAAATGCTGCGCAAGGTCGATATGATGAGCATGCGCGCCAGCATCGAGGTGCGCGTTCCCCTGCTGGACGAGCACGTCGTAGACGTGGGGCTCTCCCTGCCGCACGTCCTCAAGACCGACGGCCGGAAGGGCAAGCAGGTGTTGCGCGCCCTGGCGGCTCGCTGGCTGCCGACCCATGTCGCACAGTCGCCCAAGCGCGGGTTCAGCATTCCCCTCGACGTCATGGCCCCGCCCGAGCTGCACACCGCCCTCGAGGACCTGCTGCTCGGCACCGGCGCGCGGACGCGGGGCTGCATGGACGCGGCGGTGGTGCGCGCCTGGCTGCGCGGGTTCCGCCGCGCCGGCGGCGGGGACCACGACGGCACCATCAGTCGCGAGGGGCTGTACCGACGCCTGGTGTCGGTGCTCGCGCTGGAGCTGTGGCTGCGGGACTACCGGCTCGCATGGTAAACGCAAACGGGCGTCCCCGCGTGTCGATCGTGATGCCGTGCCGGAACGAGGCGGCGTACATCGGTCCCTGCCTGAGCTCGGTCCTCGCCACGGACTACCCCCTGGACCGCGTGGAGGTGCTCGTCGCCGATGGCCGCAGCGACGACGGGACACGCGAGATCGTCGAGCGTTTCGCCGCACACCATCCGTGCGTCCGCGTGCTCGACAATCCCGCGCGGATCACCCCGACCGCCCTCAACATGGCGATTCGCGCAGCGACGGGCGACGTGATCATCCGCATGGACGCCCACGGGATCTACCCGCGCGACTACGTGTCGCGTCTGGTGACCGCATTGGAAGAGACCGGGGCGGACAACGTCGGCGGCGTCGTCATCACGCTGCCCGCCGACGACACGGCCACGGCCCGCGCCATCGCCCTGGCGTTCGCGCACCCCCTGGGCGTGGGGAACGCCTACTTCCGCATCGGCGTGGCGGGCCCGCGCTGGGTGGACACGGTCCCGTTCGGCTGCTTCCGGCGGGAGCTGTTCGAGCGTGTCGGCATGTTCGACGAGGAGCTGATCCGCAACCAGGACGACGAATTCAACCTGCGCGTGATCGGCCGCGGCGGGCGCATTCTGCTGCTGCCGGACGTCGTGTCGCGGTACTACGCGCGCCGCTCGCTTGGCGCCGTCGCGCGGATGTTCTACCAGTACGGGTACTTCAAGCCGCTGGTCGCGCGTAAGGCCGAGCGCATCATGACGCGCCAGCTCGTTCCGCCCCTCTTCGTGTTGAGCCTCGTGGCCACGACCGTGCTCGGGCTTGTGGTCCCGGCGGCGTGGACCGTGTTGGCGGGCATCGCGGGGGCGTACGTGGGCCTTGTCCTGACCGGAGCGGCCTTGGCCGTCCGCAAACACGGCGTGCGCTGCGCTGCCGCGCTCGCCAGCGTGTTCTCCATCATGCACGTCTGCTACGGCATCGGGTACCTACGCGGCATCGTCGCGCACTGGTCCCCGCTGCGCCGCCGCGCCCGCAGGACCACACCGATGCCCCTCACGCGGTGAGGACACTACGATGAGCGCGCACCCCACCATCGCGGGCTTCGGATTCCACGAGATCACGGACGACCCGTCCGGGACCGGATTCCAACGCCCCGGCGCCCTGCCCTACACGCTCACCCCGCGGGCGTTCGCCGACCACTTGACCCAGATGGCCGCGAGCGATGCCCAGCCGGTGCGGGTGACCGACATCGACTTCACGCGCCCCGGCCGCTTCCTAGTGCTCACCTTCGACGATGGCGGCAAGAGTGCCGTCTACGCGGGCGACGCGCTCGCCCGGCGCGGGTGGACCGGGCACTTCTTCATCGTCTCGAGCCTGATCGGCCAGCGCACCTTCGCGACGGCGAGCGATATCCGCTACCTCGCAAGCTGCGGACACGTCGTGGGGAGTCACTCCCACACCCACCCGGACATCTTCCCCGACTTGACCCCCGCGCGGATGCTCGAGGAGTGGCGCAGGAGCGGCGACGTGATTGGCGAGATCATCGGCGCACCCTGCCTCACGGCGTCGGTCCCGGGTGGCGACATCTCGCGCCAGGTGCTCGAGTCGGCCGCCAGCGCCGGAGTGCGGTATCTCTTCACCGCGGAGCCGTGGCTCTCGCCTCGGGCGATGAACGGGTGTCGCGTGCTCGGCCGTTTCTGCCCCAAGGTGGGGACCTCCCCCGAACGCATCCGCGAGCTGGCGCAGTTCCGGGGCTGGACCAGCGCGCTCGTGGTGCGTCGCCTCAAGGTGCTGGCCCGCGCGTGCTTGCCGCTGCTCTACCGGCACTACGTGCGCCGGACCACCCGCGTGCTGCCGGGAGCGGACTAGATGCCCACGCCGATCCGCGTGTTCATGATCACGAGCGACTGGCCCGATCACGCCATCTGGGGTGGGACTGCCACGTTCATCGCTCGCCAGGTGGACTTCCTGCGGGCGGCCGGCGTCAGCGTGGACGTGTTTCGGTTCCGCGGCCACGGCAACCCGATGCGCTATGCCTCGGCATGGCTCGGGGTACAGCGCCGCCTGCGCAGCGAGCAGTACGACCTCATCCACGCCCAGTTCGGTCAGAGCGGGCTGTTGGCCCTGCCGAAGCACTTGCCCTTGGTCGTCACGTTTCGGGGAGACGATCTGGCGGGGGTCTTGAGCGACCGGACGGGGCGCCTGACGGCGCGGGGCCGCCTACTCCCGATGCTGTCCCGCGCCGTGGCCCGGCGTGCCGATGCGACGATCGTGGTCTCGGCGCACATGAAGGCGTTGCTGCATCGCCAAGCGCAGCCCCACGTGATTCCCTCGGGCCTCGATCTCGAGCGGTTCCGGCTCATCCCGCAGGCCGAAGCCCGTCGCTACTTGGGCCTCCCCGCCGACCAGCGCTTGGTGTTGTTCGTGGGGAGCCCGACCTCGTCGCGCAAGCGGTACGACCTCGCCCGCCAGGCGGTGGAGATCGTCAAGCGGTCGCTGCCGGCCGACCTCGTGCTGGGCTGGGGGGTGCCGCACGAGGAGATCCCGTACTTCATGAATGCCTGCGACGCGCTGGTGTTCACGTCTCGCCAGGAGGGATCGCCTAACGTGGTCAAGGAAGCGCTGGCCTGCAACCTCCCGGTCGTGTCGGTGGCGATCGGCGACGTGCCGGAACGGTTGCGCGACCTGGCCGGCTGTGAGGTCAGCGCCGACGACCGGCCGGAGACGATCGCTGCCGCCCTGGTCCGCGCGTTGCGTCGCGGTGAACGGACCCCGGGCCGAGAGCGCATGCTCGAGCTGGACGAACACCTGATCACCGAGCGCGTGATTGGCGTGTACCGCTCCGTGCTGGCGCACAGGAATGGGGGCTCAGCGCCGTGAGAGTCACCATCCTCACCCAGTACTATCCGCCCGAGATCGGGGCGCCGCAGGCTCGGCTGTCCGAGCTCGCGAGCGCGCTGGTGCGCCGAGGGCACGACGTCACGGTGCTCACCGCCATGCCGAGCTACCCCGTCGGGAAGATCTACCCGGGCTACGGTGGTCTCCTGCGCCGGGAGCGCCGCGACGGCGCCCGGATCATTCGCACCCCGGTGTTCCCGACGCAGCGGGCGGATTTCTTCGGCCGGCTCGCGAACTATTTCTCGTTCGCGTGCTCAGCCGGCATTTTTGGCGCCTTCCTGCTGCGGCGCTGCGACTATCTCATCGTGGAAAGCCCACCGCTGTTCCTCGGGGTCACCGGGCTCTGGCTCAGCTGGCGGACGCGAGCGGCGATGGTCTTCAATGTCTCCGATCTCTGGCCCGAAACCGCCGTGCGGCTCGGGGTGGTGCGGGCGGGCAGCGTCGGGCACCGTCTCGCGGCGTGGCTGGAAGGGCTCTGCTACCGCCACGCGGCCGTGGTCAGCGGCCAGACGAAGACGATCGTGGCGAGCATCGCGGAGCGGTTTCCGGCGTGCCGCACCTATCACTTCTCCAACGGCGTGAACACGCGCGTCTTTCATCCCGACCGGCGGACCGCGGCCGCTCGCGCGACCCTCGGGGCGGACACCGGCGAACCCTGCGTCGCGTTGTACGCCGGTCTGCACGGGCTCGCCCAGGGGCTCGATCAGGTGCTCGATGCGGCGCAGACCCTCGGCGCCGACTCGAACCTGCGCCTGGTTCTGGTGGGCGACGGTCCGGCGAAAGAGAAGCTGATGCAGCGGGCGCGGGCGCGTAGCCTGAGCAACGTGCGCTTTCTCGACCCACTCCCGAGCGACCAGGTCCCTCCGCTCGTGGCGGCGGCGGACATCCTGGTGGTGCCCCTCGCCACGCACATTCCCGGCGCGACGCCCTCCAAGCTGTACGAAGCCATGGCGAGCGGTCGGCCGGTCGTGCTCGTCGCCGGGGGTGAGCCGGCGGCGTTTGTGCGCGAGCACCGCGTGGGAATCGTGGTCGCACCGGGCGACGCACGCGGGCTGGTGGAGGCACTGCGAACGCTCTCGAGCAACGCGGCGCTGCGACAGGAGCTGGGAGCCAACGGGCGCCGGACGGCGGAGCGCCTGTTCGATAAGCACGACATCGATAACGCCTTCATCGAGTATCTCGAACACAACCACCGGACCGCGCCGGCGGACGGCCGCGTGCCGCGCGCCGCACCGAGCAGGCCAGTGTGAGCACCGCACCCTTGCGCGTCCTGATGATCACCAGCGAGTGGGCCAGCGACCCGGGGCACACCGCGCATTTCATCGCGCGCCAAGTCCGCTTCCTCCGGGCGGCGGGCGTGGACGTCGATGTGTTCTCCTTCCGGGGGGGCAGGCGGCCGCTCCGCTACCTCGCCGCGTGGGCGCGGCTGCGGCGTCAGCTCTCACGCAACGGTGCACGCTACGACCTCGTGCACGCCCAATTCGGTCAGAGCGGCCTGCTCGCCCTTCCCAAGCGCCTGCCTCTCGTCGTGACTTTCCGGGGCGACGACTTGTTCGGCATCCTCGACAAGGGCGGCCGCCCGACAGCGGCCGGGCGGCTGTTGCAACGCTTGTCGCGACTCGTGGCACGCCAAGCCGACGCGGCCATCCTGGTCTCCGCGCACCTCAAGCAATACCTCGCCGACGCCATCACGACGCACATCGTGCCGTCGGGCCTCGATCTCGACCTGTTTCGCTGCATCCCGTCGGTAGACGCGCGCCGGCACCTCGGGTGGCCGCCCGACGGACGTCGCATCCTCTTCGTGGGCGACCCGGCGGACCCGCGCAAGCGCTACGACCTCGCGCGCGCGGCCGTGGAGCGGCTGAACCGCACCGTGCCGGCGGAGCTCGTGATCGGTTGGAGAGTGCCGCACGACGCAATGCCGTTTTACATGAACGCGTGCGACGCGCTCGTGTTCACCTCACGAGCAGAGGGCTCTCCCAACGCCGTCAAGGAAGCGCTGGCCTGCGACCTCCCCGTAGTGTCGGTGCCAGTGGCGGACGTCCCGCTGCGCCTCCAGGGCATCCCCGGCTGCGAGGTGTGCGCCGACGACTCCCCGGAGACGATCGCCGCCGCCCTCGAGCGGACGCTGCGGCGAAGCGCGCGGTCGGAAGGGCGTGGCCGGGAAGCCGCGTGCCAGCTCGACGAGCGCCTCCTCACGGGCCGCGTCATCGCCATCTACCGATCGGTGCTCGCGCGCACGAACGGACATCATGCCGCTGAACTCGCACATGTGTAACGCGGCTGCGACGCGTGGCGCGCGCCTGCGTGGGCAGTTGCGACGTAACCCTCACCCGTGGCATGGGTTAGGGGATCGAGCCTCGGCGTACGGGTTCTGCGATGGAGATCCGTCGTGCATGGACAGACCATGGCTGCCGTGACGCCCGCCGCGATGATCGGGTTCGAATCCCCGCGCACCGGAGCACCGCTCTGGCCGGAGGGAGATGCCCTCGTGTCCGCGGTGGGGGAACGCGTGCCCATCGTCGGCGGGATTCCCCGCTTCGTGGCCTCCGACGATTACGCCGCATCGTTCGGGCTGCAGTGGAACCTGCACGCCAGGACCCAGCTCGATAGCCGCACCGGGGCGCACCTCACGGAACAGCGTCTGGTGCGGTGCGCGGGTCTGCCGCTCGAGCGGTTCGCGGGCCTGCGCGTGCTCGAAGCGGGGTGCGGCGCCGGCCGCTTCACCGAGCTGCTCGTGCGCGCGGGCGCGCTCGTCCACTCGGTCGACTTGAGCGCCGCGGCGGTGGACACGAACCGCCGCAATATCGGCGCGCCCGCCAACTATGCCGTTGCACAGGCGGACATCCGCGCCCTACCGTTCCCCGCCGGGGCGTTCGATGTGGTGATCTGCCTCGGCGTGCTGCAGCACACGCCTTCGCCCGAGCAGAGCATCGGTGCGCTGTGGCGGATGCTCGCACCCGGCGGTCTGTTGGTGGTCGACCACTATACCTGGACGCTGTCCCGGGTGACAAAGCTCGCGCCCCTCTACCGGGTGCTCCTCAAACGTCTGTCGCCGGCGCGTTCCAGGCGCATCACCGACGCGCTGGTCGACGTGTTCTTCCCGTTGCACTGGGCGGTGCGGAACGCACGACCGTTGCAGACGTTGTTGAGCCGCGTCTCGCCCTGCCTGGCCTACTGCCACATCTATCCCGGGTTGACACGGGCCCAACACGAAGACTGGTGCCGGCTCGATACGTATGACGAGCTCACCGATCGCTACAAGCGGATGCGCACCGCTGGCCGCATTCGGCACACGCTCGCGGAGCTGGGCGCCACCCAAATCCAAGCGGTGCGGCGCGGCAACGTGGTCGAGGCGTCGTGCCGCAAGCCGGCATGGTGATCGTCCGCGCGGCCACGCCGTCGGAGTTGCGCGAATGGGACCATTTGGTCGCGCGCTTCCCCAACTGCCGCATCGTCCATAAGCGCGCCTGGATCGAGTGGCTCGAGGCGTGCGGGCACGGCACGCCGTTGTATCTCGTGTTCGAGCGAGACAACGAGGTCGTCGGCGCGATCCCCGGCCTGCTGGTGCGGATCGGCCTGCTCCGGCTGTACGGCTCGCCCCTCCCCGGCTGGCAGACCCCCGCCATGGGGCCGGTGTTCGATCCGGCCCGGGTGTCGACCCACGAGCTGATCGGCGCGCTGGTGCCGTTTCTCGAGCGCCGCCACCGGGTCCATCATGTCGAGCTGTTGAGTGGCCATCTCGACGGCGGCCCGATGCAGGCCCTCGGTTTCCGCGCCGAGTCGGTGCCCACGTACCGCGCCAAGCTCTACCCGGGGGACGAAGTCCGGATGATGAAGGCGCTCAAGGAAAGTGCGCGACGCAACATTCGGCGCGCGGCGAAGCTCGGGCTCGTCGCCCGGATCGAGGACGACGAGGCGATCGTTGCCGAGCACTACGCGCAGCTCCAAGAAGTCTTCGTACGCGGGGGAAATACCGTCTCGTTCGGGCCGGAGCGCGCGCGCGAGTTCTTCCGCCACATGCGCGCGGCCGGCAAGCTGCTGGCGGTGTCGGTCTACCTGCCCGAGGGCGTGAGCATCGCCACCGGGTTGTTCACGCTCGACGGCCGGGAGCTGTTGTTGTGGTCGTGGGCGCACCGGACGGCGCACCGCTGGTACCGGCCGACCGAGTTGCTCACGTGGACCGTCATGACGCGGGCGATGGCCGCGGGTTGCGACACCCTCGACTTCATGGGGCTCGGGGACTTCAAGACCAAGTTCGGCGCCGAGCTCGACGTTACGAAGTACCGCTGGGTGCGCAGCCGCTACCGTTGGCTCGCCCGCGCGCGAGATCTCGCGGAGCTCGGCTATCGGTGGCAGCAGTCGCTGCGCGGGCGCATCGCGCGCGTGCTCCTGTTCGGGTGGGGACGGACGGCCGAGGAGCCTGAGCGCGCGGAGAGCCCCGCTTGACGACCCCGAGCGGCGCGCGGCTCGTTGCCGCTGAAGAGGCACGGATCCAGGAGGCGTACACGCGGCGCCGGCAGCACCGGTGCGACCGGGTGTCGTCCTGGTATCACGCCTCATACGCGTACGCGATGCAGGACCGGGAGCAACGGGTGCTGACATCGCTCCAGCAACTCGGAGTGCGCCTCGCCGAGATCCGCGTGCTGGAGGTCGGCTGCGGCACTGGCGCCTGGATCCGAGATCTCATCAAATGGGGAGTGCCGCCGGAGAATATCTGGGCGGTGGATCTCCAGCCCGAAGCCGTGCGTGAAGCGCGCTACCGCAGCGCGGCCGGCGTGCATCTCGAGTGCTGCAGCGCGACGAGCCTTCCATTCGCCGCCGCCAGTTTCGATCTCGTCCTCCAGGCGACGGTGTTCAGCTCCATCCTCGAGCCGGCGGTCCGCCGCATCGTCGCGGCGGAGATGCTGCGCGTGGCGGGTCAGGACGGCTCGATTCTGTGGTACGACTTGCGCGTGAACAATCCGTGGAACTCAGACGTGCGTGGGATCGGTCGGGCCGAGCTCGCGGAGCTGTTCCCCGGGTGCCGGATCGACCTGCGACGGATCTGGCTGGCTCCACCACTGGCCCGCTGGATCGCGCCACGGTCCCACGTCCTGTGGTTGCTCCTGGCGAGCGTCCCTTGGCTCTGTACGAATTATCTCGGTATCATCCGCAAGGCGGGAGCAAACTAGCATGTGCGGCATCACCGGCCTCCTCAGCCTCCACGGCGCACCTGTCGACCCCGCGGTCCTGCAGCGCATGACCGACCGCCAGGCCCATCGCGGGCCCGACGGCGAAGGCTTCCTGCTCGGCGACACCTTGGTCCCGCACACGCGGCAGTGGGACGGCCGCGCACCCGTGCGCGTGGCGCTCGGCCACCGCCGGCTCGCCATCCTCGACCTCTCCGACCGTGGCTTGCAGCCGATGTCCGCCGGCGACGGCAAATGCTGGATCGTGTTCAACGGCGAGATCTACAACCATCGCGAGCTGCGCACCGAGCTGGAGGGACGCGGCTACGCTTTCGGGACACGCACCGACACCGAGGTGCTGCTGCAGGCCTATCGTGAATGGGGCGAGGACTGCCTCACGCGGCTCCAGGGGATGTATGCCTTTGCGATCTGGGACGCCGCTCGCGGCCGGTTATTCGCCGCGCGCGACCGCCTCGGCATCAAACCGTTTTACTACGCAAGGCCGGCGGGCATCTTTGCCTTCGCGTCCGAAATGAAGGCCCTCTTGGCGTGCCCGGGCCTCGACGTCACGCCGGACGACGACGCCGTGGTGGGCTTCCTGCTCCACGCCAACTGCGACTACGGTGAGCGGACGTTGCTCGGCGCCGTGAAAGCGCTTCCTCCCGGGCACTGCCTCACGGTGCACGCCGCCACCGGCCAGGTCGACGTCCGCAGCTACTGGCAGCTCACGCCGCAGCACGCCAACGGCGTCCGCGACAGCGTGCGTCTCGACGGGCTACGGACCATGCTGGCGAGCACGATGCAATCCCACCTCGTCAGCGATGTCCGCGCGGGCAGCTGTCTCAGCGGCGGCATCGACTCGTCGACCGTCGTCTCCCTGATCGGCAAGATCTGGCGCGAACAGCCCGATCAGGCCACGGCGCTGGGGGACCGCTTCCTCACGTTCACGTCGTGCTGGAAGTACCCGGAACTCGACGAGCGGAGCTACGCCGACACGGTGGCGCGCGCCGCCGGCGCCGAATCCCACCTCGTGTTTCCCTCGGCCGAGGACTTCTGGGCGACGTTCCCGAAAATGGCGTGGCACCAGGACATGCCATTCGCTTCATTGAGCTACTACGCGCAGTGGTCGGTCATGCGCACCGCGCGGGAGGCCGGCGTCAAAGTCCTGTTGGACGGTCAGGGGGGCGACGAAGTCTTCGGCGGCTACGCGAAGTTTCGCTACGCCTATCTCGCCTCGTTGCTGCGGTCGGGACGGCTGCTCCGCTTCGCGCGCGAGGCCGGGGCGATGCTGACGCAGGGCGACCTCTACTACGTGCTCAACCTGCGCCGCGGGTATCGCTACTTGCCGACACGCCTGCGCCGCCTGCTCGGCGTCGACTCGCTGCTCGAGGGCGTGCTCCGGGCGGATTGGGACCGCGCGCTGGGCGGCGAAAGTACCCCGGCGACACGGTGGTGGCGTTACGCCAGGGCCGGCGGGGGCGGCGGGGGGGGGGCAGGTCACACGGGGACCAGCGTGATGCAGCGCATCCAGGTGGACGACATCATGATGGACACGCTGCCGTTGCTGCTGCGCATGGAAGATCGCTCGTCCATGGCGTTCTCCCTGGAAGCGCGCGTGCCGCTGCTCGATCACAAGCTCGTGGAGTACGGCATTTCACTGCCCGACCACCTCAAGGTGCACCACGGCTGGAGCAAATTCGCCATCCGCGAGGCGATGCGGGGCGTGCTCCCCGACACCGTCCGGGAACGCACGAGCAAGCTCGGCTTCGCCGCGCCCGATCGGCGCTGGCTGGCGCACGACCTCCGGCCGCAAGTGACGACGCTGATCGAGGATTCACTGCGCTGCGGGCGCTACGTCGACGTCGCGGCGCTGCGCCGCTGGTATGCCTCGCCCGAGGCCGCCGGAGCCTCTGAGGAGGCCTACCTCGGCCTGTTTCGGATCCTGGCCCTGGAGATGTGGATGCGTGCCTTCGACCTGCGGTGAGCGCGCGGCGTTAGTGGAACGCCCCGGCGCCGCAGGCGGACCGCACCGCGCCCTCGTAGTCCGTGGCCGGGCACCACCGCGCCACCCCGGCGGTCCGCGCGGGACTAGCGGCTTGAAGGTGGAAGTCGAGGCCGCCGGCGTTCACGAACAGCGGATCGGTGCTCGAGAGGTTGCCGGTTAGGACCAGGCCCGAGCCGCCGATCTGGAGGTTCCCGGTGGCGACGTTCCCCGTGAGCGTCGCGCCGCTCCCCGCTCCGTCGAACCACACCCCCGCCGTCGCCGGCTCATAAAAGATGTTGTTCGCGATCACGAGGTTCGTGGTCTCGGTCGCGATGATGATCTGCGCGTCGCGGTTCGGGTTGGCGCCGATGAACGTGTTGTTCAGGATCCACAGACCGTGTACGACCTCGCCGTTGCCGTCGTAGCGCTGGATCGCCCAGCCGTGCGTGAGGTTGTAGAACACGTTGTTCACGATGAGGACGTTCGTCCCGATGCCGTTGTAGATCCCGTGGTCGTGATTCTGCCAGTTGGTGTTCGTCCCCGGGTCGCATGCCGGGGTGCCCTCACCGGGCCCCAGACGACCGACGTCGTGGATCCAGTTCCCCGCGATCACCAGGCCCGAAGCATAGGCGTCGATGCCGACGATCCCGCCCGTGCTGTTCGTGCAGATGTGGCCGATATCGTGTACGTGGTTGCCGATGACCACCTGGTCGTGCCCGACGTCGGTGTCGATCCCGTAGCGGCTGGTGTTCCGGACCTCGAACCCTTCGACCCACACGAACCCGCCGGGGATCGCGATGCCGGTCGTGGAGGCGTTGTTATTGCCGTCGATGATTGCCCCCCAGCGGCTCGCGGCGCGGAACACGATCCGGTTCGCCGCGGTCCCGCTCCGGTTGATGTATACGACCGTCGACCCACCCGTGTACACGCCATTCTCCACCAGCACCGCGTCACCGGCGTTCACGATGTCGGCTGCATGCTGAATCGTGCGGAACGGTGCGGCGGCGGTCCCTGCATTCGCGTCGTTCCCGGTGGTGGCAACGTGATAGCAGACGCCGGATCCGGTATTCCCGCACCCGGGCGGGGGGGGCGGCGGCAGTAACGGCGGACCGACTGCTTCGTCAGCCCGTGCACATCCCCACGTGACGAACAGGGCGCTGACGAGGAGCGTCGACAAGAACGTGGTGGGCCGCATGAGCGAGAAGAGAGGTTCCAAATGGCACACTGTCAATGCGACGGGGCGAAAACACCACCATCCCGGCCGGATGATGCCTGGCCGGGATGGTGGGGATGGTGGCGACATGCGGTGCCTTAGTTCTGGTACGCCCCCGCGCTGCAGGCGCCCGACCGCGCCACGCCGTCGAAGTCGACGGACGGGCACCAGGTCGCCACGCCCAGGCCGCGAGCGGGACTCCCCGCCGTCAGGTGGAAGTTGAATCCCGTCGCGTTCACGAGGAGCGGATCGGTGTTCTGCAGGTTGCCGCTCATGGAGAGCGCCGAGCCGCCGGTCTGGATCGCGTTCGTGGAGATGTTCCCCACGAGCGTCGCTCCGTTTCCGGCGCCGTCGAACCACACCCCCGCCGTCTTGGGCTGGTAGAAGATGTTGTTCGCGATGACGATGTTGTTCGTCGTCGTCGCGATGATGATCTGGGCGTCGCGGTTCGGGTTCGGGAAGCCGAACGTGTTGTTCACGATGGTCAGCCCGGTCGTGACCGAGCCGCCGCCGTTGTAGCGCTGGATCGCCCAGCCGTGCGTGAAGTTGTAGAACACGTTGTTGCGAATCACGACGTTGTTGCCCACGCCGTTGTACACGCCGTGATCGTGGTTCTGCCAGTTGGCGTTGGGCTCCACGCAGCCCTGCTCGCCCGGCCCGAGGCGGCCGATATCGTGAATCACGTTGCGCTCGATGGTCAGGTTATCCGAGTAGGCGGAGACGCCCACGATTCCGCCCGTGGTCCCCGTGCAGATGTGGCCGACGTCGTGCAAGTGATTTTGGATCAGGATGACGTCGTGGTTCCCGGCGATGTCCTCCCGGTTGCCGTACGTTTCCATCGCGTAGCGGCTGGTGTTGCGCACCTCGAAGCCCTCCACGCGGATGTAATTCCCGTTGATCTCGAAGCCGGTGGTCGAGCTGTTGTTTTGCCCGTCGACGATGGCGCCCCAGCGATTCGCGGCGCGGAACACCATCCAGGCCGCCGCGGTGCCGCTGCGCGTAATGGTCACGACGTTGGCACCACCGGTGTAGACGCCGTCGTTCACGATCACGGTGTCACCGGGGTTGATGACGTCGGCCGCGTGCTGAATTGTGCGCCACGGCGCGGTCTTCGTCCCGGCGTTGCCGTCGTTGCCGTTCACGGCCACGTAGCGGCATGCCGCCGCGCAGCCCGCTGCGGCCACCGTCACCGTAATGGCGGAGCTGCCGCTCTGTCCCTCGCTCGTCGCGGTGATCGTCGCCGTACCGACCACGAGTCCGCTGACCAGCCCGCCGGACGACACGGTGGCCACCGCCGCGTTGCTCGTGGCCCACGTCACCACGCGTCCCGTCAGCGGATTGCCGTTCGCGTCCTTCGGGCTCGCCGTCAACTGCACGGTCTGCCCCACCGCCACGCTCGCTGAGGAGGGGCTCACGGCCACCGACGCCACCGGTGCGACCGTGACGGCGATCGTCGCGGTCCCGCTCTTCCCTTCGCTTGTTGCGGTGATCGTCGCGGAACCCGCCGCTTTCGCCGTGACTGATCCGGTGGCGCTCACGGTCGCGATGGTCGTGCTGCTGCTCGCCCACGCGATCGTCCGCCCCGTCAGCACGTTGCCGGCCGAGTCCTTCGTCGTGACTGACAGCTGCGCGGTCTGACCGACGACCAGGCTGGTCGAGGCCGGGCTCACGGTCACTGAAGCCACCGGTACGGGATTCACCGTGACCGCCGCCGTCCCGCTCTTCCCTTCGCTCGTCGCGGTGATCGTCGCCGTTCCCGCCGCGACGCCCGTCACCAGGCCGCTCGCCGACACGGTCGCGACGGCTGGCGCGCTGCTCGCCCAGGTCACGACACGCCCCGTCAGGACGTTGCCCGCCGAGTCCTTCGTTGTCGCGCTGAGCTGCACTGTGCGGCCGATTTGGATGCTCGCCGGGCTCGGGCTCACGGCCACCGAAGCCACGGGAACGACCGTCACCGTGACCGCCGACGTCCCGCTCTTCCCCTCGCTCGTCGCGGTGATCGTGCTGCTGCCTGCCGCCACGCCCGTCACCAGACCGCTCGCCGAAACCGTCGCGACCGCGGGCACACTACTCGCCCAGGTCACGACACGCCCCGTCAGGACGTTGCCCGCCGAGTCCTTCGTCGTCGCGCTGAGCTGCACGGAGCCGCCGATGCGGACGTTCGCCGAGGCCGGCGCGACGGTAACTGCGGCCACTGGAGCGATCGTGACGGTAACGGTCGCCGTCCCGCTCTTCCCCTCGCTCGTCGCGGTGAGCGTCGCTGTTCCTGCCGCGACACCCGTCACCAACCCACTCCCCGACACGCTCGCGACGCCGCTGGCGCTGCTCGCCCAGGACACGACACGCCCCGTCAGGACGTTGCCCGCCGAGTCCTTCGCCGTCGCGGTGAGCTGCACCGTGCCGCCCACCCGAATGCTTGGCGAGCCCGGGCTGACCGCGACAGAGGCCACGGGCACGCTCGTGACCGTGACCGTCGCCGTCCCGCTCTTCCCTTCGCTTGTCGCCGTGAGCGTCGCCGTTCCTGCCGCGACACCCGTCACCAACCCGCCCGCGGACACGCTGGCGACGGCGGGCGCGCTGCTTGCCCAGGTCACCACGCGCCCGGTCAGGGGACTACCATTCGCGTCTTTCGGGATCGCGCTTAGCTGGACCGTCTGGCCCATCATCACCGTTGCCGAGGCGGGGCTCACCGACACCGACGCCACTGGCGCCAACGTCACCGTGATCGCCGCCGTGCCATTCTGACCCTCGCTGCTCGCGGTGATCGTAGCCGTCCCGGTCGCTCCACCCGTGACCAGCCCGTTCCCGCTCACCGAGGCCACCGCCGGGTTGCTCGTCGCCCACGTCACGGTCCGCCCGCTGAGCGGATTGCCATTCGCATCCTTCGGCGTCGCTGTGAGCTGCGCGGTCTGACCCACGATCACGTTGGCTGACGCGGGGCTCACCGAGACCAACGCCACCGGCACGACGGTCACCGTGATCGCCGCCGGGCTGGTCTGCCCCTCGCACGAGGCCGTCACCGTCGCCACACCCGGCGCCAGGCCGCTCACAACCCCGGTGCCATTCACCGAGGCCACGCCCGGATTGGTCGACGCCCACGTCACCACCCGCCCGCTCAACGGATTGCCGCCCGAATCCAGCGGCGTCGCCTGCAGCTGCACCGTCTGCCCAACCGCGACGCTCGCCGCGCTCGGCGTCACCACGACCGTCGCGACCCCCGCCAGGGTCACGGTCACGACCGCGGTGTCGGACTTTCCACCCCCCCTGGCGACGACTTTGACCTTGCCGGTGTCCGCGCCAGCCCGGTAGCGTCCGCGATGGCGGCCGTTGTTCGTGCTCGTGTCGGTGATGCTGCCGCTCGTGACGCTCCAGTTGATCGACAAATCGGCCGTATCGCCGGCGCTGGTGAAGCCGATGGCCGTGAAGTCGGCGGTTTGGTTCTGCTGCATCGTCAGGAGTTTGGGAGTCACGGCGACCCGGGCCGGTGCGTCGGTATTCAGGGAGTCTCTGGTCGGTATGTTGCACGCGACGACTGTGGTGATGGCAAGCGCCAGGGCCCGACGCCATGTCGTTGGAGACAGCATAAACCCTCCTCATGGGCTTCGGCGGCTCGACTGGCGTGGCACGCGAACGGCGTGCGGTAGCCTCGTGGCTTTGCGTCCCCGGCTTTCGCCGGGTTTGCCTTTGTCGCGCTCCCCGCGGAGGGGCGTGCGATCCTGCCGTAAATGAAAAGGCCGCCGGGGAACTCGAGGGCGTCTCGAGTCGCTGGCGGCCGGGCTGACATGGCGACCCCCTGGTCGCCGAAGTCCCCTAGCTCTGCGTCACCGCCTTTCGGCGGTTTTGCTCTGAGCAGCGGTCCTGCCTGCCAATCAACTGCGGAGCTACTATGCAAAAACTCTGTTTGGCGGGAAGTGACCTACCGCACGACACCGCTGGTTGGCTACACGCGTGGAGCAACATGCGGAGTTACGGCCGCTCGAATCTGAAACAGACCTGACTCGAATGTGTAGCGAATGGCTGTCATGCCTGCCGTCAGTCGTGCATAGGCCGTGCTGGCCTCGGGGGCACAGAATGTGAGAGCCTCCATCTCACCCTTGGTGCGCTTAGGAGGCGCTTCCCCATGATTCGGACCCCGTTGAACTCCCGCCGCTTCGGACTCGCAGCGGTCTCGCTCCTCGTCGCTTGCGCCGGTGGCTCGGTCGATCCGGGTCAGGGTCACGGGACGTTGATGGTGCGCGCCGATGTCTCCGCTTCGGCGGTCGCGACGTTGGTCGCGGAGGTTACCGCGCCGGACATTTCCACCGCTCTGACGTTCAACATCCCCATTGCGGCCGGTGTCGCGGCGGGCACGATCACCGTCCCGGCAGGCTCCAATCGCACCGTCGCCCTGCGTGCCTACGACGCCGGAGGGATTCTCACGGACAGTGGCTCCGTCACGCTCGACATTCAACCCGGAACCAACGCGACCGTCGCCATCATTCTGACGCCCCTCACCGGTGACCAGCCAATTGTGGTGACGTTGGGGAGCCTAGCGATCACGGTGACGCCGCCCTCGACCACGGTGGGAACCGGTGGGACGGTGCAGCTGAGCGCGTCGATCGTCGACTGGAATGGACATCCGATCACGGGAACCGTGAGCTGGGCCACGAAGAACCCCGGCATCGCCACAGTGGACGCGACCGGACTCGTCACCGGGGCGGGTGTCGGCACCACGACGATCGCGGCCACGTTCCAAGGGGCGACCGGCACCGCGACCATTAGCGTCGGCCCGTAATCGCGAGCACGATCGCGTGCTCTGCACCAGACGCCTGTGGCTCGCTGCGGCCCTGGTATCCACGCTGGGGCTCGGCTCCTGCCTGCAGGGCGAGCCCACGGACAGCCCACTCGGACCGCCGGAGGCCAGGCTCCTGCTCAGGGCCGACGTGTCCGCTTCGGCGGTCGCGACCTTGGTCGCGGAAGTCACCGGGGCTGACATTCCAACCGCGCTCACGTTCAACATCCCCATTGCGGGCGGCTTAGCGTCGGGGACGATCACCGTCCCGTCAGGCTCCAATCGTACGATCGCTATCCGGGCGTACGACGCGGGGGGCGTCGAAACGCACAGCGGCTCGGTCACCATCAGCCTGCACCCAGGTGCGAATCCCACGATCGCGATCGTGCTGACACCGCTGACCGGCGACGCGCCGATCCAGGTGACATTGGGAAGCTTTGCCGTGATCGTCACGCCAGCGGCCGACTCGTTGCTGATCGGAGACACCATCACCCTCACGGCCACGATTCTCGACGCCAACGGCACGCCGGTGCTCGGACCGGTCGTCTGGGGCGCCCTGAGCCCCCGCGCGGCGAGTGTGGTGAGCACCGGTACGCAGACAGCGCGCGTCACGGCGATCCGCCCCGGGCGGACGACGGTGGTGGCGACCTACGGTGGCACCGCCGGCCCCGCCGTTGTCGCTGTGCTGGGATGGTTCGCGGCGCCGACGGGGTCGAGCGGAGGCGACGGGTCGGGGCGGCCCTGGGATCTCCAGACCGCGTTGCACGGGGGGAACGGAAAGGTGCTGCCGGGCGATACGGTGTGGCTACGCGGCGGCACGTACAGCAACACCGCCCCCGTCACCAGTACGCTGGCCGGCACGGCATCCGCCCCCGTCGTGGTGCGGCAATACCCCGGAGAGCGGGCGATCCTGGACGCGAGGGGTGCCACCCCTCCCACGAGTCGCGGCGATTTCTTCACCGTCGGCGGGAACTACTCGACCTTCTGGGGCTTCGAGGTCATGGACTCGGACCCGAACCGAGCGACGGATACGCGACCCAACCTGATCATCGTCCACGCGTCACACGTGAAGCTCATCAACCTGATCGTACACGACGGCGGGATAGGATTCTATACCTTCGCGGATCCGGTCGATATCGAGATCTACGGTTGTCTCGCGTACAACAATGGCTGGCAGGAGTCCGTGTTCGGCAACGGGCACGGCATCTATGCGAAGAGCAACGCCGGCCCGGTCTACCTGCGGGACAACATCCTCTTCAACCAGTTCGGCTACGGCATCCACATCTTCGCCATCGCAGGGCCCGACAAGCTTACCAACCTCCATGCCGAGGGGAATGTGTCGTTCAACAACGGGGCGGTGACTGCCGACCCCGTGAACTCTCCGAGCGCCAACATCCTGTTCGGCGGCAGCGAGCCGGTGCGGAACGGTACGCTCGTCGACAACATGACCTACTTCTCGCCCAACGTCGGGGTGCACAACCTGCTGATCGGCTTCGGCACGACGGTCAACCAGGACCTCGCGGTGCGGAACAACTACGGGGTGGGGGGAATGCTGCTGCTCGATGTGGGTTGGTGGCAGTCGCTCACCATGACGGACAACTCGCTGTTCGGCGCGACGAGCGACATGATCTGGGTGCGGGATTCCACGGTGTCGGGGTTCCAGCTAGCCAATAACCGCTACTACCGCGACGCGAGCGCCGAGGCGTGGGGCTACATCAACACGGACTATGGTTTCGCCGGCTGGCAGCAGGTGAGCGGATTGGGCGCGACCGACCGGGCCGGGCTCAGCGACCCCGCCGAGCCGAGGGTGTTCGTACGGCCCAACCGCTACGAACCGGGGCGCGGGAACGTGATCATCTATAACTGGACCCGGCAGGCGACCGTGCCCGTGGATCTGAGCGGGGTGGTGCGGGTGGGGGACCACTACGAAGTCCACAACGTGCAGGCCTTCTTCGGAGCGGCGGTGGTGAGTGGCACGTACAGTGGCAGCCCTGTGGACGTACCGATGACCGGCGTGACCCCCGTCGCTCCTATCGGGGGCTCGCCTACCCTCCCCCCGCAGACCGGACCGGACTTCGGGGTTTTCGTCCTCACAAGCACGCGGCCGTAAGGACCTCCGGCTCTTGGAGCCGACGTGTGTCAAAGACGTGCCAGTCTTGACCGTCGTCCGAAACAAATGGCTCGCCGCAGGACCCCCGTCGCAGGTCGCAAGTCACGGCGGGCCAACGGGCTAGGGTCGGCGCGTCTGCGGCATTCCCCTTGCCACCCGACCTCAGCGACTGGCGCCCTAGCCACACCCAAGCCGTACGTGCGACGTCCCGAGCGATGCCCGGGACTCACCACCATGGACGGAACATGAGATCGCGCTCTCACCGCGTCGCCTACGCTGCTCGGGCTCTTGCCCTGTTGCTGCTCACGACGTGCAACGAGAGCGCTTCGCCCGGTTTTACAAACTCGCCGGCAGCCCCCCCAGCCGCCCCAGCCCCCCCACCCCCAATCACTGCGGACATCACGCCTGGATCTCCGGCACTGCTCATCGGCGCCGGCGACATCGCGCGTTGTGACCGCACCAACGACGAGGCGACCGGGCTGCTGCTCGACAACTACCCGGGGGCGACAGTGTTCACCGCCGGCGACAACATCAACGGCAACGCGACGCTCACGAACTACAACAACTGCTACGCGCCGTCGTGGGGGCGAAACAAGGGGCGCACCCGGCCCGCGGTGGGGAACAACGACTACAAGACCGCGAACGCGGCGGGCTTCAACCAGTACTTCGGCGCTGCCGGTGGAGACGTCGGCAAGTACTATTACAGCTACGACCTTGGCGCGTGGCACATCATGGTGTTGAACGATCAGATCGCCATGACTGTCGGGTCGCCTCAGGAGCTGTGGCTCCGCGCCGAGCTCGCTGCGAACACCAGAAAGTGCACGCTCGCCTATTGGCACCGCCCGCGCTTCAGCTCCACTGGAACCAACAATCTCAATGCTGTCCGGCCGCTGTGGGACGCGCTGTACGCCTACAACGCGGACGTCGTCGTGAACGCCAATTACACCGTCTACGAGCGCTTCGCGCCGCAATCGCCGACCGGCGCCGCGGATCCCCTCGGCATCCGCGAATTCATCGTCGGCACCGGCGGCCTGAATCTGCAGAACCCCGGCGGCGCGCGCCCGAACAGCCAAGTGCGCAACGGCACGGCCTACGGTGTCCTGAAGTTCACGCTCGACACGGCCAGCTACACGTGGGAGTTCGTCCCCGTCGCCGGCGCGACCTTCACCGATGCCGGGACCACTACGTGCCACACCAGGATCGCGGTCGCGGCGGTCGACGTGAGCCCTGCGGCAGCCAGCGTGCCCGTCGGCGGAACCGTGCAGCTCGCCGCGACCCCCAAAGACGCGGCGGGCAATCCGCTCACCGGACGGACGGTGACGTGGGCGACGAGCAACGCCACCGTCGCCACCGTCGACGCGAACGGCCTCGTCACGGGGAAGGCCGCGGGCGGCCCGGTCAATATCACCGCAACGAGTGAAGGAAAGAGCGGGATATCGGCCGTCACCATCACGCCGGCTCCCGTCGCCTCGGTCGATGTTACGCCATCTCCGGCGAGTGTGGCCGTCGGCACAACGCTGCAGCTCACCGCTACGCCGAAAGACGGGAACGGCAATCCGCTCACGGGTCGTTCGGTGACGTGGGAAACGAGTGACGCGAGCCTCGCGACGGTGGACGCCAACGGTCTCGTCACAGGCATGAGCGTCGGCGGCCCCGTCACCATCACGGCCACGAGCGAAGGCAGGAGCGGGACGTCGGCCGTGACCGTCACGCCGGCTCCCGTCGCCGCGGTGGACGTGACTCCGTCTCCGGCGAGCGTGGTCGTCGGGAACACCGTCCAGCTCACCGCCACGCCGAAGGACGCGAACGGCAACCCGCTCACCGGCCGCGCCGTGACGTGGGGGACGAGCGACGCCAACATCGCCACGGTCGACGCCAACGGTCTCGTTACCGGCAAGGTCGCGGGCGGGCCGGTCACGATCACGGCCACGAGTGAGGGCAAGAGCGGCAGCTCCGCGGTGACCGTCAACGCCGTGCCGGTCGCGGCTGTTGACGTGAGCCCGGCATCGGGCACGATTCAGGTCGGCGCCACCATTCAGCTCACCGCGACGCCGAAGGACACGGGCGGCAATCCCCTCACCGGGCGCACGATCACGTGGACCACGGGTGACGCGGCGCTCGCGACGGTGGACGCGAACGGCCTCGTCACCGGCAAAGCCGCCGGCGGCCCGGTCACCATCACCGCCACCAGCGAAGGGAAAACCGGCACAGCGGCCATTACGGTCATCCCGGTTCCCGTGGCCTCGGTCGACGTGACGCCCGCGACAGCAACGATCGCGGTGAATGCCACTGTGCAACTCACCGCAACCCCGAAGGACGCCGACGGCAATCCGCTGACGGGCCGCGCCGTGACGTGGGCGACGAGTGATGCGAGCATCGCCACAGTGGACGGAAATGGTCTCGTCACCGGCAAGGTTGAGGGTGGTCCGGTCACGCTTACGGCCAGCAGCGAAGGCAAGAGCGGCACATCAGCCATCACGGTGAGCGCGACGGCTATTCCGGTGGCGTCGGTCTCGGTTACTCCTGCGTCGCCGAGCATCCCGGTCGGCGGCAACGTCCAGCTCACCGCGACTCCGAGGGACGCGAGCGGGAATCCATTGTCCGGGCGAACGATCACGTGGCAAAGTGGCGCGCCCGGCAGCGCCACCGTCGACGGCAGCGGAGTCGTGCACGGGGTCGCGGCGGGATCCGCCACGATTACGGCCACGAGCGAGGGCAAGAGTGGCAGCGCCACCGTCACGGTGACGCCGCCGCCGGTCGCCGCCGTGGACGTGACTCCGACTGCGGCGACGATCCCGGCGAACGGAACCGTTCAGCTCACTGCCACACCGAAGGACGCCAACGGCAACGCGCTGACCGGGCGGACCGTGACCTGGGGGAGCAGTGCGCCGTCGATAGCGGCCGTGAACGGCAGCGGCTTCGTCGTGGGACTGGCCGCAGGCACGGCCACCATCAGGGCGACGAGTGAGGGCATCGTTGGCACGGCTGCCGTCACGGTGCAGACCGCTTCGGGTCCGGCAGTACTCGCCGGTGCGGGCGATATCGCGGATTGCTCGCGCACCAGCCAGGAAGGGACGGCGAGATTGCTCGACGCCATCGTCGGCACGGTCGCCACGTTCGGTGACGGCGCCTACCCGGACGGATCGCTGGCGGATTACATGAACTGCTTCGATCCGTCCTGGGGCCGACACAAGGCGCGCACCCGCCCGTCGACCGGCAACCACGAGTACAACCACGGGTCGGCGGCCGGCGCGCCGGGCTACTATGCGTACTGGGGCGCGGCGGCGGGCGATTCGGGGATCGGCTACTACAGCTACACCCTGGGCACCTGGCACATCGTGGTCATCAATTCGAGCCTCGACATGAGCGCGGGATCAGCGCAGGAGCGCTGGCTGCGCGCCGATCTGGCGGCGCACCCGGCGACCTGCACGCTGGCGTACTGGCACCACCCGCGGTTCAGTTCAGGCGGGAACGGCAGCACCCTGTCAACACAACCCATCTGGCAGGCATTGTACGACTACGGCGGCGACGTGGTGGTCAACGGTCACGACCATAGTTACGAGCGCTTTGCCCCGCAGACGCCGACCGGGGCCCTCGACAATGTCAACGGCATCAAAGAGTTCGTCGTCGGCACCGGCGGCAACGCGCTGTACAGCTGGCCCGGGAGTCCGATCGCGAACAGCGAAGTGCGCAGCGACATCAACTACGGAGTGATCAAGCTGACGCTGTGGCCCACGAGCTACGATTGGGAGTTCGTGCCGGTCGCGGGCGGGACCTTCAGCGACAGGGGAAGCGCGTCGTGTCATTCGGGGGCGCCTCTGCCGAACCAGGCGCCGGTCGCGAATCCCGGTGGGCCCTACAGCTCCGAGGGCACAGCCTTACTGGACGGCAGCCAGTCGCGCGATCCCGACAACAACACGCCGCTCACGTACGCCTGGGACCTGGGGGACGGCACGACGGCGACCACCGTGACCGTCACGCACACCTATCCAGCCGAGGGCTCGTACGTGGTCACGTTGACGGTCCGGGATGCCAAGGGGCTGAACAGCTCGCCGGCGTCGACCAGCGTGAACGTCGGCAACGTCCCACCGACCGTAAAGGCCGGACCCGACCAGTCGGTGGTCGGCGGCACCGCGTTGAACCTGCGCGTGACGTTCACCGATCCCGGATCGACCGATAATCCGTGGTCGTACACAATCGCGTGGGGCGACGGCGCAACCGATGGCGGGAGTACGAACGCGCAAGCCAATCCGATCAGTGCGAGCCACGTGTATGCCACACCGGGGCAATACACCGCGCGCGTGACAATCACGGACAAAGATGGCGGCGTGGGCGCAGACGACATCGCGGTCAAGGTGCTCGACCCGGCTACCGTGCAGGTCTTCTCAGGAGCCAGCAACATCGCGTCGTGCGGCACCGATGAGGACCAAGTGACGGCCCAGATCCTGGACGGCCTTCCCGGCACCGTGTTCGTCCTCGGCGACAACGTAAACCCGAGTGGCAGCGCCGCGAACTACACCAACTGCTACACCCCAACGTGGGGTCGCCATAAGGCACGGACGCGCGCGGTGGTGGGAAACCATGAGTACGACGTCGCGGGGGCAAACGCCTTCTATACGTACTTCAAACCAACCGTGGGCGACTCGGCGAAGTATTACTACAGCTTCGACCTCGGCCCCTACTGGCACGTGATCGTGCTCAACAACACCACATCGGTCTCGAGCGCCGCCGGCTCCGTCCAAGAGCAGTGGTTGAAGGCGGATCTCGCCGCGAACACGAAGCCATGCACGATCGCCATGTTCCATTACCCGCTGTTCTTCTCGTCCGACGATCCATCGTGGCACAGCGCGTCGGGCGTCCTGCCATTCTGGAATGATCTGTATGCCGCCCGTGCAGACATCGTGCTGAACGGCCAGCAATACGACTATGAGCGGTTTGCGCCGCAAGACCCGGGCGCGAATCTCGATCCCGCGCGCGGGATCCGCTCATTCAACCCGGGCACCGGCGGGTACGCGACGGCCATGCCGTCCTCCATCGCCCCCAACACGGAAGCGATATCGGACGCATACGGCGTCCTGAAACTGACGCTCGGCCCCGACAGCTACATCTGGGACTTCATCCCGGCGCCCGGCTACACGTTCACTGATCACGGGTCCGGCAACTGTCACTGAGCACCATGGGAAACGGCGATTCATCCTGTCGGGTAGCGATCATCGGCGCCGGTCCGTACGGATTGGCCACCGCCGCACACCTCCGCACCAGGCATGTGGAGACGAGAGTTTTCGGTGAGCCGATGGAGTTTTGGAAAAAGCACATGCCGCGCGGCATGTTCCTGCGCTCGGGCGCGGGAGCGTCGAGTCTCGACGATCCCGACGGTCGGCTCCGGCTCGATCGCTACCGGTCACTCCACCACCTCCCCAATGCCGAGCCCGTGCCCATCGACGATTTTAGTCGGTATGGGGACTGGTTCCAACAACTGGCAGTGCCCGATGTGGACCGGCGCCGGGTGGCGTACCTGTTCCGAGAGGCCCAGGGGTTTCGCATCCGGCTCGATGACGGGGAGGAGTTCCACGCTCGGCGCGTGGTGGTAGCAACCGGCATCGGATTGTTCGCGCAGCGTCCCGTACAGCTCGTGGAGCTGCCCGCGTCGCTGGTCTCACACTCCCTCGACCACGCCGACCTCAACCGATTCGCCCGCCAGCGCGTGCTGGTCGTGGGGGCCGGGCAAAGCGCGCTCGAATCGGCGGCGCTCCTGCATGAGGCCGGCGCAGAAGTCGAAGTGCTCGCCCGGGCTCACCAGATCAACTGGCTCGGGCAGACGCCGGCGCAGCCGACGCTGATGAGCACGGTCCGGCGGCTGTTGAGCCCGATGGCTCGCCCGCCGCTCGATATCATGGGCCCTCGCTTCATGAGCTGGCTCATCGCGTGGCCCCGCATGTTTCGCAAGATGCCGAGAGCGCTGCAGGATTACCTCACCGCTCGCGCGGTGCGTCCCGCCGGCGCAGGCTGGTTGGTCCCACGCCTTGCAGGCGTACCCCTCACCACCGGCTGCCGGGTTGCCGCGGCGACTCCCAGCAGCTCGCAGCTCCGCCTCCGCCTGAGTGACGGGTCAGCGCGACTGGTCGATCACGTCCTCCTCTGTACAGGCTATCGCGTGGACATCGGGCGATATGCGTTCTTGGCCCCGGAGCTGCGGCGGGCCGTGCACACGAATGATGGTTATCCGGATCTGACCGACGGATTCGAGTCGTCCGTGCCGGGCCTCCATTTCGTGGGCACACCCGCCGCCAACTCGTTCGGCCCGCTCTGTCGCTTTGTCGTCGGGACGCGGTACGCGGCCCGCGCACTCACGGGGTTCGTCGCGAATCACTCGCGCAATGGTCACACGCGACCCACGCTCGCAGCGGAGAGGAGCCAGTCCCTCGCCGGGAGTGGGTCGCATGGAGCGTAGATCACCCTGGGCGGTCGCGCTCGGCTCTTGCGCCGTCGTGCTCAGCTCGGACGCAGTGGGTTTGGGGGCCGTACGCAGCCTGCAGGAAGGCGGCGTTCCCACCATCGCGGTCATGCTCGATCCGATGGAGCCCACCCGCTTCTCGCGATTCGGCCACAAGATTCTCGTCCGCAAGACGGGCGATGTGGAAGGGGCCGTCCTGCAGGTGTTGTCCGGGATCCAGCAGGAGCCGCGGCCGGTCCTCATCCCGACGTCGGACCTGCTCGCGCACATTGTCGCGAAGCATCGCGCGCACCTCGAGGAGCGCTTCCGCTGTTGCGTTCCGCCCGATGCCGCCTTCGACATCGCGCTCGACAAAGCCAAGGACACGCGATTTCTCGAGGGACACGTTCCCTTGCCTAAGACCGCGCAGGAATTGCCGGCCTCGCCAGCGGAGTTGGTCCGGCGCCTGGGACTGCCCATCATCATCAAGCCGCGCACGCACTTGGACAAAGACGGCATCGGCTGGAGAAACGTCATCATTCGCAGCGCCGCTGATGCGGAAGAGTTCTATCGCACGAGCACCGACCTATTCCACCGCGTCGTCGCGCAGGAGATGATTCCTGGCCCCGACGATGCGCTGTGGGAATGTATCGGCCTGTTCGACGGCAACCACGAGCTCGTCCGCGCATTCACGTTCCGCAAACTGGCCACCATGCCTGCGCATTTCGGCGCGACGAGCCGCGCCCGCAGTGAGCGGAACGACGCGCTGCTCGAGCTCGCGGCCACCGTCGGCAGACGGGTCGGCTATATAGGCCTTGGGGATATCGACGTGAAGTACGACGCGCGCGACGGCACGTTCAAATACCTCGAGCTCAACCCGCGCCTGGGACTGTGCCACTGGTTCGGCACGCGCTGCGGGATCAACCTCACGCTCGACGCCTATCGCCAAATGTGCGGCGAGGAAATCCGGGATCGCACCCCACAGATCGACGGCGTGCCCTTCCTGGCCGTGCTCGAGGAGCTGGGCGGCAGGCTGCACGACGGCGATTCGATCGCCGCCGTGCTGGGTGGCCTGTGCGCTTCGCTCGTGCGCCGGCCGGTGGGCCCGTACTTCACCTGGAATGATCCGTTGCCAGGACCGATGGCGGTCGTGCGGATCGCCTCCCGGTTCCTCGCCAAGGCGTGGCGCGGGCAGCTGGGCTTCTCGTTCACCAAGGAATACGCCCGGCGCAACGCGTAACTCACGACGCGCGATCCATGATCACTTTGGTCACGAAGAATATGACCGCACCGGCGAAAAATGCGGCGGGCAGCTTCCAGCCTCGCTTCCCCTGGAACTCCGGCACGAGGTTGGACGCGGCGACATAGATCGTCACGCCTGCCGAGAGGGCGAGACCGTGCTCCACGAGGAACCCCATCGCTTCGGTAAGCACCACGCCGAGCAGTGTTGCGACGCCGAGCAGCGCCGCCGCTCCCACCGCCCGCCCGCCCGACCGGCCGCCCGCGAGCATGAGACTCGCGATCGTGACACCCTCCGGCAGCTTGTGCAGGAAGATCGCGATGAACACCATGATGCCGAGCTCAGGCCGCACCAGGAACGCGCTCGCGATTGCCACGCCGTCGAAGAAGGTATGGAGCAGGAGGCCCACGAGTGCCGATGTTCCGGCGACCGAGCTCACCGGGTGGGTCTCCTCACCGAAATGGAAATGCGGCGTCACGGTGTGCTGCGTGAGGTGCACGGCGAGATATCCGAGCAGCACCAGCGCCGGCGCGACGGCCCCGCTGCGCGACAGCGCGGCCGGGAGCAGCTCCACAATCGCCACGGCGAGCATGAACCCGGCGCCGAACGCCACCAGCAGCTCGATGATCCGCAGCTCGCGCATGGCGCGGCGGGTGACGGCGAGCGCGCCGAGCACGTTCCCGGCGGCCGCGACCAGCGCATAGAGCAGGGCCTTAGACACGCGAGAGCAAGTACTCCTTGGTGTTGCGGGTCGGATCCTCCAGGACTTCCTCCAGCAACCGCGCGAGTGCCTCACCCACGTCGGGTCCCGGCCGCACCCCGGCGGCAATGAGATCGTCGCCCTTTACGGCGAGGTCCTTGAGTGCCAGTGGCTCACCCGCGGCACGGATGCGCGCGACCCCGTGGAGCAGGGAGCGGGGCGCAGGGAGCAGCAGCAGATCGTCTGCGTACGGACCAACCGCCGCCAGCCACCGCCGCACCGCGACGGCATCCTTTGGGTCAGGATATTTCTCGCGCCACTGCCCAATCGCGCGTCCGCGTTCGATATCCCGCGTCGCGCATTTGAGACGCGTGAGCAATGACGCAGGATCCTTGGCCAAGAACGCGGAGATCAGCACCGGATCTCGCGGCAGCTTGTCCACCGCGCCCAGCTCCCCGCTCCCTGCTGCCATTTCCGGCAGCCAGATTCGCGTCGCGCCCACGTCGCGCCACAAGCCGACGAGCTTCGACACCTTCTTCGCCGTCTTGATGCCTTTGAACCACTCGTCTCGAACGCGTTCTGCCGACAACTGCGCCAGTCCTTGTGCGTTGGCCTTCGCGGCCTCGAGCGTCCGGGCGTGAATCCGGAACTCGAAGCGCGCGCTGAAACGCAACGCGCGCAGAATGCGCAGGTAGTCCTCCTGAAACCGCCAGTTGGGATCGCCGACGGAACGGATCAGCTGCTTCGCGAGGTCCTGCTCTCCCCGAAACGGATCGCGCCATTCGTGCCGGATCGGGTGGTAGGCGATGGCGTTGATCGTGAAGTCGCGCCGCGCCAGATCGTCCATGAGCGACACGCCGAACTCCACGACCGCGTGGCGGCCGTCGGTCTGAATGTCCTTCCGAAAGGTCGTGACCTCGTGCGGCTGGTTGTCGGCGTCGAGCACCGCGACCGTGCCATGCTCGATCCCCACCGGCACCGTGCGCCGGAACGCCTGTTGCACGGCCGACGGCGGCGCCGACGTCGTCAGATCGAAGTCGTGATTCTCGAGCCCGAGGAGGTTGTCGCGGATGGCTCCCCCGACACACCACGTCTCGAACCCAGCGGCTTCGAGTTTTTGGGCGATCTTCACGACTTCCGACGGAATGGGGAGCGTCGCGGGGAACGTCATCCGCAGAGGACTGAGCCGCCGTTCACATTCAGGATCTCGCCCGTCATATGCCTGGCGAGCGGCGAGCAGAGAAACACAATGGGACCCGCCACATCCTCGGCGCTGGCGACCCGGCGCAGCGGAATCGTCTTCTCGATCGCCGCGCGCCCGCCCCCGGCGTATGGTTTCGCCGACATCTCGGTATCGACCCATCCCGGCGCGACACAGTTGACCGTCACTTTCGGCGCCAGCTCGACGGCGAGCGACTTCGTCAGCGAAATCACCGCACCCTTCGTGGCGGCATAGTCGGCGTGAAACGCCTCGCCGCGCTGGCCCGCGGTCGACGCGACCAGCACGATCGTGCCCCCGTCCGTGATCTTGGGAATCGCCGCGCGGCAGACGTAGATCACCGCATCGAGGTTGGCACGGCGCGTGGCCTCCCACTGCTCGTCGCTGATCTTGGCAACGGGCACATCGTCCGGCGGCCAGACCCCGTGATTGATGACCAGGATATCGAGCCCGCCGCCCAGGGCACGCAGCGCTTCGGCGACGGCCTTGTTGGCTCCCGTCGGCGTGCCGAGGTCGCCGCGCACTGCGGCGACGACGTGCGCGTCCGTCGCCGGTTTGCGGCTGCGGTATCCCACGGCGACCTTCGCACCGGCCCGCGCCAACAACACCGCCGTCGCGCGCCCGATGCCCCGCCCTCCGCCTGTGATGAAGGCGCGCTTCCCGGCGAGGTCGATCATGCCTTGAGACGGTCCTCCACGAGATCGCAAATCACGTGTTCGATCGCGAGGTGCAGCTCCTGAATCCGCGCCGTGTCGGTGGCGGGCACAATGAGGGCAAGGTCCGCGAGGTCGTGCAACTGCCCGCCGGTTTTTCCCAACAACGCCACCACGCCCACCCCACGAGCTTTGGCGGACTGCGCGGCGCGAATCACGTTGGGACTCTCCCCCGACGTCGAGTGCAGCACCAGCAGGTCGCCTGGCTCGGCCAACGCTTCGACCTGCCGGGCGAAGACCTCATCGAACCCCATGTCGTTCGCACAGGCGGTGAGCAACGACGTATCCGTCGTCAGCGCGACCGCCCGCATCGCGGGCCGATTGCTCTGGTAGCGCACCACATACTCGGTGGCGACGTGTTGCGCGTCGGCGGCGCTCCCGCCGTTGCCGGCGAAGAACAACGTGCCGCCGAGCCGCAGCGTGGTCTCGTAGCGTTCGGCGATGGCCGCGATCTGATCGGCCTGTTCCGCGGCCACTCGGCCGGCGAGTGCCGCCAGGCCGTCCAGCGACTCCCGGATCTTCGCGACGCTCACTGCACAGCCTCGACGAAGGCCTCCAGGCCGCCGTTCGGTTCTTCTTCGACGACCGTGCCGATGACCACGAAATCCGCCCCCGCCTGCCGCGCCGCGCGCGCCTGCGCCGGCGTGCGAATCCCACCCCCGACGAACAGCGGCCGCTGCGGCACCGCCGCCCGGCACGCCCGGATGATCGCGGCGGACACGGGCCGCTCGGCTCCGCTGCCGGCATCGAGATAGACCGCCTGCATACCGATCAGGTTGGCGGCAGTCGCATGCGCGGCGGCCAGCTCCGGCTTGTCGGCGGGGAGCGGCCGCGTCTGGCTCACGGACTCCACACTCGTCACCCGCCCGCCATCGATGAGGATGTACGCGGTGGATAACGTTGGGACCGGATGCTGCTGGAGATACGGCACGGCGCGGACGTGCTCTTCGATCAGATACTGCGCGTTGCGGCCGGACACGAGCGACAGGAACAGCACGAGATCCACTTGGTCGGTGAGCTGCATGGCGGAGCCGGGAAACAGCGCCACGGGAATGCCGGGCGCGTTGTCGCGCAGCGCGCGCGCCACCGCGTGCGTCTGGGCGGCACCGTCGAAGGACGATCCGATCAACAGACCGCGCACCCCGGCGGCTTTCGCGGCTTGGCCAATGCGCGCCGCTTCGACGCCGCTGGTGCGGACCGGATCCACGAGCACGAGCAAACCCGGACCATCAAGTCTCATGTGTCTCCTCGGCTTGGGCCTCGAAGGCGTAGGTGGCGAATGCATCGGCCGCGAGGAGATCGAGCGCCAGCTCGCGGCCGCCCGCGGGGCGGGCAACCACGCCGTCCAGCAGCTCGCCGCCGGTGCGGGCCAGATGCGCGACGAGTCCTTCCGGGGCATCGCGCACGGCGGCACGCAGCCGCTCGCGGAGCGCGCGCGGCGGCGCCGGACGGCGCGTGTCGAGCCAGGCCAGGATCTGGTCGCGCTTCATCGCGCGAAGTCTCGAACGATCTCCGGCGTGCGGGCGCGGGCTTCGCCCAGCTTCGTGACATCACCGACTCCGGCGGAGGCGAAATGTGGACGCCCGCCGCCCTTGCCTCCCGTCGTGGAGGCGATGGCATTGGCGATGTCGCCCGCTTTGATGCCTTTGGAGACCAGATCGTCCGTGACTGCCACGTGGATCCCGGCTCTTTCGCCCTTGGTGAACAGCACCGAAATAGCGCGCTTATGCTTCGCGCGGAAGCCATCCATTATCGCGGCGATTTGGTTCTTGTCCTCGAGACTGGACTCGCCGATATGGAGCTCCACGTCGCCAATCTGCTCGACGGCGCCCTGCTCCTCGCTACCCGCCCCGCCTTTGAGCAGCTCGGCTATACGCCGCTCCAGCTTCTTATTCTCGTCGAGCAGCGCCTCGATGCGACGCGCCAAATGCTCCGGCTGGGTCTTGAGCAATCCCGCGGCTTCTGACAGCCGGTGTTGGAGCTCGAGCGCGTAGCGGTACGCCGTGGGCCCCGTGAGCGCCTCGATGCGCCGCACGCCCGCCGCGGCGCCGGTTTCGTGCGTGAAGCGAAACAGCGCGATCTGCCCCGTCGCGTCGACGTGCGTGCCGCCGCACAGCTCGAGCGACACACCGCGAACGTCCACCACGCGCACCACGTCACCATACTTCTCGCCGAACAGCGCCATGGCGCCCGCAGCGACCGCGTCTCTATACGCCATCTGCCGGGTCTCGATCGGGAGATTCTCCCAGACGTGCGCGTTGACCTCGGCTTCGATGGCGGCGAGCTGGTCGCCCTTGATCGGGCCGTGGTGGCTGAAGTCGAACCGCAGCCGTTCGGGCGCCACGACGGATCCCGCCTGGCGCACATGCTCGCCCAGAATCTTGCGGAGCGCGGCATGCACCAGATGGGTGGCGGTGTGATTGCGCTCGATGTTGCGGCGCCGCGCTTCATTCACCAGTGCCAGCGCGGGCGTCGGCTCGAACGTCTCACCAAACGTCCCGACGACCGCGCTTTTCCCGTCCACCTTCTCGACGTCCTCGACCGTCAGTTCCCACCCATCCCCTGTCACGACGCCGGTGTCGCTGACCTGGCCGCCGGACTCCGCGTAAAACGGATTCTCCTCGAGGATCAGCTCGAGCTGATCCCCCGTTTGCCGGAAGGCGATTGGTTCTGTTTCGGTTTTGGTGGTTTCGTAGCCCACCCATATCTGCGAGCCCCTCTTCTTCAGCTCAATCCAATCACCGCGCTTTTGCCGCCCTGCGCCGCCCTTCGCCGCCGATTTTCTCGCCGCCCGTGACCGGTTGCTCTGCTCAGTCAAGGCACGCTCGAATCCCTCCACATCGACCCGGTGGCCGTGCTCGGCGGCGATCATCTGGGTGAGATCGAGCGGAAAGCCGTACGTGTCGTAGAGCTTGAAGGCATCGTCAGCCGAGATGAGCGGCTGGTGACGCAGCTGCTCCATGCGCGCGAGTCCGCCCTCGATCGTCTCGAGGAAGCGCTCCTCTTCGGCGCGCGTGACCCGCTCGATGTGGTGCTCCTTTGGCGTGAGCTCCGCATAGACCTCGCCCATCACGGCTGTGACCGCGCGCGTAAGTGGCGCGAGCGTCGGCTCGCGCCGGCCCAGGAGCCACGCATGACGCACCGCCCGGCGGAGAATACGCCGCAGCACGTAACCGCGACCCTCGTTCGACGGATACACGCCATCGGCCAGCAGGAACGCGACGGCGCGCGCATGGTCGGCGAGGACACGGTAGGGCGCGCCCGCGGGACCGCGGTCATATGGCCGCCCCACGATTTCGACTGCCTGCGCGATGATCGGCTGAAACAGGTCCGTGTCGAAGGTTGATGGAACGCCCTGCATGATGGACGTGAGGCGGTCGAGACCCGCCCCGGTGTCCACCGACGGCTTGGGCAGCGGCTGGCGCGTTCCGTCGGCCTGGAGATCGTACTGCATGAAGACGAGGTTCCAGATCTCGACGAACTTCCCGGCATCGGTGAGCTGCACGAACTCGTCGAGTGAGGGTGTCCCCTTCCCCCGCAAGTCAACCATGATCTCGGTATTCGGTCCTGCGGGGCCGGTATCGGCCATCTGC
>DASXTV010000034.1:0-2127 GCA_036505175.1 Gemmatimonadales bacterium
GGGCGCGTTCGTAAAGGTAGATCGTCGGCCGGTTCGTGTGGGGTGAGCGGATCTCGTAGACGCGGCCGAGATCGTTGGGGTCGCACATCAGGTAGAGAGGGGCGATGTTGAGGAGGGCGTGGGAGAGGGCGGCGAGGGCGCCCTGGAGGCGCTCATTCGAGGAGAAATTAGCAGGGGATTGCCACGGACCGCCCTGCCCCTCCGGGCGGGCGGTCCTCGCAATGACATCATCAAGGATCCACCAGGCGGCGGTGGTGTGGATGGTGGTCTCGGGCAGGTTGATCTTGCCCCAGCCGATGTTCTCCTGCGTGTAGAGCTTCAACTTCTTGAAAATGGTCGGGCGGTAGGTGACGACGACCTCGCCGTGGGCGCGCGGCAGCGGGCCGGACGCGTTTTGCATTTCCTCGAGTACGCTGATGCCGACGGCGATCTCGGCCTGCGTGTAGTAGTCGACGTCGACGCGCTTGACGTAGGCTCTGCGCTGCTCCCAATCCAGCCGCTCCACGTGGAACTGCTGCGCCAAGTGCAGGTAGATCGCATCCTCGTGCACGCGCCCGGGCGCCGACGCCAGATCGACCTCGCCGATGACCTCGGGCTTCGGGTCGGTCTCGTCGATGATGATCACGTTCTCCGTGGACGCCGAGCGCAGGCTGATCTCTTCCGCGGGGAACTGTTCGGCGACGTAGTGCCAGCGCGTCCCGTCGTCGTGGACCACCCGCTTGCCCTCGAGATGCCGCATCACGTCCACCGGAATCGTCGCGCCGAACGTCTCATCATGCTCCAGCGGCAGCTCGAACGCCGCGCACTTCACGTGGCTGGCCAGAATCAAGAGGTTGTCGGCGTTGGACAGCGCCTGCTCCGGCGAGCGTCCGAAAAAGTATTCCGGATGCTGCATGAGGTACTGGTCGATCGGGCTGGACGTCGCGACCAGGAACGCCGCGGCGAGCTCTTCGGTCCGCCCGGCGCGGCCCATCTGCTGCCAGGTCGACGCAATCGTGCCCGGATAGCCGGCCAGGATCGCCGCGCCCAGTTGGCCGATGTCGATGCCCAGCTCCAGCGCGTTCGTCGCCGCGACCGCGGTGACCGATCCGTCGCGCAGGCCGCGCTCGATGGCCCGCCGTTCTGAGGGGAGATACCCGGCGCGGTAGCCTTTGACGGCGTCGGTGTCGCGGCCGTGCCGGGCGGCGAGATCTTTCAAGTAGGTGGTCAGCAGCTCGGCCGCGAGGCGGCTGCGGGCGAATGCGATCGTCGGAATGCTGTTGCGGATGAACTCCGACGCCAGCTCGTGGACTTCCATCAGCGTATCCCGGCGGATGCCCAGCTCGCGGTTGACGATGGGTGGATTGATGAACGCGATGACCTTCGCGCCGGCGGGCGCGCCGTTGCGGTCGATCAGCGTGATCGGCTTCCCGGTGACGCGTTCGGCGTGCTCCTGCGGGTTGCCGATGGTCGCGCTGGTGCAGATGAACTGCGGGTTGCTGCCGTAGAACGCGCAGATCCGCCGCAGCCGCCGGATCACATTGGCGACGTGGCTGCCGAAGACGCCCCGGTACTGGTGCAGCTCGTCGATGATGACGTAGCGCAGGTTCTCGAACAGGCGGAGCCACTTCGTGTGATGCGGCAGGATCGCGGTGTGCAGCATGTCGGGGTTGGTGACCACGAGGTGCCCGGCGGAGCGGATCGCTCGGCGCGCGGTCGCGGGAGTGTCGCCGTCATAGGTAAACGTCTTGATGTCGGCGTCCAGCGCGCTGATCAACTGCTGGAGCTCGTCGACCTGATCCGCGGCCAGCGCCTTCGTCGGGAACAGGTAGAGCGCCCGGGCGTCGGGTTCTTTGAGGATGCGGTCGGCCACCGGTAGGTTGTAGCACAGCGTCTTGCCGCTGGCGGTCGGCGTGACGGCGACGATGCTGCGACCCGCCGCGACGGCGTGGTACGCGTCGGCCTGGTGCGTGTAGAGTGAGCCGATGCCGCGGCGGCGCAACGAATCGACCAGGCGGGGGTGCACGGCATTCGGAAAAGGCGCAAAGTGCGCCGCTCTGGCCGGCACCTCCCGCCAGGCCGCAATTCGGGACGCGCGAGAGGGATCGTGTCGAAGCTGGTCGAGGACCTGCTGCAACGTCATGTGCG
>DASXTV010000035.1:0-3500 GCA_036505175.1 Gemmatimonadales bacterium
TGAGAAAAAAGGACTTTTGCCGGTTGCGCGGAGCCGTCCCAGAAACAGTTGTTTACGGGACGATGAAGAGGGGTCCCGAAGGGTAAACATCCGAGGCGACAGATCTCTCATCCCTCAAACCTGCGGCGTTTGAACGAAGCCAATCCAAGCCTGCTCACATTCGCGACTTCCGCCCTTATAATCCGCACCAATCCCTGTGGCCTTTGCGCCCGGTACTCGCGTTGGTCCGTATGAGGTGACCTCCCAGATTGGCGTGGGCGGGATGGGCGAGAAGGTGTACCGCGCCACGGATACAAACCTGAAGCGGGCGCTCGCCATCAAGGTGTTGCCCGAATCGGTGGCGTCTGATGCGGAGCGGCTCGCGCGCTTCCAACGGGAGGCTGAGGTCCTCGCCTCGCTGAACCACCCGAACATCGCGCAGATCCACGGCCTCGAGAAGAGCGACGGCGTGACCGCGCTGGTGATGGAGCTCGTCGAAGGGCCGACGCTCGCCGATCGCATCGCGCAGGGGGCCATTCCCAACGACGAAGCGTTACCCATCGCCAAGCAGATCGCCGAGGCCCTCGAAGCGGCGCACGAGCAGGGCATCATCCATCGTGATCTGAAGCCCGCGAACGTGAAGATCCGCCCGGACGGCACGGTGAAGACGCCGGCCACACAAAAGCCACTTTAGCCTTTGAGCGAAGCGTCCGGTATCGCTAGCGAGGAGTGAGCGCTTGAAGTGTGTCATAATTGGTTGTATTATTCGGTCACATGGGCACGGCGGGTCAGAAAGCCGAGCGCCTCAATCATGCGCGGGAGGTCCTGGCCCGGGTCGAGGCGCTCCCCGAGGCGGTCGAGCGGTTGGTGCGGGACTACGGCATCTCTCCGCGCCAAGCGTATCGGGACTTGCAGCGCGCGCGGCGCTTGCGGGCCCCCGTGCCGGTGCCCGACCCCACGATCGCTTTTACCGTGAAGCTGTCCCGGGGCTTGGTGCGGGCCCTGCGTGCCCATGCCCAGGCCACCGGCCTGTCGTTGAGCGAGATCGTCAGTCGCGCGGTCTCGCGGTTGCTGGCGCGGAGCGGCGGGCGTGGGTGAAGGCCCGTCGGCGCATCGCGCCCGGGTCCAGTTCGAATATCACTACGATCGCTTGCTGGCCACGAAACTCGAGCACGCCTATCAGGTGCTGGTCCCGGATCAGCGCTGGCCAGTGGGCGTGGCGGGCGCGTCGTCGGCCGAGGAGAGGGTGAATGAGCCAGCCCGCGGCGATGTACGCCCGCGTATCGTCCGACCGTCAACGGGAGCAGGAGACGATCGCGAGCCAGACGGCCGCGCTGCAGGCGTATGCCGCCGCGCATGACTATCTGGTGCCGCGCGAGTGGGTCTTTGAAGATGACGGGTACAGCGGCACCACGCTGGTCCGTCCCGGCCTGGAGGCCGTGCGGGATCTCGCCGCGTCGGGCCAGATCGTGGCCGTGCTGGTGTACGCCCCGGATCGCCTCAGTCGCAAGTATGCGTATCAGATCCTGCTGACGGAGGAGCTCGCCCGGAGCGGCGTGTTGGTGGTGTATCTGAAGGCCCCCGCCGGCGACACGGCCGAAGATCGTCTGCTGGTGCAGGTGCAGGGCATGATCGCGGAATACGAGCGGGCGCAAATTGCGGAGCGCACCCGACGGGGCAAACGGCACCAGGCGCAGTGCGGCGTGGTGAACGCGTTGTCGGGTGCGCCGTATGGGTATCGGTACGTGAAGAAGACGGATCACGCCGACGCCGCCTATGCCGTGGACGAGACGGAAGCGGCGGTGGTGCGGCAGGTGTTTGCGGCGTATACGCAGGAGGGCGAGAGTCTGCGGGGAATCACCCAGCGGCTCAACGCCGGGCAGGTCCCCACGCGCAAACGCTCGCGCTGGGACCCGTCCACGATCTACAAACTGTTGCGCAATCCCGCGTATGCCGGTCGCGCCTGTTTTGGCAAAACGGGGGTCGGGCCTCGCCAGCAGATCCAGCGGCGGCGGCAGGGAGGCCGTCGGCCGATGGGAGACACCGCCAATCACGATCGCCCACGCAGCGAGTGGCTGGAAATTCCTGTCCCGCCGCTCATCAGTGAGACGACCTTCGCCGTGGCGCAGGAGCGGTTGGACGACAACGCCCACTTCGCGCGGCGGCGGACGAAGACGCCGACGCTCTTGCAAGGCCTGTTGGTGTGCCAGCAGTGTGGGTACTCGCTGTATCGGCGGCGGCGGCATTACCGCTGTTGGGGGGTCGACGGGTATCGCCATCGCAACGGCCCGGTCTGTACGAATCGTCCCGTGCGGCAGGATCAGCTCGATGCGCTCGTATGGGACGAGGTCATGCGCCTGCTCGACGACCCGACCCTGGTGCAAGCCGAACTGGATCGCCGGCTCGACGCGGCGCGGCACGCGGACCCCTGTCGCCAGCGCGTCGAGGATCTCACCCGCCAGCAGACGCGGCTGGCGCAAAGTATGGAGCGCCTCGTCACCGCCTACCAACAGGAACTGGTCACGCTCGACGACTTACGGGACCGGATACCGGCGCTCCGGCACCAACAGCAAGTCCTCGCGGCGGAGCGCGCGTCGCTCGAGCTCGCATCCGCCGACCAGGCGCGCTATCTGCGCCTCAGCGACACCTTGACCGATTTCCGCGCCACGCTCCGCGCGCGATCGAACACGCTCGATGTGGGCGCGCGACAACAGATCGTGCGACTCGTCGTCACCGAGATCCGGGTCGGTCTCGATACGCTGACCATCTGCCACTCGTTGCCGACCAGAACGCCTGGACACGAGCCCGATGATCGCGGTGGCTTGTCCACGAATGAGGGCGGTCCAGGGTCCGGATCGCCAAAGTGGCTTTTGTGTGGCCGGAGTCAAGCTGCTCGACTTCGGCCTGGCCAAGGCGACGGCGCCTGCCGCCGCCGGGGGGCTGTCGATGCTGCCGACGACGCCCGCAAATCTGACGGTGCAGGGGACGATCCTCGGCACGTTCCAGTACATGGCGCCCGAGCAGCTCGACGGAGCGGAGGCGGACGCGCGTACCGACATCTTCGCGTTCGGCGCGGTGCTCTACGAAATGCTGACCGGGAAAAAGGCGTTCGAGGGGAAGAGTCAGGCGAGTCTGATCGGCGCGATTCTCGAGCGCGAGCCGCAGGCGGTGTCGCGGATCGTTCCGGCTGCGCCGCCCGCACTGGACCGCATTGTCGCGAAGTGTCTCGCGAAGGATCCCGAAGCGCGGTGGCAGTCCGCGCGCGACCTGCAGGACGAGTTGGCGTGGATCGCGAAGGGCGGTGGAACATCCACGCAGCAGACCACTCCGGCCGCGCCGGCGCCGCGCGCGGGCCTCTGGCGTATCGCCGCAGTCGTGCTCGGTCTCGCCACGGTGGCGCTGACGGCGATCGTTGCCTACAGCCTGATGAAGCCGACTTCGGTTCAGATCACCCGCTTTCAAGTGGGCGCGCCGGAGAATGCGACATTCTCTTCAAGCATTGGGGGCCTCGACGGTGCCAA
>DASXTV010000036.1:0-32886 GCA_036505175.1 Gemmatimonadales bacterium
GGCGCTGAGAGGACGCCGCCCAGCACGAGTGCAGCGCGCCGCAGCGCCTCGCGCCGGTCGATCGCGCTGGAGGAGGTGGGTGGCATATGAGCGTGGGCCGGTAAGGCGTCGGGCAAGAACTGAGCCTACGGCGCCGCGTCCGGATCCGGGTACAGGAGCGCGGCCCGGTGGGTTCGGACGACGTCGCCGGGAATGCGACGCAGCAGCTCGCCGTAGCGAGCGTCCGCGTCCCGTCCGCGGTACGCCACCCGCGCGCGCTGCAGCAGCAGCACCAGGAAATCCGGTGCGTTCGCCGTGATCTGCTGGCCGGGCCACGGCACGGCAGTATCGGCGTAGGGCGCGACGTAGTCCAGCGCCTTACGTATGCTTCCCCTGTTCGGGGCCTGGTAGGACCAGAGATCCACACCCACCTGGCGGCCCAGCTCCGCCAGCCGGCACAGTCCCTCGAGGTTCATGACGCTGTAGCCGAGCGAGCGCGTCCGGACCAGCTCGTAGGGTTGCTGTCCGTCGGGAGTGATCTGCGTGGCGATGCGACGCGTCTTGCTCGCCTCGAGCGTAGCGCGCGCGAGGGCAGTGTCCCCGGTGAAGAGCGCCAGCGCCGTCGCCTGCGCGTCGTACCAGCTGCCGTGGTTATTCCGGGCGCGCTGCTCCTCTTTTCCGATGTCGCTCGTCAACAGCCATTGGAGGTACGCGGACATCCAATCGCGCATGCCGCGGGCGTCCGCGTCCGTCCAGCTCCGCGAGCGCTCGAGCATGCCGAGGGCGTCGACCACGTCCACGAGCCGCCGTGTCTCGATGATCCCCGCGGCCCGGCCCTGGGTGATCCCGGGAATGCGCTGGCCGTACCGCAGATGCGGGTTCATCCGGGTCGCCGGATCGAGGAACCACGCGCGCAACAGCACGGCGGCGCGCGCCGCGTACTTCTCGTCGTCGCTGAAGTAATAGGCGAGTGAGAGCGTCGTGACGGCGCCCGTGAGGCCGCCGAAGCGCGGTGCGTCGTACCCGTTCGCCAGCTCCGGGTTACGCTCGCCGTCGCGACGGATGTAGGGGAGGCCACCCGGCTTCGTGGTGTCGGGCCACCAATAGGGGCCCATGCTGACGTAGTCGTGTTTGTCGCCGCTCTCCGGCGTCCGCGGCTTGTCCATCACGGAAAACGGTCCGACGAGGAGCGCGGCATCGGCCTCGCGCACGAGGCGGTCGTACGCCGGCCGGAGCCGCGCGTCGCCGCTCTGAACCCGCATCTTGGCGCGCTGCAGGGCGTCCGCGCGCAGCGAATACACGTGAGGCGCGGCGGGGGAGGACGCCGACGCGGCCCGCGTCGTGGTCTGGGGAAGGGATTGGGCGGCAACGCCGAGGCCACACGCGAGCAGCGCGCTGAGCATATGGCACTTGAAGATCGGGTCCAACGGGCGGACGGCAAGGTGGAACCTTCTGCCGAGTGTGGCGCCGACGCGGCGAAGATGGCTGGCGCGCAACACTCACCATCCGCTACTCAGACACCGCTCCCCGGGTGTTGTGGCGCACCAATCACTTGGCAAAACTGCGCCGGCGTGATCGACGTCACGCGAAGGGCATGAGCCTTGCGCGTCCCGCTGACAACCGGGACAGCCCACTCGGAGGGATCCCATGTGGCTTTGCCGTCATGCCGCTCGGGGGTGTCATAGTATGTCCGACACCGCCGCCACGTCGCTGCACGTCTCCCCACTCCGTCTCTCGCTTCTGTTACCTCTGTTAGCATTCGCGCCAATTCAAGTCGGCTGGGCCCAAGACAACACCGTCGCCACCGGAACGATCAGCGGAGTCGTGCAGGACCAAACGACCGGAGCCCCCTTGTCAGGCGCCCAGGTCAGGGTGGTCGGCACTCGGCTCAGCACCGAGGCGGGTCCCGATGGCCGGTATACGCTCGATGGCGTGCTGCCCGGGACCCACCGGGTGCAGGCGCAGCGCATCGGCTACGGCCTTCTGGAAACCACGGTCGAGGTGGCATCGGGGCAGACGGCGAGCGCGGACTTCCGCCTGCAACAACTCGCCGTCGCGCTGGAGGAAGTCGTCGTGGTCGGGTACGGCACGCAGGTTCGCCGCGACGTCACCGGGTCCGTCGCGTCCGTGGGAGGGGATGTCGTGCATGACGTGCCCAAGGTGAACGCCATCGAAGCGATCAAGGGCCGCGTGCCCGGCGTGGACATCGTGACGACGGGGAACAAGCCAGGCGACGGTGTCCGCGTCCGCTTGCGGGGGGAGCGGTCGCTGAAGGCGTCGAACGATCCCCTGTACGTGCTCGACGGCATCCCGATGGCCGGGGGCATTGGGGATCTCAACCCCCGGGACATCGAGTCCATGGAGGTCCTGAAGGATGCATCGGCGACGGCGATCTACGGCTCGCGCGGCGCCAACGGCGTGGTCCTCATCACGACCCGCCACGGTTCGGCCGGGGCGACGCACGTCACCTACGATTCGTACGGCGGATATCAAGCGCCGCTGCGCCGCGTCCAGTTGTTCAACGGCCCCGAGTTCGCCGAGTATCGGCGCGAGTCGGAACGCGCGCGCAACAACTACAAGTGCGCCGCCGGCGTCGCCGTGTGCGATTCCGCCGACGTGAAGCTCTTCGGGCCCGACGGGACCCTTGCGGCGCTCCAGGCTGGCCGCTGGACGGATTGGCAGGACCTGGTGCTGCACGAGGGCGCACAGGTGAGCAATGAGATCGGCGTCACGGGCGGGAACGAACAGACGCGCTTCGCCCTGACGGCGGGACAGCTCGACCAGACGGGGATCATCAAGGCCCAGGATTTCCAGCGGCGCTCGATGCGTCTCAACTTCGACCACGAGCTGAGCTCACGGCTGCGCGTCGGCAGCTCCACCTCCCTGATCCGCACCGAGCAGAACCTGGGTCGTGGCGACGCCGTCTACACCGAGGCGCTCACCAACAACCCCTTGGGGATGGCGTTCGACAGCACGGGCGCGATTCTTTTCAAACCCACCCCCGACGGCCAACGCGTCAATCCCCTCTCGGACATCCAGAACTGGACGGACGACCGGACTCGCACGCGCCTCTTCGGCACGCTATTCGCCGGCTACGATCTGACTCCCGCGCTCTCGTGGCGCCTGAACTTCGGCGCGGACTTGACGTTCTATCGGCGGGGCCAGTTCCGGGGCGCGCAGACCCAGCAGTGGCAAGGCAGCAGCTCCGACGCGGCGATGTGGGAGAGCAAGACCTTCGCCTACACCCTCGACAACATCCTCACCTTCCGCCGCAATCTCGGGACCGACCACCGCATCGATGCCACCGCCCTCTACAGTATCCAGCAAGAGCGGACCGAGCGCGACAGCATGCAGGTGACGGGGCTGCCGTACGAGCATCAGAAATTCTTCGACTTGGGGTCCGGCCTGAAACCCGACTGGCTGGGGAGCGGGCTGTCGGCGTGGGCGCTGCAGTCGTTCATGGCGCGCGTCAACTACACCTTCAAGGACCGCTATCTGCTGACCGTGAGCAGTCGCGTCGACGGATCGTCCCGGCTCGCGCCGGGGCAGAAGTACGGGATGTTCCCGTCGGTCGCGCTCGCCTGGCGGCTCTCCGAGGAACCCATCATTCGGGGCAGCGGACTGTTCTCCGACTTGAAGCTCCGCGTCAGTTACGGGCGCACCGGCAACACCGCGATTGATCCATATCAGACCGAAGGGTCCTTGACGCGGACGATGTACTCGTTCCTCAACCAGCCCGCCGTGGGCTTCCGTCCCGGGAGGCTGCCGAACCCGGACCTGCGGTGGGAAAAGACCGGGCAGATCGACGTGGGGCTCGAGTTCACCGCGCAGAACAATCGCCTGTCGGGATCGATCGACTACTACCGCGCCAACACGTCGGACTTGATCATGGACCGCCAGCTTCCCCCCACCACCGGGTATTCGAGCATTCTCGAGAACGTCGGCGCGACGCGCAACACCGGCGTCGAATTGGCACTCTCCACGCTGCTCGTCCAAGACTGGCACGGCCTGCGCTGGAACGTGGATGTCAATGCTGCCGCGAACCGCAACCGGATCGTGCGGCTCTCGAGCGGCCTGCTGCGCGATCCCGGCAACAAGTGGTTCGTCGGCTATCCCATCTCGGTGGCCTACGATTACCAGTTCGGCGGCATCTGGCAGATCCAAGACTCCATTTCAGGCGAGGCCCAGCGGTACGGGCGGAGGCCTGGCCAGATCCGCGTGATCGACCAGAACGGCGACGGCAAGATCGACCAGGACGACCGCATCATCCTCGGCACCACCTTCCCCCGCTGGACGACGAGCATGACCCACCGGGTCGATTGGAAGGGGCTCGACCTGTCCGTCATGGCCGTCGCGCGGCTGGGCTTCCTGGTGCAGGACTCGCTCCGCAACGGCGGCCAGAGCACGCTCGCCGGCCGCTACAACAACATCCGCGTGGACTACTGGACGCGCACCAACCCGTCGAACACCGAACCCCGTCCCAACGCTGCGCAGGAAAACCCGGACTACGGTGGGATTCGGGGGTACGGGGACGGCTCCTTCATCAAGGTGCGGACCATCACACTGGGTTACACCCTGCCGAGCGGCATCGTCGGCCCGTTGCGCGCCCGGTCGCTGCGCATCTACGCCACTGCGTTGGACCCGTTCGTGTTCACGCAGTTCAGAGGCCTTGACCCCGAATCGGCCACGAACGCGGGCGTACCGAGCTACCGGACCCTGATGATGGGCATCACCCTGGGCATATAGAGGAATACAGCCATGCGCAAATACCCTGTCGCTCTGATCGGCGCGGCGCTGCTGGCGGGCCTCCCCGCGTGTGTGAACCTCGACGAAGACGTCGTGACCGGCTTGACGCCCGGGTCCTACGGCACCCAAGCGGTCTTCGAGTCGCTCGTGAACGCGTCGTACGAGCCGCTGCGCAGCTTCTACGCGCAGGAACGCGGATTCACGGTCACGGAATTCGGCACCGACATCTTCACCAAGGGTGCCGACGGGAGTCACAAGTACATCAACGACTACACGACCCAGCTGAATCCCGACGCGCAATTCTTCCGGGACACGTGGGTCGATTTCTACCGCGCCATTAACACCACCAACGCCGCGATCGACCAGGCACCGGTCGTCGTCATGGACTCGGCGCTCAAGGCCCAGCGCGTGGGGGAAGCCCGTTTCCTCCGCGGCCTCTATTACTTCGACCTGGTGCAGATGTACGGGCCCGTGACGCTAACGCTGCACGAGACGACGAGCCCCACCACCGAGGCCGCGCGTGCGCCCGTCGATTCGGTGTACGACGCGATCATCGCCGATCTGCAGTATGCCGAAGCGAGGCTCCCTGCCGTGCAGAAGGAATATGGGCGCGCGACCAAGGGAGCGGCGCAACACCTCCTCGCCAAAGTGTACCTCACACGCATCCGCGACGCCGATTCGACGGCCGACGAGCTCGCGAAGCGGCAGGCGGGCGACTTCGCGAACGCCGCCGACTACGCGCAGCGCGTGATCAACTCGGGAGAGTATGCGTTGCTGCCCCGCTTCAAGGACGTCTTCGACTTCGCCAACGAGCGCAATCAGGAAATCATCTGGGCGATTCAGTACACCACCGACCCCCTGACCACCGGCAACGGCAACAAAGGGCACCTCTACTTCCTCGCGCAGTACGACGTATGGCCCGGGATGACGCGCGACGTCGCCAATGGCCGCCCGTTCAAACGCTTCCGGCCGACGTGGTACTTCCTGGGCCTCTTCGACCGCACCAAGGACGCCCGCTACGACGCGCAGTTCACGCGCGTGTGGTACGCGAACAATGCCGCGAATATCCCCAAGGACGCGCAGGGGGTCCCCAAGTTCGGGCTCGGGGACACGGCCGTATACGTCTCGACCACGGACGCAGACACGGTGCTGGCGCGCACCAGGCCGTACAAGGTCTTCACGCCGGGCGCGTACGTCGTCCCTGCGAAGGGCGCTCCGTACTTGGACAACATGTTCCCGTCCCTGAACAAGTTTCACGATCCGTTCCGGTCCTCCATCAACGAAGAACGCGGCTCGCGCGACTTCTTCGTCGCCCGTCTCGCCGAGACGTATTTGATCGCGGCCGAGGCGCTCATGCGTGACGGCCGGCCCGCCGAAGGCCTGCCGTACATCAACGCCGTGCGGCGGCGCGCGGCCATCCCGGGACACGAGACGGAGATGGAGTTGACCGTCGGCCAGCTCACCCAAGACGAGATTCTCAACGAGCGAGCGCGGGAATTGGCGGGCGAGATCCAACGGTGGTTCGACCTGGTGCGAACCCACTCGCTCGTGAGCCGCGTCAAGCTCTACAACCCCGACGGAGGGCCGAACATCAAAGCCTTCCACGCGCTCCGGCCGATCCCGCAGATCCAAATCGACCGCACCAGCACCCCCTACCCCCAGAATCCGGGCTATTGAGGGTGACGGACCGGCGGACGTTCTTGAAGACCGGCGCCGCGGGCGTGGCCGGCGTCCTCACCCCCTGGCCCCCTCTGGGGTCCTCACCCCCTGACCCCCTCTCCCCTTCGCTACGCTCAGGGCAGGCTGTTCCGGAGAGGGGGGACGTGGGATTGAGATTGGGCGTCGCCAGTTACTCGCTTCGCAATTTCCCGCGGGCCAAGGCGATCGAGATGGTGAAGGCCCTCGGCACGCCCTACATCAACCTCAAATCAGTGCATCTGCCGTACGAGCTGCCACCTGACGAGCTGGCAGCGGCGCGGCGGGAGATCGAAGCCGCCGGACTCCAGATCGTCGGAGGCGGCACGATCACGTTCGGCAAGGACAGCGATGACGACGTGCGCCGCTACTTCGACTACGCCAAAGCCGCCGGCATGCCGCTGATCGTCGCCACCGCGGAGGCGGGGACGCTCCCCCGCGTCGAGCGGTTCGCCAAGCAGTACGACATCAGGGTCGCGATCCACAACCACGGGCCGGAGGACAAACGCTTCCCCTCCCCGTACGACGTGCTGAAACTGGTCCGCACCATGGACCCGCGGATGGGACTGTGCATCGACATCGGGCACACGGTACGGACCGGCACCGACGTCGTGCGGGCGATCGCGGACGCCGGCCCGCGGCTGCTCGATATGCACGCCAAGGATTTGCGCGACTTGTCGGCGAAGGGAAGTCAGTGCATTGTCGGCGAAGGGGCGATCCCCATCGCCGCCATCTTCGATCAGCTGCAGGCGATCCACTATGCGGGCTACGTCAATCTCGAGTACGAGATCGACGCTGATGACCCATTACCGGGGATGAAACAGTCGTTCGCGTACATGCGCGGTGTGCTGGCGGGCCTTGCGACCCCACGCCGCGTACAATCCTGACGGGAGGTGCAGATGTCCAGTCATAACAAGGAGCGGAAGATGCCGCGTCGCGACTTCGTGAAGACGGCGGCTGCCGGAGTGGCCGGCATGGCCGCGGCGTCGATCCCCGCAGCGAGCTACGCCCGCATCCTGGGCGCGAACGACCGCGTCCGCGTGGGGATCGTCGGGTTCTCCGACCGGTTCCGGCAGGCGCTCCTCCCGGCGTTCAAGGCGGCGGGTCCCTCCCTCAACTTTGAGATCGTCGCCGTGTCCGACATCTGGAACCGGCGCCGCGACGAGGGCGTCGCCGAGATCGAGCGCGTGATGGGCGCGAAGCCGCGCGCGTTCCGGAACAACGAAGAGATGTACACCGCGAAGGTGGCCGACGCGGTGATGATCTCGACTCCCGACTTCCTGCACGCCTATCACGGCGTCGAGGCGGTCCAGGCCGGGAAGGACGCGTACATCGAGAAGCCGCTCGCGCACAGCATGGAGCAGGCCATCGCGATCCGCGACGCCGTGAAGAAGTCGGACCGCGTCGTGCAGATCGGCACCCAGCGCCGCAGCGCCGCCAACTATCAGGCCGCCAACGAGTTCATCCGGTCGGGCAAGTTCGGCGACATCGTCATGGCGGAGATGACGTGGAACGTGAATCAGCCGGGGCGCTGGCGCCGGCCCCAGCTCGTCTCGACGATCAAGGAGACAGACACCGATTGGAAGCGCTTCCTCGCCTACATGCCGTTCGAGACGTGGGATCCCCGCAAGTACCTCGAGTACCGCCTGTTCTGGCCCTATTCCTCGGGCATCCCGGACCAGTGGATGGTCCACCAGATCGATACGGTGCACTGGTTCACGGGCTTCCCCCGGCCGCGGAGCGTCGTCGCCAACGGCGGCGTCTACCTCTGGAAGGACGGCCGCAAGAACTGGGATACGGCTACGATCGTGTTCGAATACGGGCCGCTCGACGATCCCACCAAGGGCTTCCAGGTCGTCTACGCCTCGCGCATGACCAACGGCGCCGGGGGCACGAAGGAGCTGTACTACTCGAACGCGGGGATGTTGAACCTCGATACAAACGAGATCTCGCCCAACGGCGGGCTCACCGAGCGCTACGCGGCGGAAATGGGCATGAAGGCGAATCTCCTGCCCACGATGAAGCTCTCCGAGGTGGCGCCGACGGAGACCGCGGCGAACACCGGCGGCGACTCCTCCACCACGGCCAACGTGCGGAACTGGATGGAGTGCGTCCGCTCGCGCGGGAAGACCAACGCGAACATCGACGCCGGCTACAGCCACTCCGTGGCGCTGTGCATGACCGTCGCGGCGATGCACACGGGCCGCAAGGTCATGTTCGACGACGGCAAACAAGACATCGTGATGGGGTGAGAGGACAGAACATGCGCAAGCCTTGGCTGTCGTTGTGGCTGAGTCTGGCTGTCACGTGGGTAGGGGCGCAGCATGCTGCGCCCCTACCCGCGCAGGGGGCGAAGCCCCGGATCGAAATCGTCGCGCGCGAGGCCGACCGCCGCGTCGACATCACGGTCGACGGCCAGCCCTTCACCTCCTATATCTGGCCGACCACGCTCAAGAAGCCGACGCTCTACCCGATTCGCGCCGCGTCGGGCGCGTTGGTCACGCGCGGTTGGCCCCTCGATCCCCGGCCCGGGGAGCGCGTCGATCATCCGCATCAAGTCGGGCTCTGGTTCGATCATGGGGACGTCAACGGGCTGGACTTCTGGAACAACTCGGACGCGATCCCCGCGGCGCGCGCCGATAAGATGGGCACGATTCTGCAGCGTGCGGTGCGCCGCGCCCAGAGCGGCCAGGGCGATGGCATGCTCGAGGTGACGGCCGAGTGGGTGAACTCGCACGGCAAGCCCCTGCTGCGCGAGGACACCCGCTTCGTCTTCCGGGCTGCGGACGGGCTGCGCGGCATCGATCGGATCACGACCCTGACGGCGCTCGACGCGCCGGTGACCTTCACTGATAATAAGGAAGGACTGATCGGTATGCGTGTGGCGCGGGCGCTGGAGCAGCCCGCCAACACGCCCGAGGTGTTCACCGATGCAGCCGGACACGCCACGACGGTCCCCATGCTCAACAACGAGGGCGTCACCGGTCACTATCGCAGCTCAGAGGGCCTCGAGGGCGACTCGGTGTGGGGTACGCGCGGGCGCTGGACGATGCTCACGGGGGTCGTGCAGGGAGAGCCCGTGACCCTCGCCATCCTGGACCATCCCACCAACGTCGGCTTCCCCACCTACTGGCACGCTCGCGGGTATGGGCTCTTCGCCGCCAACCCGCTCGGGGAGAAGGTGTTCAGCAACGGGAAGACCGAGCGGAATTTCACACTCGCCCCGGGACAGGCGACGACGTTCCGCTACCGGGTGCTGATCCTCTCGCGCACCGCTACTCCGGACCAAATCGAGACGTACTACCGGGACTTCGCGCGGTGAACATGGCCGCGCAGGCGGTCAAAATCCATCCGGCGGACAACGTCGCGGTGGCGGTTCGGGCGTTGTCCGCCGGGAGCGACGTGGCGATCGACGGGGAGCGCGTCGTGCTGGCGGAGGATGTTCCCGCCGGTCACAAGTTCGCGATCCACGGGCTGCGGCGCGGGGAGCAGGTGGTGAAGTACGGCTTCCCGGTCGGCGCCGTCACCGCCCCGATCGCGGTCGGGGCGTGGGTCCACACGCACAATCTGAAGACGTGCCTGGAAGGCGTGCTGGAGTACGGGTACGAGCCGGTTGGCGCGCGTGTAGGGGCGCAGCATGCTGCGCCCCTACAGGCGCCGACGTTCATGGGGTATCGGCGCGCCAACGGCCGCGTCGGTACGCGCAACGAGGTGTGGATCCTGAACACCGTGGCGTGCGTGAACCACGCGGCAGAGCGCATTGCGCGCGAAGGCGCGGCGCGGTTCCAGGAACGTATTGACGGCGTCTACAGCTTCTCGCACCCCTACGGATGCGGCCAGCTCGGCGACGACCTCCGCAATACACGACGCGCCCTCGCCGGCCTGCTGCGCCATCCCAACGCGGGCGGCGTCCTGGTCCTCGGCCTCGGCTGCGAGAACAACCAGATGGACGCGCTGCTCGAGCTCGCGGGCAACGTCGACCGCGATCGCCTCCGGTTTTTCAATTCGCAGGACGTCACCGACGAGGTGGACGCGGGGCTCGAGGCCGTGGGGCAGCTCGTCGCCGCCATGGCGGGCGACCGCCGCGAGGAGTGCCCTGCGTCTGATCTCGTCCTCGGCCACAAATGCGGCGGCTCGGACGGGTTGAGCGGCATCACGGCCAATCCGCTCGTCGGGCGCATCGCCGACCGGGTGACGGCGTTGGGCGGTGGGGTGATTCTCACCGAAGTGCCGGAGATGTTCGGGGCCGAGCGGCTGCTGATGAATCGCGCGGCCGACGAAGCGGTGTTTCGGCAGATCGTCACCCTGATCAACGATTTCAAGGCATACTTCCTCCGCCACGGGCAGCCGATCTACGAGAACCCGTCGCCGGGCAACGTCGCGGGGGGCCTGACCACGCTGGAAGAGAAATCGCTGGGCGCGATTCAGAAAGGCGGCCAGGCCACCGTGACGCAGGTGCTGCGCTACGGCGAGCCCGCGGCGACGGAGGTGGGAGGCCTGGCGCTGCTCGAATCGCCGGGGAATGACGGCGTGTCGTCGACGGCGTTGGTCGCAAGCGGCGCGACCGTGGTCCTCTTCACGACGGGCCGCGGCACCCCGCTCGGTTTTCCCGTGCCCACGCTCAAGATCTCGTCCAACACCGCGATTGCCGAGAAGAAGCCGCACTGGATCGACCTCAACGCGGGAGCGATCCTCGACGGTACCGCGACGATGGACGGGCTCGCAGACGACCTGTTCGCGCTGATCCTCGATGTGGCGTCGGGACGAGCGCTCGCGAACAACGAGAAGCACGGGTACCGCGAGATCGCGATCTGGAAGGAAGGCGTCACGCTGTGACATCCACGCTCGCGCCGCCCCGGCCTCGCCTGTTGGGCTACCGCTGGACGATTTGCGCCCTGCTGTTCGTCGTCACGACGATCAACTACGTGGACCGGCAAGTGCTCGGCATTCTGGCGCCGACGCTGCAACGCGAGCTCGGGTGGTCCGAGGCCGCCTACGGCGACGTCGTCTCGTGGTTCAGCCTGCCCTACGCCTTCGCGTTCCTGGCGGCGGGGCGGATGTTCGACCGGATCGGCGTGCGGCGCGGGTTCGCGGCGGCGGTCGCCGCGTGGAGTCTGGCCGCCATGGCGCACGCGTTCGCCCGCACAACGGCGGCGTTTTCCGCCGCGCGCGCGTTCCTGGGCGTCGCCGAGTCGGCCAACTTCCCCGGCGCCATCAAGACTGTCGCCGAGTGGTTCCCGAAGCGCGAGCGAGCGCTGGCGACCGGTATCTTCAACGCCGGCACCAACACCGGCGCGATTCTCACGCCGCTGCTCGTCCCCTGGATCGCGCTGACCTGGGGCTGGCAATGGGCGTTCATCGTGACCGGCTCGCTTGGGTTCCTGTGGCTGCTCTTGTGGCTCGCCTTGTACCAGAGCCCCGAGCGGCATCCGCGCGTCTCGGAGGCCGAACGCGCGCATATCCTGAGCGATCCGCCGGACACGCCGGTGACCCGCGTGTCCTGGGTGCGCCTGCTGACGCACCGCCAGACGTGGGCGTTTGCCGTCGGGAAGCTGCTGGCCGATCCGGTGTGGTGGTTCTATCTGTACTGGTTGCCGAAGTTTCTGGACGCCAAATACGGCATCAAGTTGGCGCAGGTCGCGCTGCCGCTCATCGTCGTGTACGTGATCGCGGATGTCGGCTCGGTGGGCGGCGGGTGGCTCTCGAGCGCGCTGATCAAGCGGGGCTGGACGGTCAACCGGGCGCGCAAGACCACCATGCTCGCCATGGCGCTCCTGATCTTGCCGACGGCCCTGGCGCCCCAGGCCGGGAGCTTGTGGACCGCGGTCCTGATCGTCAGCGTGGCCGCCGCCGCGCACCAGGCGTGGTCCGCCAACGTCTATACGCTGGCGAGCGACATGTTCCCGCGCGCCGCGGTGGGCTCGGTAGTCGGCATCGGGGCGTTCGCCGGCGGCATCGGCGGCTGGGCGTTCCAGCGCGTCACCGGCCGCATCCTCGACGCCAACGGTCACGACTACACACCCATCTTCATTGTCTGCGGGCTCGCGTACGTGACCGCCTGGACCATCCTTCACGTTCTCGCGCCCAGGCTCGAGCCGGCTCGGTTGGGAAGTTCCGAGGCCACATCATGACCCCTGTCACCGCAAAGCAGGTCCTTCGCTCCGCGCGCGTGCCGCGCGCTTCGCTCAGGATGACAAGCTTTTGCTTGCGTTTGAAAAAAAAGAAAAAAGAAGCAAGCGCGCATGTCATCCCGAGCGCCGCAGGCGCGAGGGACCTGCTTTTATGGGAGCCCCTATGATGACAGCAGTCATCGTCCTCGCTCTACTCCAATCCACTCCCAACTCCCTCACCCCCGCCGAGCGAACCGCCGGCTGGCGCCTCCTGTTCGACGGCCAGACGTTGGCCGGTTGGCGCGGCCTGGGCTACGACACCGTGCCGACCGGCCACTGGGTCGTCGTGGACGGGGCGATCAAGAAGATCGCGACGGGCAACGTGCCCAGGGTCGCCGATGGCCGGCCGCTCAACGGCGGCGATCTCATGACGGTGGACACGTTCGGGAACTTCGAGCTGACCTGGGAATGGAAGGTCACGCCGGGCGCGAACAGCGGCGTCAAGTACAACGTCTCCGAAGAGATGTCGATCGGCCAGAACGGCGCGATGACGCCCGCGGCCGTCGCCCGCGGCGCTATCGCCCCGAACCACTCCGCCCTCGGCTTCGAGTATCAGATGCTCGACGACGACCGGCACGAGGACGGCAAGCTACCCACGCACCGCTCGGGCGCGTTGTACGACCTGATCGCCCCCAGCGCCGGCAAACGCTTGCGTCCCGTGGGGGAATGGAACCGCTCGACCGTCATCTTCCGCGGCAACCACGGGGAGCACTGGCTGAATGGTCAGAAGATCGTCGAGTTCGATCTGGGGACGGCGCGGATGGATTCGCTGCTCGCCAAGAGCAAGTACCGCTCGATCGCCGGGTTCGGGGACCGGCGGAAAGGACACATCGTCTTGCAGGATCACGGCGACGAGGTCTATTTCCGCAGCATCAAGGTGAGGGAACTAAAAGCAGGTCCTTCGCGCCTACGGCGCTCAGGATGACAATGCTTGCTTCTCTATTCTTTATTTAAAAGCAAGCAAAAGCTTGTCATCCTGAGCGAAGCGAAGGACCTGCTTTTACGAAGTGTCAGCATTCACGGAGGTACCATGAAACGCCGTCGGTTCGTCAAGACAGTGTCGAGCGCTGCGATGGGTATCGTCGGCGCACGCGCACCGCTCTTCGCCAAGGGCTCACCGAGCGAGAAGGTCGTGGTCTGTGTGATGGGCCTGAACGGCCGCGGCACCGTGCTGGCGAAAACGTTCGCCAAGACGCCCAACGCCGAGGTCGCGGCGGTGTGCGACGTGGACTCTGCGGTGCTGGCCAAGGCCGCCGCCGCCGTTGCCCAGGCCCAAACCCCGAGTCCCAAGCCCCTAGCTGACTTCCGCCGCGCGCTCGAGGACAAGGGCGTGGACGCGCTGGTCATCGCCGCGCCCGACCATTGGCACGCGCCGGCTACGATCCTGGCGCTCTCGGCCGGCAAGCACGTGTACCTGGAGAAGCCCTGCGGGCATAATCCGCGCGAGGGTGAGCTGCTCGTCGACGCGCAGCGCAAGGCGAAGCGCGTCGTGCAGATGGGCACCCAGCGGCGCTCGTCCCCCCGTGCTCAGGAGGCCGTGCAGGCGATCCGGGAAGGGGCGATCGGGCGCGCGTATCTGGCTCGCGCCTGGTATTCGAACCGGCGTCGTTCGATCGGGCGCGGCAAACCGGCGCCCGTCCCCGCGGGGCTCGACTACGAGCTGTGGCAGGGGCCAGCACCGCGCACGCCGTACCACGACAACGTCATCCACTACAACTGGCACTGGTTCCGCCGCTGGGGCACGGGCGAGATCTGCAACAACGGCACCCACGAAGTCGATGTCGCGCGTTGGGCCCTGGGTGTGGACTATCCGACGCGCGTCACCTCGGTGGGCGGCCGTTACCACTTCGAGGACGACTGGGAGTTCACCGATACGCAGGAGGCGAGCTTCGAGTTCGAGGGGCAGCGCTCGATCGTGTGGCAGGGGCTGAGCTGCAACCCGTTTCCGACGCAGAATCGCGGGCGGGGCACGATCGTCTACGGCACGACGGGCACGGTCGTGATGGACCAGGACGGCTACAGCGTGTACGACCTCGAGAACAAGGTCGTGAAGGAATCGATCGCCCAGGCAGGCGCCGACCCGCTCGCGCCGAGCGGCGACGACCAGCTGACGGGGCTCCACATCGCGAACTTCGTGGAGGCGATCCGCACCGGCGTGCCGCTCACCCAGCCGATTGCGGAGGGGGCGAAGAGCGTGCTGTTGTGCCACCTCGGCAATATCGCGCAATGGACCGGCCGCGCCCTGCGCACCGATCCGCAGTCCGGACGGATCCTGGGCGACGAGCAGGCGATGAGGTTCTGGCAGCGCGAGTACGCGCCGGGCTGGGCGCCGGTCGTCTAGTCGGGACACGCTCATCCTCTCCGAGGATCGTTGCTTCGATCCTGATCCTGCGGTGCGGCGGGTCGCGCGCTCGCTGTACGAGGAAACGCGGGGCCTGCCGATCGTCTCGCCCCACGGCCACGTGGACCCCAGAGTCCTCGCCGAAAACGCCCCCTTCCCCGAGCCGGCGTCGCTGATCGTGCAGCCCGACCACTACATCCTGCGCCTGTTGTACGCGCACGGCGTGCGGCTTGAGGAGCTAGGAGTCAGGCGCCGGGATGCAGGGCCCGTCGAGACAGACCCGTGCATAGTGTGGCAGCGGTTCGCGGACCATTACTACCTGTTTCGCGGGACACCAACCGCCGCGTGGCTCGATTACGAGCTGCACGAAGTCTTCGGTATCCGCGAGCGGCTGTCGGGCGACACTGCGCCGCGAATCTACGACGAGATCCGCGAGAAGCTCGGCTCACGCGAGTTCCGCCCGCGGGCGCTGTTCGAGCGGTTCAACATCGAAGTGCTTGCCACGACCGATGCCGCGACCGACATGCTCGACCACCATCGCGCGATTCGCGAATCGGGGTGGAAGGGACGGGTGATTCCGACCTTCCGGCCGGATGCCCTCTTCCGCATCGCCGCCCCCGGCTGGAGCGCCGCCTTGGACGCGCTGGGCCGCGCCTCCGGCGAGCCAGTGCGCGACTACGCCGGCTTCGTGCGCGCCCTGGCCGACCGGCGCACGCACTTCAAACAGATGGGGGCCAGGGCCACCGACCACGCGGTGCTCGAGCCGCATACTGCGGTGCTGTCGCCGGAAGACGCGGAGCGCCTGTTCCACCAAGCGTGCCAGGGCGAGGTGACGGGCGCCGACGAGCGTCGCTTCACGGCCCATCTCCTCATGGAGATGGCGCGCATGTCCGTGCACGATGGGCTCACGATGCAGATTCATCCGGGCTCGCTGCGCGATCACAACAGTCTCGTCTTCGAGCGGTTCGGCCCGGACCGGGGCGGCGACATTCCCGTCGCTACGGAATTCACGCGCAACCTGCGCCCGCTGCTCAACACCTACGGCAACGACCCGCGATTCACCCTCGTGGTGTTCACGCTCGACGAGTCCACCTATAGCCGGGAGCTCGCGCCCCTCGCCGGGCACTATCCGGCGATGCGGCTCGGGGCCCCGTGGTGGTTCTTCGATTCGATGGAAGGGATGCGGCGCTTCCGCGAGCGGACAACCGAGACGGCGGGGATCCACAAGACCGCGGGGTTCAACGACGACACGCGGGCGTTCTGCTCGATTCCGGCGCGGCACGATCTGGCGCGCCGCATCGATGCCAACTACCTGGCCGGGCTCGTGGCCCGCCATGTGATCGACGAGAGCGACGCGCGCCCCATGGCGCGCGCGCTCGCGTACGATCTAGCCAAGCAGGCCTACCACCTATGAGCCGCCGTTGAGCCGAACGCCGGCGCCGAGGTGGAGCCCCCAGTTGCCGTGGTAGAAGGTGAAGGGACTGTCCGACGACGGGTGGAACATGATGTCGAGGTCGGTCCCGATGCGCAGCCACACGCGGGTGTTGAGCTGATAGCGCACGCCGATCAGCCCCGAGAAGCCTCCATCACTCGCGTCCAGCGAGCCACCGTAGGCATTGTGGACATATCCGGCGCCCAGCAGGCCCTCGACGCGCCCGGCGCGTCCAATACCCACGACGAAACGGGCATGGAGCGGGGTGTAGGTGGCGGAGCCGGCGGCTCGATCGGCAGAGGTTCGCGACACATCGAGCTCGAACGCGAGCCGCGGCCGCACGTACACCGCGAGGCGTCCGCCCGCGCCCACGGTATTGCGCATCCCCAGGTCGTTGTCGAAATCCGTAAACCGCGCGAGCGCACCGATCTCGACAGCGCCGGGTCGCTGTGCCGTCGCGGGCACCGCGACCAGGAGCGCCGACGCCGATAACGCCATGCACCGAGCCAGGCCAGCCGTCATGGTGATCTCTCCCCTCGTCCGCGTTTGGTGGTAATCACGATCACCCCATTCGCGCCGCGCGATCCGTACAGGCTCGTGTCCGCCGCGTCCTTCAGCACGTCGATCCGCGCAACGTCGCCGGGCGAGAGATCCGCCAGCATGCTGCTCATAGATTCGTTCGGAATGGGGATACCGTCGATCACGACGAGGGGATTGTCGTCCGTTGGATTCCCCCGGATGCTGCGTTGCCCACGGATCCGGAGCCGATAGTTCCCGTCCGCCAACCGGGTCACTTCGAGACCCGGCACGCCGCGCAGCATCTCTTCGACCCGCGTGACCCGCGCATCGGTTTTGCTAGGGACGATCGTCGATCCACCTGGCGCGTTCGGCGCAGTCCGCGCACCTCCGCACGCGATCGCGCATGCGACGAACAGGCTGAACACGAAACGTCTCATGGTGGCCTGGATGCGAATCTGCCGTGCGCCTGAGCGACGTCAAGTTGGTGCGTGTCGCGCGCGCGCGACACGTCTCCGCGCCGCCCCGCTTGCGAGCGCCCCCGGCGGCCCGCACTTTCAACGCGATCATGTCCGCGCGATTCGTCATACCGCTCTGCTGCGCACTCGCGCTCGGCGCCCGCTACGCTCCCGCCCCCCGGTCCGCGCCGACGCTCGACAACGGCCTCGCCCGTACACCCCCGATGGGCTGGAACAGCTGGAACCACTTTCACTGCGACGTGAGCGCGCAGTTGATCAAGGAGACGGCAGACGCGCTGGTCGCGAGCGGCATGCGCGACGCAGGCTACCAGTACGTCGTGATCGACGATTGCTGGCAGGTGGCGCGCGACCGCTCCGGCCGGCTGGTGGCCGACTCGGCGCGCTTCCCGGGCGGCATCAAGCCGCTCGCCGATTACGTGCATGCCAAGGGACTCAAGTTCGGCATTTACACCGACGCGGGGCGCCGCACCTGCCAGGGCCGCCCGGGCACCTACGGCTCCGAGGAGATCGACGCCCGCACCTTCGCGGAATGGGGAGTGGATTACGTCAAGGAGGACTGGTGCAACTCGGAGGGGCTCGACGCGCCCACGCAGTATGCCAAGTTTCGCGACGCGCTCGCCAAAGCGGGCCGGCCCATCGTCTTCAGCATCTGCGAGTGGGGCTCGAACCGCCCTTGGGAGTGGGGCCCGCGCACCGGTAACCTGTGGCGCACCACCGGCGACATCGGTGACCGCTGGGCCAGCATGATCTCGATCCTCGATCTCTCGAGCCAGTACGCGCTCGCTGCCCGTCCCGGCGCGTGGAACGATCCTGACATGCTGGAGGTGGGCAACGGCTTGATGACCGACGACGAGTACCGCGCGCATTTCAGTCTGTGGGCGGTCATGGCCGCGCCGCTCATGGCGGGGAACGACGTTCGCGCGATGCCGCCCGCAACCGGTGAGATCCTCGGCAACAAAGAAGTCATCGCAGTGGATCAGGACTCGCTGGGCGTGCAGGGCATGCTGGTCCAGGAGCCCGGCATCGATCTGCAGGTGTGGTCGAAGCCGCTCGCCGGCGGCTCGCGCGCCGTCGTGTTGCTCAACCGGTCAGGGTTACAAACGGTGATCGCGGCGTCATGGAGGGCGATCGGACTGACCGGCTCTGCTCGCGTCCGAGACCTGTGGGCCCACACCGATCTCGGAGCGTTCACGAGCCGGTTCACCGCCACTGTCCCGGCCCACGGCGTGGTGATGGTGCGCGTCACCCCCGTGACACGGGGCTGAGACCGCCCGCACAACCCCCCGGCGTTCCACGGTCAGGCCCCTCGCCAGGTGCGGGACATCGAAGTGTGTCCGGGCATCGCGACGGGGGCAACCGGCATCGCGCCGAACGAGATCTCGGGCGGCACGAGGTCCATCTCGGCGGCGAGCAGCTCGTCCCACGCGATCACCTGACCGGTGTACGCCGCCTCGCGTCCCATGATCGCCGTGAGCGTGCTTTCGGCCACCTGACGACCTTCGTTCAGCGGCTTGCCGGCACGGATACTGGCGATCAAATCCGCGTGCTCCACGACATACGGGTTGGGCTTGGCGGTGGAAGCCTCAAACCGCCACGGCGCCGCGCCCTCGATTACGGAGTTCGCGTTGGTGGTGCCGCGCGTCCCGACAAACCGCTCCGACACGTTGTGCGCCGTGCCGTCGATCTGCCGCGCCATGCTCATGATGTGGACGCCGTTCGGATACTCGAAGTCCACCGCGAAGTGATCGTAGATGTGCCCGTAGGCAGGATCGGTGCGCCATTGGCGACCGCCCACCCCCAGCGCCTTCACCGGGTGCGCACCCATCGCCCAGTTCGCGACGTCGATATTGTGGATGTGCTGCTCCACGATGTGGTCGCCCGACAGCCAGGTGAAGTAGAGCCAGTTACGGATCTGCCACTCGACGTCGGACCACTCGGCCTGCCGCGGGTGCATCCACAGGCCGCCCTGGCTCCAGTAGACCTGGCCGCCCACGATGTCGCCGATCGCGCCCCCGTGAATGCGTTCCATGGTTGCGCGATAGCCCGGATCGTGGCGCCGCTGGGTGCCGGCCACGATCGCGAGACCCTTCTGCGCCGCCAGGTCGGCCGACGCCAGCACTGACCGGACGCCCGCGGGGTCCACCGCGACTGGCTTTTCCATGAACACGTGCTTGCCAGCGGCGATCGCCGCGGCGAGGTGCCGAGGCCGAAACCCGGGCGGGGTCGCGAGCAACACGAGATCGACCTTGCTGGCCAGCACTTTTTGATACGCGTCGAAACCCGTGAAGGCGTTGCGGTCGTCCACTTTGATCTTCGGCTTGAGCGTGGCGTCCTCGGTGGCCATGCGCGCCAGATTCTCGCGGCACGCGGCCAGGTGGTCGGGAAACAGGTCGCCCAGCGCGACGAGCTCAATATTGTCACTCGATGTGAGGCAATCCTTCGCCGCGCCGGTGCCACGACCGCCGCAGCCGATCAGGCCGATGCGGATCTTGTCGGCGCCCGTGACGAACCCGGGGGCGCGAGTGGACGGCAACGCCAAGGCCGCGGACGCCAAGGCCGTGGTCTCGATGAAATGGCGACGGGTGACGCCGCGGCGGGAATCTCGTGTCATGGGATTCTCAGGGAAGAAGGACGATGCGGAAGCCGACGAACGGCGCGTCGGCGAGCCACCAACGGCTCCTGGGAAACTGGGGATCGGTTTCGTTCCACGCGCGGGTCTGTACCGCGCGTGCGCCGGGCCCGACCTGCTGCGGTGGATCGGCCCACGACCCGCCGCGCACCAGCGGGCGGCCGTCGGCACCGGTTACCCACTCGGCGACATTGCCGAGCATATCGTAGAGGCCGAGGGCGTCGGGTTGCCGCGCGGCGACGGGGTGCGCCTTGTCAGCGGAATTCCCTGCGTGCCAGGCGAGAGAATCGCGCCACGCCGCCGCCACGGTCCCGCCGACACCGGCCTGCACGGCGCGGGTCCACTCGGCGTCGGTCGGGAGGCGATAGTGCTTCCCCGTCTTGGAGGACAGCCATACGCAGTAGAGCTGGGCCGCATGATACGTCATGGCGATCGCGGCGTACCCGTGGTGGCCGAAGCCCCGATCGGGGGCGCCATAGGGACGGCTGGGCCGGGAGATCGCATCCGTCGAGTCAGTCGCCTCCCGTGCACTGCGGTCGAGCCGAAATGCCCAGACATCGAATTCGTCCCACGTCACCTCGGTCTTGCCGATCCAGAACGGCTCGAGCGAGACTGTACGCGGACCTTGGGGAGTGTCGAGCGTCACCGAGCCTCCAGGAACGGGGATCATCTCGAAACTCACCAGGGTCTCCGGAATCGAGTCTCGATAGGGTGACAGGCGCGCCGACTGGCCGGGCGACGGCCACGAGGCGGCGGCAAGTAAGGCTCCGGCGAGGAGGTTTGTGCGCATGAGCATATTGAGTTGGATCGTGGTCGCCGCCGCTGTGTCGTTCCGTTCACTGGGGGCGCCGGCGCCGCAGGTCCGTCGTGAATATGTCGAGCTGCACATGGGTGTCGCCGTGCGGATCGTGCTGTACGCGGCCGACGACGCGGCGGCCCGCCGAGCCGCACGTGCCGCGTACGCCCGCATCGCAGCGCTCGAAGCGATCATGAGTGACTATCGGCCGGAGAGCGAGGTCCGGCGGCTCGCGGCGATGCCGGGACTGGACATCCGCGTGAGCGAGCACCTCTTCGCCGTGCTCGCGCGCGCCCTCGAGCTTGCCCGGCTGTCGGACGGTGCGTTCGATCCCACCGTGGGGCCGTTCGTGGAACTGTGGCGCGCCGCCCGCCGCAGCGGCCGGTTGCCCGAACGGACCGCGCTCGACTCGGCCGCGGCGCGCGTGGGGTGGCGGAAGGTCCACCTCGACTCGGCGACTCGCTCGGTTCGCATCGACGTCGGTGGGATGCGCCTCGATCTCGGGGGCATCGCCAAGGGATACATCCTGGACCAGGCGCGGGCGGCGCTCGCGCAGGAGGGCGTGACGCGCGCCCTGCTCGAGGCGGGCGGCGACATCACCGTCGGCGACCCGCCGCCCGGGCTCCCGGGCTGGCGGATCGAAATCCCTGGAGCGGGCGAGTGCATCCGCGCGCGCTCCCACACACTCGCCAACGCCACGGTGTCCACGTCGGGCGATACCGAGCAGTTCGTCGTCATCGCGGGCGTGCGATACTCGCACGTTGTGGATCCGCACACAGGGCTCGGGCTGACGAACCGCCGCCAGGCGACGGTCGTAGCGCCGGATGGCGCGACCGCCGATGGCCTCGCCACCGCGCTCACGGTGCTCGATGAGGAGCAGCACGCTGCGCTGCTGCGGGCGTTTCCCAACGTGGTCGCTTTTCGGTCTCGGCGGTGTCTCAGCGACTGACCGGCACCCCCGCGCCAACGTGGGTGCCCCAGTTGCCGGTGTAGAAGTTGAAGGGACTCTCGTCGGACGTGTGGAACATCGCGTCGAGGTCCAGTCCGATCCGCAACCACAGCTGCGGCGACGCATGATAGCGCAATCCCAGCAACCCGGAGATACCTCGCCGCGGTCAGGCGTCGCACCCTCCGACTGCGCGGAGTCGCCGCGACCGGCCACGAGCGCAAGTGCAACGACAAATGTCCAATGTCCAATATCGAAGATCGCATATCGAAATTGGATATTGGACATTGGATATTGGACATTCGACATTTATCAGTATCCCGGATTCTGCTTGAGCAAACTGGGGCGGGAGGACTCGAACCTCCAACTTCCCGGTTAACAGCCGGGCGGTCTGCCAGTTGACCTACACCCCACTGACTACTGGTTAAACAGACGCAGCAGACGCACCAGACGCAACAGGTAAGCCTGTCCGCGAAGGGTAACGAAACACGGCGCCGTCCAGAGCGCAAGTTACCTTACTGGGATGGACACCGTGATTCGACCAGCGGCGCCCGATGATCTGCCTGAAATCCTCACGCTGCTGAAACAGAGTTCGCTCCCGATCGCCGGAATCGAACGGCATATCGCGACGATACTGGCAGCGCGCCAGGATGATACGATCGTCGGTTGCGCAGCGGTGGAGGTCTACGGCGCCGCGGGACTCCTGCGATCAGTTGCGGTGGCCAAGGATCGGCGTGGGATAGGATTGGGCCAGCAGCTCACGCGGGCCGCGCTCGAGCTGGCTCGCAGCCGAGGCATGACCACGGTCTACCTGCTGACCACTACGGCCGACGGTTTCTTTCCGCGCTTTGGGTTCGAGAGAATTCCCCGCGAACTGATCGATCCGGCCCTCGAAGCATCGGAAGAGTTGCGCGGCGCTTGTCCGGCAAGCGCCGTTGCCATGCGAACCAACCTTAATACTTCATTCCCGCCTTCTCGGCGAAGCTCTTCACGGCCTCCTGCTCCTCGGGGCTGAGCCGCTCGGGAAGCGTGACGTGGGCCTCCACGTACATATCCCCGCGACGTCCGTTCTTTTCGATCCCGTGCTCGGGAATCCGGAATTTCTGGCCGTGCTGAGTGCCCGCCGGTATCCGCAGCACGACGCGCTTGTCGTCCAGCGTTTTGACTTTAATCCGGGAGCCGAGCAGCGCCTGCGCGAGATTGATCGGAACGACGCCGATGAGATCCAGTCCCTCGCGCCGGAAGAAACGATCGAGCGCAATGTGGATCTGGACGATGAGATCGCCGCGGCCTTTTGGCCCTTGATTCTTGAGGCGCAGCCGCGCGCCCTCCTCGACGCCGGACGGGATGTCGACGTTGATCCGCTTTTCGACGCGCAGCTCGCCGCTCCCCTGACATGTCGGACAGCGCTGCGACGGGACGGTGCCCTTGCCACGGCAAACTGGACAGGGGCGATTCACGGCGAAGCCGCCCTGCCCGAACGAGACCGTCCCTCGTCCTTTGCACTCCGGGCACGTACTGACGGTCGCACCTTTCGCAGCGCCCGTCCCGCTGCAGGTCGGACACACCTCGGGCATCGCGAGCGTGATCGGCACCGTGCCGCCGAGTGCAGCGACCCGGAACGGAATTGTCACTTCTGTTTCGGTTTCCTCGGGCTCGGCGTCCCGCCCCCCCGCCCCCCCCCCACGCCGGCCGAAGATCGAGGAGAAGATGTCGCCCAAGCCACCCAGGTCGGAGATGTCGAAGTCGCCGCTGTCCTGTGGAGCGCTCCGGCCGCGACGCGCTGCGCCGCTCCCGTACGCGCCACTGGGACCGGCAAAGGCACCGTACCGGCGGAGTTGATCGTACTTCTTGCGCTTCTCGGTGTCGCTCAGCACGTCGTGCGCTTCGTTGATCTCCTTGAAGCGCTCGGCGGCCTGAGGATTATTGGGGTTGCGGTCGGGATGGTGCTGCTTGGCCAGCCGCCGGAAAGCCTTTTTGATGTCGTCCGTCGTGGCGGTTTCAGCGACTCCCAACACCTGATAGTAGTCGCGCTGTGCTGCCATTACTGACCCTGCCAGGTCAGCACCACCACGCGGGCCGGTCGGAGCAACGTGTCGCGCATCTTGTAGCCCGGTTGCACCACCTGGCCTACGGTGTGGTCCTGCTCCGGTTTCGGGGCGGGCTGCGTTGTGACAGCCTCGTGGACGTTGGGGTCGAACGGGACGCCCGCCTGATCGATGCGAGTCACGCCGGCGCTCTCGAGCTCCTTCCAGACCTTGCGCTCGACCAGATCCACGCCGTCGTGCAATGTCTGGGAATCGATCTCCACCGGGTCGATGTGCGCGAAGCGTGAGAGATCGTCGAGCGCGTCCGCGAGGCGCGACACGAGCTCCGCCTGCGCACGCATCCAGACCTCCGCGCGTTCTTTAGCCGTCCGCTTCCGGAAGTTGTCGTATTCGGCGGCGAGTCGCAGATGACGATCTCTCCAAACCTCTATCTCGGACGCTTCAGGTTGCGTGGGAGACGCAGCAGTAGCCTCAGGCGCCGGCACTGCCTCGCCCGTGTCAGGGTCGAGGGAGGGAGCGCGGGGAGGAGTGGCCTGAGGTGGCGGCGAGTGCGCGTGGCGTTTGTTGGTCATGAATTTTGGAACTTTCGGTCTGGCAACAAGATACCCAGGGGCTCACGGTCTGGAAAGCGTACGATACCCAGCGATGAAACGCGTCACGTCGTTCAGCACACGCCGCTCGCTCAGCAGGTCATGCGAAAGCTCCGGATACCAGCCTACTTGGGCATGGGGAACGAGTTTTCCGGCGAATTCGCGGGCGATCATCGGATCGATGACCTGGTCCTCGCCACCCAGCACGAACAGCAGCGGACGCTCGATGCGCTGGAAGTCGGTCAGGACGGCGCGCCGGGCCCAGTGCAGCTCCGCGCGCGCCCCTGCCGTCATGTAACCGGCGCCCCGTCCGGTCGGCACCGTCGGCCATAGATCGGCGAGCCGCGCGGCGAAGCGTTTCCACAGCGCCGGCTTGGCGCGCATGGCGAGCCACGGCGCGGACACGACGGCTGCTGCCGGCGGCTCACCAGGTTGAGTCTCGAGATAGCGCAAGACGACGAGACCGCCGAAGCCGTGGCCGACGAGCACCTGCGGGATGTCCTGTCGGCCCCGCACCGCGCGGCGGAACGCCTGCAGATCGCCGAGCAGCTGACTGAAGCGGGACAGATGGCCGCGCCGCCCGCCGGAGCGTCCCTGTCCGCGCTGATCGAGGAAGTAGGCCGCGAATCCGGCATCCCGCAGCTCGGCGCCTGCGCTCGCCCACTGTTCCGCGAGCCCCGGGGGATCAGGATGCCAGTCATGCAGCAACAGCACGGCGACGCCCGGACGCGCCGGCTCGTACGCGTCATAGACGAGCGGCGTCCCGTCAGGCGCATGGACGCGATTCACCGTGTTTCCGCGAGCAGACGACGCAGCGCATCGAGCGCGGCTTGCGCGGCGCGGGCGCGGATCTCCCCACGATCGCCGGGGAAGATGCGCTGCTGCGCCAGCGTCTCGGATCCGTAGCGCGCGGCCAGCCAGACGGTTCCCACCGCCTTCTCGGGCGTCCCACCGGACGGGCCCGCGATCCCCGTAATCGCGATCGCCGCGTCCACCGCAAACTGCCGCTGGACACCCTCGGCCATCGCCCGCACGACCGCTTCCGAGACGGCTCCCTGTTTTTCGAGCAGCTCGGGCGGTACGTCGAGCATGCCGCTCTTCACGACGTTGTCGTAGGCGACGACGGCGCCGATGAAGACGTCCGACGCGCCTGGTACGGCCGTGATCCGGCCACTCACCAGGCCGCCCGTACAGGACTCGGCAACGACGAGCCGGGCGTTGCGGGTGCGCAGCTGATCGATCACAACCGCAGCGAGGTCAGCGCCATCCGCGCCATAGGCGTGGTCGCCCGCTCGCTGGCGCAACTGCGCAGCGGCCGCCTCGAGCAAACGCTCGGCGTCGCCTGCACGCAGTCCCCACGCCGTTACACGCAGGTCCACGCCTTCAGCCGACGGCAGGTACGCCAGCGTGAGCGGAGCGATCTGCGCTTCGATCGCGCCGACGCGCTCGGCGAGCGCGGATTCCGCGATGCCCGTCGTGCGCACGGTGCGCGAGCGCACCACGACGCCCGAGCTCCGCGCCGAGAGTCGCGGGATCACCTCCTCGGCGAGGAGGCCGCGCATTTCCGATGGGACGCCCGGCAACATCACGACCACTCGGCCCTTGTCTTCGAGCCACAAACCGGGGGCCGTGCCCCGGGGGTTCGGAAGCACCGTGGCCCCCGCGGGCACTTCCGCCTGCGTGCGATTCACGGCCGGCATGGCCCGGCCGAGGCGGCGGAACCGTTCCTCGAGCGACCGCAGCACCGTCTCATCCAGCTTCAGGGCTTTCCCGAGCAACGCCGCGACCTCGCGCTTCGTCATGTCGTCGCGCGTCGGGCCGAGACCCCCCGTCGTGATCACGAACCCGGTGCGCTCGAGGGCCTCGGCAACTGCGGCGCGAATCGCGTCGGGGCGATCGGCGACGGAGCTGTGACGCACGACCTCGGCGCCGGCCGCCGCGAGCGCCCGCCCCAGCTCGGCGGCGTTCGTGTCGAGTATCTGGCCCAGCAGCAGCTCGGTGCCGATCGTGACGACCTCGAGCTTCACTTGCCGACTTTGAGAAGCGTCCGGTAGCGGTAGAGGTAGACGAGGAGGGAATACACGGTCAAGACGATCGCTCCGGCGAGCGTGATCGCGACGAACCAGCCGTGGAACTGATCCCAGAAATTGCGGAAGTCTCCGGCGAGGTGCATTTGCGCGATCGCATCTTTCCAGGCGAACCAGGCGATCGTCGCGCCGATGAAGACGTTCTGCACGACGGCTTTGAGCTTGCCGGCGCCCATCGCGGGAATCACGATGCCCCGGCGTTTGGCGAAGAAGCGAAACACCGTGATCAGCACCTCGCGACCCACGAGCAGCAGCGCAACCCAGAGCGGCAGGCTGCCCCACCAGGGGATCGCGTAATCGACCTTGTCACGCGCGAGAATCACGGGGTGGCGCGTCATCCAGAAAATCGGCACCAGGGTCGCGAACAGCAGCAGCTTGTCGGCGATCGGATCGAGCAGCATCCCCAGCTCGCTGATCGTGCCGTAGCGGCGGGCGAGATAGCCGTCCACGAGATCCGAGAAGGCGGCGATCAAAAAGACGACGAAGGCAATGACTTTGGGCCAGTAGCCGGAGATGAACGGCAACAAGGCGATCACTGGCGTGAGACAAATGCGAGCCAGCGTGATGATGTTGGGCAGGGTCCAGCGCATCGGAACGACGGTCAGCTCAGCGTCTTGAGGACCAGTTTGCTGACTGCCTTCAGGGTGTCAAATACGCCGTCGCCGCGCACCGCCACCGCCTCGTGGTACGGGGCGTGACCGACCCACTCGCCACCGATCCTCTCGACGAGGCTCTCCCCCGGATGCGCCGGATCGGGCGTCGGCTTTTGCCGCGTGCCATCCTCGATCGGCCAGCCGGGATTCAACGACGCCTGCAGGTCCTTGATCGGCGCGGCGTTGGGGAGGTCGCGCTTATTGTACTGAATCACGAACGGCAGCTTCGTCAGATCGTACCCGTACTCCGCCATGTTGTCGTACAAGTTCTGCATCGATTCGACGTTGGCTTCCATGCGCTCGATCTGGCTGTCGGCGACGAACACGATGCCGTCCACACCTTTGAGAATGAGCTTACGGCTGGCGTTGTAGTAGACCTGGCCGGGGACGGTGTACAGGTGGAACCGCGTCTTGAAGCCGCGAATCGTGCCGAGATCGACCGGCAGAAAATCGAAGAACAACGTGCGCTCGGTTTCGGTCGCGAGCGAGATCATCTTGCCGCGCGTGTTCGGCGAGACCTTCCCGTAAATGTGCTCCAGGTTGGTCGTCTTCCCTCCGAGGCCCGGTCCGTAGTAGACGAGCTTGCAGTTGATCTCGCGGGACGCGTAGTTGATCATCGACATGAGCGCGTCCCCTTAACCGAACAGTTTGTCAATTTCGTCTTCCGCCCCTTCGAGCAGGCCTTTCTGCTGCGCCTGACCCGTGCCGACGCGATTGAACATCTCCTCGAAGACCTTGTTGAGCTCTCCGACGACCGTCTTGGCTTTGAGCTTGACGAGCCCGAGCGTGGCGCGCTGATCGAACAGCACGACGAGGATGACGCGCTTGGCCACGTCGGCCATGTACATCGATTCTCTTTCCCCCTGATGGACGAGCGAGGCGAATTCCGCTTCGCCGATCATTTTCGCGAGCTGATCGTTGGCGCTGAAGTCGGCGGCGGTGAGTGAGGCGAAATTGGTAGGATCGAACTGCGGTGTTTCCCCGACGGTCGCGACGAGCTGGCCGTTGCGGTCAACAAGCAGCGCACAGCGGGCGTTCGAGTCGCGCAGGAACGCCTGCAGGTGCGTCTGGATTTGCTTGAAATCGTTTTCGTTGAACGACCAGCTTGCGGCCCCGGCCATGCGCCTCCTAGAGGATCAGTCGGTCTCCGACATCTCGCGCCGTGCCGCTAGCGCCTGGGCGATCGTCACCGCATCGGCGTACTCTAGGTCTCCACCCACCGGCAGTCCCCGCGCGATCCGCGTGACGCGGACGCCGCTCGGCTTCAGAATCTGCTGGAGGTAGGTGGCCGTCGCCTCCCCTTCCATCGAGGGGTTCGTGGCGACGATGACCTCACGCACCTCAGAGCCGTTCTGCAGTCGCGCGAGCAGCCGATCAAGATGCAGCTCGTCCGGCCCGACGCCATCCAGGGGCGAAATCCGACCGCCGAGGACGTGATACCGGCCGCGATACCGGCCGGCGCGCTCGATCGCACTGACGTCGCCCGATTCTTCGACGACACACAATAAGGCCGCATCGCGCCGCGGGTCGCGGCAGATGGGGCACGGATCCTGGTCCGCGAGGTTGCCGCACGCACCGCACGCCATGACTGTCCCTCGGACCCGCCGAATGGCGTCGGCCAACCGCTCCGCGGTTTCCGCGGGCTGCTTCAGCAAATGGAACGTGAGCCGTTGGGCGGTCTTACGCCCGATGCCGGGGAGCTTGGCGAGCTCCGCCACGAGCTCCTCGATGGCGGACACGGGCGGACCGGTGGCCTAAAGCGGCAGCTGGAATGGGAACGGCAGACCCGACGCCAACTTCCGCACCTCGGCCTGATACAGCTCGGCCGCGCGCTTCTGCGCCTCCGCCACGGCGGCCAGCACGAGATCTTCGAGCATCTCGACATCGCCCTGTTTGACTGCCTGGGGATCGATCTTGATGCCGCGAATGTGTCCCCGCCCGTCGACCGTGGCCTGGACCATCCCCCCACCGGCCGACACCGTCAATGTCTGCTGCGCCAGCTGTGTCTGGATCTCAGTAAGCCGCCCCTGCATCTGCTGGGAGAGCTGGAGCAGGCTAGATAAATCCGCCATACGTCGAAAGTTACCCCTCAGGGGTGTGTTTGCAAGCTATTCGAGCAGCTCCAAATCTAATGCGTCCACCGCCGCGCTCAGGGTCGGATCCTTGGCCCGCAGACGCTTCAGTCGCTCTGCGCTAGCCCCTTCAGGAGTAATGCGCTCCGAGCCGCTACCACTCCCCGCGGCGATCGTCACGCGTGGGGCTTCGCTGATGTACAGACCCAGCGCTTGCGCGATCGTGTCGCGTTGCCGTTCGAGTCCCTCGGCGTGGCCGGCGTTCCCCGGCCGCAGTATGACGATGCGGCCTTCCACCGCGACAACTTCCGCTTCCGCGAGCAAACTGCCGAGCAGCGGCGTCTTCGCCCGCGCGTCCTGAACGACTTGCGCCCAGATCGAGCGAACGTTGTCCAAGGTTGGCTCGAGCTTTTGCGTTGTCGGACGGTCGGACGGTCGGACAGTGGGACGGTCAAGCGATGACGGTGTTACGGGCGTCGCTGGTGGTGATGGGTTCCGTCCGACCGTCCGACTGTCCGACGGTCCGACGCCTTTCAATGCATCGAGGACTTCGGAAAGCTCGACGGTACGATCCACCATCGCCCATCTCAGCAGCAAGACCTCGACGAGCAACCGCTGATTGGCGCTGCGGCTGAGACGTTCTTCCGAGTCCGCCAAGATCGTCAGCAGTCGCACGATATCGGCGGGCGGGAGCTGTGGGGCGTATTCGCGGACCACCGCCAACAATCCCTCTGTCAGTCCCTCGGGCTGGCCGCCGACGCCGACCAGCAGCAGCGCGCGCAGCGTCTCGGCGGCGCCGTTCACGAACTCGCCCAGGTCAGCGCCGGCCTCCAGCAGGCGCTCGATCAGCGGGAACATGGCCGCGGAGTCGTGCTCGACGATCGCGCGCAGCATGGCGGCGTAGAGCTCGTCGGGGATCAGGCCGAGCACCTCGCGCACTCGCGCCGCGGTGACCGGGCCTTCGCCGAACGAGAGGACCTGATCGAGCAGCGAGAGCGCGTCGCGCATGCCGCCGTTGGCGCTCCGCGCAATGAGGTGGAGCGCGTCGTCATCGACCTTCAGCTGCTCGGCGGCCGCCACCTGCTTGAGCCGCGACACAATGGCATGCGGCCCGATGCGGCGGAAATCGAAGCGCTGCAGTCGCGACAGAATCGGCGCGGCGGTATTCGCGATCTTCTGCGGCTCGGTCGTCGCAAACACGAACACGACGCGCGGTGGCGGCTCCTCGAGAATCTTGAGCAGCGCGTTCCACGCTTCGCGCGTGAGCATGTGCGCTTCGTCCACGATGTAGACTTTCGATCCCGACTCGGTGCTCGCGGCGTACATCGCCCGCTCGCGCAGATCGCGCGCGTCGTCCACACCACGGTTCGAGGCGGCATCGAGCTCGACGACGTCCAGATTCGCTGCGCCGGTCCAGATGCGCCGGCAGGCGTCGCACTCGCCACACGGCTCGCCCGTTCCGCCTGCTCCCGGTGCGCGGCGCTCGCAGTTCAGCGCCATCGCCAGGATGCGGGCGGCGGTGGTCTTCCCGACGCCCCGCGGACCAGCGAACAGATACCCATGGGCCACACGCCCCTGCGCGACGGCCCCGCGCAGTGCCGCGGCCACATGGTCCTGGGCGATCAGATCGGAGAACTGCTTGGGGCGGTATTTTCGGGCAAGAGCAATCATTGGGAGCAATCTAAATCAAATGTCCAACCGCAGAATGTCCAATATCGAATTTCGAAATTCTACATTCGATATTGGACATTGGACATTTGCAGTAAATTGCCCCAGGCACCCCGCAACGAATCCCGACATCGTTTAGCGCTGCTCCCTGCGGGGGCCTGACGCGGTTCACGAGCGGAAAGCCTGCGGACCTGGGGCGAGGAAAAGTTAACTCCCGCGACGGCTTATCGGCAGTCTACTTTTCCTGGCGCGGCGCGCGGCGGTACAGTCACGGTTAGGTACTGACGCATGCCGTTGGCGATGACGGCGAGACTCGTCGTGCCCGGCTGGTCGGGCTTGAGGGTCACGGTCCCGGCGGCGCTGTCCTGCGCCACGCCCAACACCCGGAAGATGCGCGCGTCGGCCACCGCGGCCCGCAGGCCGAGCAGCGGCGTGGCATTCGCGAATCCGTCCTGCGCGGACACACGCAACACGATCACGCTGTCGGGACGGATCGCGAAGTGTCCCGCCACGCTCCCAGCACCGCACATCACGACGAGCTGCGCCGCCGGCCCCGCGGCGACGTTGAACGCCACTTGCTTCTCGATGACGCCGATCGCAGCGATGACAGTCGCCGAGCCGACACGCTCGCCTAACGTCACACCAACGCGCGCCTGCCCCGCGGCATCCGTGGCGGCAGCGGTGGGCTGGATGCGCGCGTTGATCCCGGTGAACGTCACCGCCTCGCCCGCGAGAGGCGCTCCCGCCGAATCGCGCGCCTCGAACACCAGCGCGCGGGGGAGCTGCGCGCCCGCGCTGCCTCGCTGCCCGCCGCCCGATACGAAGCCGCTGCGCTCGGCCGACACTCTGACAACGATCCGCTGTACCTGCAGCACCACGGGAGGGGAGGGCGTGAGGGGCCGGGGGGGCGGGGCGGGGGGCGGGGGGGGCGGGGGGGGCGGGGGGGGCGCTGACGGCGGCCGTGATGGCGTGCGCACCGTCCGCTGTGCTGTTTTGCGCCGCGCGCAGTCGTCTACCGCGGAGAGGAGCGAGGCATCCGCGCCCAGCAGCCGAAAGTCATTGCGATCGCGATCGGTGGGCTCGAACGTCAGACAATTGTGCCGCACCAGCCGCGCCAGCTCCACGGGCGACATCACCGCGCCGGACAGCAACCGCACGAGATCACTCTTCCGCAGCGGCGCCGATCCTTGCATCGCGAGCAGCAGCGCGAGGAATGCGCTCAGGGCCGGGGACATCCCGACTGCTCGAAGCGGCTTTCGACCGAGTCCACCGCGGCGTACATCCTTTGATCCTGGTACGCGCGACGCTGATCGAACGTGGTCATCCGGGCTCGCCGCTCCGTGTTGTAGCTGATCCACAGGTTCTCGATCGACACGAGGCCACTGGCAAGCCCGCCACAATCCATCCGGCCGCTCGCAAACAGCGCCGCCCGTTCCTGGAAGTTGCGGACCGCACGGGACAGCGAGTCACTCAGCCGATCGAAACGCGCGAACGGAGAGGGCGGCGCCACCGGTTGGGGCACCGGAGCCGGTACAGCTGCCGGTGGCGGTGCGGCTGGTGGCGGCGCGGCCGGGGGTAAGCCTGCGGTCGGCCGGCGACGGGTCGCCCCACCGGGCGGCGGCGGGGGCGCCGGCTTTCGCGTCGTCACCCGCGACACGAGTTGCTTCGCACGATCGAGCAAACCGGGCAGCACGCTCGGATTGCGGATCGCGAAGTACCAGTAGCCTCCCGCACCCGCTCCTGCCAGCACCAGGAGGATCGCGAACCGTTTCAGCCACGGCCCGCGCCGCTTTCTGCGGCGAGGTTTGGGAGGCGCCGCCTTACTCTCCGTGTCCTCGTCGAGCAACCGGAACGCGGGCGCTGACGTGCGCCGCGGCGGCGCTGGCGCGGGCGGCCCCACCCCGGGCGGCGGCAGCGGCAGCGGCGCCGCAACCTCGGCGGGCGAGACCTGCCAGGGAATCTCGTCTGACGACCGGCGTGGCGGTTCCGGAGGTTTTGGAGGCGGTGGTGGCGGTGGTGGCGGGGGGGGCGGGGGGGGG
>DASXTV010000037.1:0-3738 GCA_036505175.1 Gemmatimonadales bacterium
CGGATGCGTTGGGGGAAAGACCCCACGTTCCCGGCTGTTTGCCCACCGCGTTCCACGTCCAGACGGTCCTGGCTTCGACGCCTTCCATGGTCTTCAGCCGGCAGCGGATCCGGCTGTGGTGTGACTCTACCCAGATCCAGTCGCCGTCCTCGAGCTCGAGCTCGCGCGCCGTGCCGCGATTCATGTACAAGCTGTTCTCGGAGAGTATCTGCCGGAGCCACGCGTTCTGCGAATCCCACGAGTGGTACATCATCATCGGCCGCTGCGTGATCGCGTGCAGCGGGTAGTCTTCGGCGATGGTGCGCCCGAGCGCTCCGCCCGCGCCGATCTGCGCCTGCGCGCCCTCGAGCGGCGCGTACCAGAAGGGCAAGGGATCGAAGTATTTCGCCAGCCGCTCGCAATCGACGAGCGCGGTCGGCTGCGGGCCGTCGTAGAGTCCCTGCCCCGCGAGGCGGAACTTCTGCAGCGGCTCCGAATACATCTGCAGGACCACTTGCACCGGCGGCGTGCCGAACAGCGCATGCTTTTCCGCGAACTCGAGATAGTCCTTGTTCGCGTAGCGGTAGTAGCGCATGTTTTCCGGCCACGGATACGTGAAAAAGCACTGATTCTCGGCGTAGCGCTCCCACTGGTGGGGATTGGGCTCGCCGCGCAACGACTTTTCTCCGTCCGCGCCGCGCCAGCCCGCAAGAAAGCCCACGCCCGGCACCTTTTCGTAGTTGACCACGAAATCCTTGTAGTCCTTGAATTTGCGCGAGCCATCGGCTCGCGTGAACGCCGGAAACTTGAGCCTGGACGCGAGCTCGACCAGCACTTCCTGCCACGGGCGCACATCGCGGTCGGGCTCGAGCACAGGAACGCGTACCGCATCGGCGGCGGCGTCGGGCTCGGAGATCGGCCGGTCGAGAAGCGAGATCGTGTCGTGCCGCTCGAGATAGGTCGTGTCCGGCAGCACCAGATCGGCGAAGCCCACCGTCTCGGAATGGAACGCATCGACGACGACGATGAACGGAATCACGTACTCCCCGCCCGGGTCTTTCCGGACGAGCATCTCACGCACTTCGCCGGTGTTCATGGTCGAGTTCCACGCCATGTTGGCCATGAAGAGCAGCAGCGTATCGATGGGATAAGGATCGCGGTTGACGGCGTTGGTGATCACCATGTGCATCATGCCGTGCGCCGCGAGCGGCGACTCCCACGAATAAGCACGGTCGATGCGCAGCGGCTTGCCGTCCTTGTCGATCACGAGCTCTTCGGGCCGCGTCGGGTAACCGTAAGTCGTGCGATTGAGCGCGGTATCGGGCGCGAAGATGACCGCGGGGTCGTTCTCGGGCAGCGTGCGCATCGGGATGCGCCGCGGATAGGGCGCCCGCGCGCGGAAGTTGCCCGGTCCATCGAGCGCGCCGAGCAGCATCTGCAGCAGGTGCAGCGCACGGCAGGTGTGAAAGCCGTTGGAGTGCGCGGAAACGCCGCGCATGGCATGTATCGCCACCGGCCGGCCGATGACCTTGTCGTGCGTGCGGCCGTGCATGTCGGTCCAGCGGATCGGCAGCTCGACCGTCTCGTTGAACGCGATCTGCGCCATCTCCAGCGCGATGCGATGGATCGTCCCGGCGGGCACGCCACACTCGGCGGCGACGGTTTCCGGCGCATAACGATCGTCGAGATAACGCTCGGTGACCAAGGAAAACACGGTCTTGGCGCGCCGGCGGTCGGGCAGATCCACGGTCGCGAGCAACGCCGGCGCAATGTCGGGCAGATTGCCATTTGCGAAGCGGTGGTCGAGCGTATCCCAGACGAGCGGATTACCGTCGCTGTTGCGCGCGAACAGGCCGTCGCCCGGCATGCCAGGGGTCTGCACCACCAGCCAGGGTGCGTTGGTGTATTTGATCAGGAATTCCCAGTCGATCAGGCCTCGTTTGATGAGCACGTGCACGAGCGCGAGGGCGAACAGTCCGTCGGTGCCGGGCCGGATCGGGATCCACTCGTCGGCGATCGCGGAGTAGCCGGTGCGCACCGGGTTGATCGAGACGAATTTCGCGCCCCGGCCCTTCAGCTTGTCCAGCCCGATCTTGATCGGATTCGACGAATGGTCTTCGGCAACGCCCCAGAGCAGAAAATATTTCGCATGATCCCAGTCGGGCGCGCCGAATTCCCAGAATGAGTAGCCAATCGTATACAGCCCGGCAACCGCCATGTTGACCGCGCAGAAGCCGCCGTGCGCGGCCCAGTTCGGCGTGCCGAACTGCTGAGCCCAGAGAGCGGACAGCGCCTGCATCTGGTCGCGGCCGGTGAAGAACGCGAGCTCGGCGGGATTCGTCGAGCGGATTTTCGCGAGGCGCCGGGTCAGGACGTCGAGCGCTTCGTCCCATTCGATCTCGACGAAATCGCCCGCGCCGCGATCGCTCCCGGTGCGGCGCACGAGCGGTTTGCGCAATCGCGCGGGCGAGTACTGCTTCATGATCCCGGCCGCGCCCTTGGCGCAGAGCACGCCCTGGTTGACCGGATGATTGCGGTTGCCCTGGATGAAGCGGATCTTGCCGTCTTCGAGCGTGACCTTGATCCCGCAGCGGCACGCGCACATGTAGCAGGTCGTGAACTTGGTCTGCTGGCGCGAATGATCTTCGAGGGGAATTTCGCGAGTCATGCTACGTAAGCACGGGGCGAGCACCAGGCCCCTGTTTATGATGACGTGGGTTATACGGCCAGCAAATGGTCACTCTGCAAGTTCCCCGACGGCGCCGTCAAGACCGTGCTGCCTACGCATTTACGATCCGGATGTCGAATCGCATCTCGGCGAGGTCGCCGAGGATCCACGTGGCGGGCGCGGCAAGACCGGCTACCGTGCCCGGATTCACGAGCCACGTCACGCCGCTCTTGACGTTGGGCACCTGCTCGATGCCGGCAACATGGGAGTGGCCGCAGCACACGAGATCCCAGTCGCCGGTGCACGCCATCGCGTATCCGTATTCCGGATAGTGAACGACGAAAACGCGCTTTCCCGCCAGATCGAGCCGGGCGTCGGCACCGTGATAGCAGAGCATTCCGCTGCTGTCCCGCGCCCAGCGGCTGAGGGAGATGGGGTCACCAAGGTTGTTGCCGTGAATGACGTGCATGGGCAAACCGACGCTCATCGCGGCGCGCAGCGTTTGCGTGCCTATGATGTCTCCGCAATGGATCACGACGTCGGCGCCTTCGGCTGCGCCGCTGCGCACCGCTTCCGCCAGCGGATCCGCGCGGTCGTGACTGTCCGAGACGACGCATAGCTTCATCGCCATATCATAACGCACGCGGTTCAATGCGTCCTGGCGGCGCCATCTGGCTTTGGACGCCCGGCATCGACAACGCTTATAACCCCATCAGCAATTTCATCGGCCGCCCGTAGGCGCGTAAGCTAGCGTTAACGGCTGTCACCTGAAGGCCAAACTTTTCGCCATGACCGGACTCGTACCGCCCCATGGGGGCCGCGACCTGCGGCCGCTGCAACTCGAGAGCGATGCACGTGCAGAGGAGCAGCGCCGAGCGCAAACGCTCCGCAAGCTACGCATCACGTCGCGGGAGAAGGGCGATGTCGTGATGTTGGGCATTGGCGGATTTACGCCGCTCGCGGGTTTCATGACCCACGCGGACTGGCAACATGTCTGTGACGAGATGCGAACTTCCGAAGGCTTGTTCTGGCCGATCCCGATCACGCTTTCGACTGACCGCACGGCCGCCGACTCGATCGCGGTCGGCGAG
>DASXTV010000038.1:0-55962 GCA_036505175.1 Gemmatimonadales bacterium
GGCTGCAGCGGCCAGCAGATGAAGGCGGTAAAGCCGCGCGTGCGCCGCTGCACCTCGCGGACGCGGAACAGGTGCTCGATGCGGTCGGCCGCGGTTTCACCCAACCCGTACATCATCGTGACCGACGTCCGCAGCCCCAGCTGATGCGCGATCTCCATGACCTCGAGCCAGCGGTCCGCGCCGGCTTTCTTGCGCGCCACCTGGTCGCGCACACTCTGCACCAGGATCTCGCCGCCGCCGCCCGGAATCGAGTCGAGGCCCGCCGCCATCAGCTCCTTGATCACCTCGGCGATCGACATGCCGAAGCGGCCGGCGAAGAAGTCCACCTCCGACGGCGAGAAGCCGTGAATGTGGATCGGATGATGCCGCTTGATGTAGCGCAGCAGATCGAGGTACCACTCGAACGGGATATAGGGGTTGTGGCCCCCCTGCATCAGAATCTGCACGCCGCCGATCGCCTTCAACTCGTCGATCTTGCGGCCGATTTCCTCGAAGGACAGCAGATAGCCTTCGGCATGCTTGGGGCGGCGATAGAATGCGCAGAACTTGCAGTCGGCGACGCAGACGTTCGTGTAATTGATGTTGCGGTCGATGATGTACGTGACCACGTTCTCGGGATGGAGCCTCCAGCGAACGTCATCGGCCAACCCCCCCAGCTCGAGTAGCGGGGCGCGCTCGTACAGCTCGAGGTAGGAACGGAACTCGGGCGAGGTGCGGTCGACCATCAGGCCACCTGCACGAACTGCGGGGCGCCGGCACGGCGCAGGAAATCGGTGAACGCGGTGCGGTGCCGGTCGCTGAACGCGTAGTCGAGGCCGCCGAGGTACTCGCGGCACGTCGCAACAGGGACGCCGGTCTTGTTCGACGCCTCGGCGGCGAGATCGTCGAGGTGGGCGAGGCCCCAGGCCCGAGATGCGAGGAGGCCTTTATGGCTCCGCTGTACGGCAGCGGGGCTGGCCACCCGCAGCGCCGCCCAAACCGCAAAGACGAAAGGCAGACCGGTCCAGCGCTTCCACTCCTCACCGAGGTCATAGCGATGCGCGTACGTGCCGGCTGCGGCGAGCTTGATCGCGGCGTCGCCGATCACCAGGACGGCTTCATGCGGAAGTGCAGCCAGCGCGTCGAGGTCCTGGGCTTCGGCGCGGGCCTCGGCAAATCGCGGTTTGATCTTCCACACGTCGCGACACAGGATTTCGAGCAGTGCCACCGACGTCCGGGACGACGCGGACAACAGTACCGTCCGACCGTCTAACTGCCCGACCGCCCGACGACTAAAGAGTGCCACACTGCGCACCGGCCCATCACACGAGATCGCGAGCTCGGGCAGGAGCACGAGGTCTTTGGCGTGGCGCGCGTACTCGATCGCGCTGATCACGCTCACGTCCAGCTCGCCGGCCACCAGCAGATCGTTCAGCTCCGCCGGCGTGCCCGTGACCAGCTCGCTGCCGTGAGGGAGCGACACGATGCCGCGGTCGATGGCGCCGTAGACGGGAGCGCAGTTGATGTAGCCGATGCGTCCGATCTTCATGTCCACACGCTCAAGCGTGGGCCCAGTGATGCACTGCCCTTTAAGGGCAGTGATCTATTGGGGACACTCTTTAGAGTGTCGATCACTCGGAGCCATCCACAACCGTTTCTACCGGTTGTTTGCGCTTCGCCGTGGCCCGCGCGCGGTGCGCGATCTGGAACAGCGCTCCCTGCGGCGCCGGACCCTCCGGCCGCACCGGCGGGCGGACGTTGGGCTCATAGCCCTCGAACGTCCTGACCGTCTGATACAGCGAATCGCGCTCGACCGGCTCCTTTCCCGCCCCCCGGATCAATGTCACGATCTCGTCGTAGGAGAGCCACATCGGCGTCGGCGCGCCGGCTTCGTGGTAGACCCGCTCGAACACCACGGTCCCCTCGAGATCGTCGCACCCGAAGGTGAGCGCGACCTGCGAGATGAAGGGCGTCACCATCGGCCAGTGCGTCTTTACGTGCGGGATGTTGTCGAGCAGCAGCCGTCCCACGGCGATGTTCTTGAGATCATCGAAGCCCGTCGTCGCCGTCCCAGTCCGGCCGAGTGTTTCGCCCAGCTCATTGTGGTCAGGATGATAAGCCAGCGGGATGTATGTCAGGAATCCGCCGGTCTCATCCTGCAGCGCGCGCAGCGCCAGCAGGTGATCGACGCGATCCGCCATCGTCTCGACGTGGCCGTACAGCATGGTGCAGTTCGACGGCATGCCGAGCTGATGGGCTTCGCGATGCACGGCGAGCCATTCGTCCCCGGTGAGTTTGCGATCGGCGATCGTGGCTCGCGCGGCCGGCGAGAAGACCTCCGCGCCGCCGCCGGGGAGCGTGCTCACGCCCGCGTCCTTCATGGCGAGCAGCACGTCGCGGGTGCTCATCCCCTCGATGCGCGCCAAATGCGCCACCTCGACTGCCGTCAGCGCCTTGATCATCACCTGCGGGTGGCGCTGCTTTAGCCCGCGGAACATGTCCACGTAATACTCGAGCCGCAGCTTGGGATGGAGGCCGCCCACGATGTGGAACTCGCGCGTGGGATTGTCCCGCGCGGCGTCCGCCTCGGCGAATACTTCGTCGAGACTCCGCGTGTAGGCGCCGTCTTCCTTCGGCATACGCGCGAAGGAGCAGAACACACAGGTGTTGCGCAGGATGCAGACGTTGGTCGGATTGATGTGCTGATTCGCGGCGAAGTAGACGCGCTCGCCGTTCCGACGCGTATTGGCCACGTTCGCGAGGCGACCGACGGTCAGCAGGTCGCTAGATGCAAAAAGCGCGAGGCCATCCTCGCGCGTCAGTCGCTCGCCGCGTTCGACCTTGTCGGAGATGCTCTTGAGTCTCGGCTCCATGGTTCCCACCCTAAAGGGTGGGCTCGGCCATCACTGTCCTTAAGGACAGTGTCCGCCGAGCACAGGCTTTAGCCTGTGAACAACGACGCGCGATCACGCGACCTTTCTGACGGCGAGCGTCACGTTGTGCCCTCCGAAGCCGAATGAGTTCGAGAGCGCCACGTCGAGCTGCCGCCGCACGGCCTTGTTCGGCGCCGAGTCGAGATCGCACGCGGGGTCGGGATGGAACTGGTTAATCGTCGGTGGAATGACGCCGTCGCGCAGCGCGAGGGCACAGATCGCGAATTCGAACGCGCCGGCCGCGCCGAGCAGGTGACCCGTCATCGACTTGGTGGAGCCGAAGATCAGCTTGCGTGCCTGATCGCCGAACACCGCCTTCACCGCTGCCGTCTCGGCCGCATCGCCATGCGGCGTCGAGGTGCCGTGCGCGTTGATGTAGCCGACTTCGTCGGGCCGGATCCCGCCCGATTGCATCGCGAGCCGCATCGCTTCCTGCGCACCCGAGCCGTCCGGCGCGGGCGCGGTGATGTGATACGCGTCGGCCGTCGCTCCGTACCCCACCAGCTCCGCCACGATCTTGGCACCGCGGGCCTTGGCGCGCTCCCACTCTTCGAGGATCACGACCGCGGCACCGTCGCCCATCACAAACCCATCGCGGTCCTTGTCGAATGGCCGGCTCGCCGTCTTGGGATCATCGTTGCGCTCCGACAACGCCTTCATGTTGGCGAAGCTGGCGAGGGCGAGCGGTGTGATCGCGGCCTCCGATCCTCCGGCAACCATCACGTCCGCCTTGTTCTCGCGGATCAGGTCGTAGGCATCGCCGAGCGCGTGCGCCGACGAGGCGCACGCCGACACCGTGCAATAGTTGGGGCCCTTGAAACCGTAGCGCATCGACACGACCGCCGAGGCGACATTCGCCATGAACATCGGGACGAAGAACGGCGACACGCGTCCCGGTCCCTTCTCGATGAACGTCCGCATGTTCTCTTCGAACGTTGCGATGCCGCCGGTCCCGGTGCCGATGATGACGCCGATGCGTTTGGGATCGAGCGGGCTCTTCTCCAGGCAGGCGTCGCGCACCGCCTGGACCGCGGCGCCCATGGCGAACTGGGAAAAGAGGTCGAAGCGCCGCGCTTCCTTCTTCTCGATGTACTGGAGGGGATCGTAGCTCTTCACTTCGCAGGCGAAATGCACCGGCAGTTGGGCGGAGTCGAAGCGCGTGATCGGCCCTGCCCCTGATTGTCCGGCGACGAGGGCGGTCCAGGTGCTCGCGACGTCGTTACCAACCGGCGTCACGAGCCCCATGCCCGTGACCGCCACCCGGCGTGTCACTACTTGCCTTTCCCCATCTTGTCGTGGAGATAGCTCATCGCGGCCCCGACGGTGCGCAGCTTCTCCGCCTCCTCGTCCGGGATGTCGATGTCGAATTCCTTCTCGAAGGCCATGACCAGCTCGACCGTGTCGAGGCTGTCGGCCCCGAGGTCTTCCATGAAGCTCGCGTCGTTGGTGAGCTTGTCGCGCTCGACGCCAAGCTCTTCGACGATAATGTCTTTGACCTTCTCCTCGAGCTGCTTCATGTCCATTGCCATGGGTAACCCTCAGCGAAGGTAGAGGAGCTCACATCACCATCCCGCCGTCGACGACCAGAACCTGACCCGTAATGTAGCTGGCTAAGTCGGAGGCGAGAAAGAGGACGGCGGCCGCGATATCGGGACCCTGCCCCAGCCGTCCCAGCGGAATGTTATCCAGGAAGTATTGCTTGGCTTCCGGGGAGATGCCCTGTGTCAGCTCCGTCTCGACATAGCCCGGAGCGACGGCATTCACCAAGACGTTGCGGGAGGCCAGCTCCTTGGCCACGGATTTGGTGAACCCGATGATCCCTGCCTTGGAGGCGGAGTAGTTCGATTGGCCCTTGTTGCCGTTCAGCCCGACGACGCTGGTGATATTTATGACCCGTCCCCAGCGGCGCTTGATCATGCCGCGCGCCGCGTACTTCGTCATCAGGAACGCGCCCTTCAGGTTCGTATCAATCACCGCGTCCCAGTCGGCTTCGGTGATGCGGAACAGCAGGTTGTCCTTCGTGAACCCGGCGTTGTTGACCAGGACGTCGATCTTGCCGAACTCTTTGTCCACGTTGTCTGCCAGCGCTTCGACCTGGGAGGCCACGCCGACGTCGCACGCATACCCGCGCGTCCCTTCGCCGAAGGCGCTCGCCACCTGCTCCGCTGCCGCGCGGTCGCGGGAGCAGAGCGCGACTTTGGCTCCCGCGTCGATAAAGGCGCGGCAGATGTCGTGTCCAATGCCGCGCGTCCCGCCGGTGACCAGTGCAACCCTTCCCGTCAGGTCCAGCGATATCCGAGTCCCGCTCTGCAGCGCGGGGTCTATGGCTGCCCGTCGAGTCACGGTCATATGGCTATGCTGCTTCCATGAACTTGGTCACCTCATCCGCCGTGCCAAGGCTCACCACGTTCGCTTCGGGTACGATTCGCTTCAAGAGGCCCGCGAGCACGGCGCCCGGGCCGATTTCCACAAAGCGCGCGCCGTCGCCTCCGATGCGCGCTGCGTGCTGCATGCATTCTACCCAGCGTACCGCCGCGGTGAGTTGATCGGCAAGGAGACGTCGCGCGCGACCGGCTTGCTTGACGGCCTCGGCGGTCGCATTCGCGACCACCGGAAACGCCGGATCGCGGAATTCCGCGCGCTCGAGCGCGAGCTGCAAGTGGTTTTTTGCCGGGCCCATCAGCGGGGAGTGAAACGCGCCGCTCACCTTGAGCGGGATGACGCGCTTGGCGCCGCGCTTCTTGCACGCCTCGCCGGCGCGGGAGACCGCATCTGGATCGCCCGAGATCACCGTCTGGTCGGGGGCGTTGATGTTGGCGGCGACGGCGACGCTCGCCTGCTGCGACGCTTCGTCGCACGCCGCCTCGACGTCCTTCGTCGCCAGGCCGAGCACCGCGGCCATCGTTCCGGGCCGCTCCTCCCCCGCCTTCTGCATCAGCTCACCGCGCCGCCGCACGAGCTTGGCGGCGTCGGGAGCGTCCAGTGCGGCGGCCGTGACGTACGCCGAGTACTCGCCGAGCGAATGCCCCGCGGCCGCGACCGCGTCACCGACGTTCGTGCCGACCACGGCGAACACGGCGGCGCTGTGGGCGAGAATCGCGGGCTGCGTGTTCTGCGTCGCGGTGAGCTCCGCTTCGGGGCCTTCGAACATCAGCCGCGACAACGCGACGCCGAGGGCGTCATCGATCGCGTCGAAGACGGCGCGCGCCGCCGGAAACCGTTCCGCCAGATCTTTTCCCATGCCGACTTTTTGCGCGCCCTGCCCCGGGCAGAGCCAGATCGTGCTTACCACCGCACGACCATGCTGCCCCAGGTGAAGCCGGCGCCGAACGCGCACAGCATCACGACCATGCCGGGCTTCAGCCGGCCGGTCTTGACGGCTTCGTCGAGCGCGATCGCGATGGACGCGGCGGACGTGTTCCCGAAGCGATCGACGTTCACATAGACCTTGTCCATCGGGACGCCGGCGTGCTTGGCGGTGGCTTCGATGATGCGGATGTTGGCTTGGTGCGGAATGAGCAGATCGATGTCGGCGGCGCTGCGGCCGGCGCGCTCCAGCGCGTGATCGCAGGCATCCGCCATCGAGAGCACGGCGGCCTTGAAAACCTCCCGGCCCGCCATCTTGATGTAGTAGCTGTGATCCTTGAGGAGCTCTTCACTCGGTGGATGCGTCGCGCCGCCTCCGGGCCGGTACAGCAGCTCGGCGAGCGTGCCGTCCGTCTTGAGATAGACCGACAGAATCCCGCGTCCGTTCGTGCTCCTGCGGACGATCGTCGCGCCGGCGCCGTCGCCGAACAACACCGCGGTGGTGCGGTCGCTCCAATCCATGATACTGGTGAGCTTTTCGGCGGCGATCACCAGCACGTGCTCCGCCTGCTCGGCGGCGATGATGCCTTCGGCCGTGCTGAGCGCGAAGACGAACCCCGAGCAGGCCGCGCCGACATCGAACGCCGCGGCGTTCTTGGCACCCAGGATCGCCTGGAGATCGCAGGCCTGCGAGGGCAGCAGCCGGTCCGGGGAGGCCGTCGCGTAGACGATCGCATCGATATCGAGCGGCGTCAGACCCGTTTCCTCGAGTACCTGCAGCGCCGCCGCCTTGCCCATGCAGGCGTTCGTCTCGTCCTTGCTCGACACGCGCCGCTCGCGGATGCCGGTGCGCTCCTGAATCCACTGATCCGATGTGTCGAGGATCTTCGAGAACTCGTCGTTCGTCATCACGCGCGGCGGCGCGTAGCTGCCGGTGCCCCACAGTTCCGCAAAGGGACGTTTCACGCGGGTATCTTCCCCTCGGCGAACTCCGCCGCAATGTCGTCGGAGAGATGGCTTTGGACTGCCTGCACGGCCACACGGATGGCGTTCTTGATTGCCCTCGCGGGCGACGCGCCATGACAAATGATCACGACGCCCTGCACGCCGAGCAACGGCGCACCGCCATACGTCGCGTAATCGAGCACACTGAGCACGTTCGCCATCTCGGGCCGCTGCAGCACATCCGGTGCTTCGCGCTTGATGAGCGATACGAAGACGCGTCCGGCCGATTCGTAGAACTTGAGGACGACGTTCCCGACGAAGCCGTCACACGCCACGACGTCGAGTCGTTGCCCGCGGGCCTCGCCGACGGGGATCTCGCGGCCTTCGATGTTGCCGATGTAGTGGATGCCGGGGGTCTGCTTGAGGAGCTGGTGGGCTTCTTTGACGACGGCGTTTCCCTTCTCGTCTTCCTCGCCGATGTTCAGCAGGCCGACGGTGGGATTTGTGCGGCCCAGCACATCGCGGGCGTACACGGAGCCGAGATGCGCGAACCCCACGAGCTCGCGCGCGTCACAGTCGACGTTGGCGCCGGCGTCCACGACGAGGACCGGCTCGCCCGCGCTCGGAAACAGCGCGCCGATCGCCGCCCGCTGCACGCCGGGGTGCAGGCGCAGCAGCAGGGTGCTCGCCGCCATCACCGCCCCGGTGTTGCCGGCCGAGATGAAGGCGTCCGACTTGCCTTTTTTCTGGAGCCCGAGCCCGACGGCGATCGAGGAGCGGGGCTTGCCGCGGATCGCCGCGAGGGGCTTGTCACCCATCCCCACGACTTCGGGCGCATCGACGATCTCGATGCGCGACCGTTCGGCGCCGCTGATGCGGCCGAGCGCGGCCTCGATGTCTGCCTTGCGTCCGACCAGCTGGATCTGAAACTCGGCAGGCAGCTCCTTGAGCGCCTGCGCCGCGCCCTCGACTTCCACCTGCGGGGCGTTGTCACTGCCCATCGCGTCCAACGCGATGCGGATCATCAGTCCTCGACGGTCACTCGCTGTTCGCCGTTGTAATATCCGCACGTCGGGCAAACGCGATGGGGTTGTTTCATGTCACCGCAGCGCGGGCAGGGCTGCAGCGTGGGACGCACCGCCTTGTAGTGCGTGCGTCGCGCGCGCTTCTTGCGCTTTGAGGTCCTGCGCTTGGGTACGGCCATGCACTCGTCCTTGGGTTTAAGAGCGAAGCTTGTCCTTCAGGGCTTTCAACGGCTGCCAACGCATGTCGGTGGCTGGCGCACAATCGCAGAGACCGGAGTTGCGGTCCTTGCCGCACTGCGGGCACAATCCCTTGCAGTCGTCACGGCACACCACGTACCGCGGGGCCGCGAGCACGAGCTCCTCGCGGACCGCCGGTGTGACGTCGATTTCGGTCGCCTCCGGGGACACGGCATAGGCATCAGGGTCATCCAGCGCGTCCGAGTCCTGGGTGAAAAGCGCCCCGATTTCCAAGTTGAGCGGCACGGCCACGGCGGTCAGGCAGCGCCGGCACTCCCCCTGGAGGACCGTGCGCGCCGTTCCCTGCCAATAGAACCGTCCCTCGCCAATCGACTGCAAGCGCCCGGCCACGGACACCGGTTCCCTGAGGCTGAGATCCGTCCCCTCAAACGCCGGGTCATTCTGCTTGAGCTCGCCCCGGGTCTCCACGGCCCGGCCCTGGGCCAACTCCCGCAAATCGACTCGCAACATGGTGGAGCGAAGCTAAACCCTTGTGGCACTTGCGTCAACGGCATGTCACCTAACGTCGCGACGAAAGAAAAAAGCCACCTCTCGTGCGGCGTTTTCCGGCGAGTCGGACGCGTGAATGGCGTTCCGTTCCTTCGACTGGGCGTAGAGTCGCCGGATCGTGCCCGCCTCGGCTTGGGCTGGATCGGTCGCGCCAATGACGTTGCGCAGGTGCGTCACGGCGTTGTCACGCTCGAGCGCCAGCGCCAACACGGGCCCGGATGTCATGAACTCGACCAGCGGGCGGAAAAAGGCGCGCTCACGATGCACGTCGTAAAACGCTTCCGCCCGTGCTTGCGTCAGGACCACCATCTGCGCCTCGCGGATCTGAAAGCCCTCCGCCTCCAGATGCGCGATGATCTTGCCGGTGTGTCTGGCCGCCACGGCGTCGGGCTTTATGATCGCTAACGTAAGCATGAGTGCTCTGGTAGGTGTCAGGTGTCTGGTGTCAGGTGACCGCAATTCACAACCGTTCTTTGAGCAGCGGGACGACGTCTGCCGGACGCTTCATGACGCTGATGCCCGCTTGCGCGAGCGCGGCCATCTTGTCCGCGGCCGTGCCCGATGCACCGGAAATGATCGCCCCGGCGTGTCCCATACGGCGGCCCGGGGGCGCAGTCTGACCGGCGATGAATCCAATCACCGGCTTTTTGACATTGTCTCGCACGAATTCAGCCGCCTGCTGCTCGTCCGTGCCGCCGATCTCGCCGATCATCACGATCGCGGTGGTCTCGGCGTCGGCCTCGAACGCCGCGAGGCAGTGGATGAAGTTCGTACCGATCAGCGGATCACCGCCGATCCCCACGCACGTGGACTGGCCGAGCCCGTTCGTGGAGAGCTGATGAATGATCTCGTACGTCAGCGTGCCGCTGCGGGATACCACCCCGATCTTTCCAGGGTTGCAGATGTTGCCGGGGATGATCCCCACCTTGCTCTTGCCGGGCGAGATCAGTCCCGGGCAGTTCGGTCCGACCAGGCGCGTGCCGCGCTCGTGGACGTAGGGCAAGACGCGTGTCATGTCCAACACGGGAATCCCCTCGGTGATGCAGATGATCAAGGCGATGCCGGAATCGGCCGCTTCGAAGATCGCGGAGGCCGCGACCGCCGCGGGAACGTAGATGACCGCCGTATTGGCCTGCGTTTCGTGCACGGCCTCGGCGACGGTGTTGAACACGGGGACGGTGTCCTCGACCCGCTGGCCGCCTTTCCCGGGGGTTACGCCGGCCACGACCTTCGTGCCGTAGTCGATCATCTGCTTGGTGTGAAACGACCCGTCGCGGCCGGTGATTCCCTGCACCACGAGGCGCGTCGATCGATCGATGAAGATGCTCACGCGCCCTTCCCCCTCGCTTTCGCCACGGCCTGCCGCACGGCTTCGTCCATGTCTGTGACGGCCGTGAACCCGGCCCGCTCGAGAATCGCAATGCCCTCACGCTCATTCGTGCCCGTCAGGCGGATCACGATCGGGACCTTGAGTGGAAACTGTTGCGTCGCCTGCGCGATCCCGTTCGCCACGTCATCGCCGCGCGTGATGCCGCCGAAAATATTGAAGAGGATCGCTTTGACGTTAGGATCAGCGGTGATGATGCGCAGCGCTGACACCACCTTCTGCGGATTGGAGCTGCCACCGATGTCGAGGAAGTTCGCGGGCTCGCCGCCGTAGTACTTCACGAGATCCATCGTGGCCATCGCCAGCCCCGCCCCATTCACGCAACAGCCTACGAAGCCATCGAGCTTGATGAACGTCAGCCCCGCTTCTCGCGCGGCGACTTCCGCAGGCGCCTCGGCCGAGAGGTCACGTAACGCCGCGATGTCCGGCCGGCGCTCCAGCTCGTTGTCGTCGATCCCGATCTTGGCGTCGAGTGCCTGGACGCTCCCATCCGGGGTCGTCACGAGCGGGTTGATCTCCGCGAGTGACGCACCGACCGCATAGACCGCGGTGTACAGCCTCTGCATGATGTCGGCGGCGGCGCGCGCCTGTTTCACGTCCTTGTAGAGCGCAAAACCGAGCGTCAGTGCCTGATGCGGGAGCAGTCCGTACCGCGGGTCGACCGCGAGCCGATGGATCTTTTCCGGCGTCTTGGCGGCCACTTCCTCGATATCGATGCCGCCGGCGGAACTCACTATCAGGACGGGCCGCTGCGAGGCGCGATCCACGATAATCCCGACGTAGCTCTCGGAGGCAATCTCCGCCGCCGCCGCGACGAGGACCTTCTGCACACTCAAACCCTTGATCGTCATGCCGAGGATGGCGGACGCCGCCGCCTTGGCGGCGTCGGCGCCGTCCGCCAGCCTCACGCCGCCCGCCTTACCGCGGCCGCCCGCGTGGACCTGCGCCTTGACGACCACCTTCCCGCCAAGGCGTTCTGCGATCGCCCGCGCCTCCGCGGGTGTGCTCGCGACTTCGCCCGGCGGCACGGGGATACCATGCCGCCGCAGAATGTCCCGCGCCTGGTACTCGTGCAGATTCACGCGTGCTCCTTCGCGATCGTCGTTCCGGCTTCGCCGCGGAGCGCGGCGAGCCCGTCGGCCAGCTCGGCGATGATGGCGCGCTCGCCGCCGGTACGCACAAACTCGGCGGCGGCCTCGACCTTGGGGCGCATGCTGCCCGTGCCGAGCTCCTTGCCGGCCAGCAGGTGCTCCGCCTGCGCCAACGTCAGCCGTCGGATCGCCTCCTGGCGCGGTGTGCCGTAGCCGCGGTACACCGCGTTCACGTTGGTCAGGATCAACAATACGTGCGCCCCGATGTCCCGGCCGAGGATCGCCGCGACGCGGTCCTTGTCGGCGACCGCGTCGATGCCCTCGAGACCCAGCTTGGGGTCCTCGTAGACCGGCGGCCCTCCGCCACCACCCGCAATCACGATGTGCCCGGCGGCCGCCAAATCGCGCACCGTTTGCCGCTCGACAATCCCCGCCGGCCTGGGACTCGGCGCGAGGCGGCGCCCATCGCGGACCGGAATCCCGCGCGCCGCCAGCCGCGCCTGCCGCACCGGATCGAGGACGTGCCCGACCGGCTTCGATGGCGTACGCAAATCGGGATCGTCGGTCCGACACAGCGTTTGGGTGATCAGCGTGACGACGGAGCGCTGCACTCCCGCACGCGCGAGCGCGTTCTGCAGCGACTGCTGGATCATATAGCCCATCCAGCCGGCCGTCCCCGCGACCAGCACCCCCAGCGGCAGTGGCTCGACCTGATCGGCGGCGATTTCGTTGCGCGCCAGCTCGTCGCCGACCTGCGGCCCGTTCCCATGGACGAGGACGATGTGCCACCCCGCCGCTGCGAGGTCCACGATGGGGACGAGACTCGCGCGCGTATGACGGAACTGATTGCTGATCGTCGGCCGCTCACCAGGGGGAGCGACGGCGTTTCCTCCGAGGGCGATGACAATCGTTCCAGGGGCCGTCACGGCGGCGCAACCTAGCGGGGCCGGTGTGCCGGAGCAAGTTCACCGATGAGGTCCCGCCACAGTTGTCCGAACAGCTCCAGGTTGCCTACGCCAAGCGCGGAATCGGCCCGAACGGCGAGCCGGCGCGCCCGTTCCCAGCGCGCCGCGAGCGTCGTATCGGTGACGATCTGTTCACCGCCTAGGAGCGCGGCGCGCGCCGTCAGAGCGTGTCCGGCGCGTCCATCCAACGTGACGTAGACCTCCGCGACGCGAGGAGCCGGCGGTGTATGCACGTCGACGGGGTCGAAGATCTGCGCTTGAACGGTGATGATGGAGCTTCCGGTCGACCAGACCCGCAGTTGGCCCGGCCGCAGCAACGCCGAGCCGACCAGCTCGCCCGGCAGGCGCTCGGGCGGCGGCTCGGCGGGCGATGGGCGCCAGAGATGGAGCGCGGGACCACGGGGGGGGGGCATGATCGTAGCCGCGCACAGGCCTACAAACCGCTTCGGCGTAAGAAACCCTGACTCGAGAGCAACGGCAGTCCAGACACCGGCACCCGGCACGCTAAGCTGATAGGGTTCTCGCGGGCGCATCATCCATCCGGCCTGAACGGCGGAGTCGGCGCTGACGCGCAGCAGCTCGGCAACGGCTATCCTGAACGCCTCGAGCGGGTAAGCGAGCTGTGCGCGGAGATCCGCCGGGAGCCGGTCCGCGGGCTCGATGAGCGGCTCGAAGCGCCGCGCCCAGGTGGCAGTGAGCGAATCGTAGCCCGGCGCGAGCCAGAGATGGGTCTCGCCGGTGGCCACGCGCACCGCGCCGACGAGACCGGGGTGAAGAAAGCGCACCTCATCGTCGCGCCACGGGAGCGGCCGAACCAGCGGGAACGCATCGTGTGACACGTAGCCCCAGCTCACCCACCACAGTGCGCCGCTGCGCAGGGCCGGTGCCGGAGCGCCGAAACGCGCGAACGGGGCGAGCCGCTGCAATCTCTCGATGACGTCGCGCCGCCACAGCAGCACCCTGCCGTTTGACTCGCCGCGGGCCAATCCCCACGACTGAATCGTCCAAGCAATCGCGAAGCGACGCAACGCGCCGATGAGGCGCACAGCGCCAGAGCCGGCGTGCGGCGCGCTGTCTGCGGGCATGACGACAGGTCCGGGAAACCCGGGACCAAACAGGAGCGCGGCATTGCCGGACGGCAACGATGTGACGGTGAGGCCGCTGTCCGTTTCCCGCGCCAGGCGGACCGGGCCCGGTGCGTTGGTGGGGGCGATCATCCACGTGGCCCCTGCCCCGAGGTCCTCGGCCCGCGCAGCGCGGAGCGCGACCGCGTGTGGCGGGGCGCCGAGGGCAGCGCCGACATAGGCGGGATCCCAGAGCGGGATCGTCCGCACCGCGGCCTCGCCCGATGCGAACGCCGGTGGCGCGCTGGAGTCCACGTCCACGAGTCCGAAGGCGACGCGCTCGAGCGCCGCGCGGCGCCGTATCAGCTCGGCGCTCTCCGGTCCTCCGCCCGCGGACGCGCGCACCACACCCGGAATCACGAAATAGCCGCCGGTGAGGGAGACAAGCAGCGCTGCCCAGCTGGCGAGAATCAGCGTGGGCCGGTCCCGCCATGCCCAGGCGAGCGAGATCACGGCCGTCACGATCGCTACCGCGGCCACGACCGCGGCTCCCGGTATGCGCACGGTGAGGGCGACTTGATCCACGGTCCCGTGCAAGCCGCCCACGATTTCCGACGGATCGAGCGCCGCGCCCCAGGCGATCACGAGCGCGAGACACGCGAACAGCACGCCAAGGTGGACGCGGGCGTAGTCGCTGGCGCGAATTCGACCCCGACGAATGCGCAGGGATCCGATCACTCCGTAGAGCAGCGCCACAATGCCCAGCGCGCCCACGACGAGCAGGAGCGCGCGGTTCTGGAGCACGGCCAGCCACGGAAGGACGCCGACGTAATAGCCGGCGTCGTACGCGAGCTTGGTCGAGTCCGAGACGCCGAAATGCGGTGGTGACGCGGCCAGGACGGCGTGACGCCACCAGTCGCCCGTGCCCAGCGACAGCAGCGTGCCAAGGATGATGCCGAGCAGGACGGTGGCCGCGAGCAGCGTGCGCCGCGGGACCGCTTCGACGATCTCGAGATCGCCAAGCCGGCGCGGCATCTGCACGGAGCCGATCGCCCGATAGACGATCAGCAGATTGCCGGTGATCCAGGCAAGCGCCACGGCGAGGACGAGAACCTGCAGCAGGCGGGCGAGCGCGCGGGCGGCAATCAAAGCCTCGCCCCCCGCAAAGGTGCGGTCCCACGCGCGTTCCGCCGTCTCCACCGCCAGCCAGCGGCCGCCGACCAACGCAGCCACCAGCAGACCGGCGCCGATCACATACAGCCTGCGCCGGTTCGCGCGAGTCACGCAGTCACGCCACGCGCCGTCAGCCAGCCCTCGACCTCGGCGCGATACGCGTCGAGCGCCTTCGGGCTTGTCGCTTCGAACCGCATCACCAGCACGGGCTGTGTATTCGAGGCGCGCAGCAGTCCCCACCCCTCCGGGAAGGTGATGCGCACGCCGTCGAGCGTCGACACCGGGTACTTCGCGGCGAACTCCTCCGCCGCCTGCTCCACGACGTCGAACTTCTGCTCATCGGGACAATCGACCCGCAGTTCCGGCGTCGCGTAGGTCTTCGGCAGGTCGGCGAGGAGGCGCGACAGCGGCCCGCCTTCCCGCGCGACGTACGCCAGCAGCCGGGCCGCGGCGAACAGCGCGTCGTCGAATCCATACCAGTCGCCGCCGAAAAACATGTGGCCGCTCATTTCGCCCGCGAGCGGTGCACCGATCTCTTTCATCTTCTGTTTGATGAACGAGTGGCCCGTCTTCCACATGACCGGCTCGAGGCCAGCCTTCTTGAGCATCTGCGGCAGGACCTCGGAGCACTTCACGTCGAAGATCACGGGTTTCCCCTTGCCCATGCGGTGCACCAGATCGCGCCCGAACAGCACGAGCAGCTGGTCGCCGAGCACGGGTTCGCCACGCTCATCCACCGCACCGATGCGGTCGCCGTCGCCGTCGAACGCGATCCCCAGCTCCGCCTTCTCGTGTTTTACCGCGGCTTGCAGATCGTGGAGGTTTTCGAGCACCGTGGGGTCAGGATGGTGATGCGGGAACGTCCCATCGGACTCGGCGAACAAGGCGACGACCTCCGCGCCCAGCTCCCGCAACGTCTCGACGGCCACGAGACTCGTGACGCCGTTGCCGCAGTCGACCACAACCTTGACGCGGCGGGCGAGCGGCGCATTGCGCTTGACGATGGCGTCTTTATATGCCGTGAGTAGTGCGTGGTGCGTGGTGCTGCTGCCTCCGGCCTTGGTCACGAGCTTGCCGTCGTTGATGAGCTTGTACAGCACCTGGATGTCGTCGCCGAACACGGCGTCATGGGCCAGCACCATCTTGAAGCCGTTGAACTCGGGCGGATTATGCGAGCCCGTCACTTGAATGCCGCCATCCACCGGCAGCGTCTTGGTTGCGAAGTAGAGTGCGGGCGTCGGCAGCTCGCCGACGTCGACGGCGGCGCCGCCTGCCGCGGCGATGCCTTCGCGTATGCCGTGGGCGAGCCTGCTGCCGGAGGGGCGGTTGTCGCGCCCGACGGCGACGCGCGGCGCCTTACCGAGGCGCTGCCACGCGAATGTCGTGTACGCCTGACCCACGGCGCGGGCGGTCTCGGGCGTGAGCTGCTCGTCCACGAGGCCGCGGATGTCGTACTGGCGGAAGATGGTGGCGGGAAGCTTCACGGGTCCCTTTCACACCCCTGAAGGGTGCGCTCGGCACTCGCTGTCCTTAAGGACAGTGTCTGCCGAGCCCACCCTTTAGGGTGGGGTTATGGCGGTCGTCGCCGTGGGTTGCACGCTCTCTACGGCGGATCGCGCGAGCTCGAACAGGCGGTTGGGCCAGACGCCGAAGAGCAGCAGGCCAACGACAACCACGGCGACGGCGCTCCGTCCCCAGCGGTCGAGCTGCACATCGACGTGCGCGGCCGCGATCGGCTCCGGCTTCATGTACATCGCCATGATAACGGGAAGATAGTACCCCGCCGATACCACGCTGGTCAGCACGAGAATGGCCGCCAACGTATTCTGACCGGCGCTGGTCGCGGCGATCAGGATGTACCACTTGCCGATGAATCCGGCTGTTCCGGGAAAACCCAGCAACGAGAGCATGCACACTGCGAGTGCGAAGGCGAGCCAGGGACACCGGCTCGCGAGTCCCGCGAGGTCGTCGATCAGAACGTCGCTCTCGCCCGCCCTGCCCTTGGCCGACAGCACGGCGAATGCGCCGAGCGACATCAACGTGTACGCGATCACGTACACGAGGAACGCACTCGTGCCGGCCGCGCCCCCCGCGGTGAGGGCGACGAGCAGATAACCGGCGTGCGCCACCGACGAGTAGGCCAACATCCGCTTGAGCGACCGCTGGCTGAGGGCGAAGAGATTGCCGCCGATCATCGTCACCACCGCGAGCCACCACAGGATATCGTGCCACGCGGCCACGCCGCCGAACGCCTGATTCATGATGCGAAACAACGCCGCGAATGCCGCCGCCTTCACGCCGGTCGCCATGAAGGCGGTCACGGGTGTGGGGGCGCCATCGTAAACGTCCGGGGCCCACATGTGGAACGGCACAGCCGCGACCTTGAATCCGAAGCCCACGATCAGCAGGGCCAACCCCGCGAGGAGCATGACACTCGGTTTGCCCATGATGCTCACCTGCCCGCCAACCAGGCCGAGATTCGTCGTGCCGGTCGCGCCATACACGAGCGCGATGCCGTACAACAGGAACCCGGATGCGAACGCTCCCAGCAGGAAATACTTCAGGGCTGCTTCAGCGGAACGGGCGCGACGCCGGTCGAAGCCGGCGAGTACGTACACCGCGACCGACATCAGCTCGAGCCCGAGGAAAATCACCATCAAGTCGGCGCCCGCGGCCATCACCATCATGCCGAGTGTGCCGAAGATCAGGAGGACGTAATACTCCGGCGCCAGCAGCTGCTCGCGCTCCAGGTACGCGAACGAAATCAGCACCGTGAGCCCGGCGGCGCCCAGGAACACCCAGTCGGCGACCCAGCGGAAGTCGTCTGCCGCGACCATCGTCACGAACCCCTGCATGCCGGCGCGATTCCACCACAGCCACCACGTGGCCACGGCGGTCGAGACCAACGCCAGCAGCGTCAGCCAGCCGGCAATCCGCAGGTCACGCACGGTCTTGTGGCGCCACGCGACGAACAGCAACAGCACCAGCGCCCACCCGGTCAACACGAGCTCCGGGAGGAGCGACAGCAGCAGATCGGGATAGACCGAGGGGTCGAGTCTCACGGTTGACCCGCGGTCGCCGCGGCGCTCGGCCGCAACTGCTCGATCAGCGCCCGCGCGGCGGGCTCCATGCGCTGCAGGAACGGCTTCGGATAGATGCCGACCCAGAGAATGCACACGAGCAGCGGCACCAGCACCGCGATCTCGCGTGGCGTCAGATCGGTGAGCGCCTCGTTCTCCGGATGCGCGAGCGGATTGTAGATGACGCGCTGCAGTGCGGTCAGCAGGTACGCGGCGGCGACGATCACGCCAGTCGTCGCGACGGCAGTCGCGATGGGATAAGTGCGGAACGATCCCAGCAGCACCAGGAATTCCCCGACGAACCCATTCGTGCCGGGCAGCGCGATCGACGAGAGCGATACGATCGTGAGAATCGCCGCAAACAGCGGCACCACCCGGGCGATCCCGCCGTACGCTTCGATCAGCCGGCTGTGCCGCCGTTCGTACATCATGCCGACCAGGAAGAACAGCGCGCCGGTCGAAATGCCGTGATTGATCATGATGAGCAGCGCGCCCTGCACGCTCTGCAGTGTCAGGGCCCAGATGCCGAGCATCACGAAGCCGAGGTGCGCGACGGACGAGTACGCGATGAGTTTCTTGAAGTCGGGCTGTACCATCGCCACCAGGCCGCCGTAGATGATCCCGATCAGCGACAGGATGACGATGCCGAGCTGCACGCTCTGATTGAGCGCGACCGCGGGGAAGAACGGCAGCGCGAACCGCAGGAACCCGTAGGTCCCCATCTTGAGGAGGATGCCCGCGAGGATCACCGATCCCGCCGTGGGCGCCTCGACGTGCGCGTCGGGCAGCCAGGTGTGCAGCGGGAACATCGGCACCTTGATGGCGAACGCCAGGAAGAACGCGCCGAACAGCCACCACGCCACGGGTCCCAGATCCTTCGCGTTGCTCAGGAGATGCGCATAGCTGAACGAGTAAATCCCGGTCGCACGGCCCGCGTGCAGGTACAGCACGAGGATCGCCACCAGCATGAGCAGCGATCCGAAGAACGTATAGACGAAGAACTTGATCGCCGCGTACAGCCGGTTGTCGCCGCCCCACACGCCGATGATGAAATACATCGGGATCAGCATCACTTCCCACATCACATAGAAGAAGAAGAGATCGAGCGCGACGAAGACGCCGATCATCCCCGTTGTCAGCACGAGGAGCATCGCATAAAACCCGGCTTCGCGCGTGGTGATGTAGCTCCAGCTCCCGAGAATCGAGAGCGGCATAAGGAAAGTCGTGAGGAGCACGAGGAACAGCGAGATCCCGTCCACGCCGACCGTGAAGTGAATGCCCCAGGCGGGGATCCAGGCGCGATCGACCAGGAACTGCATCCCGCCGGCGGGCACGAAGGTCCACCACAGCGGTACCGAGATCGCGAACTCGACGAGACTGGCGGCCAGGGCGACGTATTTCGCGAGCCGGGCGGGCAGGAGCAGCACCACAACCCCGGCGACCAGCGGCCAGGCGAGCAACGCCGTGAGCACCCAGCGCTCGTACATCAGCTGATCGCCCGCCAGAGGACGAGCAGCACCCCGACGACGAAGACGGCGACGTACGTGCCGACCTGTCCGCTCTGGAGCCAGCGATTCGCCCAGCCGAGCGCCCGAGCGCCGCGCGCGGCGCCGTTGACCCCCGCGCTGTCCACGACGCGCTGGTCGATCTGCTTCCAGAGCACTTCCCGCGATAGCCACACGACCGGCCGCACGATCAGCGCATCGTAGATCTCATCCACGTACCACTTGTTGCGCAGCAGGCGGGCCAGGCCGCGCTCCTCGGGCGCGCTCCGCGCCGGCACGAGCCGCTCCGGCTTGAGCAGCCGCCAGGCGCCTGTCATGCCGATGGTCGCGGTGGCGACGGCGACGCCCACCAGGATCCACTCTGTGGCGCTCGTGAGGTGGGCCTCGGGAAGCAACGCGACACTCGGCTGGACGACGGGCTCGAGCCAGTGATGCAGCCACTCCCCACCGTGATACAGCGCCGGCACGTTGAGCAGTCCCCCGATCACCGACAGTACCGCGAGGACGACGAGCGGGCCCGTCATGATCCAGGGGGCCTCATGGAGATGCGCCTGCTCGTTTTCGCCGGTGCGATTGGGGCCGGAGAAGGTATACAGCATCAACCGCGTCATGTAGAACGCCGTGAGCAGCGCCGCGAGGAGTCCGAACCCCCAGAACACGAGCCACTCCGGGTGGGTGCTGCCCCGGGCAAACGCGGCGGTGAGGATCTCGTCCTTGGAGAAGAAGCCCGAGAGGACCGGAATTCCGGCGACTGCGAGTGTGGCGATCCACATGAGAGCCGTCGTCCACGGCATAGAGCGCCGCAATCCGCCCATGTTGCGCATGTCCTGCGCGTCTTCGTGCGAGTGCGTAGCGTGATAGGCGTGATGCATCGCGTAGATCACGCTGCCCGAGCCGAGGAACAGCAGCGCCTTGAAGAACGCGTGTGTGGCGAGGTGGAAGATGCCGGCGCTGATCGCCCCGGTGCCTACCGCGAGGAACATGTAGCCGAGCTGGGAGATCGTGGAATACGCCAGCACTTTTTTAATGTCCCACTGCTTCAGCGCGATCGTCGCCGCGAACAACGCCGTGAGCGCGCCGACGCCGGCGACGATGGCGCTGGACAGCGGCGCCATCGCGAACAGGAGATTGCAGCGCGCCACGAGATACACGCCCGCGGTCACCATGGTGGCCGCATGGATCAGGGCGGAGACGGGGGTGGGCCCCGCCATCGCGTCCGGCAACCACGTGTACAGGGGGATCTGCGCCGATTTGCCCGTGCAGCCGAGGAACAGCAACAGCGTAATGGCGGTGATGGCGCTACCGCCCATGACCAGCGCCGTCGGGGCACGCGTGAAGACGGTGCCGAAATCGAGTGAGCCCGTGGACCAGAAGATCAGGAACATGGCGACCATGAACCCGAAGTCGCCGATGCGGTTCATGATGATCGCCTTGCGGCCCGCATTCGCGTTCACGGCGTCGTTGAACCAGAAGCCGATCAGCAGGTAACTGCACAGTCCGACGCCTTCCCACCCGACGAACATCACGGCGAAGTTCGCGGCCAGCACCAGGACCAGCATGAAGAACACGAAGAGATTGAGATACGCGAAGTAGCGGGCGTACCCTGGGTCCTCGCTCATGTAGCCGACGCTGAACAGGTGGATCAACGAGCCCACACCGGTCACCACCAGGAGCATGACGGTCGAGAGCTGATCGACCTGCAGCGCGACATCCACCTGCAGCGTCCCCACCGGGATCCACGACCAATAGCGGAATACGACCGGGGCGTCGGCGTGGAGTCCGAAAAATCCGCGGAACACCGCGAGTGCAACGATGAACGCCCCGACCAATACGCCGACGCCGATCAGAGACACGAGCGTCTTGGCCCCCGCCCACGGCCGCGTGAGCGACAGCACTCCGTTCAGCACGAAGCCGAGCAGCGCGAGCGCGGGGGCGAGCCAGATCAGGTCGACGGCCGTTCCGGTCATCCGTCCCTGAGGAGATTCATATTCTGCAGGCTGACGGACTGCTTGTGGCGGAACACGGCGAGAATGATGGCGAGCCCGACCGCCGCTTCAGCGGCTGCCACCGCCATCACGAAAAACACGAACACCTGCCCGCCCATTCCCAGAGTCTGTGCCAGCGCCACGAACGTCAGGTTGACGGCGTTGAGCATCAGCTCGACGCACATGAAGATCACGATGGCGTTGCGCCGGAACAGCACGCCGGCCACGCCCAGCGTGAAGAGCACCGCGGAAATGAAGAGGGCGGGACGGAGGAGCATCTACAGCTTCCGCTTTGCCAGCACAACGGCGCCCACGATCGCGGCCAGGAGCAACACGCTCGCGATCTCGAAGGGAATGAGATAGGCGGTGAACAAGGGATTCGCCACCGAGCCCACCACGCCCTGCTGTTGCTGCAGCGCGGGAATCGTTCCGGCCGGCAGCTGGATCCCGGTCGGCAACGCCAGCTGCGTGAGCGGCTGCAGCAGGAACAGCAGCGCGCCGCCGAGCAGGACGGCCATCCCCAGCCCCACGGGTCCTTTGATGTCGGTCGGTCCCGGACGCCCGAGATTCAGGAGCATGATCACGAAGAGAAACAGCACCATGATCGCGCCGGCGTAGACCAGCACCTGCATGGCCGCAATGAACTGGGCGTCGAGCAGCACGAACAGCGCGGCCAGCGCGAACAGCGTCACGACGAGCCACAGCGCGCTGGCCACGGCGTTCTTGCGCGTAATGCACAGCAGGGCACTCCCCATCGCGATGCCACCGAAAAACCAAAAAAAGGGTACGGGACTAAGAGACACAGGGGCTACTCCCCTTTGGGATCCGATGGATCCCACAGCGTCGAAACGGGATGCGTCTGCGCCGTCAGCCGCTCGAGATCGTACACAAACCGGTCGCGGGAATACTCGGAGTTCTCGTAGTGCACGCCCACGTGGATCGCTTCCTCGGGACACACTTCCTGGCAGTAGCCGCAGAAGATGCACCGGAACTCGTCGATCTCGTAAATCAGCGGATACCGGTGGCCCTCTTCATCCTCGCCGGGCACGAGCTTGATGCAGTTCGCGGGACAGATCTGCGGGCAGAGACCGCACGCCACGCATTTGGCCCTGCCCTGCTCGTCGGTGAGCATGCGATGCGTGCCCCGCCACCGGGACGACAGCGTCCAGTCCTTGGACGATTTCTCCTCGGGGTATTGCATCGTGACTTTGGGACGCAGCAGATGGCTGAAGGTCAGCGCCATCCCTTTCAGGGTGGCGCGCAGGTAGGACGTCTGCTGCGTGGGCCGCTTCATGACCTTGACCCCGATGGCCATCAGGCCGCCTCCGCTTGGACCGAGCCGGACACGATCCGGCCGCGGTCGAGCCACCAGACCAGCGCGAGCAGCAGCACGAGATTGAGTCCACCCAGCACCCAGGCCATGCGCGTGCCGTAATCCCAGCCGAGCCGGATGCGGACGAACCAGATGGCGACGGCGAGCAACGTGATGTACAGCAGGGCGAGCGGCAGCAGGACCTTCCAGCCGAGCGCCATGAGCTGGTCGTAGCGGAAGCGCGGCAGCGTCCAGCGCACCCAGATGTAGGTAAAGAGGAAGACGAACGTCTTGAAACCGAAGGCGACGAGCGTCGCCAGGGTTTTCCAGACGCTTGGATCACCCGTCGAGTCCCAAGTCGTGAACGGGATATCCCAGCCGCCGAAAAACAGCGTCGCCATCAGCGCGGACGCCGTCACCATGTTCGAGTACTCGGCGATGTAGAACATCGAGAACTTCATCGCGCTGTACTCCGTGTGATACCCGGCGATCAGCTCGCCCTCGGCTTCCGGAAGGTCGAATGGCAACCGGTTCGTCTCGGCGAAGGCGCTGATGAAGAAAATCACAAACGCGATCGTCAGCGGGACGATGAACCAGGCATGCGCGAGCTGCTGTTGGGCGATCACCTGCGACAGCGTGACGTTGCCTGCGAGGAGCAGCACCGCAACGGTGCTCATCCCGAGGGCGATCTCATACGAGATCATCTGGGCCGAGGCCCGCAGCCCGCCGAGCAGCGCGTACTTGTTGTTCGACGACCAGCCGGCGAGCACGATGCCGTACACCCCCAGCGAGCTGATCGCGAGGATATAGAGGAATCCGACAGGAAGATCGGCAACGACCATCGGGACGACGCCCCACGTGGTCGGCAGCGGAGCCGCAAACGGGATGACGCCGAAGGTCAGCAACGCCGGGACGAATGACACGATCGGCGCGAGCGTGAACAGCGCCTTGTTCGCCATCGCCGGGGACGTCTCTTCTTTGAGGAAGTTCTTCAAACCATCGGCCGCCGGCTGGAGGAGCCCCTGGGGGCCGACGCGGTTCGGGCCGAGGCGATCCTGCATCCAGGCACAGACGCGCCGTTCGAGCAGCGTGAGCAGCGCGACCCCAACCATGATCAGGTTGAAGACCACGAACACTTTGATCGCCGATGCTATCAGGAAGAAGCTCATGAGACGTTGGCCAATCCCAGCGCCGCGACCAGCTGCTCGAGTACCCACGCGGCCGGCTGCGCCATTCCTGGCGCGGGCTTCGCCTGGAAGTAGCGCTGCTCGCGGCCATCGCGGTTCACGAACGTGCCTTCCTCTTCCGCGACGTTCGCGATGGGCAAGATCACGTCGGCACGGCGGCACGCGGCATCCTCGCCCAAGACCGTGCCGACATAGATCAGCGCGCCATCCGTTGCGACGGCGCAGTCGGGCTCATCGAGCACGAGGACAACGGCTGCCGACTTTGCGGCCGCGAGCGCCTGCGCATAGTCGCGCGTGTACCCGAGCCGCTCGGCGCCCTTCGCGTTGGGCGCGCGCTCGGCGCGGAGCGCGAGATTCGGGACGCCCGCGAGCGGTGCTTCCTCGCCCATCACGACCTGGAACGCGCCAGTCCAGCTGAAGCCGCTCCCGGAGAGGAGCTGCTTGGCCGCCGCCAGCGCTTCACTGGATGCTCCCGGCGATACGAGTGCGACGGCCTTGCCTGAGGCGCCCCGCAGGATCGAGAGCACGCGCGCGAATGCCTCGTCCCAATCCGTGGCATGCAGCGCCCCGTCCTTGCGGACCAGCGGTGCTTCGATGCGGTCGCCGCGGTTCATCCAGCGATAGTGCATGCGGCCATGATCGCAGATGAAGTAGCGATTGATGTCGAGATTGGGCCGCGGGCGCACGCGCACGACGACTTCATCGCGCGTATCGAGCGTGATGTTGCATCCTTGCGAGCAGCCGGTGCAGATCGACGCCGTCTTGTCGAGCTCCCAGGCGCGCGCCTTGTGCAGAAAGTCCTTCGACAAGAGCGAGCCGACGGGACAGAGATCGACCACGTTCCCGGCCCAGGGATGATCGAGCCGCGCTTCGGGATGCACGCCGATGAAGGCGCGGTCGCCACGCTCGGAGACGTTCAGCACCGGCTCTTGCGCCACGTCCTCCATGAAGCGGACGCAGCGCGTGCACAGAATGCAGCGGTTGGGCACGTACAACACGTCAGGGCCAAAGTCCTCGACGGGATTGAACCGCTTGGCGAACTCACCGTAGCGGGTGCGTGCCCGGCCTTCCTGGAAGACGAAATCCTGCAGCTCGCATTCGCCCGCCTGGTCACAGATGGGGCAGTCGAGCGGATGGTTGATGAGCAGGAACTCGAGCACGCCCTGGCGCGCGTCTTTCGCGGGCGCGCTTTGCGTCTTGACGACCATGCCCTCGGTCACCGTCGTGGCGCAGGCGATCTGCAGCTTCGGCGCCTTCTCGATCTCCACGAGGCACATGCGGCACACGCCGGCGACGGGGAGCCCCGGGTGATAGCAGTAGTGCGGCACGAGCACGCCCGCCTGCTTCGCCGCCTCGATGACGAGCGTGCCGGGCGGCACGCTGACGGGCGCGTCGTCGATCGTCAGGTTGATCAACCCATCAGCCATCTGCCGTCTGCCCTCAGCCCACCATTACGGGTTGGCGTTTGCCTGCGAGATAGGCTTCGAACTCTCCTCTGAATTTCTTGATGCCGCTCACGATCGGTGCCGCGCACGAATCCGACAGCACGCAGATCGTCTTGCCCGTCATGTTCTCGGAGAGATCGAGCAGCAAGTCGAGGTCTGTCGGCTTGCCCTGGCCCGCCAGGATCCGCTCCAGAATCTTGGTCGCCCACGCCGTGCCCTCGCGGCACTGCGTGCATTGCGCGCACGACTCATGCGCGTAGAAGCGGGCGAGCCGCATGATCTGATAGACCATGTCCGCCGAATCATCGAACACGATCACCCCGCCCGAGCCGAGCATCGAGCCGCTCGCGACGACGCCCTCGTAGTCGAGGAGACAGGCTTCGGTCTCTTCGCGCGTCAGGATCGGCACCGAGGAGCCGCCGGGGATACACGCCTTGAGCGTCCGCCCGGCCGGTGGACCGCCGCACATGTCGTAGAGCACATCCTTGAGCGGGAAACCCATCGTCACTTCGTAATTGCCGGGGCGCTGCACGTGCCCGCAGACGGAGAACAGCTTGGTGCCGGTGCTCTTGGGATTCGACAGGCAAAGCCCCTTGTACCAGGCGGCGCCGCGCTTGAGGATGTGCGGCACGGCGGCGAGCGTCTCGACGTTGTTGATCGTCGTCGGCAGCCCGAACAAGCCGGCCGCCGCCGGGAACGGCGGCTTGATGCGCGGGTTGCCGCGCTTGCCCTCGATCGAGTTCATCAGCGCGGTTTCTTCACCGCAGATGTAGGCGCCCGCGCCGCGATGCAGGTGGATCTTGATGGTGCCGAAGACCCCGGCGGCATTCGCCTCGGCGAGCGCCCGTTCCATGATCGTCCAGGGCTCGGTGAACTCGCCGCGAATATAGATGTACGCCACCTCGGCGCGAATCGCATGCGCGGCGATCGCCGTGCCCTCGAGCAGCGCATGCGGCGTCCAGCGCATGATCTCCCGGTCCTTGAACGTCCCCGGTTCTGATTCATCCGCATTTACACACAGATAGTGAGGACGCTTTTTTTCCTTCGGCATGAACGACCACTTGAGGCCCGTCGGGAACCCCGCCCCGCCCCGCCCCCGCAGGCCGGATTCTTTCACAACCTCCACGACCTCCACCGGCTGCATCTTCAGAGCGTGGGACAAAGCCTCGTACCCACCACGCTTTGTCCAGCCTTTCAATGTGCGTGCGTCCGCGTCTCCGAAATACTGGGAGAGGACGACCGTCTCTTTGGGATGCGACTTATGAGGGAAGCCCATTAGCGGTATTTCTTCACGATCTCCGGAACCTTCTCCGGCGTGACGTTCTCCAGGAAGTCGTCATTCACGAGTATCGGGGTCGCGAATCCACAGGCACCGAGGCATTCGACTTCGACAATCGTCCACTTGCCGTCCGGGCTTGTCGCCCCAGCATCCCCAGCACCGGTTTGCGTCAGCAGCGCCTTCAGCACCTCCTCGGCGCCGCAGATGTTGCACGGCGACGTCGTGCACACCTGCACGAAGTTTTTCCCGACGGGATGCTGGTGATACATCGTGTAGAACGTCACGACGCCCTTCACGTACGCCGGTGTCAGCCCCAGCACCTCAGCGACCTCGGCCATGATCCGATCGGAAATCCAGCCGTGCTCGCGTTGCGCGAGCCACAACGTGGGCAGCAGCGCGGCCTGCTTGTTGGGATAACGCTGGAGCACGATCTGCAGCTCTTCCAGCACTTTTCCGGTGAAGACGGGTTGGTAGTCCTCCTGCACCGTCATCGATCGACCTCGCCCATGACGATGTCCACCGACGCATTGATCGCGATCAAATCGGACAGCAGATGGCCCTCGGCCATCCTGGGCAACGCGGACAGATTGATGAAGGAGGGCGGCCGGATGCGCCAGCGCACCGGCTTCGCCGTCCCGTCGGAGACGACGTAGTTGCCGAGCTCGCCCTTGGGATTCTCGATCCCGACATAGGCTTCGCCCACCGGCGCTTTGACGCCTTCCATGACCTGCTTGAAATGGAAGATCATCGCTTCCATGTCGCTCATCGCACGCGTCTTGGACGGGAGAATGACGCGCGGGTCGTCGACGTTGATCGGCCCGTCCGGCAGGCGCTCGAGCGCTTGCTCCAGAATCCGGTTCGACTGGTGGCACTCCTCGAGGCGAACCAGATAGCGGTCGAAGACGTCGCCGTGCTCTCCGACCACGACGTCGAAGTCGTAGCTCTCATAGCCCAGGTAGGGCTTGTCTTTGCGCATGTCGTACGCCACACCACTCGCGCGGAGCATTGGACCGGAGAGCGAGTGATTGATCGCCTCGGCTGCGGTGAGGGCACCGACGCCCTGCGTACGGCCGGCCCAGACGGCGTTGCGCGTGAGGACGCGGTCGATCTCGGCCAGTGTCTTCGGGAAGGTGCGCGTGAACTCACGCAGCTTCTCGACGAAGCGGTCGGGAATGTCCGCCATCAGGCCGCCGAGGCGCGTGAGACTCGTCGTCAGCCGAGCCCCGGTCCACATCTCCTGGAGATCATAGATCCGCTCGCGCTCCTGGAACGCCCACAGGAACGGCGTGAACGCGCCCAAATCGATCGACGTGGTGCCGAGCCACACCATGTGTGAGATGATACGGCTCATCTCGCAGGCGATGACGCGCAGCACGGTGCAGCGCGGCGTGATCTCGATCCCCATCAACTTCTCCGCCGCCAGCGCAAAGCCGACGTTGTTCGCCATCGGCGACAGGTAATCGGTGCGGTCGGTGAGCGGGATGATCTGGTTGTAATGCCGGTACTCGCCGAGCTTCTCGAACCCGGAGTGCAAATACCCGAGGTGCGGGATGCAGCGCACGACGGTCTCGCCGTCGAGCTCCACCACCAGCCGCAGCACGCCGTGCGTCGCGGGGTGCTGCGGGCCGATGTTGACGAGCATGTGCTCTTCGCCCAGATCCTCGGGCGGCTCGGTCGCGGCGGTCAGCGGCACGCGCGTCGGACGCCCTGCGGCGTCCACGCCCGGCGTCGCCAGCTCGAGCTCTACCGTCCGCTTGCTCATGGAGTGGGCGGGGGGGGTGGGGGGGGTGGGGGGGGCTCGGGAATGACGCCGCGCTCGCCGCGTCGCAGCCGGTCACGCATGTCCTCGGGCAGATCGCCGCCCGCTTCGGCGATCGACAGCTCTTCCATCGAGTAGTGCGCTTCCGGGTTGGCGTTCAGCGCCTGGCGTACCTGCTCGGCACGGGAGAACCGGCCGCGCAGCGGGAAGCTCTTCCGCAGCGGGTAGCCCTCGGCGTACGTCTCCCACATCAGGATGCGCCGCAAATCGGGATGGCCCCGGAACGTGATCCCGAACATGTCGAAGACTTCCCGCTCCAACCAATCGGCGCCGTGCCACAGCCCCCAGACCGAATCCACCGCCAGCTCGTCGGAGGACGTGAGCTCGACCTTGATCCGCAGATCGGCCCGTCGTTTCAGGGAACGGAGAAAGTACACGACCTCGAGCGGGCGCTCCCGGTCGCGAAATTCGACCGCCGTCACGTCCACCAGATAATCGAATTCCTGGCCGGGCGTTTCTTTGAGCCAGGTCATCGCCTCGAGCAGACGCTCCTTGGCGAGGAACACAATCGTCTCGCCGTCGCGCGCGACTTCGGTGCGAAGGGCCCCAGGAACCGGCGACGTCACGAAGAGCGAAACTGGTGAACGGAGTTGCCGAACGGCTCGGAAATCTCGTCGATCGTTTCGGGCGCCAGCCGCAGTCCTTTGTCATCGAGCAGCTGTTCGTCGCGACGCCGCACGGCGTCGAACAGCGATTCACCCTTGATCTTCTTGTGCAAGAGCAGGATGCCGTAGAGCAGGCCTTCCGGTCGCGGCGGGCACCCCGGCACGTAGACGTCCACTGGGACGATCGTGTCGATGCCCTGCACCATCGCGTAGTTGTCGAACACGCCGCCGGTGGACGCGCACGCGCCCATCGAGATCACCCACTTGGGCTGCGGCATCTGATCGTAGATGCGCCGGATCACGGGGGCCAACTTGAACGGCAGGCGGCCGGCACAGATCAGCACGTCCGCTTGGCGGGGCGAGAACGCCTGCCGCTCCATCCCGAAGCGCGCGAAGTCGAAGCGACTGGCGGCGGTCGCCATGAATTCGATGGCGCAGCAGGCGGTGCCGAACGGCATCGGCCACAGCGAATTGGCGCGCGACGAATTGACGGCCCAGTCGACGAGATTCTGGAATTTGGCCAACAAATAATTCTGGCTTTGGACTTGCCCGACTTTTTTCATGTGTCCTCAAAATCGTCAAGCAACAGCGTCGAGCAAAACCGTCTAGCAGAATGGTCGACGGGGTTGCTTGACGCTTTTGCTTGACGCCTTTGCTCGACGCCGTTCCATGTTCTTAGTCCCATTGGAAAGCCCCGCGCTTCCACACGTAGATGTAACCCACGAATAGCACGAGGATGAAGACGAGCATCTCCACTAAGAGGAAGCCGGTGCTCGCGGTGCCATTCCCCATAAAGATGACCGCCCACGGGATTAGAAAGACCGTTTCGATATCGAACAGAATGAACAGCACCGCGACGAGATAGAACTTGACGGAGAAGCGCTCGCGCGCGTCGCCGAGCGGCGGCATACCGCTTTCGTAGGGCCGCTCCTTGATCTCGGTCGGTCGGCGTGGGCCGAGGAAATGCGATCCCACGATCATCGTCGTCGCGGCGACGATGGCCAGTCCGAGCAACATGAGGAACGGGATGTAGGGCTGCATCTGCGCTCGTGAAAAAATTCACTAAGGCTCTGCATAAGTCAAGCTGACCATTACATTGCGCCCCCATGTCCATCAAATCGGATCGCTGGATTACCAAGATGTCCCGACAGCACGGGATGATCGCGCCGTTCGCGGACCGGCAGGTGCGCGAGGGCGTGATTTCTTACGGCGTTTCATCTTACGGCTACGACATGCGCGTCGCGCCCGAGTTCAAGATTTTCACCAACGCGCTCTCGGCCGTCGTTGACCCGAAACGTTTCGATCCCAAGTCATTCGTCGAGTTCACGGGCGACGTCTGCATCGTGCCGCCCAACTCGTTCGCGCTCGCGAGCTCGGTCGAGTACTTCCGGATTCCCCGCAACTGTCTGACGATTTGCGTCGGCAAGAGCACCTACGCCCGCTGCGGCATCATCGTCAACGTGACGCCATTCGAGCCGGAGTGGGAAGGATTTGTCACGCTGGAGATCTCGAATACGACACCGTTGCCGGCCAGAATCTATGCGAACGAGGGGATAGCCCAGGTACTGTTCTTCACGGCAGACGAAGGTGATGAGTGCGAGATCAGTTACAAGGATAAGAAGGGAAAGTATCAAGCACAGAAAGGCATAACACTGCCTAAACTCTAAGCACAGCGTCTTCTATCGCACGGGTTGCTGTCCGACTCTTGCCTTTTGGTTATAGGCATAGGCAACCGCCAGCGCTATCATCGCCAACGCAAAGAACGATCCCACTCTGTACAGCGCTTGCAGATTCGCGAGATCTACGAGCACAATTTTGAGGCCTGCAAGCGCCGCGACCGCCAGCCCAATCGAGCGAATGAGCTTGTGATTTAGGCGGAAGCCCAGGAACACGAGCCCACCCGCAAACAGCAGCCACCAGACGCTCAGCGCGAGATCGCCGGCGAGTAGGGCCAGGCGAGCGAAGTTGTTCTGCATTTGGATCGAACCGCCGCCGAAGACCGCCGAGCCGCAGAGTGTCCACATCACCCCGGCGGATCGTCCCGTCGTGCCCCACCAGTATGCGGCGAGGGCCGTGCCAGTGACGAGGACGTAGAGCGCCAGTGCCCAGGGATCGACCAGCAACGATGACGTCGTCAGGCCGTATCCTCGCTCAAAGAGCGCGAACGAGAAGAGGCACACCCAGGCCGCAGTCGCAAGCGCCAGAGCGGCGTAGCGACCACCGGGTCTCCCGGCTTCCCGCTCCGTGACCAGGGCGAGCAGCGCCAGTGCAGTCCACCCGATGGTGATGCTGGCGGCCTCCCATGGGAAGACCATGGCCAGCGCCACGAGCGCGAAGCCGGTGATGAGGTGCGACGCACTGCGGCGCACCCAGCCGGCGGGCAGATAGGCCGCCGCGAGCGCCATTGGGACGACCTGAAATGACCCGTCGATGACACGAAGGTCTGCCGCATTGACCAGCAGCATGAAGGCGATCGGATTGACGGCGAACAGAAACCGTTCGGCGGGCGCGTCGGTCAGTCCGAGCGCCTTGGCGGTCTCTGCATTGAATGGGTCGCGCTGGAACTGCTGCCACCACAGCAGGCCCGTGATCGCGGCCGCGACACCGAGCGCGAGCCAACGCGCGTTCTGCGATCCCACCAGGTTCGCGAGGCCGATGCCCAGAATCGCCCACGCCCAAAGCAGGACGCCTAGGCGCGCCTCGGGCCACGAACGCTGCAGCGTGACGTGGAGCGCGAGGAGCGCCGCGGCTGCGACCATCCAGGCTCCGAGCGGTGTGGCGATGGCCTCCCCGGCTCCGGCCCCGGCAAGGATCAGATATCCGAACAGGGCGAGGTTAAAGGTCATTCGCCAGTTCATCGCGTACGCGGTGATTGCCGTGCCGAGCCCGATCACCTCGAGATACGCGAGAAATCCTTGAGGATTGGGCGCGGTGGCGAGGATCAGCGGCGCGAGGTACGCACCACACAGCGCCCAGATAGCGAGGCCTTCGATCTCGTGGTGGAGTGCGAGCGTTGTGACCGCGACCGTGGTCAGCGCCAACAGCAGGATGCCGATACGGCGTTCCATGAGCGCGTACGGTCCCGCGGCCGCCCACAGGCCGAGGTACACGAGTCCGCCCCCCGCGCCGATCATGGCGGCCCCGTACCGGCGCATGCCACGCCCGATCCGATCGTGCCCCCACGCGGCGACGGCGATGCCGGCGGCGACGGCGCCGGCCGAGCGCAGCACCGGTGAGATCCAGCCGCGATCGAACGCGTACTTGAGGAAGAACGCGGCGGCGATGAGTAATGCCGCCACGCCGACCGCCAGTAACCCGCGTTGTCCGAACCACTGCTCGAGGTCGTTGGGTCCGGCCCGGGGTTTGTCGGGGACCAGGGTGAAGCTGGGCGGCGGTTGCTTAACGGTCGTGGGACGGTGACTGCGGAGCTGCTCTGCGGTGGTGGCGACGAATGTCAAACGGCGTACCATGTCTTCGAGCGTCGCGACTCGGCGTTCGAGCTGCTCGATGGCCGCTTTCTGCTCGTCGGTCACACTGCCGCTGTGGCGCGACGCGATCCCCCTGCGGTGATCGCCACCGTCACTCCGACGATGATGGCCAAATCGGGGATCCACCCAAGCTCGGTCGCCGGCACCACCATTTGGAGGAAGTACATCACGAAATCGAACACGCCGATCAGCAACCCGAGCAGCAGCGTGTACTGCAGTGTGCGCCCGAACCGGCTCAGCAAACCGCCGGTGACGAGCGCCAACGCTCCCTGCGCCGCCGCGATCCCCACTGCGGCCACGGCGCCGCTGAACAGCGTTTCGATCACCGCGGAGCGGCCCGGATTGTAGCTGAAGAACCAGGTGTGGATCAGCGCGACGGCGAGACCCGCCACCGCGGCGCAGATCGTAGCCCAGATCGCGTAATAGATCACGATGCGCGTGCGGTCGCCCGTTTCCATGATGACTCCAATCTAGCGCAGTGCCGCTGCCGCTTCCACGAGCGCGGCGCGAGCCTGGTCCACCCGATTCACGAGATCGACCAGCTCCCTGTTCGCCGCCTGTGCGTCCGCATAGCGAATCGCTTCATTCACGCTCGGGAATGCCATCGTGGCATAGCCATTATCGAGATCGGCCGCAAACTGCAGGCTCTTGAACCACGGCCGGCTCACCAGACCATCGGGGCGCGTGAGACGGCGCTCGACCAGCATGAGCGCCTGATTGACGCGCTGCGCGCGCGCGGAATCCACGCCACCGGCGCGCGCCAGCGCCGAATCACGAGCGGTATTGAACGCACGGGCGACCGCGGTGAAACGATCCAGCGCGTCCTTGAGCGCCTGCGTATTGACCGTGCCCTTCCACTGCTTCTTCGAAATACCGGAGTCGAGCTGCGCCACGAGCCCATTCATCTCCGTGCCGAACGCGGCGTAGTCGAGCGGCAGCAGATCGCTGTTGGCGAGGCGGCCGAGGATCACGGCCACGAGCTGCGCGCCGGCGCGATGCGCCTTGTATCCGGGGTCCCCGAACCGCGTCATCCAGTCGTACGAGTCGTACATCGAGTGATAGATGCCGTCCGGCCCATCGAATCCGATGCCGCCCGACGGAATCCCGAGATGATGATAGAAGCCGGAGAAGTCGGACCCGCCGCCCAGGTTGCCCATGGTCAGCGCGGTCGTGTCGCCGTTATGCGCCTTCAGCCAGACGTCGTACACCGTGCCGGGGCCGACCGGATCGGGCACCGCGCGCGTTGCCGCGCGGAACAGCGGCTTGAGCGACGGCGAGCCCGCGCCGCCGAAGTTCGGCCCGGAAAACGTGCCATCCTCGTTGATGTAGGCGACGACGTGCGCGCGGAGCGTATCCTCGAGCTCTTCGACCCACTCCGTCGAGCCGATCAAGCCCCACTCCTCCGCATCCCATGTCGCGAAGACAACCGTGCGGGCTGGTTTCTCTCCGTCGCGCGCCAACGCCGCAAAGGCGCGCGCGGTCTCGAGCACGCACACGGAGCCGCTGACGTTGTCGCGCGCGCCTGGTCCCCACGCGTCGCGGTGGCCGCCGACCACCACCCATTCATCGGGCCAGCGCGAGCCGCGGATCATGCCGACGGTATTCCAGATCTGGTGGAAGGCGCGCGCTCCCCGCTCGGTCTTGACGCGCATGTGCGCGCGAGCCGGCCCGGGACCGACGTGATAGCGGAAGGGCAACCCGCCCTGCCAGCTCTGGGGCACCGACGGCCCCGCCATCGGCTCGAGGAAGCGTCGGGCGTTCCCGTAGCTCATGGGGATGATGGGGATCTTCGGGATATCGAGTGAATCCTCGGGCACGCGTCGAGCGCCGTCGACGGACGCCCAACTCGGCGTGGTAGGATCGCCGTTGCCGTTCATCATGCTGCCGCGCTGGATCCCGTCCGCGTTGCGCATCGGCCCCTTGGGATACACATCGCCGCGGAAGAAGCCGTCCTCTTGGGGATCGGAGTACACAATCAGGCCGACGGCACCGCGCTTCTGGGCTTCGCGCGCCTTGATGCCGCGGAAGGAGCGGCCGTAGCGCGCCATCACGACTTTGCCGCTCACGCTGATGCCCAGCGAATCGAGCGTCTTGTAGTCCTCGATCAGCCCGTAGTTCACGTACACGACGTCGGCCGTCACGTCGCCGTCGCCGGTGTAGCCGTTGAACGGCGGGATCTGCGGACCAGATCCGGGCTCGGCGAGCGCGAGGCGCGTGGGTTTGGCGCGTGGACCGGAAATGATCCAGGCCGCCACCGTATCGGGCTGTGGCAAGTAGACGCTGTACTCCTTGCTCCAGGCGTCGATCCCCCACGACTTCATGCGCTCGAGCACATAGTCGCGCGTCGCGGCCTGCGCGGGCGTCCCCGCCATGTGCGGAACGGCGGAGAGATCGCGCGACATCTGGCGCACGCTGGCGGTGTCGGGCACCGCGAGCAACCGTTGCTCGAACGACTGCGCTTGCAGACGTGCCGACGTGCCGACGTGTAACAGCAGCAGCACCGCCACGCCCGATAGCCGATAGCCGATAGCCATTAGCCGTCTCACCGTGGATTCAAGATTTGGTCAATGCGCGCCTGCAGATCGACCACGTGCGCTCGCGTGGTGCGATCCCCTGCCCGCGGCAGCGCCGCACGCAGCGTGCTCTGCAGGTCCACCAGCTCGAGCCGCGCCTGGGCGCGGGCATCGGCCGGCCGTGGCGCGGGTGGGGTGAAGCCGGGGAACGGCGTAAACCCGGGCGGCAGCGGCGTCACGAGCGGTGTGCTGATGAGACGCTCCATCTGATCGACGAACGCGCGCTGCAAGTTTCGCCGGTACGCATCGATCCGCACGGGCCCGGTGCTGAACTCAGCGAAGGCACCGCGCCGCACATCCCCGAACAAATCTGCGATCGAGTACGCCCCGGGCTGCGTCGCCTGCTGCTCGGCGAGCCGCGACAGCCGCGTATCCTGGAAGAGCAGATTCAGAACCGCGGTTTGCCGCGTCCGCACCCGGTCGACGAAGCCCGTCGGCTCGATACGCCGCAGAATCTCCGGATCGAAGAAGAATGACGGCGTCGTGAAGACGTTGTCGTTCAGGAACTGCACCGCGTCCGCCTGCTTGGCGCGCGGCACCGGCTGATAAACCGTGCCGGTTTGGCTGGCGTACTTCGTAAACTGGTACACCCCTCCCACCACCACCGCGACGTGATTCATCTCGCGCGCCCACTGACTGATGAGCTCGGTATACATGTCGTCGAGACGGTCGTAGTTGTCGAGCCGATCACCCGTGGTCGCGGGGATCAACATCGGCACCAGCCGTTTGATGTTGCGGATGCCGTAGCCGCTCGCCTTCACCGGATCGTCGCCCAGCGCTTCGGTGATGATGCGCGGATCGACCGGCTCACCGTCGCCGATCCACCGATCCCACGGCTGCGCGTCCTGTAACCGCGCCAGCGAGTCGAGAGTCGGGCGCTCGGCGTCGGGCGACGCGGCTGCCGGAATCCGGCGATAGCCCCAATCGATCGCGAAGTAGTCGTATGGGCCGATGCCCTGCATCAGGCACGCGCTGTCCCCGGGCTGGGCCACGTAGTTGTAGCGCGCGTAGTCCATGATCGACGGGCTCGTGCCCTTCATCCGGCACGTGAACGACCGGCTGCGCAGCGAATCCACCGGATAGTAGGTCGACGCCACCATGTTGTGGCGCAGGCCGAGGCTGTGGCCCACCTCGTGAGTCGCGACGTAGGCGACCATCAGGCCCATTAACGAGTCGGGGAACGGCAGCTGCCGCGCGCGTGGATCGGCGGCGCCGGCCTGCGTCCAATACCAGGCCTCCACGAGGCTCGTGATGTTGTGGTAGAAGCCGATGTTGGCGTTCATGATCTCGCCCGAGCGGGGATCGCTGAGGCGCGGACCGTAGGCGTTCTCGATCGTGGACGGCAGCCAGCGGATCGTCGAGTTGCGGGCGTCGTCGAGATCGAAGTTGGGGTCGTCCGTCGGCCCGACCTTGGCCGTGATCGCGTTGCTGAACCCGGCCCCGCGGAACACCGGCTCCCACATTTCGACGCCCTTGATCAGCCACGGCACCCATTTGGCGGGCGTCGCGGGATCGATGTACCAGACAATCGGCTGGATCGGATCCGAGACAGCGGCGTTCGGGTCCTTGGGCTCGAGGCGATAACGCTGGATGAAGCAGCGCCGTGCGCCGGAGACGCGGTCATCGTCGTAATTCTCGAACGAGAGATTGAAGTACCCCACCCGATCGTCGCACAGCCGCGCCATCATCGGATGGTCGGGCAGCAGGACCATCGAGTAGTTCATCAGCATCGTGATCGAATTCAGCGAGCGGTTCGGCGGGGCGCCGGCCGGTCCAGGCACGGAATCGACCTCAAAGGTCTGCAGCGCGCTCACCTCGACGTTGCGTGGGAACGAGCGCGCGCGCTCCACCACCGAGCGGGTCGGGTCCATGCGGCGGACGCGGAGGCCCAATTGGCGCACGTTCAGCTCTTGCACGTCAGTGGTAAAGAGTTTCGTGGTCTCGATGACGGCGTTGCTGTCGGGCGTGTGCCACGAGGCGACGTCGAAGCTCATGATGATCGGCGCGATGTTGGACAGCCGCACCGCCCGCGCGACGGGCTGGGTGCTGTCGGCTCGCATCGCGTACGAGACGATGCGCAGGAAGACCTTGTTGCCCATGCGCTCCCACACGACGATGCGGTTGCTGATCTCCTCGCCCGCGTAGCGAATGCCGCGGATGGTGCCGCGCTGGTCGGCCACGATCAGAAACTGCTTGCCGAACATCGCCAGGGGGATTTCATAGAAAAGCTTCTCGCCGATCTGATGCAGGATGAACACGCCGGAGTCCGTCGTCGCGCCAGCGGTGATGACCTGGTTGTAGGGTTTGAGGGCTGCGGCGTCGGGCGCTTGCTGGCGTCCGGAGGCGGCTCGCGATGTATCCTGCCGGGCCGGGACAGGCGCGGGAGCCTGTGGGGCCCCCCCCGCCCTCCCCGCCCCCCCTGGTGCGGTGGCATGGGAGCACGCGAGGAGATCGAGGAGGCCGCAGGTCAGGAGGATGCTCGAACACCGCATTGATTGTACCTTGGTGCGAGTTGGGAACCGGGAGATTAGGCCGTGCCACGCGATCCGTCTAGTAGTCTCCGCGTTCTGATCGTCGGTGTTGTCGTCGCGGCGATGGTCTACGGCGCGGCGTTGACGTTCGCGTTCTCCGGGGATGCCGGCTCGACGAGGGCGATCGTCGTCGTGGTGGTTGGTGCGCTGCTCCTCCCCGTGGGGCTCCTCGTCGTACGGCGGCGCATCTGGAAACCGCTGACGGAGATCGAGCGCGGCATCCGGCGCGTTTCGGAAGGAGACTTGAGCACCCAGGTCCCCGTAGCCCGGGACGACGAGCTGGGGACCGTCGCGACGCACTTCAATCATATGACCCGTGCGCTGCGCGACCGCGCCGAGGAACAGGGACGGTTTGCGGCGGCGGGAGAGCTGCTCGGCGGGGTCGCCCACGAGGTCAACAATCCCCTGATGGCGATTGCCAGTCACGCCGAGTTGCGCCTGGCGGACAGCAATCTGCCGCCCGAGCAGCGCAACGAGATGCAGAGCATCCTGCGGCAAGCGCAGCGCGCGGCGAAGCTGCTGCGCGGCTTGTTGCGCTTTGTGCGGGCGGGTGAGAAGCGCACGGCCGCCGTCAACATGAACGACGTGGTCCGCAGCGCGATCGACCTCGTGTCCTACCGCTTCAGCATCGACGAGATTTCGATCGAAGGCCGGCTCGATCCCGAGCTTCCAACGGTGGTGGGCGATGCCAATCGCCTGGAACAGGTGATCGTCAATCTTCTGAGCAACGCGCTCGACGCCCTGCGGAGCGTGAAGCCGCCACGTCGCCTCGGCGTCGACACCTTTATCGACGATACCGGCGGCAGGGTCTGCGTCACCGTGACCGACAACGGTCCCGGCGTCGCGCCCGAGATCGCTGAGCGGCTGTTCCGTCCGTTCGCCAGTACCAAAGGCATGCGCGGCACGGGACTAGGCCTGTACATCTCACGGCAGCTGGTGCGTGAAGCCGAAGGGGAGCTCGACTTGGTGAAGCGGTCGGAGCCGGGGGGCGGCGCTCGCTTTCTCGTGTGGCTGCCCTCGGCCCGCCCGGCCGTTCCCACGGCGCCGGTTGCGGCCCCGCAGGCGACAGCGGCGCCATCCGCGGCGCAGAAGAGTCTCTCCGGGATTCGAGTTCTCCTGGTGGACGATGAGGAGCTGATTCGCCGCCCGATGAGCCGGTTTTTATCAAAACGTGGCGCCGAAATCACAGAGGCGGGGGATGGCCAGGCGGCACTCGAGCGCGTCCGGGCCGGATTTGATCCGCATGTCATACTCGCCGACCTGCGCATGCCACGGATGGACGGTGCGGAGTTTTACGAACGCCTTCGACAAGAGCGCCCGGGACTCGCCGAGCGGGTGCTGTTCCTATCTGGGGACATCACGCATCTGGCGTCCCGCGGTTTGGCGGAGATCCCGCGGGAGCGCGTGCTCGTGAAGCCGGTCGAGCTCGCCGAGCTGGAGCGACGCATTGCCGACTTTGTGCGCGAGAAGGCCGCCTAATGCTCATTGTGGTCGTGTTGTTTGCGACCGTGCTGTTGCGCGCCGCCATCGTCCTCACGTTCGTCTATCTCATGCTACCGGCCAAGCGCGCCTGCCCCCGCTGTGGTGCTCACCTCGCGCTCATCCAGCATGCGCTGTTGCGTCGGCTCCTGCCGATGGTGGAACACCGCTGGTGCCTCGACTGTGGCTGGAGCGGCGTCGTGCGGCAGCCTCAGTCACGCGTGATCAAACGCGCGGCGCGCTCGTAGAAGAAGTAGTCCCAGGCCCAGTTGATCAGCACGAAGAGTTTGTTGCGGAACCCGATCAGCTGAATGATGTGGATCACGAGCCACATCACCCAGGCCGGAAACCCGCTCAACTTGAGTCCATAGACGTTCGCCACGGCCGCATTGCGGCCGATGGTCGCGAGCGTGCCCTGATCCCGATACCGGAACGGCTCGAGTGGCTGGCCGCGCAGCTGGCGCTTGATGTTGCCGGCGACCGACTGCCCCATCTGGATCGCGACGGGCGCGACCATCGGCAGCGGCTCGCCGTTCTCTTCGCGGTACGCGGCATCGCCGATGATGAAGACCTCGGGATGTCCCGCCACCTGGAGCGTCGGCTCGACGGGAATGCGGCCCTGGCGCGCTGCGGGGAGGCCAAGTGTCGCATTGAGCGGCGACGCGCGCACGCCCGCGGCCCAGATGACGGTCTGCGCCGGAATGACCTCGCCGCTCTTGAGACGGGCCTGCCCGCCATCGTAATCGGCCACGCTCGCGCCGAACCGCACCTCGACGTATTTGCGCCACAGCGTCTTCCCCGCTGCCTCGCGCAGCCGCTCGGGCAGGGCGGGCAACAGCCGATCGGTTGCCTCGAGTAGCAGAATGCGGACGTCCTTGATGTTGAGCCGCGGGTAGTCCTTGACGAGCACCAGCCGGATCAGCTCCGACAACGCGCCCGCCATTTCGACGCCGGTCGGCCCGCCGCCGACCACGATGAACGTGAGCAGCCTACGGCGCTGTTCGGCGTTGGGCTCGAGCATCGCCTGCTCGAAGCAGGTGAGCACATGGTTGCGGATCGCGATCGCGTCGGGAATGTCCTTCAAGCCCAGGCCATGGCGCTGCATCGAATCGAGGCCGAAGAAGTTCGTCTCGCCGCCGGGCGCCAGCACCAGGAAATCGTAGCCGATCGGACCGGCACTTGTCTCGAGCCGTTTCGCCGCGAAGTCCACGCGCGTCACGTCAACCATGCGGAAATCGAAGTTCTTCTGCCCGCGAAGGATCGCGCGCGCCGGCTTGGCGATCTCCTCGGGCTCGAGCCCGGCGGTCGCCACCTGGTATAGCAATGGTTGAAAGAGATGGTAGTTGTTGCGGTCCACCAGCACGACTTGCACCGGGGCGCGGCGCAGCGCCCGGGCGGCCCGCAGGCCGCCAAACCCGGCGCCGACGACGACGACGGTGGGGACAGTGTTCAGCGTTGGTCCAATCTCAGAATCGTTTGCAGGAGCACGTTCGCGCCGTTCGTCACGTCCTCGGGTCTCGTGAGCTCGAGCGGCGAATGGCTGATGCCCTTCACCGACGGAACAAAGATCATTCCCATCGGACCGATCCGCGCGAGATCCTGCGCATCATGCCCCGCACCGCTTGGCATGAGCTGACTGCTCAGATTCAGTCCCGCCACGGCGTCGGCGATCACGGCCCGGATTTGTGGATCGGACAGCGCCGGATCGTTCGTGTGCTGGAGGACGTAATCGAGCGTTGTGTCGTACTTGCGAACGATGTCCAACGCCTCGGCATGGATCCGGTCCCACAACGCGGTGATCGTGCTGGTGGACAGATCGCGCAGCTCGACCGTGAGGTCAACCTGCCCCGGGATCACGTTCGGGGCGCCCGGGTGGACGAGGAGGCGGCCCACCGTGCCCACCTGTCGACCGGGGACGGAGCGCACGATGCGGTCGACGGCGAGCGTGAGCTCCGCGGCGGCGAGCAGGGCGTTGCGACGGCGGTCCATCGGCGTCGTGCCGGCGTGGTTTGCGAAGCCGTGGATCGTCACATCGTAGTGGTGGATCCCGACGATGCCTTCGACGATACCGATCTCCAGCCCGCGCTCGTCGAGAACGGCGCCTTGCTCGATGTGCAGCTCGACGTAGGCGGCGATGCTCCCCGGCGTGTGACGCGCCTTGGCCAGGCGATCGGGATCGCCGCCGATGCGGCGAATCTTGTCAGCCAGCGGGACGCCGTCGCGTCCCGGAGTCGTCAATTCGGCGGGCGCGAGATCGCCGATGAACCCGCGGCTACCCGTGAGCCCGCTTTCTTCGTCGCACCAGATCACCACGGTGAGGGGGTGCCGGTTGCGATAGGCGCGTTCGGCGAGTGTCTGGGCGACTTCGATCGCCGACATAGAGCCGACGTCGCCGTCATAATTGCCGCCCTCGGGCACCGAATCGATGTGCGAGCCGAAGAGAATGGGGAGCGCGTTCCGCGCGGAGCCGGCGCGCTCACCGATGATGTTGCCAACGGCGTCGATGCGCACGGCGAGCCCCGCTTGGCGCATCAGCTCCATCGCGAACCGTCTTCCCGCGATGTCCGCTGCGGTGAACGCCACTCGGCTGACGCCGCCTTGCGGGTTTGCGCCGAAGCGGGAGAGATCGGTCAGATGCTGGTTGACACGCGGGCCGTTGACCCGCCAATCCTTCCAGTCCACCGGTCCTGTCCCGTCGCGCAGCGCGACGGCGCCGACGGCGGCTGCCGTCGTCCGCAAGAAGTCGCGCCGGCGCATGGCGACGTTCAGCCGGTGAGTTTTCGCCACAGGGCCGCCAACGGATCGTAATTCGCGTCGACGACCCGTTCCTTGAGCGGAATGATCGCGTTGTCGGTGATCGTAATGGATTCGGGACAGACTTCGGTGCAGCACTTCGTGATGTTGCAGAAGCCGATCCCGCCCTCATGCCGAAGATGATCGCGGCGATCTGCCACGTCCAGCGGGTGCATCTCGTAGACCGCGGCCCGCACGAGCATCGCCGGCCCCATGAACTGCTCGTGCTTGTCGTGCGTGCGCAGCACGTGGCAGACGTCCTGGCACAGGAAGCACTCGATGCACTTGCGGAACTCCTGCGGTCGCTCGATTTCGTACTGATACATCCGCCACGTGCCGTCGGGAGCGTCGGGCTTGCGGGGCTGGAACGTCGGGATGCGCTTGTTGACTTCGTAATTCCACGACACGTCCGTCACGAGATCCTTGATCACGGGGAACGCCCGCATCGGCGTTACCGTGATCGTTTCGTCCGGTGCGTAGTCGGACATCCGCGTCATGCACATGAGCCGGGGCTTGCCGTTGATTTCGGCGGAGCACGAGCCGCACTTCCCCGCCTTGCAGTTCCAGCGCACCGCGAGGTCGGGCGCCTGCTCGGCCTGGATGGCGTGCACGGCGTCGAGCACGACCATCCCCTCGCCGGCGGCGACCTGATACTCCTTGAGCTCGCCGCGCTCGCGTGTGCCCCGGAACAGCCGCAACCGGCGCGTCTCTGCCACGGTCATTTCCCTTCCTTAATGAGAGTCATGAGATCAGCCGGGAGCGCGGGCTGCGTCTCACGCCGCACCGTCATGCGCGCGCCGTCCTTCTTGATCACGATCTGCTCTCGCGCCTGCTGGTCGTCGGAATCCGGATAATCGCTGCGCGTGTGCGCACCGCGGCTTTCGGTCCGCTCCAGCGCGGCTCGCGCCGTCGCTTCGGAGATGACAAACAGTGACCTCAGATCGATCGCGGTATGCCAGCCGGGATTGTACTCGCGGCTGCCCGTCACCCCGGCTTCGAGGGCACGAACCTTCAGCTTGTCGAGCTCTGCGAGCGCGGTCTCGAGGCCCTGCCGATCGCGGATGATGCCGGCATGCCGCTGCATCACCGCCTGCAGTGCCGACTGCACCGCGTAGGGGTTTTCCCCATTCGGCCGATCGAACGGCGCGAGGGCTTCCTGGATTCCGATATCGATGTCCGCGTCGGGGATTTTTGGCGGCGTTGCCCGTTTGTCCGCCGCGTACAGCCCCGCGCGGCGACCAAACACCAGCAAGTCGCTGAGGGAATTGCCGCCGAGCCGGTTGGCGCCATGCATCCCGCCGCCGACTTCCCCGGCGGCGTAGAGCCCGGGCACGGTCGATTCCTGTGTCTCGGCGTCGACCTTCACGCCGCCCATCACATAGTGCGTCGTCGGACCGATTTCCATCGGGTGCCTGGTGATATCGACGTGCGCCAGCTCTTTGAACTGATGATACATGCTGGGCAGCTTCTTTTGGATGTAATCGGGACTCTGCTTCGAGGCGATGTCGAGCAGGACGCCGCCGTGCTCTGTCCCGCGTCCCTCCGCGATCTCACGGACGATCGCCTTCGCCACGACGTCGCGCGTCAGCAGCTCGGGCGGCCGCCGATTGTTCTTGCGGTCGCCCTTCACCCACGCGTCGGCCTCGGCCTCCGTGTCGGCGTAGTCGCCTTTGAACATGTCGGGCATGTAGCGGAACATGAACCGCTCGCCCGCCGAGTTCTTCAGGACGCCCCCTTCGCCGCGCACGCCCTCGGTGACGAGGATCCCGCGCACGCTCGGCGGCCACACCATTCCCGTGGGATGGAACTGTACGAACTCCATGTCGATCAGCTCGGCGCCCGCGTCGTAGGCGAGCGCGTGGCCGTCGCCCGTGTACTCCCACGAATTGCTCGTGATCTGCCACGCCTTGCCGATGCCCCCCGTCGCCAGCACGATCGCGCTGGTGCGGAACACGACGAAGCGCCCGCTCTCGCGGAAGTAGCCGAGCGCCCCCGCGATCCGCCCGCCGACGACAAAGAGGCGAACAATCGTGCATTCCATGTGCACGTCGATGCCGGAGTGCACGCCCTTGTCCTGCAGCACGCGGATCATTTCCAGGCCGGTGCGGTCGCCGACGTGGGCCAGACGGCTGTAGGTGTGACCGCCGAAGGGGCGCTGGTTGATGCGGCCGTCGGGAGTGCGATCGAACAGCGCGCCCCACGCCTCGAGCTCGTTGATGCGGTCGGGCGCTTCCTGGGCGTGGATCTGCGCCATGCGCCAGTTGTTGTGCATTTTGCCGCCGCGCATCGTGTCGCGGAAATGCACGCGCCAGTTGTCTTCGGACATGACGTTGCCGAGCGCCGCGGCCGCACCGCCCTCAGCCATGACCGTGTGCGCCTTGCCGAGCAGCGATTTGCAGACGAGCGCCACTTTGGCTTTCTGCGCGCTGGCTTCGATCGCGGCACGCAGACCGGCGCCGCCGGCGCCGATCACGACGACGTCGTAGTTGTGAGAGCGGATGTCTTGGGGAGGCATTAGGCGGCCGTCCGAGTAACGGGGCCGGTCATCGTCACAAAATCCTGATGTCGTGGATGACGCCCATCGCGCAGAGGCGGATGTAGACGTCAGTCAGTGCGACCGAAAAGAGCGAGCACCAGGCAAACAGCATGTGATGGCGATTGAGCGCGCTGACGCCGCGCCACGTCTCGAAGCGCGCGCGCCCGCCCCGCGCGCAGGAGAAGCAGTCGACTTGCCCGCCGATCAGGTGTCGCAGCGAGTGACAACCGAACGTGTAGCAGGCGAGCAGGATCACGTTGACCAGCATCACGAGCGTGCCAATGCCGACGCCAAATTCGCGCGGGCCAGCGGCCATGGTGCCATCAGCGAGCACGCCATTCACCGGCCAGCGCGTCGCCAGTAAGACGTCGTAGGAGAGAATGAAGATGAAGACCACCGCCGCGTACATGAACCAGCGGTGCACGTTCTGGAGAATGAAGGGGAATCTGGTCTCACCGTTGTAGCCGTGTCGCGGCTCGCCGACTCCGCAGGCGACCGGGTCGAGGAAAAACGCCCGGTAGTACGCTTTGCGGTAGTAGTAGCACGTAGCTCGGAATCCCCCCGGGAAAATCAAAATCAGGAATGCGGGGGACAGCGGCCACCAGGAGGTCTGAATCAGCGGCGAGTAGAAGGGGGAGAGGTAGGGTCCCCACTCGTAGTAGCGGTTGACCCAGGCCGCCCATGTCGCGTAGACGCCGAAGCTGCCGAGAACCAGGGCCGTGAGTGCGGGGGCGATCCACCAGGCGTCACGGCGCAGCGTCGCGCCAAACCCCTGCTCTTGCAGGTCTCTCACTGAGGTTGCCACCCGTCCCCCGTCCCCCTTCCCTCGTCCCCTAAAGTGTCACCGCCGCCATCGTTTGTTTGACCGCCTCCGCCGATTTCTTCAGCGCATTCTTCTCATCCGCGGTCAGCTGCACTTCGACAATCTTTTCGAGGCCATTCTTGCCGAGCTTGCACGGCACGCCGCAGTACATCCCGGAGAGTCCGTACTCTCCCTCGAGCCAGGCTGCGCATGGGAGCAGCCGTTTCTGGTCGAGCGCGATCGATTCCACCATCTGCACGACCGCCGCCGACGGCGCGTAATACGCCGAGCCCGTCTTCAAGAAAGCAACGATCTCGGCGCCGCCGTTCCGCGTGCGCTCGACGATCTTGTCGAGCTTGGCCTTGTCGAGCAGCTGGGTGACGGGAATTCCCGAGACGGTCGTGTAGGAAACGAGCGGCACCATCGTGTCGCCATGGCCGCCCAACACCATCGCCTGGATGTCCCGTACGGAAACATCGAGCGCTTCGGCGAGGAATGCGCGATAGCGCGCGGTGTCGAGCACGCCGGCCATGCCAATCACGCGCTCCCGTGGAAAGCCGGTGACCTGCTTCGTGACCCAGCACATCACGTCCAGGGGATTCGAGACGACGACGACAGTCGCTTTCGGGCAATGCTGTTTGATCTGGAGCGAGACTTGCTTGACGATATCGGCGTTGGTGCGGACCAGGTCGTCGCGACTCATTCCCGGCTTGCGCGCGATTCCTGCGGTGACCACGACCACCTCGGAACCGGCGGCCGGGCCGTAGTCGTTCGCGCCGATGACGCGGGTATCGAAGCTCTCGATGGGGGCCGATTCCCACTGATCGAGTCCTTTGCCCTGTGGAACGCCTTCGATGACATCGACGAGTACGATGGTGCGGGCGAGCTGTTTTTCCGCGAGACGTTGTGCGGTCGTGGCACCAACATTCCCAGCGCCAACGACGGTAATTTTGGTGAGCATCGTGCGCGGGAAGTTAACGAGTATGAGGTAGGGGCGCAGCATGCTGCGCCCCTATCGAAACCGCCACAGGCGCAGCATGCTGCGCCCCTACGCGAAACCGCCACTTTCCTGGTTCACCCTCCGCGCGTATGCATTTCTCTGTGTGGATCCGCACGCAAACTGTCGACTTGATACAGAACCGTACGCTCCGCGACCGCGAGCCGCTCCTCGGCGCCGCGATCGCGCCGGGCACGCCACGTCGACGCGATCAGATCGGCGAGCGCCGCGTCGCTCGCACCGCGGCGCAGTGGCTCCCGCAAATCCGTGCCGCGCTCCGCGTAGAGACAGAGGAACCAGGTGCCGTCCGCCGTGAGCCGGCTGCGGTCGCAGGAACGACAGAACGGCGCCGTCGTGGACGCGACAATCCCGAACGTGGTGCCATCAGGGAGCCGGAAACGCTCCGCCGGGGCGGCGACGTCGGCAACGGGAATGGCGGTAATCGTGCCGTAATGAGCGGACAGGCGCGCGAGGATTTCGCGCTGCGAGAACACCTGCTCCACCGACCATCCCGTGGCGCCACCGACATCCATGTACTCGATGAAGCGCACCTCGGCCTCGTGCGCGCGCGCGAATTCGATCAAGTCCACCAGCTCGTCTTCGTTGACACCGCGCATCACGACCGTGTTGAGCTTCACTCGGAACCCTGCCGCGCGCGCAGCGGCGATCCCGTCCAGGACGTCCGCGTGCCGGTCGCTACGGGCCAGCTCCTGCATGCGGGCGCGCCGCAGGGTATCCAGGCTGACAGTCACCCGGCCCAGGCCAGCCTGTCGCAGCGGCTGCGCCTGTTTGGCCAGGAGCAGCCCGTTCGTCGTCAGCGCGAGATCGCGAATGCCTGGGATCTTCGCCACCATGCTCGTGAGTGAAGCCAGGTCGTGACGCAGCAGCGGCTCGCCCCCGGTCAACCGCACCTTCTCGACGCCCAGCGACGCGAAAATGCGGACCAGCCGAGTGATTTCTTCGAACGTCAGAATCGACTGCTTGGGGAGCCAGACATAGTCCTGCTCCGGCATGCAGTACCGGCAGCGAAGATTGCAGCGGTCGGTGACGGAGACCCGCAGACTGCCCAGCGCCCGCTCGAGCGTGTCAACGATCACGCAGCCCTCCGGCGATCTGTTTCCCCGAAGCATCGACCCAGGTCGCGCTGCCATCGAGGTGCAGCTCTTTCTTCCAGATGGGCAACCGTTTCTTGACCTCTTCGATCACGTAGCGACAGGCGGCGAACGCCTCGTCGCGGTGTGGTGCCGCCGCCGCGATCGCGATACTGGCCTCCCCGACAGGCACGATGCCGAGTCGATGTTGCAGCGCCACTCGCGCGTCCGGCCACCGCGCGCGCGCCTCGGCCAACATCCGCTCGATCTCGGCGATCGCCATCTCGTCGTACGCGGAGTACTCGATCCCCGTCACATCGTCTTCGCTGCGCACGGTTCCCAGAAACACACACGTGCCACCACGCTCCGGGCTTTGGACGCTGGAAAGCAACGACGCAGCGGAGATCGGGGATTTGGTCAGGTGGGTCATCGTTCGATTCGGTTCACACCCTGAAGGGTGTGCTCGGCAATCACTGTCCTTAAGGACAGTGTCAGCCGAGCCCAGGCTTTAGCCTGGGAATACACACGGTGGGAGCGGTCGCTCATTTCATCCACCCGACAATGGCGGCAACAATGCCACTTCATCACCGTCACTCACGAGTTGGTCGAGTCTGACCTGACGCTGATTCAGTGCCGCGAGTGGTTTGGGCGGAAGCGCCTGGGTCCCTGGAAACTCTTCGCGGACACGCGCGATTACGTCGGCGACCGTCGCCGGTGTTTCCACGTTGACGGCCGACCAAGTACAGCCGGCGAGCTCGGCGTACCGCGCGAAGAACCGCACCGACACCTTCCCCATGATCCGATTATAGCCCCGATGCCAGGCCCTGCCAGATCCTGGCCTGCTTTGCCGTCGGATTCGCGGCACGCTGGAGGCTGACGGTCGACGTCGTGCGCTCTTGCACCGTCGAGTTGAGCGTCAGCGTTTGCCCGGAGCGTTGCACCGTGATGGCCAGCGGCTGGCCGGCTTTGCCGCGATACCGGGTTCGGAATGCCACCGCCCAATCCTGGTCCGGTGAAACCGTCACATCACCGAGGCGGGTCACCACGTCGCCGGGTTGTACGCCTGCTGCTTCCGCGGCACTGCGCGGCGTGACGGCTTGCACCAGCATGCCCCCGCCTCCTTCCGGCGCGGGGGCGGTCAAGATGCCGAGGAACGGGATGGTCATGAACTGTCTCCGAAACACCAGCCCCGCCTTGGCGAACGCCGTTTCGTACGGCAGCGAATCGCGTCCATCGATGTACCGGCGGTAGAAACCGTCTACATCGGGCAGCCCGGCGGCCCGCAGCTCGTTCAAGAGGTCGCTGGTCGAGAATCCTTTGTTCTGGCGGTAGTAGCGCGTGTACAACGCGCGCATCACTTCGTCGAGGTTGTGCGCGTTGTCGGTGGCGTCACGGATCGAAATGTCGAGGAGGAATCCGAGCAGCGATCCTTTGGGATAGTAGAGCTGGGAACTATTGACGTAGACCTCGTGGATCCAGGTGGCCTCGCTCCCATCCTCGGCACTCCAGGGCTCGGGTGCCTCATCGACCTGGTTGATATTGACGACCGCGTTGTGGAGAAACTGATCGGCGCTCCACAGCCCCGAGCGCAGGTTGGTCAGGTCCGCGTAGTAGTCCGTCACTCCTTCCGACCACCACAAGAGCGGCGTGTACTGCTCGGCGTGATAGTCGTAGGGCCACATCTCCGCCGGCCGAATCCGCTTCACGTTCCAGAGATGGAAGAATTCGTGCGACAACAGCGGATACATGAAATCGCCGAGATTGCCCGACGGATCGGCGAACGCCAGCGTCGGCATGATGTCGTACTGCGACGCGCTGTGCTCCAGGCCGCCGCCGAAGTCGATCGGCCCGTGGATGACGTTGAAGAAGATCGTATAGACGTCGTACGGCGCTTCGCCCATGATCCGGTTCTGCACCGGCGCCATCCGTGATACGCCGTTGCGGAGATTGCGCGCCACCGCAGCCGTGTAGTCGGACGCCGGCCAGACGGCAATGCGAATCCACTTCCCGCCCGCTTGCAGGGAATCGAGACTGTAATGCCCCAGGAACGTCATCGCGTCCGCGAGCTCGTCATAATTACCGGCCCGATAGACTCCATTCACCGGGCCATTGAGCGCCGTCGTCACTTGCCATCCCGCGGGCAGCTGAAACCGCACTTCGGCGGGACGCGTGAGCGCCCCCTGACCTTCCTCGAACATGAACAGGTTGGTGCCGAGAAATTGGGCGAAGTCCTGCACGGTTCGCGCGACGGAGAGATCGATGGTATCGGGCGAGTAGTCGAAGTCGACGGTCACGTGATCGGCCCTACCGGTGACGACCCGCCACGTGTCCTTGTCGGCGCGATCCCAACGCAACGCTTGCCCGCTCGCGTTCTTTGCACCGAAGCCGTGGACGTAGCGCGCGTAGTTCTGAATCTCGTAGTTGCCGGGACTCCACGCGGGGAGTGAGACGAAGAGCGTATCCTTGCCGGTGGTGGGGAAATCCGCAGAGACGTGAAATTGCCCGTGAGCAACGGAGACTTCGTAGCGAACGGTCTGCGCGCGGAGCGGCACTGCGAGCAGCAGCGTGGTGATTAAAGATCCGGTGAAGCGGCGCATCATCACTCCGGGCAAGAAGTTGGGCCTCGGCGTCATGCCGAGGCCCAAGCTCAAGTTACCCAGTAGCAGCGATTTAGGAGTGAATTACGAGGTAACCTTCGTAATCGCGTCGGCGACCATCGCGCGCAACTCCTTGCTGGGCTTGAAGACAGGCACTGGGCGCGCCGCGACTTCGACTGGATCACCAGTTCTCGGGTTACGCGCCATCCGCGTCTTCCGCTGGCGGATTTTGAACGTCCCAAATCCGCGTATCTCAATGTTATGCTGCTCAGCCAGCGCGGCTTTGACGGCGTCGAGGAAGGAATCGACGACCCGGGCGCAGTCCTTTTTTGAAATGAGGGGACCGGCGGTGCGAGCGATTTGCGCGGTGACCTTTTCGACCAGATCGGCCTTCGTCATTCGTCCCCCCGAACGTCTGCCGGGTTGCAAAAGTCGGGGGCTATGATACGGGCTTACTTATTTAGTGTCAAGAGCTTGTAGAAATTGTTGAAAGTGCCCTTGAGCGTCATGTGGGCCGGGCGACGCCTCGGGGTGGTATTGGACCGCAAAAATCGGGTACTCACGGTGCTTGATTCCCTCGACGGTCCCGTCGTTGAGGTTAAGGTGGGTGACCTCAAGCGACTTCGCACCGGGAACGCCGCTCGTCTCGCCCCGAACCGCGAATCCATGATTCTGTGACGTGATAAGTACTTGTCCCGTCGCGAGATCCCGGACTGGATGATTGCCGCCGCGGTGCCCGTACGGGAGCTTTACCGTCTCCCCTCCCATCGCCAGGCCGAGCAACTGATGGCCGAGACAGATGCCAAAAATCGGCAGCGTCCCGTCCGCCAGCGTCCGAATTGTATCGATCGCGTAACCGACCGCGGCGGGGTCACCTGGTCCGTTCGACAGGAAGACGCCGTCGGGTTTGAGCGCATGCACCTGACTCGCGGTGGTCGCAGCCGGTACGACGGTGACCCGACAGCCATGTTGCACGAACAACCGGAGGATATTGCGCTTCATCCCGAAGTCGAACGCGACGACATGATGCGCGGCGTTCGCGGGGGGCGGCCCCTCGCTGTACGCGTTGCGAATCGTCGCCGCGCTCGCGAGATCGAGTCCGTTCATCGACGGGGATGCCGCCAGCGCCGTGCTGATCGCGTCCGACGGCCGCTCACCCAGCGCGAGCACGCCGCGCATCGCTCCGCGCGAACGGATGTAGCGCGTGAGCTGGCGTGTGTCCACGTCGGCGACGAGCGGGACTTTCGCGGCGGCGAGCCAGTCGAGCAGCGTCCCGGTCGAGCGCCAGTTCGATGGCGTCGCCGACAGCTCGCGCACCACGACCCCGGCGACGCGCGGGCGATCGGATTCGACGTCTTCAGGATTGATGCCATAGTTGCCGATCATCGGCGCGGTCATCACGACGATCTGACCGAGGTAGGAGGGGTCGGTAAACACCTCCTGATAACCGCTCAGATTCGTTGTGAAAACGACTTCCGCGTACGCCGGCTCAAATGGCAGAGGCGCGGTTCCGGGGAACCAGGCGCCGTCCTCTAAAAGGACGTACGCAGCAGCTGGACTAGGGCCGGCGATTGGGCTGTGGCGGAGGCGCCGGAGGAGGCGCCGTGGGTTGAGTTTCGATCGGCAGCGCCGTCGGCGCGACGGGCGTCGGCGTCTGGCCTTGGCCCTCGAGCACCGAGCGAACCTGTGTGCCCGCCTGCGACATGAACGTCAGCACCAGCGCGAGGGACAGAAAAATCCCTGCGGTCCACCAGGTGACCTTCGTGAGCAACGTGGTGGCCTGCCGGCCGCCCATGATCGTTTCGGTGCCGGCGCCGCCACCCATGGTGGCGAGCCCGCCGCCCTGCCCCGCCTGCAACAGCACCGCGGTGGCGAGGATGAGCGAGTCGAGAATCAGGATACCAACGAGGATTCCGTACATGCGCCGGGCAAGATACCTAGGCGACGGCGGTGCGCACAAGTTGCGCCCAGCCGCGGGGATCCAGCGACGCTCCGCCAACGAGCACGCCATCCAGCTCGTGCTCGGCCAGCAGTTCGGCGGTGTTCTTCAGGTTGACGCTCCCACCGTACAGAATCACAAATCCCGCCGCGCTCGACACCTTGTCCTTGAGCCAACCGCGAATGGCGCGGTGCACCTCGGCCGCGTCCTGCGGTGTGGCGTTCCGTCCGGTCCCAATCGCCCAGACCGGCTCGTACGCGATCGTCAGGCGATCCTTTTCCCAGCCTCCGGCGAAGGCCGCCTCGAGCTGTCGAGTCACCACGGCCATCGTTTCGCCCGCTTCGCGTTGCGCCAATGTCTCGCCCACGCACAGTACCGGTTGGAGATGGGCGGCGAGCGCGGCTTTCAGCTTCTTACCTGTGTCGGCGTCGGTCTCGCCAAACACGTGGCGTCGTTCCGAATGCCCGATCAAGGTCATGCGCGCGCCGGCTTGTGTCGCCAGCGGTCCCGAAATCGCACCGGTGAACGCGCCCTTGGGCTCCCAATGGATGTCCTGCGCCCCGACCAGGACGTTCCGATGGCCTGCGACACCCTGCGCCACCGCCTCGATCGAAACTGCCGGCGGGAAGAACCAGACAGACCGCTCGTCGGGAATCTCCCCGGCGGAAAAGAATGCTCGCAGATACTCGCGGGCTTCGGCGGGGCCCACGTTCATCTTCCAATTGCCCGCGAAGACCAGCGGCCTCACGCGTCCTCCAGCGCGGCGACGCCCGGCAACTCCTTGCCCTCGAGGAACTCGAGCGACGCACCACCACCCGTGGAGACGTGGGTGAGTTGCTGTTCCATTCCCGCGACTGCGGCGACGGAGTCGCCGCCGCCGACCACCGTGACCGCTCCCTTCTTCCCCGCCTCGACGAGCGCGGTCGCGATCGCGCGCGTGCCGGCATCGAACGGCGGTGTCTCGAATACGCCCATCGGACCGTTCCAGAAGATCGTCTTGGCACGGAGCAGGCGAGCCCTGAAGTCGTGTTGGGTCGCCGGGTCGATGTCGTAGACGGCCCAGCCTTTGGGGATCGCATCGGCGGCCACCGACCGGTGCTCGCTCGCGCGTTCCAGCGACGGCGCGATCTCGCCGCCGCGCGGAAGAATCAGCTTTTTGCCGCTGGTCGCCAGTAGGTCTTTGGCGAGCTCTATCCGATCCGGTTCAACCAACGAGTCCCCAACCTCCAGCCCCATGGCCCTAAAGAAGGTGCACGCCATCGCGCCGCCAATGAGCAGCTCGTCGACGCGGGGTAGCAGCGAGCGGATCACGTCGATTTTCCCCGAGATCTTCGCCCCGCCCAGCACGGCGATGAACGGATGCTTCGGATCGCGCAGTAAATTCCCAAGATACTGCAGCTCCTTTTCCATCAAGAACCCGGCGACGGCGGGCTTGAGCAGATGCGCGACCGCTTCCGTGGACGAGTGCGCGCGATGCGCCGAGCCGAACGCGTCGTTCACATACAGATCGCCCAGGCCGGCGAAGGTCTTGGCGAGCTCCCGGTCGTTTTTCTCCTCCCCGGGCCAGAACCGGGTGTTCTCGACCAGCGCGACGCCGCCGCGCGGGAGCCGACGCGTCACGGCTACGCCGGTCGCCGGGTCGGGGATGTACTCCACCGGCGCGCCGAGCAGCCTCTCCAGGTCGGGAACGATTTGCCTCAGCGAAAACTGCAACTCCGGACCACCTTTGGGCCGGCCGAGGTGCGACAGCAGCACGACGCGCGCGCCCTTCTCGCGGAGATAGCGAATCGTGGGCAGCGAAGCGCGCAGCCGCGTGTCGTCGGTGACCTTGCCGTTCTTGAGCGGGACGTTGAAGTCGACCCGCACGAGCGCGCGTTTGCCGTCCAGCGCCTGCGGGGGAAGATCTCGCAGGCTGCGTTTCTTTAAAGACACCGACGGTAAGGGACGGTAAGAACCGGTAAGAGACGGTAGAGGGTCACCGCTTGCGCCCTAGGTACGCGAGCAGGTCGACGCACCGGGCCGAGTAGCCCATCTCGTTGTCGTACCATGACGAGACGTGCACGAGGTTGCCATCGATCACGGCGGTCGACATGGAATCCACGACGCTCGAATACAGGCTGCCGATGTAGTCCACGGAGACGAGAGGCTCGTCACTCACGTCGAGGATCCCTTTGAGCGGTCCCGCGGCGGCGGCCTTCTTGAACGCTGCGTTGACTGCTTCGACCGTGGTCGGGCGTTCGACTTCCGCGGTGAGATCGACGATCGAGACGTCGGGCGTCGGTACGCGCAGCGAAACGCCGTCGATCTTGCCCTTCACTTCGGGGATCACGAGCCCCGTCGCCTTCGCCGCGCCCGTCGTCGTGGGAATGATGCTCAGCGCCGCAGCGCGGGCTCGCCGCAGGTCTTTGTGGGGCAGGTCGAGGATTTGTTGATCGTTGGTGTAACTGTGGACCGTCGTCATGAAGCCATGCTTGAAACCGAAATTGTCCATCACCACCTTGACGACCGGCACGAGGCAGTTCGTGGTGCACGAGGCGTTCGAGATGATGTGATGCTTGGCGGGGTCGTACTTCTCGTGATTCACGCCGATGCAGATCGTGATGTCCTCGCCCTTCGCGGGCGCGGAGATCACGACCTTCTTGGCGCCAGCGGTCAAGTGTTTGGACGCGCTCTCTTTATCGGTGAAGCGTCCCGTGCTCTCGAGCACGAGCTCCACACCGAGGTCTTTCCAGGGGAGCTTCTCCGGTTCTTTAATCGCCGACACTTTGATCTGCTTGCCGTTCACGACGAGGGCGTCACCTTTTGCCTCGACGGTGCCGGGAAAGCGTCGGTGCACCGAGTCGTACTTGAGCAGATGGGCCAGCGTCTTCGTGTCGGTGATGTCGTTGACGCCGACGAACTCGATCTCGGTCTGATGTGCCATCGTCGCCGCACGCAACACGTTGCGGCCGATCCTGCCGAACCCATTGATCCCTACCCGAACCGCCATGACTCTCCCCTCACGTGAAGTCTGGAATTGCTGCGCGGGCGAATGTGACGCCACAAATGCGTTTCGCACCGGCTTGCTCGAGGGCGCGCGCTGCTTCGGCGAGCGTCGCCCCCGTGGTGAACACGTCATCCACAATGATCAATGTAGAATGATCGATGTCCAATGATCGACCATTGATCATTGAGCATTGGACATTCGCGACAGCGAAAGCTGCGCGCACGTTCGCCAGGCGAGTCTCCGGTGTCAACGCCGTTTGCGTGGACGTCTCGCGCGTGCGGACGAGCACGTCGACAAGCACCGGAATCCGGCCCCCCCACTGTCCGGCCAGCGCGCGCGCCAGCTGTTCGCTCTGGTTGTAGCCGCGCTCGCGTAAACGCTTGCGAGCGAGGGGAATCGGAATCAGCACGGACGGTCCGTCGGTCGCAGGCCGCATTTGCACCATCGCCCCCGCCAGGTCGTCGGCGATGCGGGGGAAACCGCCGTATTTCAGGGCGTGGACGGCTCCGCGCGCGCCTTCATCCAGCCAGGCCGCAGATCGCACAGATCGGAGCGCAGCGGGCCAATGGGCGCAGATGTGGCACCTGCCAAAATGTGGCTCGGGTTGGCCGCAGCGATCGCACCAGGGCGGCCGCACCGCTCTCCACCGCTGGCGGCAAAGGCCGCAAACGATCCGTTTGGCCTCGCGGTCGCTCAGCAAACCATGACACAGGAGACACTCTGCTGGAAGCAGCAGCTGCTCGGCGGCGGCGCTAAACACGCAGGGCACGCTGGACCGCCGCGCGCATCACTTCTGTTGGAGCGTCGGCGCCGGGGAAAAACCGCTCGAACGCCGCCACGCCCTGCTGCACCAGCATCTCGCGCCCGTCGGCGGCCTCGATGCCGCGCTCGCGCAGGGCGTGGACCCACCGCGTCTCACCCGGCGCGTACACCAGGTCCAGAGCGTGTTGCACACCGGGAATGTGGTTGACGTCCACCGGCAGTGGATCGTGACCCGCGAGCCCCAGCGGCGTGGCGTTGATCGCCACGTCGACCTCGACGGGTCCGTCGGCCACGGTGGTGGCAACGCCGATGCCGCTCGCCCACGCCGCGAATGCTTTCGCGCGCGAGCCGTCGCGCGAGCGCACGAACAGCGTCGCGCCGCGGTCAGCCGCGGCCACCGCAGTTGCTCGCGCAGATCCCCCCGTTCCGATCACCAGCCATCGCTCTCCCTTCCGAGCCGCACCGATCTGCTCGAGCGCCGCCGCCACGCCGAACACATCGGTGTTGTCGCCAACGAGCGAGCCCCCCCGCCCCCCGCCCCCCCCGCCCCCCCCGC
>DASXTV010000039.1:0-3472 GCA_036505175.1 Gemmatimonadales bacterium
TCGTCGAACGTCGGATCGATCTCCTGCATCACCTGTTTCAGGCGATCGGAGCGCATCACGTCGTTGTGCGCCGTCATCTGCTTCACCGCCTCGACCACGAGCTCCCAGGGATCGCGGCGCACGTGCTCCACGTCGCTCTCCTTGGTCAGGCCGGCCAGCTCGTTGTACGAGTAGTATTCGTCGCAGTTCTGGATCAACAGGTCCGAGGACGATTCGCGGATCCCCACCCCGATGACGTACTTGCCGTACTCCTTGAGCTTGAGCACCAGCGACGAGAAGTCGCTGTCCCCCGAGAGCAGGATGAAGGTGCCGATCTCGGGTCGCGTAAACACCAGCTCCAGAGCGTCGATGGCGAGGCGGATGTCGGTCGCATTCTTCTTGCTCGACCCGTAGGCCGGAGCGAAGATGAGATCGATCGAGGATTCCGAGAGTGGAACGATGTACTGCGGATAGCGGCGCCAATCGGCATAGGCGCGTTGAACGGCGACTTTCCCCCTGATGATTTCAGACTGCAACAGCCGCTTCAGCTCCGATTGCAGATCTGAGCGGATTCCCATCGTCACATTGTCGAAATCGATCATCAATGCGGCGTTAGGAGCGTGAGCGGGGGGTTCTTTGTGCGTGGGCCGGGCGAGGTGTGCGTGCGGCTGGGTTACCATGTTGTGTTTTTCTGACTCCTGAGACCCGTTGCTGCGCGCTTCCAGGGCGGCACTCTCCACTCCCGATCGGTGGACAGGCGCCTTGCGCGCTGGTGACGGTAGTCTCGAAACGTTACAGGCAGGGCCATCGCGCGGTGCGCGTCTGGTGAGCTGCCCCTTGGCTGCGCCTCGCCAGAGTTTGACGGCGGCAAGGGGAATCCAAGAGCGTGGAGCAGGGAGCGGGGAGCACGTCGACTGGAGCTTGTTGCTCCCCGCTACGTGCTCAGGTTCCATGCTCCCGACGGTTCGAGGACTCCATCGGGAACCATTGATATTAAACAACTTGCGCGCAAATAGGAAGTGGTTAGTCGCCCAAGACCTTGATAATCACCCGTTTTTTGCGCTGTCCGTCCCATTCTCCGTAGAACACGCGCTGCCAGGGGCCGAAATCCAGCTTCCCATCGGTTATCGGGACCAGCACCTCGTGCCCGATCGTGAGGCTGCGCAGGTGCGCTGCCGCGTTGTCTTCTCCCGTCTCGTTATGCCGGTAACGACCGGGATCCCATGGAGCGACCGTCCCTTCGAGCCAGGCTAGAATATCGTGCCACAGCCCTGACTCGTGGTCGTTCACGAAGACCGAAGCCGAGATATGCATCGCCGAAACGAGCACCAGGCCTTCCTTCACGCCGCTCGTCGCGACCTGATCGGCGACTTCATTCGTGATATCGATGATCTCCTGACGGGACTTGGTGTTGAACCACAGGTAGTGGGTGTGACTCTTCATCGACCCTCCAGCCGTGTCAGTTTGTTGCACTCGACTCAAGCTCCTAGATTGCGCCAAGATATGGCGCTCCCATTTCGCCGCCGGATCTTCGTGATCCTGGTCCTCATGGCCGCCGTCCCGACCGGGCTCGCGGTAGTGGGCTGGGTGCTCACGGTCCGCACCTTCGGGCCGACCACGGGCGCGCGCGCCTCGCTCGAAGAGGTTGCCGCCTCCGCGCGAGGGATGCTGGAGCGGGTGGATACGACACGGCTCGACGCACCGGCGCGCGCCGCGATGCGCGACCATCTGGAGTCGCTGTCACGCGGCGTCAGCCTCACCCGCCGCGCCGATCGTTTTCTCCGCTACTACACGGCCGGCCTCGCCACCGTGGTGGTCGCCCTGGGCGGGTTGGTGCTGTTCGCCGCGGTCCGGGTGGCGGGCCATTTGTCCCGCCAGCTGTCGCGGCCGATCGACGAGCTGATCGGCTGGACCCGATTGATCCGCCAGCACGAGCCGCTGCCGGCGGGGCCTCCGACGCGCGGCGCCCCAGAATTCGCCTCGTTGCGCCTGGCGCTCCGTGACATGGCTGGTGTGCTCGATACGGCGCGGGCGCGCGAGCTCGAAGCCGAGCGGTTGCGCGCGTTTCGGGAGGTCGCGCGACGCGTCGCCCACGAAATCAAGAACCCGCTGACCGCGATGCGGATCGCCGTGGACCAGCTCGACCAGCACAAGGAAGCCGTGGCCGCCCGCCGGGCGCTGGCGGTGGACGTGCTGCGCGCCGAGACCGATCGCCTCGAGCGGCTGGCCCAGGAGTTCTCCGATTTCGGCCGGCTGCCCGAGGGGCCGAAGAGCGAAGTGGACATCGTGGAGCTGCTCGAAGAGCTGGGGCGAACCGCCGTCACGGCGGACGTCCGGGTGCAGGTGGCGGCCAATGGCGGGCGGCGATCGATCCAGGGTCACTACGAGCCGCTGCGGCGCGCGTTCAGCAATCTGTTCCGGAACGCCGCGGAAGCGATGGACGGACGCGGCACCATCGACGTCTCGGTCTCGGGCGAAGGCCGCGGCATCGTGGTGACGGTCGCCGATCACGGCCCGGGGATTCCGGCCGAGCTGCGCGGCCGGGTGTTCGAGCCCTACGTCACGACCAAGCCGGGCGGAACCGGGTTGGGGCTCGCCCTGGTGCGCCAGACCGTTGGCGCCCATGAGGGGACGATCGCCGTGTCGGAAACCGGGGGGGGCGGAGCCACCTTCACGCTGGTGTTCCCCGCATGAGCCCCCGCATCCTGCTGGTGGACGATGAAGCGAACATCCGCCGTATGGTGGGCGCCTTGTTGCAAGGCGAGGGCTACGAGACGGACGACGCCGCGAACGGCACCCTGGCGCTCAGTGTCGCGCGCGAAACTCCGCCCGACGCCGTGTTGCTCGACCTCATGATGCCGGGCGGACCGGACGGTCTGCAGACTCTGGAGCAGCTGCGACAGGCCCTCCCCGATGTCCCGGTCGTCATGATGAGCGGGAAAGCCTCCCTCTCCGATGCGGTGCGCGCCACGAAACTGGGCGCGTTCCAGTTCCTGGAAAAGCCGCTGACGCCTGAAGGCGTCCTGGTCGCGGTGCGCAGCGCGCTCGAGCTGTCCCGCACCCGGGCCGAAAACCGGCGCCTGCACGAAGCGCTCGGCCACTCGGATCCCCTGGTCGGCGAGAGCGCGACGATGAAGGACCTGCGGGCGCTGATTGCCCGGATCGCCCCCACCGATGCGCGGGTGCTGATCACGGGGGAGTCGGGCACCGGGAAGGAGCTGGTCGCATCCGCGATCCACCGCAAGAGCAGCCGCGCCGACCGGCCCTTCATTACGGTCAACAGCGCCGCGATCCCGCGCGACCTCGTGGAATCGGAGCTGTTCGGCCACGAAAAAGGCGCATTCACCGGTGCCAGCGAGCGCCGGCTCGGTCGTTTCGAGCTGGCGGACGGCGGCACGCTGTTCCTGGACGAGGTCGGCGATCTGGGGCTCGAAGCGCAGGCGAAACTGCTGCGCGTGCTCGAGACCGGAGTGATCGAGCGCGTGGGTGGAGA
>DASXTV010000040.1:0-14756 GCA_036505175.1 Gemmatimonadales bacterium
CGCGCCCTCGAACCAGTGCGACTCCCCATCCAGGGCGATCACCGTGACGATCAGGGCCGCGAGCCCCAAGGACACGATCTCGAACGGCGTGAAGACGAGACTCATCGGCTGGCCCACCAAGACCCCTGCCAACACGAGCACCGGCGCGACAAACAGCGCGACCTGGGTACTCGATCCCAGCGCGATCGTCAGCGCCAGGTCCGTGTCCCCTTTGCGCGCCACGACGACGGCCGTCGCGTGCTCCGCGGCATTGCCGATCAGCGGGATGACGATCAGCCCTAAGAAGCTCTCCGAGATCCCTATGCCGCTCACGACCTGTTCCGTGGCATGGACGAGGATCTCACTTTGCACCGCCACGAACACCGTGGCCCCCGCCAGCACCGCCACTGCCCGGCCCGCGGGAGCCTGGTGCGCATCGGTCGGGGATACTGTTCGTTCGGGGCTGAACAACTCCCGGTGCGTCTTGAGCGAGAAGACCAGGCTCGCCACGTAGGTGGCGCCGAGGACGAGCGCCACGCCCTCGGATAGATGCACCGTGGTCGCCGTCGCGGCACCGGGGTGCGTGCTCACAAACAGCGCCGGAATGGCGAGTCCCACCACCGCCAGCAGCAGCATGGCACCGCTCATGCCGGCGGCGGTCTGGTTGAACGTGAGCTTGGACCGCTTCAATCCCCCGGCCATCAAGGACAAGCCAAGGATCAGGAGCAGGTTGCCGAGGATCGAGCCGGTGAGCGACGCCTTGACCAGGTCGAGGAGGCCGGCCCGCAACGCCACGATCGCGATGATCAGCTCGGCGGCGTTACCGAATGTCGCGTTCAACAGACCACCAACGGCCGGTCCGGACCGGTCGGCCAGCGTCTCTGTGGCGGCGCCCATTTCGGCAGCCAGTGGAATCACGGCCAGTCCGGTCACGAGAAACACGGCCAGCGGTGGCGCGTGCAACACGGCCAGTAACCACGACGCCGGGACCGCCACCAGCATCCAGCGCGACCAGGTCACGAACGCCCTAGCGCCGCCCGCTGGGCGGCCAGAATTTCGGAGGCCCCGTGCAGGGCCAGGTCGAGCATCCGGTCCATCTCGACCCGACTGTACGTCCCACGCTCGGCCGTGGCCTGCACCTCCACCAATCGATCCGGCTCCGCGACCACCACATTAGCATCGACGTCCGCGTCGCGATCCTCGGTATAGCAGAGATCCAGCCGGGCCTCGCCACCCGCCAACCCGACGCTCACCGCCGCCACCAGCCTGGCGAAGGGATCCGCGATGCCGGCCGTCTCCGCCAACCAGGCACAGGCGTCCGCGAGCGCGACCGTGGCGCCCGAGATGGCGGCGGTCCGCGTGCCCCCATCCGCCTGCAGCACGTCGCAGTCGACCCGGATGGTGTGCTCACCGAAGTCGAACCCGCGCAGCGCGGCACGGACGCTGCGGCCGATGAGGCGCTGAATCTCGTGCGTCCGGCCACCCGCCCCGCTGCGTTCCCGCGGCGTTCGCTCCACGGTGGCACGCGGCAGCATGGCGTACTCCGCCGTCACCCACCCCAGGCCGGTGCCTTTGCGCCACGCCGGTACCGCCGCCTCGACGGTCGCCGTACACAACACGACCGTTCCGCCCATACGGACGAGGCAGGACCCTTCTGCGTGGGGCGTCGCGCCCCGCTCGAAGGTGAGCGGACGCAGGGCGTCCGCGGCGCGGCCATCAGGACGGGAGGATGACAAGGGCCTAGAACTCGACGCGCACTCGCACTTGCGTTCGCCGCCCGCCGAGCCAGGTGGTCTGCATCGTCGCGGGGCGGCGCAAGGTGGCCGTGAGCCGACTCGAGATCAACGCGTCGATCGCGCTCACCAGGTGATTCGCCAGCAGCAGGCCCAGCTGGCTTTGGGCGCGGCGGAACGCATCGTCGCTCGAGCGAATGGTCGCGCGGAACTCCTGATGCTCCAGGGAGGCATTATCCCAGGACCAGCGAAAATCGGGACCCACGGCGTGACTGCTGTAAAACTGCAATGCGAGCTGGTACTCGGGTGACGTCGGTGGCGGTGGCGTGTCGGGGTCTACCCAGAACGTCCGCCGCGCCAGCAGCCAGACCGATCCGTTGAAGGTCGTGGGATCGTCTTCGGGCGCGAGGCCGGGTCCGAGATCGATATCGAACTCGCCCGATGTGGCGAAGCGCTCCATGGTCTCGTAGTACTCGAACACGGTATCACGCCGGACCGTGGTGAACCCACGACGCGCCACGTCGAATGCCAGGTTCCGATAGCGGCTCGCGCCACGGTGCGCGTCATGCGTCAGCTGGATGTAGCGCGACAGCACGAAGGCTTCGGTTGCCAGGTAGATCAGCCCACGATCCTGCTTGGCCCATAACTGCCCGGCCCCCGGGACCACGAGCGAGGCGACCGGCGGTACCCACAGACGCGCGTGGGCGGCCGCCGCGCTGGAGTCGATGGCCTGCCCGGCCGCGCCCGCGGTCGCCATCGGGAGGATCGCGACCCAGATGCCTGTCGCGATCCTCAGAATTGAACTCGGAACGACAGGAACGTCGGATTGGAAACGATCAGGTCGGTGCCCGTGAGAAACATGCGCGCCAGATCGACGCCGATCGAGCCTTTCGCCACCCCCAACCCCACACTCGGGCCGGCGAGTCCCTCGTGGACAAACGCGTACCCACCTCGGACGCGGAGTGCGTCGCGATACCCCACATCGACTCCCACGCGGACGTCGGGAGCGCCGGTTTCCTTCCACGGACTCTCGAGATCGGCCGCGACCTTGACGTCGAACCGATCGACCTCGTCCGTCCCTTCAATCGCGGCCGGGCGCAGCATCAGCCGGTAGCTCGCCCCCACGACCAGGCGCGTCGGCAACGGATCGGCTTGGTCCTTGTTGTTGACCTGCAGCGCGAAGCCGAGATTGCGCAGCGCCACCCCGACGTGCAGCGCGCGATCGGGGCCGATCGTGAATTGACCGCCCAGGTCGAGGGCATGCGTGACGCCCTGTCCTTCGGGAAACTGCCGGCAGTCACCGGTGCAATCGGCCCGGAGCTGGATCAGCTTGTAGGTCACGCCGAGTGAGACCGCCCCGGTCAGCTGCGTCGCAAAGGTGGCGAGCAACGCCAGGTTGCGGAACGCGGCCAACCCGATGGTTTGCCCTTCGGAAGTGGTGACCGGCACCTCCCCATAGTCGACCAGCTCCACTCCGGCGCCGAACACGCCGATTCCGCGGCGCGGGAAGAAGGCGGTCACGGCCGTGGTATTTCCCGCCGTGAGGCGCGCGGAATGCAGATCGAATTCGCCGGACGTCAGGGAGCCGACACCGGCCGGATTCAGGAACACCGCTTCCCCGCTGCCATCCACCGTCGCCGCCGTCTGCCCCATGCCGACCGATTGGGCGCCGACCGGAAACAGCAGGAACAACGCGCCGGCGTTCTGCGGCTCTGCTTGACCGGACAGGCGACCGAACGGATTCGCGCACAGGGCGGCGAACGCGACGGCGACCCGTCTGTCCATCAGAAACTCTTCGCCTCGTCGATCAGCATGATGGGAATGTCGTCTTCCACGGCGTAGATCAAGCGGCAGGCGTGGCATACCAGCTGCTCGGGCTCGCGGCGGTATTCCAGAACGCCTTTGCACTTCGGGCAGACCAGCCGCTCCAGCAGGACGGCATCCAGGCTCACGGGGCGTATCCCAATCGCTTGAGAGAAGGGTCGTGGGTGCGCCAGCGGGGCAACACTTTCACGTGGAGATCGAGATAGACCTGCTGCCCATGCAGGGCTTCGATCCTGGCCCGGGCGGCCTGGCCGATCGCCTTGATGGTCCGGCCCCCCTCTCCGATGACGATCCCCTTCTGGCTCTCCCGTTCCACGTACACCACAGCGCGAATATACGTCGGGGTTTCGGCCTCGCGGAATTCATCGATCTCGCACGCCAGGCTGTACGGCAGCTCCTCGTGCAACAGCGCGAACGCCGCTTCGCGCACGTACTCGGCCGCGAAGAATCGCAATGGCTGAGTGGCCAGGTCGTCCGCGGGATAGTGGAAGGGGCTCTCGGGCATCTCGCGCCCCAGCGCCTCGACCAGCGCCTCGATCCCTTCACCGGTCAAGGCCGAGACGGCCCGGTCGCCCTCCGGCAGCGAGGGGCGGCGCGCCGGGTCAACGAGATCGGCCTTCGTGTACACCGTCACGATCGGAGCCTCGGGTGAACGCTCCAGCGCGGCCGCAACGGCCAGATCGGGTGCCGGATACTCGGACAACGGATGGAGGTAGGCGATCAGCTCCGCGTCGGCGAGCGCGCGTACCGCAACCTGGCGCATCATTTCCTGCAGGCGGTATTGCGGGTCGAGGAGTCCGGGGCAGTCGGTGAAGATGAACTGCGTCTCGCCCCGCGTGAGCAGTCCCACGACCGGCGTGCGCGTCGACTGCGGTTTGGGCGAGACGATCGACAGCGGCTCGCCCACCAGCGCGTTCAAGAGCGTCGACTTGCCGACGTTCGGCCTGCCGGCCAGGACCACGGTCCCGCATCTGGTCATGGGAGGGAACCTATCAGCGGACGGCGGTCGCCCGTCAGATGGCGGTCAACGCGGTGTCAACCGGACCTGCCCCGTGAACAACCCGTGCACGAAGCCGATCTGGTAGGCCAGAAACAGCCCGAACCCGAGGCTGAGAAAGCCGGAGGCCAGCCGGAGACCGCGGTTCCAGCGCGCGAGCCGCTGCCCGCTCCAGGCGATCGCGGCCGTGATGAGCATCATCCCGACGATCGTTCCGACGCCGAATACCAGGAGGTAGACGATGCCCCATTGCGTGTTGCCGATCGTCGTCAGCACGAGCAACGCGACGGCCGCGGAGCCGGCGAGGCCGTGGACGACTCCGACGACCATCGGACGCACGAGCTGGTAGACACCGACCCCCCCGAAGTGCCGGTCGAGCCAACCCACCGGCGTCTGGTCCGGCGCATGGGGATGCGATTCGGGCTCGTGCCCGTGCACGTGCGAGTGGACGTAGTCCCCATGCTGGTGCGGGTGGGCATGAACGTGCCCGTGCGGGTGGCCGGGCGATGCTTCTTCGACCGACCCCAGGACCGCGGCGAGGTTCATGATCCCCAGCACGATCAACATCACGCCCACCGACAATTCCAATGAGAGGCCGACGCGGGGCGGGATGACCCACCCCAACAGCACGATACCCCCACCGACGACGAGGATCGTCAGCGTGTGTCCCACGCCCCACACCATCCCGATGACGGCGGCCCGGCGCGGGTCGCGGTGCCGGGCGACCAGCGTGGAGATCGCGATGATGTGATCGGGATCGGTCGCGTGTCGCATCCCGAGGACGAAGCCCAAGGCCGCAATCGCGAGCACTCCCATCACCGGTTCACCATGGCGCAAACCTACCGGCGGGGACGGGACCGAAGAAGGGCAGCGGAGTGTTCGCGCGGGTGTTAGGTTCGGCCCCCATGATCAATCCCAAGCTGCTGCTGTTTCTGGCGCTGGGAGCGGTGACCGTGTGGTTCATCGCCGCCTGGCGGTCGCAGGTCCGCACGGCACGAGCGGCCGGACGGCTGGTGGACGACAAGCCCGCCACGGGATTTCATACCGCGGTGGGCTTCGTGATGTGCTTCTTCGACACACTGGGGATCGGCAACTTCGCCACGACGACTTCCCTGTTCAAACTGCGCCGGTCGGTGCGCGACGAGTGGATCCCCGGCACGTTGAACGTCGCGTACACGCTCCCCACCGTGGCGCAGGCGTACATCTATATCTCCATCGTCCAGGTGGATTTCCTGACCCTGGTCGCGATGATCACCGCATCGGTGGCCGGGGCCTGGCTCGGGGCGGGCGTCGTCGCCCGATGGCCGCGGATCAAGATTCAGGTCGGCATGGGATTCGCGCTGCTTGCAGCCGCCTCGCTGATGCTCATGACCCAGCTCCAGCTCGTCCCCGTGGGCGGCGACGCGCTGGCGCTGCGCGGCGCGTGGCTCGTGGGGGGGCTCGTCGGCAACTTCGCGCTCGGCGCGCTGATGACGCTCGGCATCGGGCTGTACGCACCGTGTCTGATCCTGGTGAGCCTCCTGGGGATGGACCCGCGCGCGGCGTTCCCGATCATGATGGGATCGTGCGCGTTTCTGATGCCGATCGCCGGGATGCGGTTTATCCGACAGGGGAGCTACAGCCTGAACGCTTCCGTGGTGCTGGCGCTCGCCGGCATCCCCGCGGTGTTGATCGCCGCGTACATCGTCAAACAGCTGCCGCTGCAGTACGTCCGGTGGCTGGTGGTCATTGTGGTGGTGTACACGGCGGTGACGATGCTGCGATCTGCGATCGTGGAGCGGCGGGCGCCGGGGGTCGCCGGGCAGCCGTCGGCGGGCTAGCCGACCGGCGTCAGTGCCGTGATGCAGCGGCAATGAAGGCGGCGAAGAGCCGTCGCATTCGCGGATCCACATCGACCAGATCCTCGGGGTGCCATTGGACGCCGAGGACGAAGCGCTCGTCGGAAACCTCCACACCCTCGATCAAGCCATCCGCCGCCGTCGCCACCGCCATGAGACCGGGCGCCAGCCGCGCGATCCCCTGATGGTGCATGCTGTTCACCGGGAGGACCTCGGTCTCGAGCAGCCGGCCGAGCCGCGACTCCGGGACGATCCGAACGTCGTGGCTCACGTCGTCGCGCCGGCGGCCACCGGTCGGAAATTGATCGTGCTTGATCGCCGTCGGGTGTTGCGACTCGACGTCCTGATACAGGGTGCCCCCGACCGCCACGTTCAGGAGCTGCGCGCCACGACACACCGCGAGCACCGGCTTCCGGTCGGCGAGTGCCCATCGCGTCAGCAACAGCTCCGTCCAGTCGCGCGCCGGATCGGTCCGGCCGCACGCCGCTCCCCGCGCTTCCCCGTAGGCTGCCGGATCGATGTCCACGCCACCGGGAAGGAACAACCCGGCCAGCGACTCATAGATGCCGCGCAGGGTCGCCTCGTCGTGCTCGAGCAGCGGAATGACCCACGGGATCGCGCCGGCGCCGCTGAGCACGTGCACGTAGCGCTGGCTCATCACCCAGCAGCGCGGCAGCTGGTCGGGAATCGCTTCGAGGGTCTGCGTCGTGATGCCGATGATCGGCCGGTCCGCCATCGTCCCTACAGCCCCTCCGCCGTCTCGGCGATCAGCTGGTCGACCACCTTCGTGAGATCGTTGGTGCGCTGGAACGTCGCCAGCTGGCGGTCGGCACTCGAGCCTTCGGCCAGGATCTTGAAGGCATACGCGACCTGGTCGCGGCTCCCCAGCTCGTCTACGACATCGCCGATGAACCACTCCAGGAGCTCGCGCACGAGCTCCCGCGCGGGGAGCTCGATCCCCTTCCCGAAATCGATCAGCTGACCGTCGAGACCGTAGCGCACGGCGCGCCACTTGTTCTCCTCGATGAAGTCCGCGGGATACACGCGCAGCGTCATGTTGTCGCGGCGCAGCTTCCAGAGCTTGGCCACCACGGCCTGGAGGATCGCGGCGATGCAGACCGCTTCGTCCACGCGGGTACAGACGTCGCACACGCGGAATTCGAGGGTCGGATACGTCCAATTGGGCCGCACATCCCACCAGATCTTCGTGCCGTCGGGGATGCACTTCGTGGTGATCAACATGTCGATCAGGTCGCTGTATTCGCTCCAGGAGCGCAAGGCGCGAGGCACGCCGGTGCGCGGGAAGCCCCGAAACACCACCGAGCGGTAGGACTTGAGTCCCGTGTTGCGGCCGTTCCAGAACGGCGAGCTGGTGGAGAGGCACAAGATGTGCGGCAACACGTAACGCGACACGTTGAGCGCGTCGACCAAAAACTCGCGGTCTTCAATGCCGATGTGCACGTGCGTGCCGAAAATCAGCAGCCGCTGGGCCAGGTCCCCCATCGCCTCCCGCAAGCCGAGATAGCGCTCGGTCGGCGTGATTTCCTGCGTGGTCCACGAGGAGAACGGATGCGTGCCCGCCGCCGCGATGCGCAATCCACTCTTGGCGGTCAACCCGATCACCTCGCGCCGCAGCTTGACGAGCTCCGCGCGCAGCTCGGCCGGCGTCTTGCACACCGTGGTGCCGACCTCCACGATCGACTGATGCAGCTCGGGCTTGACCTGCGACAGCACGAGGTGGTCCTGCTCGAGGATCTGCGTGATATAGGATTTCAGCTCCCGCGTCTCGGGGTCGATGATTTGATACTCCTCTTCGATGCCGAGCGTCAGCGAGGGCGGTTTCATCGAGACTCCACGAGCATGGTGGGTACCTGCGAACCGCCGCCCGCGGTGACGTTGACCAGGGCCGCCGTCGAGAGGCGCGACAAGCAGCCATCGACGTATTCCCCCTGACAGGCGAAGGGATCGGTATCGACAATGCGATCGGCAAACTGCAGGGCGCCGTCGACGAAGCTCGGGTAGGGCTCGCGCGGCACCGGCACGCGCTCCTGCACGACGTGCGGGTCGCGCAGGGCCACGCGAACCTGTTGCTCCCACACCACGTCGCTCACCTCCCAACCGAGCACGATTCCCTTTCCGCCGTATTCGTCGTTCGGCTTCAGCACGAGGCGCTCCCGTTGGGACAGCACGAAGGGTACGAGATCCACTTCCTTCCCGCCGTGCTGCGTTTTGCGCTCTTCGAGAAGGCGCGTCCAGGGAATGTGCGCGTCGATCGCCTGGCGTTCCTCGGCCGGGAACAGCGCGACGTTCCGCTCATCGCACAGCACCGCGAAACTCACCTTCTTGTGCAGCAGCTTGCAGCGGAAGCCGTTGACCATACAGACGGCACCGCTGCGGACTGCCCGCACGACCGCGTGATCGAGTCCACATCGCGCCACCAACTCGCTGATCAGGACCCGTTTGTAGATCAAGTCCACCGGCGCCCCCGCGGCGATCAGGCGGCCCGCACGGAACTCCGTTTCCCGCGGATCGACGATCACGGCGTCCAGACCGTGGCTCTCGAAGTATTGCTGAAACAGCACGAACTCGCTGTAGGTCGGCACCTCGCGCCAGTCCAGGATGGCGATCCGTGGAGCCGAGCGAGTCCTCTTCCAGTGGGAGTATGACGCCAGCAAGGCATGCAGGATGCCGTGCCGGCCCGGAACCGGCCGGACGTCTGCCGACCGGAGGAACTGTCGCATCACCGGAAGCGCCAGAAACACATCCGCCAGGGTGTCGCCATAGGCGGCCCCGGTCGGCGTCTCGGCATTGTACTCGGTGAGCCAGAGTGCCCCGGTATCCGGAAAGTAGAACGAGTCGAAGCGCGACGTGGGACTGGGCTCGGGAATCCCCGGGTCGAGCGCCACGAGCTCCTCTTCCCACTCCGTGAGACGGAACTGGCGCCGCAACGGCTCGGAGGCGAGCGCCGCCTGGTGCAGCCGTCGCATCGCCCGCAGCAGCACCGCGCACCGCTCGCGCACGTAGCGATACTGGTCGCTGGTGAGAAACCGGGGACGCAGGGCCGTGCAGAGCGGCCGCGCGCCGAAATAGACGCCTCGGCGCCGCTGCTCCTCGTCGAGCATCGCCTGCGACTCCGCGGCGATATCGTCGGTCAAGAGCTCGTGATACCGGGCGATGGCCTCGGGAAGGCCGAGCGTCATCGCTCGCGAGCGCCTCGCCCCGCGAACAGAGCGTTCCAGTGGAACTCGCGGCCGCTCCTCTTGCCCAGCGCCAGCTCGACCGCCAGATCCGCCATGTGCTGCACCGCCCACTCGAAGTAGGTGGGCATGAGCGAATTGATGTCGAAATCCGGTGCCGGGTTCATGAAATCGATCGCGTAGGGCACTCCGTCTTTCACCGCGTATTCGATCGAATTCATGTCGTATCCGAGCGCGCCGACGAGCGTGAGCGAGTCGCGAATGATGCGCTGGCGCAGCGCGTCGCCCAGGTACTTCTCATCCACGAGATACGCGCGCGCCTTGGGGTCGTAGCGAATCGGCAGCACGTGACGTTGGCCTACGCAGATGCAACGGACGAACTGGTCCCAGTCGATGAACTCCTGCACGATCATCGTGTGCAGGCCCGACTGATCATAGTGGAGCAGCAGCTCCTCTTTCGAGTGGCAGACGAAGACGTCTTTCCATCCACCACCGTGCGCATCCTTCAGAATGCACGGCATGCCGATGTCCCGCACGATCGCATCCCAGTCGAGCGGGAAGCGGAGGTTGCGGAGACTCTCCGTGTGATCGATCCCCGGGATGTATGCCTTGTTCGGAACGACGACGGTCTTGGGGCTTGCCACCCCGAGGCGGGTCGCGAGGGTGGCGCCGAAGAACTTGTCGTCGGCGCTCCACATGAACGGATTGTTGACGACCGCGGCCCCCTGCAGCACCGCGTGCTTCAGGTACGCGCGATAGAACGGCACCTCATGCGAGATCCGGTCGATGATCACCGCGTAGGGACACTCGGCATCCATCGATTCGCCGCCCAGCTGCACGTACTCGGCCGTCACCCCCGCGCCGCGGCCGTTCACCGCTTCGATGAATCGCGGTGGGAAGGACCACTCCCGGCCCACGATGAGACCGACTTTTGCGCTCACCCCAACGCCTCCTCGCCTGACGACAACCATTGTCGAGAGGTGCCGCACAAAATGACGGGCGGGTGCACTGGTGACAAGCACGGCCAGCGCCGTGCTATGTTGTGGCGCATGCTCCGGCTGACGCGCCTGGCCGTCCAATGGCGGTCGCTGGCGCGCGCTCGTGCGCGCCGCGGCGATCTGCACGTGCTTCCGGCTCTCGCCAGCCAGGAGCTCGGCAACCGTCGCAGCCTGATCGTGTACACGCCTGCGTCGTACGCCGAGGGCGACCGCCGGTACCCGGTGATCTATATGCAGGACGGCCAGAACCTCTTCGACCCGCGCACGAGCTTCGCCGGCGACTGGGGGCTCCGCACGGCCCTCGGCTGGGCCAGCCGGCGTGGCGTCGAGCCGATCGTGGTGGGTATCCCGAACGCGGGCACCGCGCGCCTCGACGAATACAGTCCCTTCCCGGAGCCGGGACCCGGCGGAGGGGGGGGCGCCGGTGATCGCTACCTGGCGTTTGTGATCACTACCGTGAAACCCCTCGTGGACCAGCGGTTTCGCACGCTCCCCGATCCCGCCCACACGGGCATCGCGGGCTCCTCCCTCGGCGGCCTGATCAGTCTGTACGCTTTTTTTCGATTTCCCGGGGTGTTCGGCTGCGTGGGCGCGCTCAGCCCGTCGCTCTGGTTCGGTCACGAAGCGATCTTCGACGTCGCCCGGTCTTCACCGGGCGCCGGTCGTGTGTACTTGGACATCGGATTCCGGGAGGGTGAACGGCACGTGATGCTCGTGCGACGCATGCGCGACCTGCTCATCGCCCAAGGGTTCGAGCTGCGACGGAATCTCCGGTACGTCGAGGACAAAAATGGAGCGCACCGGGAAGCGGACTGGGGGCGGAGATTCCGCAAGGCATTGCCGTTCTTGGTGCGCCCGGACGCGGACGCATGAGTACCGAACGCCATCAGTGGTTCAGCCCGTCGCTCGGTCGCGACATGCCGCTCCAGGTCGTGGGGCATTCCGGCGCACGCGTTCTCGTCTTCCCCACCAGCCTGGGCTCGTGCACCGAATGGACCGACCGTCATATGCATCGCCGCGAAGTGTTGGGCGAGCATTTGGAGCACGGCTGGATTCAGATGTTCTGTCTGCACCACGTGCACGAAGACAGCTGGTACGGCGAACATCTGCATCCGGGCGCGCGCGCCTGGCGCCACCTGCAGTACGACCACTATCTGTTGACCGAAGTGCTTCCCTTCACCGAGTCCCTGAATCCCAACCCGTTCGTCATCGCCGCGGGGGCGAGCTTCGGGGCGTATCACGCCGCCTGTTTCGGGATGCGTCACCCCAACCGCGTCAACCGCATCATCGGACTCTCGGGGACGTACGACATCAAGCGCCTCACGGGTGGGTACTCCGACGCCAACGTCTACGCCTGCAACCCCACCGACTTCATGCGGCACGAGCGTGATCCCGTGCGTCTCGACGCCTTTCGCCAGCAGGACGTAGTGCTGGCGGTGGGGCGGGACGACCCGGCCTGCCCCAACAACGAGGAGTTTTCCGGAATTCTCTGGCGAAAGGGCATCGGCAACGCGTTGCGGGTCTGGGACGGCTGGTCGCACGACTGGCCGTATTGGGAGAAGATGATCCGGTTGTATATCGGCGGCCACGACTGAGGAGTCAGTCGGTCGCGCGGCCTGTGCCTTCCGCGACTTCGAGCGCCTTGAGGTAGACGGCGAGGTACTTCAGCGCCGACCGCTCCCAACTGAAGTTCTTGGCCATCGCTTTGCGCATGCGCGCGCGCCATCCGGCCGCGTCCCGGTAATGGTGCACGGCTCGTGCGATGGTGTGGGCCAAGGCGTCGGTCGAGAACTGATCGAACAGAAAACCCGTCACGCCATCGTCAATCGTATCGTTCAAGCCGCCGGTGCGACGGGCGAGGGGGAGTGTGCCGTAGCGTTGGGCCCGCATTTGCGTCAGGCCGCAGGGCTCGTATTGGCACGGCATCAGGAGCATGTCGGCGCCGGCGATCACGACGTGCTCGAGCGCGTCGGTGAACCCTGTTTCCACGGCAATGCGGTCCGGAAACTGTGCCGCGAGCGCCCGCAAGGGCTGGATGTAGCGATCGTCGCCCTGGCCCAGGAACACGTACTGGGCGTCGGCCACCCCGATGGCGGCGCCATCGACGAGCAGATCGAGTCCCTTCTGCGCCACGAGTCGCGCGGCCATGCTGAGGACCGGTACGTCGAGGCGGTGTGCGAGCCCGAATCGCTCCTGCAACGCCGCCTTGCAGCGGCGCTTGCCGTCGAGCTGCTGGGCCGTGAACGGGGCGACGATGTCCTTGTCGTTCCCCGGGTCCCACAGATCATGGTCGATGCCGTTCACGATGCCGAACAGCCGATCCCGCAACGTGTGGAACGTGTCCCCGAGTCCAAATCCCCCATCGGGCGTTTGCAGCTCGCGGGCATGGGTGGCGCTCACCGTCACCACCGCGTCGGCGAAGGCCAATCCCCCTTTGAGCCAGTTGACCCGTTCGTACCACTCCAGCACGCGCCAGGTATACAACTCCCACGGCAGACCGATATCGGGCAGCGTCTCGGCGGGAAAGTGGCCCTGATATCCGGCATTGTGGACCGAGAGGACAGCTGGGACGTGCCGGTAGTAGGAATGCCCCGCGAACACGGTGCGCAGGTACACGAGCGCGGGCGCCGCGTGCCAGTCGTGGGCGTGGAGGATCGCGCCGCCCGGGAATGGGGCGACCTGGGGCAGCGCGGCGATCGCGGCGAGGGAGAGGAAGGCGAAGCGGCGATAGTTGTCGCCGTAGTCCTTTCCTTCTCCATACAACCCGGGGCGGTCGAAGAAGCCTTCGTGTTCGATGAACAGCACGTTGGCGCCGCGCATGCGCCGCTTGGGACGCATGAGCCGCGCCGACTCGAGCGTCGGCCCGAGCTGCACCAGAAACGGCTCGCCGAACGGCTCGAGCTGCCGCACCACCTTGCGCACCGCGCGATACAGCGGCATCACGACGGTCGTGGGGAGACCGGCCGCCGCCTGGTAGGTCGCGAGACTGGCGACGGCTTCGCCCAGACCGCCGGTGCGCGCGAACGGCCAGCACTCGGCCGCGAGGTGCACGATCGGAATCGGCTCCCCCGCGTTGGTCTGCAGGACGGAGCGGCGCCGCGGCTTGGCGCGCGGTGCGCGCGGTGCTTTGCTGGTGCGCTCGCGTCGAACGGCCATCTATGCTCCTTCGGAACTGCCGAATGTAGAATGTTCAATGATCAATGTTCAATGTTCATTGAACATTGACCACTGCTCGCGTTATCTGGTATCACCGCGGACGCATTTTGGCTAGGCGAGCTTGGTAGCAGTGCGCAAGATTGTACCAATGCCCTCGGCGCGCTACGACCTAGAAGACCGGCTGGTGCTGTTTGGCTCCGGAATCTGCCGCCTGGCTGGAAGTCTCCCGGCTTCACCCGTTGGCAAGACCATCGCGATTCAGGTCATCCGCAGCGGGACTTCGCCGCTCGCGAACTACGGCGAAGTGCAAGGCGCCGAGTCCAGGCGAGACTTCATTCACAAGCTCGGTATTTGCGTCAAGGAACTGAGGGAGACGCGGTCGTGGCTTAAGCTGATTGCCGAATTGGAGCTTTGTCCTGAAGAACAACAGGGGACGCTATTGAGCGAATGTGATGAGCTGTTGGCGATTCTGGCCAGCAGCCTCAAGACGGCGAGACGCAACAGGGAGAATCGGATGTAGAATGAAGAATGTCCAACGCCCAATGATCCTTGTGCATTGATCATTGAACATTGGACATTCCGAAAGGGAAGCTGGCGGCGGCCTACTCTCCCACCCCCTCTCAGGGGCAGTACCATCGGCGCTGACAGGCTTAACGACCGTGTTCGGGATGGGAACGGGTGTGGCCCTGTCGCGCGAGTCGCCAGCAAACTGAGAGCTATCGGCTATCGGTTCAACGGCTATCGGATGAGCGGAGAGCCGATAGCTGATAGCGTTTGTTTCAGCCTGACGTTCATGAGATGTGTGATGCTATTCGGAAGCACACGATCGACTCTAACTAAAGGAGAGATCAAGCCTCACGGGCAATTAGTACGGCTTGGCTGAAGCGTTCGCACGCCTTGCACCTGCCGCCTATCAACGTGGTAGTCTCCCACGGCCCTTCAGGGGTCTTGCGACCCGGGAGTGTTCATCTTGGGGAGGGTTTCCCACTTAGATGCATTCAGCGGTTATCCCCGCGCGACATCGCTAACCGGCG
>DASXTV010000041.1:0-66503 GCA_036505175.1 Gemmatimonadales bacterium
CCCTCGAGCTTCTGCTTCTTGAGTGTATCGAGACCCGTAAACGGAGAACCTTTGTCGAGCTTCACGATGAACGCGAGCCCCGCCTCGTACGGCGTTGTCGCGTCGTCGATGTCGTTGCCGTACAGCGGCAGCCCGGCCTCGAGGCGCAGCGTGTCGCGCGCGCCCAGCCCGACGGGCTCCGCACGACCGGCGCCCACCAGCGCGTGCCACAACTTCTCAGCATCGGCGGCGCGGCAATACAGCTCGAACCCATCCTCGCCGGTATAGCCGGTGCGCGAGACGAAGCACTGCACGCCGGCGACCTTCCCTTGCGAGAAGTGGTAGTACGGAATCATCCCGACGCCGAGGTTCGTGAGCTGGCCGACCAGCGCTTCGGCCTTCGGCCCCTGCACCGCCAGCAAGGCCGTTTCGTCCGAGATGTCGCGCAGCCGCACGTCGGCGCCGCCCTTTTGCGCGACGATGTGATCCCAATCCTTCTGAATGTTCGACGCATTCACGACCATCATCAGCTTGTCTTCGAAGCGATAGACGAGACAGTCGTCGACGAACGTGCCGTCCTTCGTGAGAATGCCTGAGTACTGCGCCTGGCCCGGGCTCAGCGCGCCGACGTCGTTGCAGGTGACGCGCTGCACGAAGGCGTTGCGATCCGAGCCCGTGATCTCGAACTCGCCCATGTGGGAGACGTCGAACACGCCCACCGACTTCCGCACCGCCTCGTGCTCCGCGTTGATGCCCGCGGGATAGCTGACCGGCATCTCGAAGCCGGCGAAGGGCACCATCTTGGCACCCAGGGCGACGTGGACGTCGTGGAGCGGGGTCCGTTTCAGGGTCTCGGCGCTCGGGACTGGGGACTGGGTCATGACATGAGAGTGGCGAGCAGCGCCTTTTGAACGTGTAGACGGTTTTCTGCTTCATCCCATACACGCGACTGAGGACCATCGATCACATCGGCGGTGACTTCCTCGCCCCGATGCGCCGGAAGGCAGTGCAAGAAGATGGCCTTCGGATCCGCCAGTTTCATCAGGTCCGCGTCCACCGTGAATCCCTTGAACGCGTTGCGCCGTGCCTCGGCTTCGGCTTCCTGGCCCATCGAGGCCCAGACATCGGTGTTCACGACGTGCGCGCCTTCGACCGCCTCCTCCGGCACCTCGGTGACCATGACGCAGCCGTTCTTCTGCGCCGCTTCGTACTTTGCCCGACTGGGCTCGAATCCCTCCGGGCACGCGAGCCGCAGCTCGAAGCCGAGCACGGCGGCGGCCTCGAGCCAGGCGTTGGCCATGTTGTTGCCATCACCGACCCAGGCGATCCGCTTCCCTTCCCAGGTGCCGAGGTGCTCTTTGATCGTGAAGATGTCCGCCAGCACCTGGCAGGGGTGGGTCAGATCGGTCAGGCCGTTGATCACCGGGATCGTGGCGAAGCGGGCCAACTCCTCCACCTCGGCATGGTCGAAGGTGCGAATCATGATCCCGTCGACATAGCGCGACAGGACCCGGGCGGTGTCCGGAATGGGTTCCCCACGACCGATCTGAATGTCCTTACTGGAGAGAAAGAGGGCCTGGCCGCCGAGCTGGTAGGCGCCGACCTCAAAGGAAACGCGCGTGCGGGTGGAGGACTTGGCGAAGATCATCGCCAGCGTCTTGCCGGCGAGGGGGGTCTCCCGGTAATTCCGCGCCTTCATACGCTTGGAGAGATCGAAGAGCTGCTCGATCTCCTTGCGGCTGAAGTCGGTGATCTGGAGGAAGTCTCGCTTGGCCATAGGCCCCCGAGTCGGTCAAAATGACAGGCTACGATGACAGGCGGATTTTACCCGGGGGCCGGGGGAAGGACAAGGCTGCGATGCTTAGCTATTTGGCAAGCACGACTCTGATTCTGGTGACTCCGAACGTGTGATCACCGGCCAGCCTCTTCTCGGTCACCGTCCAGGGCATGTCCCTCACAAACGTGTCGATCGCGGGCATGTCGAACGTGATCGTATGACCTGTGAGGGTCCAGTCGCCTATCAAGATCGTATCCAGATCGCCGCCACCTTCAGGGGCTCCGGGGAGGAATAGGTGCCCTGTCATGACGCCAAACGGGCCCAGTGTGATCGTCATAGTCGCGCCCCGCTGAATCCAGTTGACGGTGCCTGCGGTGTCCGTCGTTTCGAACGTCTGGACGCTGTAGTCGCCGAGGACGTTCTCGGTGGTGGGTTTGAAGGCATCGGAACAGCCAACGACAGCGGTGACGGCCAGCAGGCTCGCGATCCGTTTCACAGGTCCTCCGAGGTTTTGAAGGGCCTCCCCTGTGCTCCATTCCTACCCCCAAAACAAAACGGCGTGCCCGAAACGGGCACGCCGCGCGCCAAACGACTTAATCGAAGAGCTGAACTTATTTCGTCAGGACAATCCTCACGCTCACGCCCGAACCGCCGTAGGCGTGGTCGCCGACCAGGCGGTTTTCGGACGCAATGAAAGTCACGTCCCGCAGCAACGTATCGAAGCTCGGTTCGAACTCGACGGTTGCGACAGCCAACGTCCAGATGCCCGCCATGTCAACGTCGACATCACCTCCGCGCGATCCGGCCCCGGGCATGAACAGGCGGCCACTCGTGGTCCCATTCGGCGCCAGAGAGAGCGTCAGGGTCGCCCCCAGCGCGACCCAATCTCGGGGCCCACCCACGTCGGTGGTCGTGAGCGACTGCAAGTGATAGTCGCCCGCCACACTGGTGATGTTGGGTGTGAAGGAGTCGTGAGTGCAGGCAGTGGAGAGAGCGGCTACAGCAACGGCGAGGATCGAGCGGATCGGTCTCATGAAAGCCTCCGTAGTGTCCCTAGCAAGACACAAACAAAAGGGCGCGCGGGAGGCAAGGCCGCGCGCACCAAACGTCATAATCCGCGCTGGCGATGGCGAAGGCTCATCTACAGGATGTAGCGCCTGAGGTCCTCGTCCTCGACGATCCTGAGCAACCGCTCCCGCACCGCCGGCCCGTCGAATACGATGTGCTTGGACGGATAGTCGGGCAGCTCGAACAGCACGTCCTCGAGCAACGTCGTGAGGACCGTATGAAGCCGGCGGGCCCCGATGTTCTCCATCCGCTCGTTCACCTTCGCCGCGATCCGGGCGATCTCCTTCACGCCGTCCGCAGTGAATTCGAGTGTGGCGCCGTCCGACGCGCACAGCGCCGCATATTGCTTGGTCAGCGCGTTCTCCGGCTCCGTCATGATGCGCACGAAATCCGCTTCGGTCAGCGACGACAGCTCGACGCGGATCGGGAAGCGGCCCTGCAGCTCCGGAATCAGATCGCTGGGCTTCGCGATGTGAAACGCGCCCGCCGCAATGAAGAGAATGTGGTCGGTGCGCACGTAGCCGTAGCGCGTCTGCACCGTCGAGCCTTCGACGATCGGCAGCAGGTCGCGCTGCACGCCCTCGCGCGACACGTCCGGGCCGGTGCTCTGACCGCGCTGGCCGGTGATCTTGTCGATCTCGTCGATAAAGATGACGCCGTGATTCTCGACGCGGTCGAGCGCCTCGTTCACGACGTCGTCCATGTCGACGAGCTTCTTCAGCTCTTCGTCGATCAGGATGCGGCGCGCCTCGTGCAGGTGCACGGTGCGGCGCTTTTTCTTCTTGGGGATCAGCTCCTGCAGCGCTTCGCCGAAGTTGATGTCCGGCCCTTCCATCCCCTGCGGCGGCTGCATCATCTCCAGCAACGGGAAGCTTTGCTGCTGCACCTCGATCTCGACGTCGCGCTCCTCCAACTGCCCGTCCTTGAGCTGTGCCCGCAGCTTCTCGCGCGTGCGGCGGCGGCGCTCGTTGGCCTCGGTCTCGGCCTCCGGAACTTTGGGTTGGACGTCACCTTTCGAGGAAACCACGAAGAGGGGACGTTGTCCCCCAGCTCCCGGCTCCTGGCTCCCAGCTCCTGCAGTTGGAGCGGCGGCGGACGGCGGCGGCGGAAGCGGCGGCAACAGCAAATCCAACAACCGTTCTTCGGCTCTTTGCTCGGCAGTTGGATAGACGTCGTCCTCGCGCTCCGAGCGGACCATGTTGATCGAGACATCGACGAGCTCGCGCACCATCGATTCCACATCGCGGCCGACGTACCCCACTTCCGTAAACTTGGAAGCCTCAACCTTCAAGAACGGCGCGCCCGCCAGCCGCGCGAGCCGGCGCGCGATCTCGGTTTTGCCCACGCCCGTCGGGCCGATCATGATGATGTTGTTCGGCATGATCTCGTCGCGGATCTCTTCGGGCGCCTGCGCGCGCCGCCAGCGGTTGCGCACCGCGATGGCGACGGCCTTCTTCGCCGCTTCCTGGCCGACGATGTAACGATCCAGCTCCGCGACGATCTTCTTGGGCGCCATCTCTTCCAACCACGGCAGCGTCTCTTCGGCGGGGGGCGGCGAAGGGGCGGCGGCGGGCGGCGACGGGAATTCCGGTGGAGAAGCGGGTGCCTTTGGCATGTCTATAGCTCGAGTACCGTGATGTTTGTGTTGGTGTAGACGCAGATCTCGGCGGCGATTTCCAGCGCGCGCTTGACGATATCCGCCGGATCGAGTTTGGTGGAGCTGAGCAGCGCGCGCGACGCAGCCAGCGCGTATGACCCGCCCGATCCGATCGCCAGCACGCCGTCATCCGGCTCGATCAGCTCTCCGGACCCACTGATGACGTAGCCATGCTCCTTGTCCGCGACGACGAGCAGCGCCTCGAGCCGGCGCAGCACGCGGTCGGACCGCCAGTCCTTGGCCAGCTCGACCGCGGCACGCGGCAGGTTCGACGGGTAGCGCTCCAGCTTCTCCTCGAACTTCTCGAACAGCGTGAACGCGTCGGCGGCGGCGCCGGCAAAGCCAGCGAGAATCTTGCCGCCTTTCAGCGTGCGCACCTTGTTGGCGTTGGCTTTCATCACGGTATCCCCGACCGTGACCTGGCCATCGCCGCCGATCGCGACTTTGCCGTCCTTGCGGACGCAGAGAATCGTCGTGCTATGTATGCGCCTCAAGATCCTAGCTCCAAGCTCCCGGCTCCTTCCTTCAAGCTCTCGGATGTGCTTGATGGTAAACCTTCTTCAAGCGATCGACAGATGTATGAGTATACACCTGCGTGGTGCCCAGCGAGGCATGCCCCAGCAGCTCCTGTACCGATCTGAGATCAGCGCCGGCGTCGAGTAGGTGCGTCGCGAACGAATGCCGTAACGCGTGCACGTGGAGCTCGGTTCCTCGGGCCAGGCCGTCGAACAGCCGCTTCATCGCGAGCTGCACGCCGCGGGTGGTAATCCGTTTGCCCCGCATGTTCACGAACACGGGACGCGTGCCGCCCCGTGTCGTCGCCAACAAACCGTCCCGCTGCCGCTGATACTTCCTGAACGCCGCCGCCGCGTGCGAGCCGACGGGCACGATGCGCTCCTTCTTGCCCTTGCCGCGCACCTTGACCTGATCGGACACGAGATCGACATCGGGGTCGTTCAGTCCCGTAAGCTCGGAGAGCCGCATGCCCGTCGAGTAGAACAGCTCCAGCATCGCGAGATCGCGCGCCTCGCGAAATCCACCGGCTGCGGCGCGCGCCTCCGCGTCGGCAAACAGCATCTCCACTTCGGCGCGATCGAGGTAGGTCGGCAGCGTGCGCTCGAGCTTGGGCGTGCGCGCCGCCCGCGCGGGGTTCACCTCGACGCCGCGCGTCGCGTTCAGAAAGCGGTAGAACGTGCGCAGCGCCGACAGCGCGCGCGCCACCGAACGCTTCGCGAGGCCGCGTCGCTGCTCCGCGGCGAGAAAGCCGCGCACCGCCAACCGGTCCACCCCCGCCCAACTCCACGGCCCCCCATAGTAATCCTGACAGAAGGCCGCGAACGCGCCGAGGTCATGCTCGTACGCTTTGACGGTATGGGGCGAGTCGTTGCGCTCCTTGGAGAGGAACGCGACGAATTCGGCGATTTCAGGAGAGATGGGTGGGCTCGTCATTGTGTTCCCACCCTAAAGGGTGTGCTCGGCAGGCGTTGTCCTTAAGGACAATGATTGCCGAGCACAGGCTTCAGCCTGTGAACAACCAACCGCGCAGGCAAATCTGTCCATTTCCACCAACGCCCGCTCCGCCAGAGCCTCCTTCTTCTTGAACTTGTCCCTCGGTCCGTCCACCAGCGGCTCTATCAGGCCGAAGTTGGCGTTCATCGGCTGAAAGCGGGCGGGCTCGGTCTCGCGCAGGTAGCGGTACAGCGCGCCGAGCATCGTCGTTGGAGGCGGCAGAGCCGGCGCTTCGCCCGCGAGCAGTCGGGCGAGATTGATGCCCGCCATCATCCCAGTCGCAGCCGACTCCGTGTACCCTTCGACGCCGGTGAGCTGGCCGGCAAAGACCAGCTGTGGATCGTCCGTCGCCGAGAGGTGCGGCGTCAGCGCCGCCGGCGCGTTCACGTAGCTGTTGCGGTGAATGCTGCCGAACCGCAGGAACTCCGCCTGCTCAAGACCCGGAATCGTACGGAAGATGCGCTGCTGCGCGCCAGTCTTCAGCCGTGTCTGGAAACCAACCAGGTTCCACATCTGGCCGGCGCGATCTTCCTGCCGCAATTGCACCACGGCGTACGGCTGACCCCGGGCGCCAGCCCGGGGATCAACCAATCCAATTGGCTTCATCGGCCCGAACCGCAGCGTTTCGACACCGCGCTGCGCCATTTCCTCGACCGGGAGGCAGCCCTCGAAGTAGGGGACCTGGTCGAACTCATGACCCGGCACGTATTGCTCGCCCGCGATCAGTGCGGCGACGAACGCTTCGTACTCCGCCTGCGTGAGCGGCGCGTTCCAGTAGTCGTCGCCGCCTCCCTTGCCGTAGCGCGACGCCTTGAACAGGCGGCTGTAGTCCAGCGAATCGGATGAGACGATGGGCGCAATCGCATCAAAGAACGCGAGCGATTGCACGCCGAGCCGGGCGGCGATCGCGGTCGCGAGTGGGTCGGACGTCAAAGGTCCCGTCGCGACGATGCCCGGTGAGGGAAGCTCCGTGACCTCCCCTCGCACGAGCGTGATGTTGGGGTGACCGAGCACGCGCTCCTGCACGCGCGCCGAGAATACCACGCGATCGACGGCGAGCGCGCTGCCGCCCGGAATGCGAGCTTCGTCCGCCGCCTGCAGCACGATGCTGCCGAGGCGGCGCATCTCGGCTTTGAGCAGGCCGTGCGCGTGGGTGGGTTCGACTGATTTGAAGGTGTTGCTGCAGACCAGCTCGGCGAGGGCGTCGGTCTGATGCGCCGGCGTCATGCGCCCGGGGCGCATCTCATGCAGGGTGACGCGAACGCCGCGCTCAGCCAGCGCCCAGGCGGCCTCGCACCCCGCCAAACCACCACCGATTACCTGTACGGGCCCAGCATGCTGCATAGGGATGGAAAGTAGGTGCGCAGCATGCTGCGCCCCTACAATATGACTTCCTCGGCTTCGGGGGCTGCTTCCTCGACCACCATCTGGTGCCCGCACTTGAGGCACTTGCGTGTCGTTTCTCCCGTCGTCTTGGACTTGATCTCTTCCATCCCGACGAAGCCACAGTTGGGACAGGGGACGACCACCGGCTTATTCCAGGTCGAATAATCGCAATCCGGGTAGCGCAAGCAACCGTAGAACGTCCGGCCGCGCTTGGTGCGTCGCTCGGCGAGATCGCCCACGCCGCACTTCGGGCATTTGATGCCGAGCGGCACCGGCTGGGTGTACTTGCACTTGGGATAGCGCGTGCACGCCAGGAATTCGCCGAAGCGGCCGGTCTTGATGACCATTGGCGCGCCGCACTCCTTGCAGATCTCGTCGGACGGACGGTCGGGCACCTTGTCCTTCTTGATCGATCGCGAGTAGTCGCATTCCTTCGACGCGTAGCGCGAACAGGCGATGTAGGGCCCGAAGCGGCCGCTCTTCACCTCGAGCGGCGCGCCGCACTTGGGACACTTCTCGGCCGCGACCCCGGAGAGATCGTGCACCTCGTGGATGATCTTGTTGATGTCGACCGCTTCGAGCGCGCGGTTGAACGGACCCCAGAACTCGCCCAGCACCGCTTTCCAGTCGAGATCGCCTTCTTCGACCTTATCGAGCTCGTTCTCCATATTCGCGGTGAACCCGACTTCGAACACCTCGGGGAACGAGCGCTTCAGCACTTTCCAGACGGTCTCGCCTTGCGGCGTGGGCTGGAAGCGGCGGTCCTTGGCGGTCGCATACCAGCGCGTGCGCAGCGTCGATATAATCGCGGCGTACGTCGACGGCCGTCCGATGCCGAGTCGCTCCAGCTCTTTCACCAGGCTGGCTTCGCTGAAGCGAGGCGGCGGCTCGGTAAAGTGTTGGCTCGGCACCACTTGCTTGAGCGTCACCCGGTCGCCCTCGGCGAGCTTCGGAATCGGCTCGAGGCTGTCGAGCGTCTTGGCGTCCTCAGCCTCGTGGGCCTCGCTGTAGAGCGCGTGGTAGCCGTCGAACACGACGCGGGAGCCGGTGGCCCGGAAGAGGAATTTCCCGCCGGCCAGCTCGAAGTCGACCTTCGTCGCTTCGTAGACCGCCGGTGTCATCTGGGATGCGAGGAAGCGCCGCCAGATCAGCTGGTAGAGCTTAAAGAGGTCGCGTTCCAGGTATTTCTTGAGATCGTCGGGCTTGAGACCAACCTCGGTGGGCCGAATCGCCTCGTGCGCATCCTGCACCTTCGAGCCACGGCCGCCCTTATGGACGTTCGGCTCATCGGGCAGGTAGCGCTTGTCGAATTGGGCGTTGATATACTCCCGCGCCTGCTTGATCGCCCCATCCGACACACGCACGGAGTCGGTGCGCATATACGTGATGAGGCCGACCGCCCCCTGCTCGCCCAACTCCACACCTTCGTAAAGCTTCTGCGCGGCGCGCATCGTGCGCCCGGCCGAGAAGCCAAGCTGCTTGGCGGCTTCCTGTTGCATGGTGCTGGTCGTAAACGGCGCCGGCGCCTTGCGGCGGCGCTCGCCGGTCGACACCGCGGTGACGACGAACGGCAGCTTTTCGACTTCCGCGACGATGTCGCGCGCTGCCTGTTCGGTTTTGATCTCGGGCTTGTGGCCGTTGAGCTTCTGGAGCCGCGCCTGGAACGCCTGGCCGTCCTTTTCCAGGTCGGCCGCGACCGTCCAGTACTCCTGCGGGACGAACTTCCGGATTTCCTCTTCGCGCTCGATGATCAGCCGCAGCGCCACCGTCTGCACGCGACCCGCGGAGAGGCCGGTCTTGATGCTCTTCCAGAGCACCGGCGAGGCCTTGTAGCCGACCAGGCGGTCCAGGACGCGCCGGGCCTGCTGCGCGTCCACTTTGCGCTGATCGATGTCGAGAGGGTTGGACAGTGCTTCGGCAACCGCGTCCTTCGTGATCTCGTGGAACAGGACGCGGCGGATCTTGTCAGTGCCGTCGCCGTTGAGCTGCGATGCGACGTGCCAGGCGATCGCTTCCCCTTCGCGGTCGGGGTCGGTGGCGAGCAGTACCCGGTCCGCCGCCTTGGCCGCTTTCTTGATCTCGGCGAGGGTCTTCGCCTTTTCCTTTATAGTCACGTACTTCGGCGTGAAGCCGTTCTCGACGTCCACGCCGAGCTCGCGCTTGGGGAGATCGCGCAAATGCCCCACGGTCGCCTTGACCGTGTAGCCGCGGCCGAGATACTTGCCGATCGTTTTCGCCTTGGTCGGGGACTCGACAATGACGAGTGCGCCGCCCTTTGCAGGAGCGGCGTCGGTCGTCTCGGTCTCCGCCAGCGGGGTTTCCGCGGGTTTCTTCCGCGGCGCCCGCTTCTTTTTGGGTTTCACTTCTTCTTCGTTATCAGGCACCTATCAACCTCAGTTCAAAGTACTAGACGTCTAGACGTCCAGACGTCTCGACGTCTAGTCTAGCGGTTCGCATCTTTACCATCCGGCGCCCGTCTGCGCAAGCTTTACGACCTCGGCGGCGACATTTTCCGCACTTTTAGCTTCAGTCAGCACCGTGGCATCCGCTTTGGCGTAGAACGGATCACGCGTGTTGAGCAGCTCGCGCATGCGAGCCACAGGATCGTCACCCATTAAAAGCGGCCGGGTTCCCGACGGCTCCGCGCGACCCGCTGCCTCTTCGGCACGTGCTTTCAGATAAATCAAGTACCCGCGAGGTTTTGCGGCGTCGAATGCGCCCGGTTGCGCGGCCCAGCCGCCGCCTGGCACGATCACCGCCGGCTCGTGCGACAGCGCGGTCTCGACTTCCTTGCGTTCCATCTCGCGAAACGCCTGCTCGCCCTTCTCGGCGAAGATCATGGTGATCGGCTTGCCTTCTTTGCGAATCAAGACATTATCGATGTCCACGAATCCCGCGTGCAGCCGCTCCGCAACCATGCGCCCCACGGTGCTCTTGCCGGCGCCCGGCAGTCCGATGAGCACGACGTGCTTTTTCACGACGCGGCGCCCTTGGGCGTGCGCGCGCGCACCTGCGCGAGATAGCCTTCGACGTTGCGCTTCAGCTCGCTCAACGCGTCGCCGCCGAATTTCTCGAGCAGCGCCTCGGTCACCACGATCGCTAGCATCGCTTCGGCAATGACCCCCATGGCGGGCACGGCCGTCACATCGGAGCGCTCCGACTGCGCTTGCGCTGGGCCACCCGTCTTGAGATCCACCGTCTTGAGCGGCGACATCAAGGTGGAGATCGGCTTCATCGCGACGCGCACGACGAGCGGCTCGCCGGTGGTCATCCCGCCTTCGGTGCCGCCGGCGCGGTTCGTCGCCCGGGCGAAGCCGGGCATGATCTCGTCGTGCACTTCCGAGCCCTTGCGGCGGGCCGCCTCGAAGCCGAGACCCAGCTCGACGCCTTTCACCGCGGGAATCGACATCAGCGCCTGCGCCAGCCGGCCGTCGAGCTTCGTATCCCAGGAGACGTGCGATCCGAGTCCCACCGGCACGCCCAGCGCGATGACCTCGACGATGCCGCCCAGAGTGTCACCGGCGGCCTTGGCGGCGTCGATCCGCGCGATCATCTCCGCCTCGGCGTCCTTGTCCAGGCACCGAACTGGGCTCTGATCGGCAGTTTCGTTGATGCGTGCGGGTAGGGGCGCAGCATGCTGCGCCCCTACATCAGCGACCACACCGCCCAATTCCACGACATGCGACCCGATCTCGATGTCGAATTGCCGCAACAGGACCTTGCACACCGCGCCGCAGGCGACTCGCGCCACAGTTTCCCGCGCGCTGGCGCGCTCCAGGATATCGCGCGCGTCCATCCGGTCGTATTTGAGCGAGCCGGCGAGATCGGCGTGACCGGGACGCGGCCGCGTGACCTGGCGGCGCCGTCCCTGCGGATCGGGCGTCGCGTCGGCCTCGGCCGCCATGACGTCCTGCCAGTGCTCCCAGTCGCGGTTCCAGATGAGCATGGCGATGGGAGAGCCCAGCGTTTCGCCGGCGCGCACGCCGGCCAGCCACTCGATGCGATCCGATTCGATCTTCATGCGGGCACCGCGGCCGTAGCCGCCCATGCGCCGCTTCAGCTCCACGTCCACGTCGGCGGCCGACACGGGCAGCCCGGCGGGAATGCCTTCGAGGATCCCCACCAGGCCGCGGCCGTGCGATTCGCCCGCCGTCGTGAACCGGAATGTCATCGTCACCCCCCTTAATGGCGCGAGCCCGACGGGCGTCGGGCTCGCGCGTACAGCACCGCGCCCCAAGTAGGGGCCACGCCACCGGCGTGCCCCTACTTGATCGGCAGTGGCGGTCCCCACATCGGGTTTGACGGGTTCGGGTTCGTCACCACCGGCAGCTCGATCATCACGAGGCCGGCCGGTGTGATGCCGAACAGCCATTGCCGCGTATTGGCGAGATTCCGCGCCACCCTGAGCGGCCCGATGATCGGGTCGCGCACGACGATCGTGCCGATCTGACTAAAGAAGAAGGTATCCCACACGTCAATGTTGCCGTCGGCGCGGGCGGAGAATGCTATGCGGTCGTTGGGGTTGCCGCTGCCGCCGAACGTCGGCGTTCCGGGGCTGCCCGCGAGGAAGCTATGGTTGTAGTTCATGTCCATGCCGAACGCCCCGAGCGGCGCGGGCGCGGTGCCCTTCAGCTTCATCCCCTCGTCGAGGAAATAGATCGAGTCGGCGCGCACCAGGTTCGTGCCGCCGTTGAAGTTCGTAGCGACTGAATGGATATTGACGCCGGTGTTGCTGATGAAGTCGCTCACATCGATTTCCGGCGTCACGCCCTTATCGACGTGGTTCTCCCCTGAATCGGCTGTGAGGCCCAAGAAACTAGGGTCTGTGGGGCAGGGAGCCACCATGGGGTTATCGGCGATCAGCCGCGCTTTCGTCGTATATCCGATCACGCGCGCGAAATCGGTTTTGATGTTCCCGCCCTCGCCGATGATGGCGTGCGTGAAGTTGCCGGAATTGCGCACGTAGGTCGAGTCGCCCAGCCCGAACGTCGAGAGGTCGATCGTCACGCCCGCGCAGGCGGTGAGGATGATCTTCTGCTGGTTGTAAGGCCGGCCGCGTCGGATCTCGATGCGCAACGTGTCGCGGCTCTCGCTCGACAGCGTGCTGTCGCCGGCCAGCTCCCAGAAGAAGTGGCCGAACAACTGCAAGGTGTCGGTCGTGTTGACCAGCTTCTCCATCCGCAGCGTGGCTTTGCCAACGAACGGGGACGTACTGCTTTGCGTCGGCGTCGTCGAATAGATCGCGTAGATCGAATCCGCCGCGCAGTTGGGCGTCCCCGACGTCACGCGGCACACCGTCCCGACATACTGCGGCCGGTCGGAGACGTCGTACAGGTTGATGTCCTCGCGCAGCGGCGCGAGCAGCACGCGATACGTCTCGATGAGGTAGTCCGGGAGGTCGTGCCGCCAGGCGAGGCGCCTCACTCCGGCGCGGACGTCGATGACCGACAGCTCGACACCGCCTGCGTTCGCCACGACGATCGTATCGCCATAGTGGCCCAGCGTATCCCGCGGCCAGAGCGCGATGCCCCACGGCACCGGCCCGGCGGTGGGAATACCGGCCGCGACGAACGACGTATTCGCGACCTGGAAGATCTCGACGCGACTCAGCGTCGGGTTCGTGAGGTACAGGCTCGAGTCGTTGCCGTTGAAGATCGCGTCGGCGACGCGGCCGCCGAACGGCAACGGGCGCGTAATGCCCGCCACGACAACGATCGTGTCGATCAGGCCGGCCGGCGCAAGCTCCGGCTGGTACGCTGAGCCTTTGACGCTGGGGCGCACCGGCGCGACGGGAATCGGCGTGGTGTTGTTCGTGAAGGAGCAATTGCGCGCTAGGGCGGCGTCGCACGCGTAACCCTTCACCACGATCGTATGCGGCAACGGCTGCAGCCCCTGCAGGCCCAGGCTGAAGTGCCGGGTGACGTCGCTCAGGTTGCCGGCCGCGACGTTGACGGTATCGAACTTCATCCGCACACCGTTCGTATCCACCTCGAACCCGATCCACGAGATCGCGCTCGGGTCTTGCGCGCGCACGTGGATGGTATCGTCCACTTCGACGCGCGAGGCGACGCGGTGGGTGACGTTCGGCGGTGTGTTGTCGGTCGCGACCGATTGGATCGTCACGGTGACGATGGCCGAATAGCCGCGCCGGCCCGCTGAGTCCTCGGCGAATCCGACGACGTTGAATGTCCCGCTCGAAGGAACGACCACCAGCGTGTCCACGTACTCGACCGAATCCGCCAACGGCGGACCGAACATGATCGAGTCGGTGGGCGGCGACGTCGGATTGCTCACACTCGTGGCGGGTGAGACCAGGTATCCAATCTTCTGGATGCCGCCATTCTGGACGGCGATGACGTCGACCGGAATGCCCTTACCGGTGGACGCCAATGCGCCGGGCGACGGCAGCGCCAGCCGCACCCGCAGCGCCTGCACGTTCGACAAGTAGATCGTGATCGTGTCTTCGGCGAAGTTGCCCGCGCCGTCCGTCGCGCGGCCGATGATCTGGATGCTGCCACCAGCGCCGGAGCCGGATCCGAACGTGAGCGTGTGAGCGACCGAGTACGTCTTGACCTGGCTGTGGAACGTCGTGTCGAGAACGGTGATCAGGCCGCCGCTGAATGTCAGCTGGATGTCCTTCAGACCCAGGTTATCGATCGCCTGCACGGTGAAGCGCAGCCCGCCGGCGATGTCTTGCGTGTCGCCCGCGGTGTTCGTGAGAGAGATGATAGGTGACTGCGTATCCGGCTGGACGCCACCGATCCGGCGTGACGTCTCGCACGCATAGACCGCCAGCGCGAGCGCGCTGATGCTCAACAGTGCGGTACCCGGTCTGACCAGCCGCATAGCTACCCTCTCCGCTTATCGGTACTCGCCCACAGGGCTTACTGCCCGCTGGGCGAGACCAGATCGTCGATGATGTGGGGCGTGATCAGAATCAGCAGATCACGCCGACTCTCTTGCTGGTCGGTAAAGCCGAACAGCTTGCCCAGAATCGGCAGATCTACAAGGAACGGAATTCCGGACTTGCTTACCGTGACTTCAGTCACCGTAAGTCCGCCAATTACGGCCGTTTCGCCGTCGCTGACCAGGATCTGATTGTCGGCCTGTTGGGTCTGGAACGTGAATCCGATGTCCACCGCCGCCGGACGCACGTTGGAGCGCTCGGCGTGCACTTCCATCAGGATTTGACGCGTCCCCGTGACGTGCGGCGTGACGCGGAGGTTGATACCCGTCTGCTGGAACGACACCGTCGCGCGTGGCACGGACGTCCCGGTCCCACCGCCGGTGTTTTGCGAGCTGACGTCGATGACCCGGATCGGCACACGGTCACCGACGAGAATCTCGGCCTGGCGGTTGTCGAGCGTCGTAATCGTGGGCTCCGCCTGGATGTCGGCGAGCTCGACGCGCTGCAGCGCCTGGACGAACGCCGTCAGATCGAAGTTGCCGATGGCGGTCGAGAAAATGAGATTGAGCGCCGGGTTCACCACTTCCTGGCTGGCGTTGCCGAGCGCCGACAACGAATTCCCGCCGAGCGAGACGATGTTCTCGTTGGACGGGAAGTTTTCCGTCGGCACCAGGGCGTCGGGAATTCCGTCCAGATCGGTATCGACCGGTTCCGCCGAGCGCGGATCGGGGCGCTGGATCAGCTTGTTGAAGAACTGCGTCGTCGAGCCGAGGTCGTATTTGACGCCGAGCTGCTCGACGTCGAGGCGATCGACGAAGATGATCTTCGCCTGGATCGAGACTTGCGGAGTACGCTGGTCGAGACCCTTCACGAACTCCACGACCTCGTCGATCCGCGTCGTCACCTCGGTGATCACGAGTGAGTTGCTCGTCGAGTCCGCGACCGCCTGACCGCGCTTGGTGAGAATCGAGGCGACGGACGGCACGAGCGAAGTCGCCTTCGCGTAGTTGACGCGCACCAGCCGGGTCGTGATCGGCACCGTCGAGTCGGCGCGCGCCAGCTCCACCTGGCTCACGACGTTGAAGATGCCGCCGGGCAGCGTCTTCACCGCCAGGCCCTGGGACTCGAGCACGGCGTTCATCGCCAGGTCCCATGGCTGATTCTTGACCTCGGCGGTGACGTTCCCGGTGATCCCCTTGCCGAGGATGATCGTGCGGCCGCTGAACGCGGCGAAGCCCGCGATGACGTCTTCGATGCTCGCGTTGTCCCACTGCACGGTGATGCGCGCGGCCTGCGACTGCGCCGCCTCGGCGCGGTGCGCCGCCAGGTACTCCTCGATCGACATCGGTTGACCGGGCGTCGGTGTGGTGACGCGGGCGGCGGCCTCACCCCCTGACCCCCGCTCCGCTTCGCGGCGCGGGGAGACGGTAGCCACCGGTGGGGCCGCTGGCTTCACGGTGCTGCTCGACCACGCGGCGAAGCTGCTGCGCTCGGTCCCGATGCGCACGCGCACCTGGCCCGCCACGCGCTCGACCTGATAGTCCTTGAGCGCATCGAGGTCGATCACCACGCGGACGACGTCGGGCTTGAACTGCGCGTAGCGCACGTTGCGCACGCCGCCACGATTCTGGCCGTCGTACAGCGCCACCGGCCCCGTGAGGCGGGTGCCCTGCAGATCGATGACCAGCCGGGGGGGATTGGCGAGCGTGAAGTCCTGGATCACCGCGGCACCGAGCAGGTCGATGACGATCTCGACCTTGCCCGAGGCCGGCAGCACGCTCACACCCCGCACCTCTCCGTCCCGCCCGCCTGTCGTTGTCCCCGCACGGGCCCGGGGAGCAACGACGGCGAGCAGGAGCGTGAGGCGACATAGAGCCTTCATGGCGTCTCCTCCTGCTTGGCGAGCGACAGCGTTTCCTGCCGCTCGAACCCGAATTCCTGCACGGTGAATACGACCTCGCGGGGCCGGATCTGCGTCACCTTCAAGCGCCCGACGATGTCGCCCGTTTTCACCCGATAGATGTGGCGATTGGTGATGTCACGCAGCACCGCCACGCTGCGTGAGGCAAACCGGCCGTCGTACACGACGGTCGTCAGCTTCAAGTCGGAGATGAGCGGCCGCACGTCGCCGGACTTCAGCAGCGACATGAATGGGTCGCGCCCGCCGCCTTCGTACGCGAAGACCTCGCGGATCAGCGACTGGGGAGCCGGTGCCGCGGCCGAGTCGCGCTCCTGTGCGGCCGCGGTTGCCGCAAGCGCGACGAGTGCGAACGCGACGCTAGCTACGCGCACGAGGGGCTCCCGCGGCAGGCCGCGGTCCGGGCGGGGGGGGCGGCGCGGCCGCCTTCACGAACGTGCGAATCGAGAACTCGGCCAGCAGCAGCGCGCCCGCCGTGTCGCCGAGCAACTTCTGCGCCGCCGGCGAGGCCGAGTTCAAGATGACGTCCTGCGGCACGACGATGCGCGGCAGCGACGCGACGTCGGCGAGATATTCGCCGATCTGGTCGTAATGGCCGTAGACCTCGAGGCGGTAGCGGTAGGTGTCGAACGGCGAGCCGGGCTCGGGAGTGAGGGGCTGAATCTTGCCGATCGTGATGCCGCGAACCTTGGCCTTGGTCGAGATGTCGTCGATCAAGGTCGGGACTTCGTTGCGCTCCGGCACCAGCCGCCGCATCAGCTCGAGCGAGCCCTGGTACTCCTCCACGCGGCGGCGCAGATCCTCAATGCTGCCGCTCGCCAGGTCGGCCTTGGCGGCCGCGACGATGCGCTCGAGACTGTCGGATTCCTGGTTCGCCGCCGTGACCCGCGCGATGTCGGGCGAGTGCATCTTCGTCCAGAAGAAGTATCCCCCGGCCAAAGCCGTGAGAATGAGCAGCGCCATGATCTGGCCGCGTTGGTCGGTCGGCAAACCGAGCGCCATAGGGCTCTCCTACCTCACCGATTGCACGAGCGGGACGGTGCGGATATAGACCGAGTCCGCAACCTTGTAGCGCACCGTCACGGTGAACTCCGTGACCGGACGGTCCGCTTCGATCACCGTCTGCGAGGCGGCGGGCGTGACGTCGGTGAACCACGGCGACGCCGCGAGCTGCCGCAGGAACGTGGTGTAGGCCTGGATATCGACCGTGCGCCCTCTGATCGCGACGCGCACCGCCGGTGCGCCGGTCGAGTCCTGTTCCACGGTCATTGGTCCGTTCGGTTGCCCCACTCCCGGTGCGACGATCGTCGACACGGTCTGGACGTTCGTAATCCAGGTGTAGGGCGGCAGCGCCTTCGTCGCCTGATCGAGGACATGCGGCCAGACATAGCGGTCGGCGTCGATGCCGCGGATCACGTTGATCTCGTGGAGCAGCGAGTCGCGCACCTTCTCGGCCTGGCGCTTCTGCGCGATCACGATGTCGTAGCGCCGCTTCTCGGTCCGCACATTTTCCAGTCGCGTTTCCGCCGCCGCGAGGCGGGCGCGGTCGGTGATGAACAGCAACGCGCCGCCGCCGCCCACGACCACCCATGCCGCGATCGCGCCGAGCAGCCACGGGTCCTTGACCTGCGCGATGAGGCCCCTGAAGTCCGGCAGCGAGAGCTTCATGCCGGCTCCCGGTGCCTTCTTCTTCTTTCCTGGGAGTAGGTTTATCTCAATCATGCGGCGCGCCTCAGCGCCAAGCCGACGGCCAGCATGAGCAGCGGCGCGACTTCGTCCACCGGCACCGTCTCGAACACGTCATCCCGCACGCGCAGCCGCTGCACCGGATTCGCCAATTCGATCGGCACGCGGAGCCGCGCGCCGAGGACGTCGTTGAGGCCCGGGATGCGCGCGCCACCGCCCGTCGTGTAGACGCGCGACAATCCGCCCGCGTTGCGGGATGCCGTCGCCAGGAAGGCCGCGGCCCGCTCCACCCCGACCGCGATCTCCTCGCCGCGCGCGCTGACGTAACCGGCGAGATCCGCGTGCTGCGACGTCCCCTGGATGACCTTCTCGGCCTCCTCGCTCGCGAGACCTTTTTCGCGCTGCAAGTCTTCGCGGAAGCGCCGAGTGCCGACCGACAGATCGCGGGTCAGGACGGGGATGCCGTCCTCGAGGATGTTCACGTTGGTCACTTCATGACCGATGTTGACGAGACCCACGACGCCCTGCATCGCGTCGGGGTGGTTCAGCTCGAAGGCGTTGTGGATCGCGAAGGCGTCGACGTCGATGACGGACGGATCGAGACCGGCCTCACTCAGCAACCCCACTCTGCTCTCCACCAATTCCCGCTTGGCGGCGACGAGCAGCACGTTCATTTGCAGGCCTTCGGCGTCCGGATCGAGGATCTGGAAATCGAGCTCCACGTTGGCCATATCGAACGGCACGTGCTGCTCGGCCTCCCAGCGGATCACCTCGCGGGCGTCCGCCTCTTTCATCCGGTCCATCTGGATTTTCTTGACGATCACGTCGCGGCCTCCGACGGCCGTGACGACGGACTTGCGTTTGACGCCGGCGGCCTCGAACAGACCCCGAATAGCCTCCGAAACCAGACCGGGATCCATGACTTCGCCCTCGACGATCGCATCGGCAGCGACTTCGGTGGTCGCGACTTTAGTCAGCTCGGCTTCGCTGCCCCCGTGGTCGATGACCACGAGTTTGATGATGCCCGAGCCGATATCCAGGCCGACCGAGGTTTTTTTGCCGCCGAATAACCCAAAAAGGGCCATGAGCACCTTTTGGCCTAGAGAGAAGAAGGGACGAGGGCAAACTACAATAGGCCCCGCCCCTTATCCTGTCAAGCCTCGAACCTACTTGAAGCCGAAGCACCAACTGTTGCGCCTATAGGTACTTAGGCCACTTTCAGTAGAGCTGCACCCAACCGCGCGAGCGCATCATCGAGATCGGGGACGTCGCCTGCAAAGCCGCTAAGATGCTGCAGCTAGAGTAGTTCAGCGTCGCGTTGCCGGTCAGGCTCTGGTCCGACAAGTCCGCGTTTTTCGCCATGACGCCGCCCCAGAAGTGGGCGTCGGTGGTACCACCACCGGCGGTTTTCAAGTCGCCCTGGACGATGGTGATCCCGAAAAACTGATACGACCCTTGGACCTCCAAGTTACCATCTACCAATAGGATACCTTGTCCCTGATCACCGTTCAGCACTGTGTTCCCCGTCAGGTGAATAATCGGGAAGTAGCTGCCGCACGCGCTGACCGGGTTCATCCCGTCGCCCCAATTCAGTAGGTCGGTTTTATCGCACCCAGTCGGGCCACCAAAATTCGGAGCGGTCTTATACGTGCCCGGCGGCAGCGTGATCGTGGCGCGGGCGGCGAGCTGCGCATACGTCGCGCCGCCAAAGGTGGTGAACGTGTTGTTGTTGATCGACGGGTCGTTCACGATCGGCGGGTTTCCCGTCACAGTCCCGTTGCCGGATTCGGTCACGTTTCCGCCCTGGTCGCGGATGCCGGGTTGCGCGGGCCCCGGGGCATCACAACTGGCCCAGCCCGACGGGTTTTGATCCGCGCCATTCACGGTCGCGTTACCCCCCAAGCTGGTCGACCCCTGGGTCGTGAGCGACGCATGGATGCCAAAGTCGATCGGAGCGATGCGGGTGATCATGCCGATGCGCTGGCGCGCGCCGCCACCGCCAGCCGTCAAGCCGCTCTGACTGGACCGGTCGCGGCCCGTGACATCGATGAGCCAGATGTTCTGGCCCATCTTATACGTGAAGCCGCCGTACGTCCCGGTCCCACCGGGGGCCTGCGTGGTCGCGATGACCACGGAGTCGGGCGGATAGGTGGGCCGCTTGTTCATCTGGTCGGGCTGCCAGCTCAGCACCCGCTCCTGGGCACCCGCTTCGGCCACGCCGAACGATGCCTGCACACGGCGCTGGTTCTCACCGACGCGCTGCTCCTGGGTGCCGGCGAAGAACGCTCCTGCGACCAGCGCCCCCACGACAACCAGGGCGAAGATCGCAACCGCGAGCGCCATGCCGCGCTCGTCCTGCAAGACCCGACGCATACGTGCTCCTCTTTGAGTGTTCTGGAGGATGGTGGAGGATCGTGGAGGATCGTGGAGGCACAGCCTCCACCAACCTGCACCAACCTTCACCCACCTCCACCAACCTTCCCTGCCCCAACCTGCCGTTCAAAACCGCCGGTTATTCCGCACTGCCACGCTCGTGAGGATGCTATCCACAGCCACGGCCGCGCGGGCCTGACCGCCTCTGCGCACCGCATTGGTGGTTCTGGCGCGCACGGTGATGTCGATGCGTGCGACGTTCGCGCGAATGCCGGTCACGGCCCCGTTGACATCGAAGTACTGAAACGAGAGGCCGTTGGTCAGCACGGGCCCGATGAGCGGCTGCATCGTGCCACCGGACGGCTGAAATCCGACGTACCACGAGGTGTCACCGGCTGGACGGAACAGCGAGTATGTGACTCGCTCCCACCCACGCACCGGCGCACCCACCGGGACCGCGCCCGCTTTGTTCGCAACCAACGCCCCGATCGGCGCCCAGTTCATGTTGAACGAGACGAGCTGACCGGGCTGACCCGCCGGGTTGCCTGGGCAGACCGCGGCATTGGCGGAGACGAATCCGCCTCCCGGCCAATAGTCATCGGTGCGCGTGGTCTGATCACCGTCCCAGTAGATCAACATCGAGTCGGTGCCCGTTTGGATGCCGCGCGCCCCGTAGAAGCCCATCTGCCCCGGCTGCCCGCCCCGGATGATCATGTTCAGGGGGTTCGGGCCACCCAGCGCCGGGGCCTGACACACGAAGCTGAGCCAGCGCATCGCCCTGATCGTGATGCTGGTGGGCGACATCGCAACGATGTCACCGTCGGAAGCATCGAGCTCGCGGAACTCCGCAGGCAGAATCGTGCCGGCCGCGCGGATGTTCTGCGACAGATCGATGCGCTGCGTCTGCGCCGTGTACAGCCGCTGGTTGTTGACCAGCACGCGGTACAGCGCCGCGCTCACCAGACCCAGCAGGACGAGCGCGATGAGCAGCTCGACCATCGTGAAACCGCGACGACCGCGGGGGGGGCGCGTCCGGCTCATAGGAAGCTGTTGCATGTGATCGTGGTCTCCGTGGAATCGCGGCGTATCCTGTTTTTCACAGCCTTATACGCGGACACAATCTTCAGGCGATAGTTCTGATTCCCGAGATCCGTATACGTCCAGGTATTGGTCGACACCCATGTCGATCCGCGATACAACGTGTCGGAGCCGTTCTGCCGCTGCGCCGCGACGCACGCCGCGACACGCATCCGCTCGAGCCGGCGAGACGCAAAGGCCGACGCCGCCGCCGACCGCTGGCCCCGCGCGATCATCCGCGTCACCAAGGCGGCCGTCGTCACCATGCCGAGGACGCCGACCGTCAGCACGATGATCGCGATGATGACCTCGATGATCGTAAAGCCGCGCTGATTCTTGATGGTGTTCATTGTCTCGTCACCTTCCCCACTTCGTTGATGACGACAGAATCCGTGTAGTGTGCACCAATGACTCGGACCGTCCTCGCGACGAACTGCGTCGCAATCCCACGCGGATCGTAGACGACCGACGCCGTACTGGGCGCCAGGGTCACGCTGAACTCTTCGCCGACGAGTTTCTTCGTGCCCACCGCCACCGAAGCCGGCGGTGGATTCCCCGTCAGCCCGCACGCGGTGACCCACACGCTGTCGTTCGTCATGTTGAGCGTGGCCGGGCACCCGCGTGAAATCGCCGCGCCGCGCGCCGTCGCCACCAACGTCGCGATCAGCGCCTTGGAGCTGCGGATGTTCTGCTTCTCGAGACTGTTGCGCAGTCGGGGGAAGCCGATCGCCATGATCACCCCGGCCAACACGAACACGAACATCATCTCGATGAGGCTGAAGCCCTTGCGACCCATGAGAAACCTCCGATGGCGGGCCCTATTTACACGTTCCATACCGTCATGTAAGTCACAGTGCTACAATATCTTACTGCAATCGACGGTCCCACGAAGCTCTGCAGAATGCTGCATTTGTGCAGGATCTTGCACTAGGTGATCCCGTAGCGATCGATCTTGTAAAACAGCGTCCGGAGGCTCACGCCGAGCCGCTTGGCGGCCTCGCGACGGTTGCCGTTGCTCGCCCGCAAAGCCTCAGTAATTGCCTGACGTTCCGCGGCCTCCGTCACCTCACGCAGCGTACCTCGCCCTTCTCCCTTCACCTCAGAATCCTGCGAGGTGGCAGCAGGGAGCTGTTCGGTGCGGAGATCCTCCAGCCTCAGGATCTCCCGGTTCGACAGCACCGCCGCGCGCTCGATCGCGTTCTCGAGCTGTCGCACATTCCCCGGCCATGCCTGTTGCTCGAGCCATGCGATCGCGTCGTCGGTCAACGACACCGGCCGGCGGAACCGCTGCGCCAGCCGCGCCGCGAAGTGCCGGGCGAGCGGCGCGATGTCCTCCTCGCGTTCGCGCAGCGGCGGCAGCTCGATCACCACGACGTTGATGCGGTAGAACAGGTCCTCACGAAACCGTCCGGCTTTGGTCTCGGCCTCCAGATCGCGCGCGGTGGCGACGAGCACGCGCGCATCCACGCGGCGGGTCTTCTGATCTCCAACGCGGCGCATCTCGCTCTCTTGCAGCACGCGCAGCAGCTTCGCCTGGAGACCCACGGGCAGCTCGCCGATCTCATCCAGCAGCAGCGTGCCGCCGCTTGCCTGCTCGAACAGGCCCGCCTTGTCGCCGCTCGCGCCGGTGAACGCGCCCCGCACGTGGCCGAACAGCTCGGACTCGAGCAGCATCTCGGGAATGGCAGCGCAATTGATACCGATGAACGCCTTGGTGGCGCGCGGGCTCGCACGGTGAATCGCGCGGGCGATGACTTCTTTCCCGGTGCCGCTCTCACCCGTGATCAGGACGGTGGTATTGTGCTCGGCGACGCGCGCCACCAGCTCGAGCGCCTGGCGCATCGCGGCACTTTCCGCAATGAGGCCCCGCTCCGCGGGCCCGGACGCGAGCTGCGCCTTGAGGCCGGCGAGCTCCTGTCGCAGCCGCTCCCGTTCTTCGGCCTTGCGCAGGGTGAGGACGACTTCGTCGGGGCGGAACGGCTTGGGGAGATAGTCGTAGGCTCCTTCTTTCATGGCCGCGATCGCGGCATCCTCGCCGCCGTACGCGCTCATGACGATGACGAGCGCACTGCCGCCGCGCTGCCGATAATTGCGTAGAAACGTCAGGCCATCCATCTGCGGCATGCGGACGTCGCACAGGACGAGATCGAACGGCTCAGCGACGGCGCGGTCGAGCGCGCGACGGCCGTCCTGCTCGGCGGTGACCGTGTAACCCGCATCGGTCAGCAGCAGACCGAGCGATTGGCGCAGTCCCGGCTCGTCGTCGACCACGAGGACCTTCTTCATCTTGGTATCGCTATTGGGAAGAACAGCTTGAACGCTGCTCCTCCTTCCCGTGCGCCATCGACCCACACCACGCCGCCCATCTCATGGACCGATCGCGCGACAATCGCCAGTCCGAGACCTGTGCCGCGGCCAGGCTCTTTGGTCGTGTAAAACGGCTCGAACACTTTCTCGCGGTCCTCGGGAGCAATGCCCGGGCCGGAATCGGCCACGAAGATCAAGGTTCCCGGTTGTCCGTCGGCGAACTCGACTCGCGCGGGTCGCCGCTCCGATACGCGCGGAAAGTGTACCGTACCGGGATCGGTGGCGCGCTTCGGCAGCGACAGTCCCGGCTCATAAGCCCAGCGCCTAGCGCCGATGCTGATGGACCCGCCGGGAGGTGTCGCATCCACGGCATTCAAGAGGAGGTTCACCAGCGTCTGCTCGAGCACGTGGGCGCGACCCAGAATCTCGGGGACCTGAAGGCCGAGATCGGTTGAGGCCTGCACGTTGCGGAAGGCTCCCTGCGCGCGCAGCAGCTCGAACGCCCCGCGGACGATGCGGTCGGCATCCACCGGGACGAGCGGGTCCTCCTGCGGCCGTGCGTAGTCGAGCAGGCTGCGAACGATCCGGTCCAGGCGGTCCAGCTCGCGCGCCATGCCCTCGATGACTTCTCGCTCCGTTCCGCGCCGGCGCAACACTTCCAGATAGGTACCGACGGCGCCGAGGGGATTGCCGACCTCGTGCGCGACGCCGGCAGCGAGCCGGCCAATGCTGGCCAGTTTTTCGGAGCGCACGAGCTGGCTCTGGGCATCGAGCAGCCGATCCGTCATGCGGTTCAGCCGCTCAGCGAGGGTGGCGAAGTCGCGTGTATCGGCGTCCGGAGCGCGGGCCGCCAGGTCACCGTCGGCGACGGCATCGGCGGTTTCCACGACCCGATCGAGGGGGCGCAGCACCAGCCGGGTAACGAGCGATCGGCCGTAGAGCACAAAGATTCCGACCTCGAGTGCCACGAGGATCACGACGAGGACGACGCCCCGCTCGGGAGCGATCGCCAGCGCGAACTGGGAGGTCGCCACGCCCACGAGAATCGCGAACGCGGCGAGGAATGTGAGGTAGAACAGCAGCTCGACGCGGAGCGCCGGTTTAGGGGTCACGGTGCAACAATATGCACTGTCGAGGACGAAAAAATCGGGCGGCGGGATTTGGCTCCGCCGCCCGGTCCTTCCTAGGAGTGAACCCCTACGCGCACTTCGGCTCGCCTTCCTTGTTGGCAGGCGCCAACGACGTCGACCCGACGTAAATCGAGCAGGTCTTGGTGGTCGTGGTGTGGGACACGGTGGCCGTGAACCCATCGCCCGTGACCGTTATGGTGGGGCCGACCACGCCGGTGGTCGTGTTGTACGCGGTACCGAGATTGCTCGTGTACTTCACTGAGTCGGCGAAATACGCCTCTTCGGCCGTGATCAGGTTACGCAGATCCGACTTCATCGAAGCCAGATACGCCTTTTCCTTCGTGTTCGCGAACTTCGGAATCGCGATCGCGGCCAAGATGCCGATGATCACGACCACGATCAGAAGCTCGATCAGTGTAAAGCCCTTGCGGTTCATCTGGCGAATCTCCCTCCTGCGGGCAATTGCAACATGGGCGGGATAGAACTGCTGCTGAATGATCATGGTAGCGGCACATTCGCTCAGTGCCGCAGGTCACCTAGACTCGGAACACACTTGTTATCAGGTACTTAGTTACCCAAAAAAGAGCGGCGGGTTTCCCCGCCGCCCTCCCGCGTCAGGCCCAGGCGCCTCACGCACACTTCGGCTCGCCTTCCTTGTTGGCAGGCGCCAACGACGTCGACCCGACGTAAATCGAGCAGGTCTTGGTGGTTGTGGTGTGGGACACCGTGGCGGTGAACCCGTCAGCCGTCACTGCAATGGTGGGGCCAACCACGCCGCTGGTTGTTGCATAAGCGGTACCCAGATTGCTCGTGTATTTCACCGAATCAGCGAAATACGCCTCCTCGGCGGTAATCAGGTTGCGCAGATCCGACTTCATCGACGCGAGGTACGCCTTTTCCTTCGTGTTCGCGAACTTCGGAATCGCGATCGCGGCGAGAATACCGATGATCACCACCACGATCAGCAGCTCGATCAATGTGAAACCTCTGCGGTTCACTGCAATCCTCCAGGACTGGGACACGGGTAAAGGACGCCGCATTAGGACTCGCCCACAGCCCTTTTGGTCACAAAAAAAGAGCGGCGGGGATTGCTCCCCGCCGCCCTGATGCGTCAGGCCAAAGGCCTTATTGGCACTTCGGCTCGCCCTCTTTGTTGGCCGGGGCGATCGACGTCGAACCCACGTACACCGCGCAAGTCTTGGTCGTCGTGGTGTGCGACACGGTCGCGGTGAAACCGTCAGCCGTCACCGCGATGGTGGGGCCAACCACGCCGCTCGTCACGTTGTACGCCGTACCGAGGTTGCTCGTGTACTTCACCGAGTCGGCGAAATACGCCTCTTCGGCCGTGATCAGGTTACGAAGGTCTGACTTCATCGAAGCCAGATACGCCTTTTCCTTCGTGTTCGCGAACTTCGGAATCGCGATCGCGGCCAAAATGCCGATGATCACGACCACGATCAGAAGCTCGATCAGTGTGAAACCCTTGCGGTTCATCTGGACTACCTCCCCTGTAAGGATCTAAGACATAGATGACGCGTTTATTTCCGCGCCTACCAAGGGCACGAATCATGCCTCGAATGGATTACCTCCACTCAAACCCAAGGGCGCACATAAGTTAAGTCACCTCGTCGGGCTTCGCCGACCCCCCAAAAAGACTGAGAAGCTCGGGCTTTTTGCAAGTCGCCACGCTGGACGCAAGGAAATAGTAACTCATTGCCGAAACTGTAGATACCAGTTCCTTTCGCCTCGAAAACGCTTACTCGCCGAGTCGGCAATGGCGGCGGCCTGTGGCCGGTGGGCGCGGGCCAATTCGAGCACAAACGCCGCGCGCAGTGTCATCCGCTCGCCCGCACTCGAGCGTTCCCCGCGCTCGACCAGCGGTACTGCCGCAGCCGTGTCCCCGATTCCGATCAAGAAGATTGCGCGCGCGCCATCGAGGTAGGGATCGCCCGAGAACAGAGAATCTGCTATCCGGTACTCGCGCCTCGCTCCCGCCGTATCGCCGGTGCCGGCGAGGACCGCAGCGGCAGAGCCGTGGGCGCGGTACGATTCCGGATGTTCGCTGAGCAACGTGAGCAGTTGCGAGCGATTGTCTCGCCAGGCTGGGAGACGCGCGACCGAGCGCCATGCGCACGCAATCGCGAGCAGAGCCACCGCGACGGCGGCGGGACGCAGACCGCGTCGAGCAGCGAGCCAAGTGGCAGCCCAGCCGACGAGCACCGCCGGCAGGACGCCCGAGAGATACAGGTTTCGCTCCGCCAGGACGACGCCCGCCGCAAAGAAGATGTTCGCGGTGGGCAGATATGAGAGCGCCGCAATACCTGCCGCAAATGAGATCGCGGGCGCGCGACGACGAGTCCACAGCGCAAGCGCCGGAATCCCCGTAACGACGACGAATCCCAGCACTGCCGCGGCTGAAATCCCCGAACGAGCGGGCAGGACTTGCGGGCCGTAATCGACGGACAGCGATGCCGGCCAGATCAGGAGCAGCGCAGCGCGCAGCGCCGCGGGTAGCGCCACCGCCAATCGTCCCCACGTTCCCCTTCCATAGAATACCGCGGCCGCGTCGTTCTCACCGACCCAACCAATGGCGAGCCACGCGCCAAGGAAGCCGACGGTCACGATCGCAAGTGCGATCCAGAAGCCTGCCGGATAGCGCCGATCATCCGGGCGAGGACGGAGCCAGTGATCGAGCAGTATGACGACACCAACGATGACAGCGTGCTCCTTGCTGAACATCGCGAGCGCCGCGCAGAGCACAGCAACCCCCCATTGGCCGCGCCGTGCCGCGACCACCGCTCCCAGAATTCCCACCGCGGCGAGCAGCTCCGCGCGGCCCACCAGACTCGCGACTGCCTCCACGTGCACGGGGTGCCACGCGAACACGAGACCCGCCGCGGCAGCGGCGAGTGGCGGGAGCCAGCGAGCGAGCAGAATCACGAGCAGGACGGCGGCGAGGCCGTTCCACAGCGCGTTCATCAGATGCAACCAACCGGGCCGGCCGCCGGAAACGGTCCAATCGACCGCAAAGCTGAGAATCGTCACTGGCCGGTACAGTCCCGCTGCAGTTTCGCGGGGCCAGTACGGATCGTCGAACGCCGCGAGCGCTGCCCCAATCGAATGCGCCGCGGGATTGGATACGATGATCGCGCGGTCGTCCTGGACGAAGCCGTAGCGGACGGTCATGAGATACAAGCCCACCGCAGCGACGAAGACGACGAGGAGGTCGCGTCTCACCGCGGCTTGGGGGGGGGGGTTGGCTGCAGATGTTCGAGCAGGAATCGGGCGGTCGCCGTGTCGCCGCGCAACCGTGCGGCACTCGCCTGGTTGCGGTACGCCGTCGGGCAGCGGGGACAGACCGAGTCGGCTCGCATCAGGAGAGAATCCGCAAGCCCGGTACGCCCGAGGACGTCCGCCATGTGTGCGGCGGCGAGGTACACTCTCGCGTCACCTGGATATATCGCACCCGCGCGGCGGAACGATCCGAGCGCGCGTTCGTCACGCCCGGCCCAGAGGTACTCCCACCCGAGATAATCCCAGGACCGATATGAAAGCGGGGCGTCTGCAATCATCGCCAACGCTGCGGTCCTGTTGTCTCGCCACACCGGCACGCGTACGGCGCTGCGAACCGCACCAGCCGTGACGACCACGCATAGCGCGATCATCCAGCTGCGCCGTGGGAGTCGGTCGAGGGCCGCCCCGGCGGCGAGCGCCAAGCCCACGGACGGCAAGTAGAGGAGGCGTTCGGCGATGAGCACCCCGTGGGGCACGACGAGGTGCGAGACCGGCAGATACGCGATCGCGATCCAGCCGAGCCCGTACGCCTCGATACGGCGGCCCCCCCCGCGGCCCCCGCCGCCCCCCCGGCGCCAAGCGACGATCATCAGCACCACCCACGCGCCCAGACAGAGCAGCCCGAGCAAGAAGCCCGGCGCGAGCGGCGTCGTGACCGCGACCCGTTCCATCGGGGAGTAGTCGGCCTGGAGGTGCAGCGGGAAGAGTAAGAGACGCACGACATCAACGAACGCGGCAACGGCGGTGAAGCGGATGGCGAGGGGCCCCTGGCCGGCGAATTGCGGAGCGAGGTTCGGGAAGCCCGCGTACGGATGTAGCACCACCCAGCGCAGCGCAAGATACGGAACGGCGACGGCGAGCCAGCTCGCAGCGAACACCACCATACGCCGGCGTGTCGGTCGCCCCGCCGCCCCCGCCGCCCCGCCCAATCCGAGCGCCCAGCCCAGGGCGATCAGCGCGGGCGTGGCCGCCGCGCTTTCTTTGCTCAGCATTCCCAACGCCAGAAAAGCCGAGCTCCACGGCACGTTGTCGAGTACCAACGCTGCGTAAACCGACAAACAAGTTGCCACCGTCGCCATCAGGTCGGCGCGTCCGACGACGGTAGCGATCACCTCGACGTGCACCGGATGAACCGCGAAGATCAAACCAGCCGAGAGCGCCGCGGTCGCGCTCGTCCAGCGCCGCGCCAGCGCCGTGACCGCCACTGCAGTTCCCGCATGCCATAAGAGATTCACGCCATGAAACCAGGCCGGGGAATGCAGCTGCCAATCGAGGGCGTACGAGGCGATCGGGAGTGGACGGTAGACCAGGCCGCCGAGATTGGCGGGCCAATACGGGGTGGCGAACGCATCCCAGACGCCCGTGATGGAATGCACCAGCGGATTGAAGACGACGATGAGCCGGTCATCCAGCGCGAACTGATTCCACAGCGCGGCGACATGCACGACGATCGCGCACAGCGCCACGGCGAGATAGAGCTTGCGATTCTCGGTCATTTGATCCTGGCGAGCAGCGAGTCCGCGACGGTCGAATCGCCACGCGAGCGTGCCGCGAGGGCCTGGGTGCGATAGTAGCCCGGACACCGATAGCAGAGCTGCTCGGCACGGACGAGCAGCGAGTCGGCGAGGGAGGGACGCCCGAGCGTGAAGGCCGCGTCCGCACCGGCGATGAACAGGCTGGGATCGCGATCGTACGTGGCCATGGCATGGCGCAGCGCGTCGAGAGCACGAGCCGGCTGGCGATGGCTCTGGAAGATCATCGCCGAGCGGGCCGGACCGCGGTAAGACTTGGGGGAATCGTCGAGGATGCTTTGGGTGACAGCGAGATCATCGTGCCACACCGGCGTCCGCAGCGCCGTGCGGACGCCGCCAGCGACCACGAGCAGCGCGACCACGAAACGCAGTCGCTGCGCCGGCAGTCGCGCGAGCGCGGCACCGGCTGCGAACGCCAAGCCGATCGACGGCAGATACAGCGTGCGCTCGGCCAGCAGAACGCCCGTCGAAAACAACAGGTTGGATACCGGCAAGAACGCGATCGCGATCCAGCCCAGTCCGTACGCTTCCACCCAGCGGAGCCGGCGCCACGCCAGCACGAGGAGCACAGCCCACAGGGCTAGACACGCGAAGCCAATCGCAAAGCGACCGTCGAGGAGCGAGCGGACGATCGTGCGCTCGGCAGGCGAGTAGTCCACACGGAGTGTCACAGGAAACAGCAGCAGGCGCACCACGTCGCCAAGCGCCGCTACCGCCGTGAGCCTGCCCGCGAAGGCGCTCTCCCCCAGGAATACCGGGGCGGTGACGTGCAGCCGAGCGTAGGGGTGAAGGACGATACCTCGGACGGAGACGTACGCGCCCGCGATCACCACCCAGCTCGCAACGAATGCGAGTATGCGGCGCCGCGCGGGTCGGTTGGGCACGCCCACGATCCACGCCCAGACGATCAGGGCGGGCGCGACAACCGCGTTCTCCTTGCTGAGCAAGCCCAGCAACAGCCCGGCGCCGCTCCAGAACACGTTCTGGTGCACGACGGCGGCGTACACCGCGAGGCAGACGCCCACGGCAGCCATCAACTCGCCGAGTCCGATCACGTTGGCGACGGCTTCGACGTGGACCGGATGTACCGCGAAGAGCAGCCCAGCGACGAGGGCCGGCGTCCTCACCCCCTGTCCCCCTCTCCCTTCGGGAGAGGGGGAACGCAGAGCGAGCACCGCGACCGCCACCGCCGCTCCCGCATGCCACAGCAGGTTCATCGCATGAAACAGGGCAGGGTGACCGCGAGCGATGGTCCAGTCCATGGCAAAGGTGGCGAGCGGCAGCGGGCGGTACATCTGACCGCCGAGATCCGGCGGCCAGTATGGTCCCGCAAACGCGCGCCACGCGCCCTGCAGCGAGTGCACGAGCGGATTCCAGACGATGATGTAGAGATCATCCATCGCGAAGCCGTTCCAGAGCGCCGGGACATAGGGAACGAGCGCGCAGAGTGCGACGGCGAGGTAGAGGCGGCGGTCCCTACTGTCCACGGTTCACAGCAAAGAGCCAGCGTCCATCAGACCAGCGGTAAATGGCTGTGAACATTGACGGGTACGCACCGATCAAGCCCCGCAGCTCGATGGCGGACGGGGACGTCGCGCTGGCAAGCAGGACATGCGTCACGCTCATGCGCTCGAGATACGCGCGATGCTCGGCGGGAGTCGGCCTGATCAGCTCCCGCCCGTGATAGCTCTCGAGATAGAAGGGGACCGAACGGCGCCGGCTGTAGAGCCAGACCAGCGCCTCGTCGTCCGTCGCGACGACGGCGGAGTCGGGGAGATTCTGCACCACGGGAAGGAGCTCTGCGAAGTTGGCCGAGATCGCGCGCGACTGCGCATCCCACCAGTGCCCCTTGAACCCACGAAACTCGTATTGCACATACCCGCCGGCGACAAACAGGGCGAAGATCGCGGCGGGAATGCGAACCCTGGGCCACCGGCGTGAGAGCTGCAAGATTCCCGCGAACCAGGCCAGGGCCAGCCAGGGAAGGACACCCCATAGGAATCGATCCGGCGAATACGGCCAGGTCACCACGACCACCAGGTAGAGAACAAGCACCAAGCCAATGGAGGAGCGCCGCGACAGCACGAAAAGGCCGTACAGACCGATCCCGATCGAGACCATCGCGACGATAACAGACAACCAGACCACGGAAATCCAGCCGAAGGTCAGTCCTTCGAGCGGTCGCCAAATGTCTCGAGCGTTGACGGGCACCGCCGACAACCCCGCCTGGCTGAGATGGGCGAAATAGGTCCCGTACCCGAGCGCCAATGCCGGATCGATCTGGCGCGCATGCGCCGCGACCCAGAGGCTCCAGAAGAGCGCCGCGGCCAACCCCGGCAACACCGCGGCGGCGAGTACTCGACGCGGCGCTCGACGCAGCAGCAGGAAGCACACCAGACCAGCGATGATCGCGATCCCGATGGAGCGGGTGAGCAGCGCCAGCGCGCCGGCTGTTCCGGCCAGCCACGACCACACCCCCTGGCCTCTCCACGCTGTAGAGAGGGGGGGCGAATCGCATGTATCCGCGGCGATGATGGCGATCGCTAGCAGCACGCTGAACAGCGGTTCCGCAAAGAGCACGCCCTGCGTCGCCAGGACGGGGATCGCGACTGCAGCGGCAAACACGATTGCCCCCGGGACCCAGCGTGGAACGCCCGAGCCGAGCAGCTCAGTCTTTGTCACGTGCCAGGTGATCAGTCCGGCCGCGCCGGCATTCAACAGGGCATTCAGGATTTTCCCTGCGATCGCGGCGGCTTTGAGCGACAGCACCCCAAAGAAAGGCGTCAGGAGCGCGGGATAGAGCGGCGGATAATGCACCGCGCCCGGCATGCCAGGCAGATTGGGGTGGACGTATCCCTGGCCGCCCGTCAGCGCGATCGCCAGCCCGGCGTACAACCCGTCGTCGTAGAAGACACCGACGAGCGCCTGATTCAGCGTGAGCAAACCGACCGCCAGAGTGGCGGCCGCGGTAACGAGGCCTGCCTTTACTTCGCTGGTAAGCGCCAAGCGTTGGCGTTACGTGGGACGAACAGGTTGTACCGCACGATGTGGAACAGTGCCGCGAAGCCGTCGCGCCAGGTGATCTTTTTTCCTTCCGCGTACGTGCGGCCGCTGTAAGAAATCGGCATCTCCCAGATGCGCGCGCGGGCCTGTGCCAACCGCGCCGTGATTTCGACCTCGAACCCGAAGCGGTTGGCGGACAACGGCAGCTGCTTGATCACGGCCGTGCGGACGAGCTTGTAGCACGTCTCGAGATCGCTGAGGTTCAGGTTGGTGAACATGTTCGACAACAGCGTCAGGAACCGGTTGCCGACATAGTGCCAGAAGTAGAGGACGCGCCGCGGGCCGCCCTGGAATCGCGATCCATACACGGCGTCCGCCTGCCGGGACCGGATCGGGAGCAGCAGGTTGGGGAGGTCCGCAGGATCATACTCCAGGTCGGCGTCCTGCACCACGACGGCATCGCCGGTCGCGACCGCCACACCGCTACGGATGGCCGCGCCCTTGCCCCGGTTCTTCTCGTGATGGATCACACGGTCCACGAGCCCCTGTTTGGCCGCCGCATCGAGGATCTCACGCGTGCCGTCGGTCGAAGCGTCGTTGACGGCAATGATCTCGAGCCGCAGCGGCACCGCACGGACGCGACGCAGCGCGAGCTCGACGGTCGCGGCTTCGTTATACGCCGGTACGATCACCGAGAGCAACAGGTTGGGTGAACGGCGCTCGACCGGGATCAGGCCGCTGCTCCGATCGCGATCAGCGACTGCCCCACGCGCCATGGAAAGAAGCGCTCGAGCCGGAACAACGGCACCAGCGCGTCATACAGCGTGAGCGAGCCCGCCGGAATCACCTGCCGGCGCAACACTCTGCCGGCGAACCACCAGCCGGGGACGCCGGCGAGGTTGAAGTACTCGACGTGCGCCACCTTGAAGCCGGTCGCGTCGAGCAGTGACGCGAGGCCGGCACGCTTGTAGCGCCTGTGATGACCGAGTGCTTTGTCCATCGTGCCGTACAACGCGGGGAGCGCAGGCACGAGCAGGATCAACCGGCCGGCCGGCGCCAGGAGCCGGCGCATCGCCTGGAGCGCGGAGACGTCGTCCTCTACATGCTCGAGCACGTTGAGACAGATGATCGTATCGAAGTGCTGGCCGGCGACCGCGCCGAGCTCGTTCGGTAAGTACAGGTGCGCCACCGCGACGTTGGGATGTCCCGCGAAGCGCGCACGTAACCGGTCCAGGTACTCCTCCCGCGTATCGGTGAGGACCAACCGCTCGGAGCCGACCAGGAACGCCGACAGGTTGCCGATTCCCGAGCCGATCTCCAACACCCGGCCGCCCACCCAGCGCCGCAGACGGTCGAACATCCAGCGGTTGTAGCGCTCGGCGCCGGCGAGCTGCTCCAGCGTCTCCGCGCCGACCGGGTCACTCAGGCTGAGGCTCGGAATCGGGCTTCTTTTCGCTACCGTCGTAGCGGCTCAGTTTTCGGTACAACGTGGAGGGATCGATTCCCAGGACTTCGGCGGCTCGAGTCTTGTTGCCCCCTTCGCTCTGCAGCACCCAGGTGATGTACGCCTGCTCGATCACGTCGAGCGACGGGTTCTGGTGCGGCCGGTCGGTGACGAGCGGCTCCGCCTTGCGCTCGCTGATCCGGTCGGGGATCGCGGAGCGCGGAATGACATCGCCCTTGGTCAGGGTGACGGCCCGCTCCAGCGCGTTCTCGAGCTCGCGCACGTTGCCGGGCCAGTCGTACGCCATGATGATCTCGAGGCCGTCCTCCGAGAGCGACTTGGGCTGCTCGTTGCGCTCGGCGGCGATGCGCTCGAGGAACGCCTTCACGAAGATCGGAATGTCCTCGCGGCGGTCGCGCAGCGGCGGCAGGCTGATGTTGATGACGTTGAGCCGGTAGTAGAGATCGCTGCGAAAGCGCCCGCGCTTGATGTCGTCCTCGAGGTTACGGTTGGTCGCGGCGACGACACGCACGTCCACCGGAATCGCTTCCGTACCGCCGACCGGTATCGCTTCCCGCTCCTGCAGCACCCGCAGCAGCTTCACCTGCGTCGCGGGCGACATCTCACCGATTTCGTCGAGGAAGAACGTGCCGCCGCGTGCGGCGGCGAACAGCCCCTGCTTGTCGCGCACGGCGCCGGTAAACGATCCCTTGACGTGGCCGAACAGCTCCGACTCAAGCAGGCTCTCGGGGAGCGCGCCGCAGTTGAGCGACAGGAACAGCCCCTCGGCGCGCGCCGACAGCTCGTGGAGGTAGCGGGCGATGACTTCTTTCCCGGTGCCCGACTCTCCCTGAATGAGCACCGTGCTCTCCGTCGGCGCGACCTGCTCCGCCAGGCGCAGGACGTCGGAGAACAGCCGCGACTTCCCGAGTGGTTTGACCTGGCCCGAGCGCTCGCGGCGGCGGATCTCCTGCTTGAGCTGTTTGTTCTCCGCGCGCAGGCGCCGGTGCTCGGCGGCACGGCGGCAGATCGCGACCATGTCGTCGTTCGAAAAGGGCTTCTGGATGTAGTAGAAGGCGCCCTCGTTCACAGCCTGAATCGCGGTCTGGAGCGACGCCTGCGCCGTCATCAGGATGACGGGGGTCTCAGGATCCTGTCCCCGTACCGCCGAGAGGATCTCAATCCCTGTGACGCCGGGCATCTTGAGGTCGGTCAGGACGATGTCGGGTGCCGAGTTCTTGAGCTGCTCCAAGCCCGCCTTGCCACCCTGCGCGGTCGTGATATCGAAGCCCTCGTTCTTCAGCAGGATGCGGAGGGTTTCGAGAATTCCCTGTTCGTCGTCGATGACGAGAATAGACGGAGCGGTAGCCATTATGCGGCCTCCTCCTTACGACGAGCGGCCGGGAAGTAGACGCTAAATGTCGTCCCTCCGCCGGCTTTCGTGTCCACGAGTACCAGGCCGCGATGCGCTTCAACGGCGCGTTGCACGATAGCGAGTCCCAGCCCGGTACCGCCGACGCGTCCGGTGGCGAAGGGCTCGAACAAGCGGTCCTGGAGATCGGCCGGGATACCGGGGCCGTTGTCGCTGACGCGCAGCGCCACCGGGTTCTCGATGCCGGCGGCACCCGGCAGCTCGTTCGCCGCGGCTGGCCCGGTGCGGACCTTCACCGCCGCCCGCTCACCGGCCGCCTGCACCGCGTTGAGCACGAGGTTCGAGACGACGCGGTGCAGCAAATCCTCGTCGCCCTCCATCGGCGTGGGCCCACCCTCGAGCGTGATCTTCACCGCGGCGCCGCAATCGGGATGCTGGCGCACGAGCCTGATCGCCGCTTCGGCGACCGAGTGCAGATCCATCGGCCGGCACTCGGTGACGCGCACGCGCGAGAAATCGAGGAACTCCGACAGCAATCGCGACAGCCGGTCGCTTTCCCGCACGATCAGATTGGCGAGGAACTTCTCATCCGAATTGGCACGCGACGAGCGGCCCAGCTGTTCCACCGAGCTGCGGATCGACGCCAGCGGATTCTTGATCTCGTGCGCGAGGCTCGACGACAGCTCCGCCACCGCCTCGAGCCGTTCGGCGCGCAGGTGCAGCTCTTCCAGACGCTTGGAGTCGGAGATGTCGGTGAAGATCGCGGAGACGCGGGGCCGTGCGCCGACAGGGCCGTCGAGCGTCGTCGTGGTGACGCCGATCGGAAAGCTGTGGTCGGGCCGGTGCACGGTCGCTTCGACGCGCATCAAGCGGACGCCCCGGCGCGCGGTCGACGTGACGGCAGCCCAGAATTCAGGGGCCAGTCTCGCAAATTCCGGCATGACCGAGCGCCCCAGCCATTCGCGCGCCTTGAACCCCAGGATCTCCTCCGAGGCGGGGTTCGCATACAGGAGCCGCCCATCGGCGTCCACGGTGAGCACACCCGTGCGGATATTGCGCAGCACGTCGTCGGCCTCGAGCTGTACCTGGCGGACCTCGGCGGCGAGAGCCTCTTCACGGCGGCCGAGCACGTTGACCCGGCTGGCCACGTACGCGGTGACCAGAGCGACGAGCACAAACACCGCCAGCTGAATCCAGATACCGGACGACACGCCCGCCGAGTGGCCCCAGAAGACGTCCGCGAAGTAGAGCAGGCCGGCGAACACCGTGACGAGGCCGGCGTTGGCCGGCGGCATCAGCAGCGCCGTAACCGCGACGAGAATGACGTACAGGCCGGCGAGGTCGCTGTCGCCGCCGCCCGTCATATGTACGGCGGCGGTGATCAGGAGGACGTCGAAGACCGCCTGGAGGTAGAGGAAGGTCGGCCCGGGCACTTTGCGGCGGAAGTGCGTGTGCCAGTAGGACGCCAGGGTGACGGCCGCGGCGGTCACGAGCATGAGCGACGTGACCAGGATGTCGAGCGGGGCGGCGACCTGGACCTTCAGGGCGGCGGTGACATAAATGGCGATCGCCAGGCACATCCGCCCCACATAGACGAGGCGGAGGAGGCCGAGGGTGGTCGGAACGGCCGACCCTTCGGATTTGACGCCTAGCCAGCGCATGGGGGGGCATTATTGGCTGGGCTCTGGCAAAATGCAATAGCCGCGGTCACATCTTTGGTACGGCGACGCTAGGATAAGGCGACGCTACGAAAAAGCGACGCTAGGACGAGGCGACGTGCTCCCAAGGAGTCGCCGTACCCTAGCGTCGCCTTACTTTAGCGTCGCTTAACCCTAGCGTCGCAGCATCCAGCTACTGCACCGCGTTCACCATGTCGAAGATCGGCAGGTACATGGCGACCACCATGCCGCCGACGATCACGCCTAGCACCACGATCATGATCGGCTCGAGCAGTGAGAGCAGCGCGCTGACGGCGGCATCGACCTCGTCGTCGTAGAAGTCGGCGATCTTGGTGAGCATCTCATCCAGACCACCCGTCTGCTCACCCACCGCGATCATCGAGATCACCATGGGCGGGAACACCTTCGACTTTTGGAGCGGCGCCGCGATCGTCTCACCGCCCGCGATGGACGCGCGCGACTCCATGACGGCGTTGTGGATCACCATGTTGCCGGCGGTCCGCGCCGTGATCTCGAGGCCGTCGAGAATCGACACGCCGGAAGAGATCAGCGTGCCGAGGGTGCGCGTGAAGCGCGACACGGCCGACTTGCGCAGCAGGTCGCCGAGCACCGGCAGGCTCAGCATCAGCTTGTCGATTTGCAGCTTGCCCGGCGTCGTCTTGTAATAGCGGTTGACGGAGACGAACGCGAAAATCGAGACGCCGATGATCGCCCACCAGAAGTTCTTGAGGATGTTGCTCGCGCCGATCACGATCCGGGTGGGCAGCGGCAGGGCGAGGTTCACGGACGCGAACATGTTTTGGAACGTCGGAATCACGAAGATGAGCAGCACGGCGATGGCGATGCCGGCGACCGAGAAGATCACGGCCGGGTAGATCATCGCGCCTTTCACCTTGCGCACGATCGCGTCGTTCTTTTCGAGGAATTGCGCCAGGCGCAACAGAATCGTGTCGAGAATACCGCCCGCTTCGCCGGCCGCCACCATGTTCACGTACAGGTCGGTGAACGCCTTGGGATGTTTGCGCAGCGCGTCGGCCAGCGTGTGGCCGCTCTCGACGTCGTAGACAACGGCGCGCGTGACGTCGGCCAGAATCTTGTTCTCGGTCTGCTGCGACAGAATGTCCAGCGCCTGCACCAGCGGCAGGCCGGAGTTGATCATCGTGGCGAACTGCCGCGTGAAGACGACGACGTCGCGCGTCTTGACGCCCGCCTTGAAGAGATCGGCGAGCCCGCCGCCCTTCCCCTTCGCTTCGCGGACCTGCACCACGATCATGCGGTTCTTGCGCAGATGGGCAATGACGTCGTCACGCGACGCGAGGTCGATCTTATCGCGGACGAGATCGCCCTTCATGTTGCGCGCTGTGTATTCAAAGACCGGCATACGCTATTCCTCCGCGCCGCGCCTCACGGGCGCACGGCGACCTTGGGTGGGGCGCCCTTCGGCAGCCCGGCCGTGACTGGCGGACCGTCCTTCTCGTCCGGGGGCGTTTCGCCGATGGACCGCAGGAAATCGTTGGGCTTGGACGTCACGCGCAAGCACTCGTCCTTGGTGACCTCTCGCCCCATGTAGAGTTGATAGAGCGCGTCGTTCAGGGTCTGCATGCCGTATTTCTTTCCCGCCTGCATCGACGACTCGATCTGGTGGACCTTGTCGTCGCGGATCAGGGCGCGAATCGCGGGCGTGCAAATCATGATCTCCGCGGCCATGACACGGCCCCGTCCCTTCGCCCGCTGCAACAGCGTCTGCGTCAGCACGCCCTCCAGCACGAATGCGAGCTGCGCGCGGACCTGGGACTGCTGGTGCGACGGGAAGACGTCAATGATCCGGTTGATCGACTCGGCGGCCGAGTTGGTGTGGAGCGTGGCGAACGCCAGGTGGCCCGTCTCCGCGATGGTCAGCGCCGCCTGAATCGTCTCGAGATCGCGCATTTCGCCGACCAGCACGACGTCGGGGTCCTGGCGCAGTGCATACTTGAGCGCCGCCTGGAAGCTGTTGGTGTCGGTCCCCACCTCGCGCTGGTTGACGATGCACGCCTGATGGCGGTGGATGAACTCGATCGGGTCTTCCACCGTGATGATGTGGCCCTTCAGCTCCTTGTTGATCTTGTCGATCATCGCGGCGAGCGTGGTGCTCTTGCCCGAGCCGGTCGGGCCCGTGACGAGCACCAGGCCGCGCGGGCGGTCCGCGAGCTGCGCCACCACGTTGGGCAGGCCCAGCTCCTGGAACGTCTTCACGCTGAACGGAATCTGCCGGATGACGACCGACACGCAGCCGCGCTGCTTGAACACGTTGCCGCGGAAGCGCGCCAGGTTCTGAATGCCGAAGGAGAAGTCGAGCTCGTTCTCGGTCTCGAAACGTTTTTTCTGATTCTCGGTGAGCACCGAATACGCGAGCGACAGGGTGTCTTTGGGCGTCATGACTTCTTCGCTGGACGCGCTCACGATATCGCCGTCCACGCGGATTTTGGGGCGCTCGCCGGCCACGAGGTGGAGGTCGGAGGCGTCCTTCTCGATCATTTCCTCGAGCAGCGCCCGAAGGTTGACTGGCATGCGGCCTCTCCTATCCGGCTGCGGTTTCTTTCACGACTTCTTCGAGCGTAGTCACGCCCTTCTTGACCTTCATCATCCCGTCCATGCGCAACGTCAACATGCCTTCCTTCACGGCCAGGTCCCGCAGCTCCTCGGTCGAGGCGCCCTTCAGGATCTCGCGGCGCAGCGGGCTCGTCAGCGCCATCACCTCATACAGGCCCTGGCGGCCGCGGTAGCCGGTGCCGGCGCAGGTGTCGCAGCCGGCGCCTTTGGAGAACGGCCCTTCCTTCTTGTCTATCCCGAAGGCGTGCATCTCCTCGGGCGAGTATTCGTGCTGCTGCTTGCAGTCCTTGCAGATGCGGCGCACCAGCCGCTGCGCGGCGATCAGGTTCACGGCGCTGGCGACGTTGAACGGCTCGATGCCCATGTCCACCATGCGCGTGATGGTCGAGGGCGCGTCGTTGGTGTGCAGCGTGGACAGCACGAGGTGGCCCGTCAGCGCGGCCTTGATCGCGATCGAGCCGGTCTCGAGATCGCGGATCTCGCCCACCATGATGATGTTCGGATCCTGCCGCAGGAACGCCTTCAGCGCCGCGGCGAACGTCATGCCGACTTCGTTCCGCACGAGGACCTGGTTGATGCCGAGCAGATTGTACTCCACCGGGTCTTCGGCGGTCATGATGTTGACGTCGATCTGATTGATCCGCGACAGCGCCGAGTATAGCGTCGTCGTCTTGCCGGATCCTGTGGGCCCCGTCACCAGCACCATGCCGTACGGATTCTCGATGGCCTTCAGCAGGTTCTCTTCCGCCTTGGGCTCGAAGCCGAACGTCTTCAGGTCGAGCGTCAGGTTGCCCTTGTCGAGAATTCGCAGCACGATCTTCTCGCCGAACAACACCGGCAGCGTCGAGACGCGGAAGTCGATCACGCGCGCGCCCATCTTGAGCTTGATACGGCCGTCCTGCGGCACGCGGCGCTCGGCGATGTTGAGCTGCGCCATGATCTTCACGCGCGACGTGAGCGCGGCGCGCATCTTGACCGGCGGCTTCATCACTTCCTGCAGCGCGCCGTCCACGCGATACCGCACGCGCATTTCGTGCTCGAACGGCTCGATGTGTATGTCGGAGGCGCCGCGCTTCACGGCATCCGTGAGCAGGCCGTTGATCAGCTTGACGACGGGCGCGTCGTCGGCCAGGTCCTGTGCCTTGACGTCCTCGTCCTCCTGATCCTCGACGACCTCGAGATCCTCGGCGGCCTCGACGGACTTGAGCAGCGTCTGGAGCTGCGCGTCGGACTGCTGGTAGTAGCGCTCGATCGCGTTGCGGAGCGTGTACTCACCCGCGATAACCGGAAAGACGTCGCACCGGGTGATGAACTTGATGTCTTCGATCGCCGTGACGTTGTTGGGATCGGCGATCGCGACCGTCAGCGTCCGGCCCTCCCGCTTCAGGGGGAGGACGCTGTGCTTGGTGGCAATGTCAGGGGGGATAAGCCTCAGGATCTTCGCGTCCACCTCAAAACGCGATAGATCGACCGCCGGCATGCGGTATTGCCGGGCCAGCATCTTGCTGACCTCGGTCTCCTCTATAAACCCCAGCTTGACCAGGGTATAGCCCAGGCGCATCCCGGAGTTCTTCTGCTCCAGAAGGGCCTTCCTGAGCTGTTCCTGGGTGATCAGGCCTTCACGGACAAGGATCTCACCGAGCTTGTCCTGGGTAATCGCCACGCTCGCCGTATGCAACTCATTGAATTTGAAGGGACTAAAATGGGAGTCGGGCCTAGGCGGGTCAAGGCTGGACGACGAAAGGGCGTATGGCGTCTAATAATTTGGCACCTACGCCGGGGACACTGTCGAGCCGAGCGAGACTGCCAAATGGACCGTGTTCGGTGCGCCAGGCAACGATTCGCTGCGCGAGGGCAGGACCGATACGGGGCAACCTTGTGATTTCGCTCACGTCCGCGTTATCCAGATCGATTCGCTCCCCGGGCAATAGGGGACGTGCAAGCTGCGCCGCGCGACGTGCTGTTTCCTGAAGGCCACGCGGTCGAGGTGCCGTGATTGATTGGAGCCGAACGTCGCCAGGCGGATCGCTTGGAGAAGGCGACAACACATAGCGCACAGCTCCGCCCGCCAGAGCCAGGCACGCCAAGAGGAGCGCGGCGCGACGATCATCCATTCGAAGGTGCGTGGTGCGTGGTACGTGGTGCGTGGGACTGCGTGGGATTGCGCGGAGGCTTGCGCAACAGACCTCGGAGAGTTCTCAAAGCCCCAGCCAACAGTCTTTGCAGTTCGGCAGTAACCGGCTCTTCGAGATAACCGAGTTCCGCTACGGCACGAACCAAGCACTCCGACTCTGCCGCAGATCCAAAGGCTATCCAGAGATGCTTGAGCAGTTGAGCCTGCGACCTGAGTGCGTACCCCTCAACAATGTTGGTTTCGACGGAAACGACTGCTCGGCGCAGCTGATCCAGAATGGCCCAGTACTTGGGCCGATTCAGATCTTCGGTGGACTTATGAACGAGGATTACTGCAGCGTGAGCGTGCTTCCAGGCCTCGAGTGAACGGTAGCTCTCCATTCTGAGAACCTTGCCGTTGAACCCGCGAGCACTAGCATCCAATTAACGCGGTGGGTGACAAACCCACGCACCACGTACCACGTACCACGCACGACGCACGATCTATTGTCGAACCAATGCCACGGCTACATCACCGACAATCTGCAATGACTCCGCGCTGACCTTATCGATCGTGTCTTCCGTGGTGTGGTGATAGGGGAAATCAAAGTCGATCACGTCGATCGCCCGGATCCCCGCTTGCTGCAGCGGCAGATGGTCGTCGATCAGGGGCTGGCCCGCACGTGCAATGAATACCTTTGAATAGCCGAGCCGCTCCGCTGTCTGCCAGACGCGCTGAACGACCTCCGGCGCGGACGCCATCGAGTAGCCCTCCTGATAGAACTGCAGGTCCTTGTCGCCGACCATATCCAGCAGGACCGCATAGAGGGTCGTGTAGCCGGGTGGCTGATGTTTGGCGAAGTACCGCGTGCCGATCAGCGTCTCTGTGGAATCGTTGAAATCGCCATAGTCCTCTCCGTCCACGAACAACAGATCCACGCCCACGGTTGCCGGTTTCGCCTTCAGCGCGTCGGCGACGCCTAACAGCACCGCCACCCCTGAGGCCCCGTCGTTGGCACCCGGGACAGGCATGCGTTGCTGGCCGAGGTTCTGACTCTTGTCGGCGAAGGGCCGGGTGTCCCAGTGGGCCAGAAACAGAATGCGATCCGTCGCCTGCGGCCGGAACCGGGCGAAGAAATTGCGCAGGCGCAGCTTCGCGCCTTTTTTTGTGGTCCAGCTGAAGTCCTGCACGGTGACCGTGTCGGCGCGGGCACGCAGCTCGGCGAGCAGCCAGTCACCCATCTTGTCGTGACCCGACGTGTTCGGAATCCGTGGACCGAAGGACATCTGCTTCTCGACATATGAGAACGCCGTGGTGCCCTTGAACTCTCGGACACCCGATCCACCATCGCCGGCGCGCGCCTGGCATCCGAGCGCGAAAACGACGACCACGCACCACGCACCACGTACCACGCACGCTGTCATCGAATTTGCCCCACGCTGGTGGAAAGTTGGACGAAGGCCGTAATCACAAACTGCGAGATCTTGCGGTTCGTTTGGCGCTCCTCGTTGAGCACGTACGCCATCTGTAAACCCGCGGTCATGCTGTTGGGCAGGTCGGTGTCCATGGTAAGCTGTGCCTGGGTCTGCCGGCTGTCCACAAAGGGCACGCAGGTGTCCTGTCCGGCGCGCCGCAAACAGGTCGTATTGGCCGCCACGGAGTATCCCGCCGTCGTGCGGATGTTGGAACGCCAGCGGGCCCTCTCCCCGGTCGGAGGCCGGAACGAGAACGTCACCGTCGCATTGTGCGCGTCCCGAACATTGCGAAACAGGTTTCCGGCGCTGCGGCGGTCCGACGTCGTCCGCGACAGATCGAACGTCGTAAAGACGCCGCCAATCCAGGTCAACGACGCGGATGGCGTGAACGCCTTGTCGATCGTGCTGTTTACCGCCACACCGCCGAACGTCGGCTGTTCGTTGGTCGATTCCGCGCGGCGATATCCCACGCGGGCATTGATGTTCGACAGCAGCCGGCCAAAGAGCCGGCGTGGCGACACCGACCAGCTGATGGACCCATTGGGCCACTCCCGGGTGCGGCTGCGGATCGGCACCTGTTCGTCGGTTCGCAATGTCCACACGATCCCGCGCGTGAGCCGGTACGTCGCGTTGGCGCGAAGGCCCAGCGGCAAGACCGCCACCCCGCCGGTCGAGAGTGTCGTGTTCCGGGTCGCCGAGGTGGCGAGCAGCCCGTCCACCCGCCGGAACGCGTCGAATCCGCCCAGCCCAAACTGGTAGCCTGCGGGCGGCGTGTCCGTCGCTCGGCTGAAGCTCGACCCCAGCTGCGCGCTGTAGGTCACGTCGAGGCCCGTGATGTGGCCGAGCCAGTCCGCGACGTCCGACGAGTCGCCAAAGATCGCCTGCGCCAGGCGGCGGGCGTCGAGCTGCGCACCGGTCTCGAGCCGGCGCGCGTTACTGAACGCCGCCGGAACCCGGAACTCGCCGGCGGTATCGCCATCGGTGCGAGCCGGCTGGCGGGCGTTCGGGTCGCGCGTAAAGGCAAAGGAGGAGCCGGCGGACGCCCGCGGCCGGATCCAACTGTTCAGGCGGGGGGTGAGCGAGAGCGACGTCGTGACCAGGCGCCGGGTCTCCAGACCGACGTCGCTGCCGAACAGCGAGGAGCGTTGCTGGCGAATCAGACGGCCCATCGTCGTCGAGTCGCCGTAATCGCGGAGATCGCGCGTAGAAACGGCATCCACGCCGAGCTGCATCCCGGTCACCGGCGTGAGCTGCACGCCGCCGGAGTTTTGCCACAACCGTGTCTGAGAGATGGCGGGCCGGGCAGTGTCGCCCGCCTGTCGAACCGGGAGGACAAAGGTGAGCCGCTCCGCATCCGTGCCGGCCAGCCCGGAGCGAAAGTGAATCCGTGAAGGATTGAGCCGCAGCGCCTTCCCGCCAACCCGGACCATCGCGGCGGCCGGCGCCATGGTGTAGTCGAGATTGAATGCGTAGCTCGACCCATTCGCGCGCGACAGTGAGGTGCGGGTATCCCCGCTCGCATACGATCCGAACAGCGACACGGGATCGAGCAGCCAGCGCGCCAGGCCGTCGCGCGCCTGGCGGATCCGCCGGGCCGAAAAGCCATAGCTCGTGGCGCTGGTGCGCGGAGTGCGAAGACCTTGTAAGCCATCGGCGCGCAGGTCGGTACCACTCAGATAGAAGGGGTCGCTGCTCGCGAGCGTTCGCTGGAACGTCACCGGAACGGAGACTCCCCAGCGATCGGGCAGGAAACGATCCACGCGTAGCGTACCGCTGACGTTGGCAGAGTTGTCCGTCACGTACGACGGATCGTCGGTCAACTGACGAAACTGCCCGTCGCGCCGCGACACACTGACGCCCAAGTCGGCGACATCGGCGGCCGCCACCGCGAGATCAAGAGCGCCCGCCGCGCCCGTCTCCCGCACCACATCGCCCAGACGGACGTCGTCCACCCACAACTCCGCCTGATCGACGATCACGTTGGTCTGCATCCGCCACATCCCCGCGGCGATTTCCTGCACGCGCGCCAGGTTGGGCGGCGCGGTGCCCGGATCGCGCACGTGGGCGATGTACGGGCCGTCGCACATGACATACGAGGAGTCAGGAACCACGAGACTGGAGTCGGGGCAGCCGGGATAGATCTGCGCAGTATCACCGCGCAGCCACGCCTGCTCGATGCGCGCGCGCAGGATCAGCCAGCGCTCGAACTGCACGACGACCTCGGGTTCCCACGAAGTCGTGCGCGCCGGCGCGTGATACAGGTAGAAGTTGTCCTGATCCTTCCCCGCTTTGATGAAGAACTCGAGGTCTCCATCGTCCCACCCCACGCCGCGGCCGCGGGCCCAGACCCGCAGCGTCTGATACTTGAGGAAGTTCTTGTCCCCTTCGGTGGTGAAGCGCAGATACGCTTCGGCGCGCTGGCCCAGACCGAGCCCACTGGCGAGCACCCGCATCGACCGCTCGTTGATCTCGGTGGCGTTGATCTGCAACGCGGCGTCGCGCCGTCCCGCTTCATCCGTGACGCCCGGCGGCGGCGTGTAGCCGAGATCCTGGTTCTCCGTGCTCACGACAGAAGCGACGACCTCGCCGATCCCCGTGCCGCGATCGCCGCCGATACCGCGAATCGGCGTGTCGCTGCGCTTGACCCAGGAGCTGCCGATGAGCCGCACCCGCGCGAGGGCGAACGGCAGCTCGGGTTCGGGACCGGCACCGGCTGGAGCCGGCGCGACCACCGTAATCCGCAGCGACTGCACTTGTCTCAGGCTCGGCGCGCCGATCTGGAGCGTGTCGATGCGGAATGGAATCCGGTACAGCCGCCACGTGGCGCCGTCTTTCATGACGCCATCGCGGACGAAGTAGCGGGCATCACCGATTGGGAACACGTAGCGCACGAAGCTCTCCGACGTCCGGACACCGGCGAGCGAATCGAGCACGAAGTCGCCGTCCTGGTCCTCGGTATCGACGGCGTTGTTGTGCCGGCCGCAGCGCGAGCGAATGTCGCCCAGGACGTACGGCACGAGCTGCCCATTCTCGGTCGCGGAGCAGAGCGGCAGCGTGTCGATCACGACCGCGCGCGTCGCATCGACAATGCCGTCCACCACGCGGTCGGACAGGATGCCCTCGTCGTTGAGCGTCGCGCTCCAGGTCTGCGTGCGGGGATCGCGCTCGGAGTCGAGCCGTCCGGCTCCCGCCCGTCGCGCACCGCTGTAGGTCGTGTCGCCGGCCGGACTGACCGCAAACGAATCGGGCACGAAGGCGAGCGCGTCTTCGAAGATGCTCCCGAAGTCGAACAGCACGGTCGTGCCGTTGGCGCGGGCGGTGCGCGCCGCGTCCTCCCAGACCCACAGCTCCAGGAACTCGACCCGCGACAGATCGACGCCGGTGGCCGACAGCGTTTGCGTGATCGAGCGCCAGCGCGGCGCGTGCAGCGGTGGTCTGGTCCAGTTGGGAAGCCCGAAGTCCGGCGAGCCGTGGCGGTTGTTCGCGAGCCCGAGCACGCTGTCCGGCTTGAGCGTCAGCCACAGCACCGGCTCCGCGGCCTGCGCCTGACCCGTGAAGCGCAGGGTAGGATCGATCTGCTGCGGCAGAAACTGCATGGGCGCGCCGTTCACGCTGTACGGCAGGCTTTGCCAGGTGAGGAATGCGGCCTGGTTCGGGTCGAAGGAGCCGGTGAAGCCGAGGGGCTCGACGCCCCGCACCGAGGTCGGGATGCTACCCCATTCCCACGCGTTGTCGGCAAGGATGATCGAGCGCGCCGATCCGCCCTCGAATTCTTCGACGTAGGCCTGGCCGAAACGGTTGGGCGACGGCTTCGAGATCGCGAGCTCACCGTTGACGCTCACGGCCGACGGCACGCTCGTATGGATCCCGGGGAGCGCGTTCATCAACCGCGTCAGCCACTCGGGTTGAAAGCGGAGCTGCGTCGAGATCCCCCCGATGAAACCGGACGACGGCTCGAACCCGAGCGGCGGGCGAGTGAAGCTGCTCTGCTCGTTCTGGAAAATGCCGAGCAGGTTCACCTGCCCCACCGGGCCCAAGTCGTAGCGCGCCGCGAGCCCGTACGTCGTCGTGGGCGCGAGCGAAAACGCCGCGCGTTCCTCGAATTGCGCCCGCACCTGCGCGGTCCCGCCCACACCTTGGAACAAGGCGTCGGGGTTCTTGAATTGCACCTGCCCGGTCGTGTAGTCGATCGTGTAGTCCGTTTCGCGGGTGAGCAGCTTGTTGCCCACGTAGATCCGCTCGCTGCCTTCACGGATCTGGAAGCTGTTCAACGACAGCAGCGATCGGTCGGGGGAGGCGGTGGCCTCGGCATGCAGGCGCAACGCGAATACCGACGGCGGCCCCTGCGACGAGAGATAGACGCGCGGTGTGCGATACAGCGAGTCGTTGCGCTCCGCCACGGCGAGCTTGGTGGCATCGGCGAACGGTGCGAGGTGCGGGAACACGATGAACAGATCGCGCACCGGATCGCCCTGGTTCGGATCGCGGGCGCGGGGAAACAGCCGGTTGTACTGATCGAATTGCGTCGCATCGTTTTCCAGGGCGACACCCAGCCGCTGCAAGTAGGTGTCGCCCGCGGCACTCCGTTCCCGCTGGTTCACACTCACGGTGAGATCCACACTCGTGCGATCGATCTCGCGGCCGCCAACGCGGTACGCGCTGCGGATCTCGAACCGGAAGGTCGACGAGGCCGCGGTCACGGACGGTTTGGGGTCGTACAGGAGCCGCAGCGTATCCACCCGCGCGCTGTCGCTGCTGGCGTCCACCGGCAGCGTGCCGATCGAATCGAGCCCACTCGCCGTGATGTACGAGACCGCGAGGTAGTCGCTCTGGTCGAGGCGATTCGCCAGCGCGAACCAGGTGCCGGTGGGATCGACGTAGTAGTCCTTCCCCTCCTGCAGGATTTCCCATTCGAACGGACCTTCACGCTGGACGCTGCAGTCCACCGACCGGGTGCCGGGGCCGCACGCCACCGCGCGCACGCCGCCCACGTTCTGGTTGCCGCTCGAGGTAGGCGCGATCGCTCGGCGGCGATAGACGCGCAGCGCGCCGACGGTCAACGAATCGGGCCGTGGCAGCTGATCGAGCTGCAGGATGTCGATCGCGGGAAAACCGGGGAGCGCCGCGGGGTCGATCACGAAGAAGAACCGGCCGGGCTCGTAATCGAGATCGCGCGCCTCGCGGTCCAGGGGCTGGCTCGTGACGTCGCCGACGCTGTAGAACCGGTCCTTCACGATGTTGCCTTTTTGCTGCGCGACGATGCCGCGCAGCTCGAGCGGACCGACCTGCCCGATGGCCTGGACGCCGAAATTATTGGCCGGAATCGCGGCGGTGATGAAGCGTGACGGCGGCGCCTGGAAGGTGACGTTCCCCGCCTCCACCCGACGCAGGAACTCGTTCTCCAATCCCTCGTACCAGACGTGCAGGTTATTGTTAGCGTCGAACTCCCGCTGGCTGTCGAAGTCCACGTCGACGTGCAGGCGCTGCCCCACGATCCCAGCCGTGCGAATCGCATATTGCGGATTGGGTGTGATCGTGGGAAATCCGGCGCTGCACCCGGAGAGCGTCCCTTGCAGCTCCTGTGAGGTGCACCGCAAGTTGCGGAACTGGTCGGCCTTGAGCTCGAGCCGCAGGTTGAGGTCCATGCCCAACTCGGCGGCGGGAACTGCGGCGGCGAGGGGCGGCGAAGGGGCGGCGTTAACGGCGGCGGCGAAGGGCGGCGAAGGGGCGGCGAAGGGCGGCGAAAACAATGGAGGACGTCGCGCGATTACGCGCTCGGCCCAGGCGCGCGCGATGAGCGAGGGGGGGACGCGCGGGCCGAGCCGGCCGCCTGGCGCCAGGGCGGGATTGCGCGGCGGGGCGAGTGGTGGCACGCGAAACGTGTACACAGGAGCCTGCGCATGAACCCGGGGTACGACGAGCGTGAGGGCGAGTCCAACTAGCTGGGCGAGACGCCGCATCCCTTGTAGAGACTTGGGGTTCCGAATATAATGGCGCGACCAACCGTGCGCATCCTGAGCCGTTACATCCTGCGGCAACACATTCCTCCGCTCTTCTACGCGCTCGCGTCGCTGACCTTCGCGATGCTCGTCAATCAGGTCGCGAAGCAGTTCGGCAATTTCGTCGGGAAGGGCCTGCCGTGGGGCGTCATCTTCGAAGTGTTCGCGCTGTCGATCCCCTTCATCGTCGCCATGACGCTGCCGATGGCCGTGTTGGTCGCGGTGTTGTACACGTTCAGCCATCTCGCCGCCGACAACGAGGTGACGGCGATGAAGGCGAGCGGCATCAGCACCAGCCGCGTGCTCGCGCCCGTGCTCGGCGGCGCCACGCTGATCGCGCTGATCTCGCTCGTGTGGAATGACCAGATCCTGCCGCGCTCGAATCACACGCTGCGGACGCTCCTCGTCGACATCCAACGCAAGAAGCCGACGTTTCAGCTGAAGGAACAGGTGATCAACGAGGTCGTGCCGGGACAGTTCTTTCTGCGCGCCGCGCGCATCGACCCCGCCGCGAATACCCTGAATGATGTGACGATCTACGATCTGGAGGACCCCGATCGGCGCCGGATCATCCTGGCCGACTCGGGCCGGATGGCGTACACACCCGGCGGCACCGATCTCTACCTGACGCTGCGCGACGGCGAGGTGCACGAGATCAAGCGCACCGACCCCGAGCACTTCAATCGCACGTTTTACACCGTGAATCGCATCAAAGTCGCGGGCGTCAGCAACACGTTCGAGCCCACCAAGAACGACGAATACCGTGGCGACCGCGAGATGACGATCTGCGCGATGCAGGACGTCGTCGCGCAGGCCCGCCAGGATCTGAAGCGGGCGCGCAGCGACGCGCTCAGCGCGGTGTCGGCCGAGCTGCGGCGGATCGGCAAGCTCGGCGCGGTGACGAGCCCGCCCGTCGACACGACACCGCCCGGGCCGAGCGCGTACTGCGGCGTGCTCGGCTCCATCAGTCGGCTGTTCGCTCCGCGCGCCGCCCAAGCCTCCCAGGCCACACCGTCTCGACCACCTCCCCGGAGCGTCACGAACCTCGCGTACACCGCGCCGTCGGCATACAGCCAGCGGCTCCGGGCCGCGCGGCAACGGGCGGCGATTTACGAAGTCGAGATCCAGAAAAAGCTCGCAATCTCGGCCGCCTGCGTGATCTTCGCGCTGCTCGGGATGCCGATCGCGATTCGCTATCCGCGCGGCGGCGTCGGACTCGTGATCGGCACGAGCCTGGCGGTCTTCTCGGTGTACTACGTCGGCCTCATCGGCGGCGAGGAATTGGGCGACCGGCTCATCGTGCCGCCGTTTTACGCGATGTGGACGCCGAATCTGATCTTCCTGGCCGTGTCGATTCCGATGCTGTTGATGGTGCGGCGCGCGGGCAGCACGGCGCACGGGGGAGATTGGGATGAAATCAAGCAGACGCTGTTCGGCTGGGCCCTGAAAATGCGAAATGTGAAGTTCGCAATGCGAAATTGGCGATGAAATTCCATTTCGCATTTCGCACGCTGGATCGGTATCTGCTCCGCGAGTGGCTCCGCGTCCTGCTCGTCACGCTGCTCGGCTTCCCGATTCTCGTTATCGTCATCGACCTGACCGACAAACTCGACACCTACATGGCGCGCGGGATCAAGCCGGACACGGTGGCGCTGTCGTACGTGTTCGACCTACCCGAAAAGATGTTCCTCGTGCTGCCCGTCGCCGTGCTGTTCGCGACGGTGTTCACGGTGGGCTCGCTTGGCCGTCACTCCGAGCTCACCGCCGCAAAAGCGTCGGGGATCTCGTTTCACCGGCTGGTGCTGCCGTTGTTCGCGGCCGCCGGCGCGGCGTTCGTCGCCGGGCTGCTGCTCGGCGAGATCGCGCCGGTCGCCACGTCGCGCCGGCTCGAGATGCTGGGCGAGAAGGCGATTCACTCGACCAGCTCGCGCTACAATTTCGTGTATCGGGCGGATCGGGGGTGGGTGTATGCGATCCGTGCGCTCGAGCTGCACACGCGAGAGATGACGGACTTGATGCTGGAGCGTGAAGGGACGGGCGTATCCTACCCGACCATCGTGCTGGCGGCCCAGCGGGCGGTCTACAGCGACACCGGGAAGGCACGCCCACCGCGCTGGATGCTGCATCGCGGGACGTTGCGCTACCTCGCCGGCAACCAGCCCGGCGGTGAGGCGGCCTTCGAGTTCGATTCGCTGCGCTCGCGCACGCTGCAGGAGCGTCCCGTGGATCTGCTCGCCGAGCCCAAGGCGCCCGACGAAATGCGCTATGCCGAGCTCCGGCGCTATATCGATGCGCTGACGCGCAGCGGCTCGAATGCGAAGAAGCTGCAGGTCGAGCTCGCGCTCAAAGTCGCGATTCCTTTCATTTGTCTGTTGATCGCGCTGTTCGGCGCGCCGCTCGCGATCACGAACCCGAAGAGCGGCGCCGCGTGGGGTGTCGCCGCGAGTCTTGCGACCACATTCATCGTGCTGCTGATGTTTCAGTTGGCGAAGGCGGTCGGGGCCGGCGGGGTATTGCCGCCGATGCTCGCGGCGTGGGCCCCGAATATTCTCGTCGCTGTCGCCGCCGTGTATCTGCTCCGTAAAGCGCCCACCTAGTCCTCACCCCCTGACCCCCTCTCCAATTTGGAGAGGGGGAACGAACTTGACGCGGTTTCTGATCGGGACCACTTTCTCCCGGTCTCGCTAGGCACCAGCAGCCCGCATCCGTTCCTTCGAAGGAGAGGTCCATTCATGCGCTGGATCGTTGGCGTGAGTCGCGCGCTCGTAGCCGCGGCCGTGGTTTCGTTGTTGTGCATGGGCGTGGCTCGAGCCCAGGGCGTGACGACCGGCGCTATCACCGGCAAGGTGACGGACCCGCAGGGCCAGCCGGTTGCCGAGGCCGCGGTTCAGGTCACGCATCGCGGCACCGGTTTCACGACGTCGGTGCGAAGCCGCTCGAACGGTCAGTATCTGGTGCAGGGTCTCGAGGTGGGCGGTCCATATACCGTGGCGGTGCGCGCCATTGGATTTCAGCCGTTCAGCCGCGACCGCGTCGAGGTGAATCTCTCCGAGGCGACGCGGTTGGATGCGCAGCTCACGGCGCAGGCGGTCGAGCTCACGGCCATCAACGTGGTCGGAGTGTCGACCCCTGATTTCGCCCCGACACGCCAGGGCATTTCCACGCAAATATCCGACACGCTGGTGCAACGCATCCCGACGTTCAGCCGCGACTTCATCGATCAATTGAAGCTCGCCCCGCAGGTCGTGTATCCCGCGAGCGGCGCGGCGAGCGGCGCCGGCGCCTACAACCGCTTCAATACGATCACCATCGACGGCGCGAACCAGAGTGAGCGCTTCAACCTCGGCGCCACGGGCGGCGTCCCGGGCGGCAGCGCCGGCGGCAAGATCATTTCACTCGACGCGGTGAAGGAATTCCGCGTCATGTTCACGCCGACCGACGTGCGACAGGGCAGCTTCGCCGGCATGCTGGTGAATGCGGTGACGAAAAACGGCACGAACGAATTCCATGGCGGGGCGCTCTACACCTATCGCAACAGCGATCCCTTCGCCGGCGTCGAGCTGGTCGGGATTCCGCTGCGCACCCCCCAGTTCGACGTCAAGCAATATGGCTTCAATCTCGGCGGCCCCATCATTCGTGACCGCCTCCAGTTCTTCATCGCACCCGAGTGGCAGGAGCGCACGGATCCCGCTGCGGGGCCGTACTACCTCAACGGCCAGGCTTCGCCGGTACCCGACGATCCGGTCATTCCACTCGACACGTTGACGCGTATCGCCAATGCGATGCAAACCTACGGTTTGGACGTCGGATCGAGCGCCCCGGTCGAGAAAGAGACGCCGCTGACGAATCTCTTCGGCCGGCTCGACTTCCAGATTTCACCGGTGCATCGCTTCGTGGTGCGGCAGATCATCAATCACGACGTGCAGGACGACTTCTCGCGCAACGTGAACAACTTCAACCCCGATCCGACGGTGCAGAACTCCGGTTTCCGGTTCGGCACGAACGCATTCAAGCGTGACGCGAAGAACAATTCCACGACGGCCCAGCTGTACTCGAACTTCTCGAACGGGATGTCCAACGAGCTGATCGTGGGCTACAACACCATCAAGGACGAGCGCATCGTGCCGGTGCGGGCGCCGGAGATCACCGTTGGCGTGCAGCTCGATACGGGCACCGTCGCTCCCTGCCCCTGCCTCGTCGGTCCACGACGCTCGGTGACGTTCGGCACGGAGCAATTTTCGCCGGGCAATCTCCTGAAGCAGACGATCTTCGAGATGGTAGACAACTTCACGATTCCACGCGGCCCCCACACGCTGACGTTCGGCGGGCGTCTCGATTTCACGCATATCTTCAACAACTTCGCCCAGGGTTCGTTCGGCGTATACAAATTCTTCAACACCGACAGCCTGATCGCGAACCGGCCGGTGGGATACGCGGTGGGATATGCGAACAGCCAGATTGCCGCGGACATTCCCGCCGACTTCCATGTCAAGGTGTTCAGTCTCTACGGGCAAGACCAATGGGCCGTCAACGACCGCCTGACGATCACGGCCGGCCTGCGGGCCGACATCCCGACGCTTCCCGACACGCCGCCCGAGAACGATACGTTGCGCGTGAAGCTCGATTCTGCGTCCAGGGATCCGGTGACAGGGCTGCCACGATTCACGGTGCACACCAGCACGAAGCCCGGCAGCTCTGTGCTGTTCTCGCCGCGCATCGGGTTCAACTACAATCCCGGCGGCCGGAGCCAGAATCAGATTCGCGGCGGCATCGGCGTGTTCACGGGCCCGCCCCCCTACATCCTGCTGGGCAACGCGTACGCGAACACGGGCCTGGGCCTGGTCCGCTTGAACTGCAACAATTCATCCCCGACGACTCAGGCACCGCCGCTGACCGTGGACGTCAGCAACCTCGCCACGGCATGCGCCGGCCAGGCGGCCCCCGGCGCCGGCGCGGCCGGCACCGTCGGCGTCAACATCACGGATCCGAACTTCAAGTATCCCCAGTACCTCGGCCTCTCGGCCGGGTTCGACCGGGAGCTTCCAGGGGGTTTCGTCCTGACGGTGGAGGGCATGTATCGGAAGGCGATCAATGGCGTGCTGGTCGTGGATGCGAACCTCAAGGGCCCGCGGATCGCCGACACCGTGACCGGCGCGCTGTACACCGACCGCGACGGCCGCGTGCTGTACGCCGATACGATCAGTGGGACGGGTATTGTGACGAACACCCGCCAACGCTGGCTCACCTCGCTCAGGGGCGCGCAATTCACCGAAGGCATCATCGAGGTCACGAACCAGTCGAAGGACTACAACTACTCAGTCTCGACGCAGCTGCACCGCCGGTTTTCGGATCGCTTCGAGGCAACGGCCGCCTATACGTATCTCAAGTCCATGGACGTCCAGAGTCTCACGTCCGATCGCGCCATCTCCAACTTCCGCAATGGACGGCAGCTCTCGGTCGCCCACAGCGACCTGGAAGCGACCACGTCGGTCTTCTCCCGGCCGCACCGGGTTATCGCGTACGGCACCTACAGCCTGCGGTCGCGGACGGATATCACGCTGTACTACGAAGGGACATCCGGCGTCCCGTTCGTCTATGTAACGAACGGCGACCTGAACGGCGACCTCGTGAACGGCAACGACCCGATTTACGTGCCGCGGAACGCCATGGACCGCACAGAGATTCAGATCGGCACCGGCACGGGCAGCACGTTCGTGCAGAACGTCAATGCGGCGCGCGCGTTCGAGAACTTCATCAAGTCGCAACCGTGCCTCGACCGCCAGCGCGGACGGATCATGGAGCGCGACAGCTGCCGCTCGCCGTTCCAGCACCGCTTCGACCTGTCGATCCGTCAGGCGATCCCGTCGGTCCGCGGTCAGGCGCTGTCGTTGCAGCTCGACGTCTTCAACTTCCTCAACCTGATCGACTCGCATTGGGGACAAATCAAGCTGCCCACGCTGAGTCCCGTCTTTAACAACCAATCGGCGCTGACGCAGACGGGCCGCAACCCAGGTCCCTTGTCGCAATCGATACCCACGTTCACGTTCGATACGCGGCTGTACGACGCCACCACGCTGAATCCCAAGCCGTTTGCGAGCCGCTCGACGCTGGCCAGCAATTTTCAGGTGCAGTTGACGATGCGGTATTCGTTCTGACGGTCGGACGGTCGGACGGTCGGACGGTCGGACGGTTGATGCGGAAACGGTAGGGGCGCAGCGTTTGCCGCGCCCCTACGTCGTTTTAGCGCCAGCGAACTCCCACAGCAAATACGCCGGTATGCCACTCAGAATGATCCCGATATCCACGGCGAAGCTGAGCGGTTCGCGCACGAGGTAGTTCCCCAGCAAAAACAACGCAGCGACGAGGAACACCAACGGCACAAACGGATACCCCCAGGTGCGGTAGGGCCGCTCGAGCTGCGGCTGCGTGCGCCGCAGCACGAACACACCCGCCACCGCCAGCGCGTAGAACGGCCAGATGCCGATGATGAACTGATCGGCGAGCGCCGTGAACGTACGCACCAGAATGAAGATCACCCCCATCACCGTCATCAGCACCACGGCGGCCGTCGGCGCGTGAGTCTTCGGATCGACCCGCGCGATCAGGCGGGGGAACAGGTTGTCCTCGGCCGCGGCGAAGAAGATCCGCGGCGCGGTCATCATCGAACCGTTCAACGTCCCGAACGTGCTGACGGCGATCGCCGCCGATACGACCACGACTCCCGCAGGACCGATGACGAGCTTCGCCACGTCGGCCGCGACCAGCTCCGCGTGCTTCATCTGCTCGATGGGAATGAGATAGAGGTACACGAGGTTGGCGCTCAGGTAGAGCACGACGACCGTGCCCGTGCCGATGAGCAGCGCGCGCGGCAGGATCTTCTGCGGATTCACCACTTCACCACCGACGAAGGCCAGATCGGCCCAGCCGTCGTACGCCCACAGAATGGCCACCATCGCGAGCAGGAACGGCGACAGTCCCACCACCGCACGCTGCGCGAAGATGCCGCCGGCGGGAAGATCGGCCGACGGGCTTCCCAGGACGAAACCCACCACCACCAGCAGCGCGAGCGCGCCGACTTTGAAGACGGTGCTCAGGTTCTGCAGAATGGCGCCGCGATGGATGCCGAAATAGTTCACCGTCCCGACCAGGATGATGTATCCCGCGCCGAGGAGCTGCTCGGCACGGATGTCGATCGGGCCCACGGCCGCAACGATGGCGGCGGGATCGAGGCCGAGCGTGCGGAGCGTATACGCGGAGGCGGTGATGCCGATCGCGCCGTAGGCCCCGGGCCGGATGACCCACAGCTCCGCCCACGCGAACAGGAATGCCGGCAGCCGGCCGAACGACTCGCGCACGAACACGTACACGCCGCCCGAGCGCGGAAACGCCGCCGCGAGCTCGGAGTACGTCAGGGCACCGCACAGCACGACGATGGCGCCTACGACCCACGCCAGCAGGAACAGCGGCACGTCGTCGATGCGCTGCGCGACGCTGGCCGGCGTGCGGAAGATGCCGCTGCCGATCGTCGAGCCCACCAGGACCGCGACCGCGCTCCACAGGCCGAGGCGGCGGGTCAGCCGCTCGCCCCAGCGGTCAGCGGGCGGGGGCGAGGTCGTCAGAGGTGCGGACATGGAAAGCGCAATATATGACGCGCAAAGGGTCCCCGGCGGTCCGGGGCGAAAGCAGATCCTTCGCTGCGCGCGCGTGCCGCGCGCTCCGCTCAGGATGACAAGCCGCGCTTCGTCTTTGAGAATGAGAAAAGAGAGAAATAGGAGCAGCGAAAGGAGTTGGAGCGAGCGCAGGTCATACCGAGCCAGGGCTCTCAGCCCCGAGTTACACAACACTGGCAAATCCTATCTTGACACCGCCTCCCCGGGGGCCATACTCCGAACAGGTCTATTCCGCCTCACTGTGGAGGATTGGCCCATGACGCATGTCCGTTCGCTCCCCCATCTGATTGCGCTCTCGTTGCTCGCCCTCGGCTGCAAGACGTCCCGTTCCTTCGACCGCTCCACGGAGCCCGGCGGCAGGCCGTTATCCAGGACGACCACCGGCAGCCTGATCATCAGCGGGCGCGCGCTGTCGGCCGATCCGGGGCGAACCGTCCTGGACGCGATCCGGCACTCGATGCCGCAGCTGCATATCTCCGGTTGGACCCAGTACACGCGCTGCCCGATGCTGCAGTTGCGCGGCATGGACAGTGTCGAGGGCAAGAACGATCCCGACGTCTATGTCGATGGCACCCGGACCACCGATACCTGCCCGCTCGTCACGATCCAGGCGGTCTCGACGGAGCGCATCGAGGTCTATCCCATGGGGATGACGTCGCGCCCCGGCTACCCGAGCAGCGGTCACGGCTTGATCCTGATCTTCCTCGCGCGCGCCGACACCACCACCGACAGTATCTGAAACAGAAACCCCCGGAGAATGACTCCCCGGGGGCTTCCATAACACTACCAGACGACCTGGACGACTACTGCCGCCCTGTGAACCAGAGTGGCGTGGTCAGGTCGTTGCCTGCATCGAACCCCTGGGCTGCGACGGCCGCGTCGAGGTTCGGCTTGTTCAGGACCGCCTCATTGTCGTCGTACGGCAGACGCTCAGGAATGCTGGTGAGCAAGGCACGCGGACCCGGGACCAGCGCTGGGACGCCGGTACGGCGCACTTCGGTCCACCCTTCCATCCCCTGCATGAACAGCGAGACCCACTTCTGGTACGCGATCTGTTTCAAATGTCCCGCGAGAGTCGCCCCGGCGGCATCGTAGCCCACCTTTGCCTGACCCAGGTAAGCCGCAGTGTCCGCCTGCACGCCGTACTGTTCCAGCGACGCGACAATCGCGTCGTGGTAGTATGTGGCCGCGGCGCCGCTGCCACCCGGAATCCAGCCGCGCTCAGCGGCTTCAGCCTTGAGGAACAGCACCTCGGAGTACGTCAGCAGCGCCATCGGCGCATCCGGGGTCTCGCGCCAGTACGCCCCAATGCGCGAGATAAACTGAAGCTGCGGCCCCTCGCCATCGTTCAGGCCGTTGGGCATCCCCTGGTACGTCCGAGGGATGGTCGTATCTGTGGGGTTGTTCAGCTGCGCGTAAACCGGCAGGCGCGGGTCGCTCCAGCTCGTGAGCGAGTCGACGAACGTCTTGCTCAAGCCGTAGTCGTCACGGCCGCGTGCGTCGTCGTAGATCGGATTGCGATTGGGCGACGTCGCGAGATACAGGAGCTCGGCATTGTCGGTGTTGCTCGTGAATACTCCCGCGGCAACAGCTGCCGCGGCTTCAGTCGCCGCCTTGGTCGCATCCACGTTCGAGAGGTGGACCGCTAGGCGCAGCCGCAGCGAGTTGGCGAACTTCTTCCATTGCGCCATATCGCCACCGTACATGAGGTCACCCTTCGCGAAGCCGATCCCCGCGGGATCGATCTCCGAGTTTGCCTGTGCCAGATCGGCTAAGAGGCCGTTGTAGATGGCCTGCTGCGTGTCGTACGCGGGATGCAGCACCGTGTCGCCTTTGAGTGCCTCGGAGTACGGAAGGTCGCCCATGGCGTCGGTCATGACGCTAAAAGTGTACGACTTGAGGATGCGACCCACGGCTGACCAGTTGGGCGTATTCGTCGCTTCGCCCTTCTTGATCATCCGCTGGATGTCTTCCAGGGCGCTGAAATAGAAGCCCCAGCCGCCGCTGGTCCCAGACCGCAGGAGGTACTTATCCTCGTCGTGATACTGGATCTCTGCGTAATACTGCACCCAGAGCCCACCCCCGCGAACGTTCAGACTGGTGACACCGTCCACTCCGCTGACCACGGTCTGGATAACGCTGGGCAGGATCGAGGGCGGCGCCACGTCAACCGGCCCATTGGGGTTTTGATTGATAGACGTCAAGTCACCGCACGCGGTAATCGCACTCAGCGCGGCGAAGACGCTCAGGATCTTGTATCGCATGGTCTTTCTCCTTGAGCGGCTACGGCCGCACAGACATGGTGAAGCCGATGCTGCGCGCGGTCGGCAGCTGGCCGTTTTCGACACCCTGACGGTTGCTCGTGTCGAACGCGGTCTCGGGATCGATGGTCGGTTGCTTGGCGAACAGGAGCAGGTTGCGCCCGACGATGGCCACTGTCGCATCCGAGAAGCCGAGGAAGCGCGCGACCGACGGCGGGAGCGCGTACGCGAGACGTGCTTCGCGCAGCTTGAAGTACGTCGCGTCGAAGATCCCAGGCTCCTGCACGGCGAACGTTCTGTGCCAGTAGTCCTGCGCCAGCACGTGCGTGGTGTCGGACAACCCACACGCCGGGTTGCAGTCGACGCGCGCCGTATCGTAGTAGACGGCGTTCGGAACGACGTAACCGGGGTTGTTCCAGTCGATCTCGCGCCCGGCGATCGTGTTTGCGAGCACGCCGGAGTACTGGCCGAACCACTTCGTGACCGAGTACACCTGGCCGCCCATCTGGCCGTCGAAGGAGAACGAGAAGCTGAACCGCTTGTAGCTGAGCGTGTTGCTGATCCCGCCCACCCAGTCAGGGTTATAGTTGCCAAGCACCTGTTGGGAGGGATCGCGCATCGGCAACCCGACGTTGGGCCCCGACGCGAAAACGACGATGTGGCCCTGGGGGTCCCGCAGCCACTTGTAGCCGACCAGGTTGCCGTAGGGCTGACCAGAGTCGGCCGTCACGTTCACGTTCCAGTAATTACCCACTACGATGCGCGAGACGCCGCCATAGAGCGAGAGCACCTTGTTACTGTTCTTCGACCAGTTCACGACCACGTTCCAGCGGAAGTCGGGCCGCTCGATCGGCGTCACCGTCGCCGCCAGCTCGATACCGCGGTTGCGAACCTCGCCGGAGTTCACGACGGCGCTGCGGTACCCAGTCGCGCGGGAGATCGACACGGGCAGGATCTGATTGGTGGTGTTTTTCTGATACACGGTCGCGTTCAGGATCATCTTGTCGCGGAAGAAGCCGAGGTCGGCGCCGATTTCCTCGCCCGTCGTCTGCTCGGGCTTCAGGAACGAGTTCGGCAGCCGGTCCGGCGCGGTGAAGCTGGGCTGTCCCTCCCACGGCGTGCCAGCATCGTACACCGCGGCGAGCTGATAGGGATCGGTGTCGTTACCCACGCGCGTCCAGCTCGCCCGCAGCTTGCCGTATGACAGCCAGCTGCTCTGCATCCTCAGAGCGTCTGTGAAGACAAAGGCGGCGCCAATCGAGGGATAGAACAGCGAGTTGGCGTTCTTGGGCAGCGTCGAGGACCAGTCGTTGCGGCCGGTGACGTCGACGTTCAGCCAGTCCTTGAAGTTGAAGCTGGCCGAGCCGTACAGAGAATTCACCTTCTTGTGGGACACGGGGAGCCCCGGGACCGGTTGGGCGGCCCCGTTCGAAGGCGTGTACACTCCGGGGATCACCAGCTCGGTAACCTGGACCGTGTTCGAGTTGAAGTCGTTCTTGCGCTGGTTGCCCCCGGCGTTCACCGTCAGGCTCAGACTTGGCGTGAGCGTCCGGTTGGCAGTGATCAGGAAGTCGTTGTTCGTCTCGCTGCGCGTCTCGCCCACGTCCAGGAATCCGCCCTGTCCGTAGGGGGAGATGTCGTTCACCGGGTAGTTCGCGCGGAACTGGTTCTGATACCAGTCACGCCCCGTCCGGCCCGTGACGCTCAACCAGTCGTTCACCTTGTAGGTGACGGACGCGTGGCCGAGCCCGCGGTTGCGCGCGTAGTTGGTCGTCTTGACGTTCGTCATCCAGTACGGATTCGGGTGGTAGCTGTAGTTCCAGCTGTAGGGGAGGGGCGCGTCCGTGCGCAGATTGGGAGAGCGCGTCATCGTCCCCGCTAGGATCTGTTGGGTGAGAGGATCGTTGGGATCGCGGAAGATGTTGTGCTTCAGCAGTTGGACGTCCACCTGGCGGCCGAACCAGATGAAGCCCTGCATCGGATCGATCTCTTCATACGCCTGCGCCGGCTGGTTCTGCATGCCGTCGTTGATGTAGTTGACCGACGCCTCCGCGCTCCAGTGATCCGACACCTGCGTACCGCCCGAGAGGGCGACGTCCGTCCGGTTGTTCGTGTTGTTCGGGTACATGCCGCTTTCGTTCGTGCGGCCGACCGACAAGCGCACGTTGCTGCGGTCGCTGCTGCGCGCCACCGCGACGTTCGCGTTGATGATGAGACCGGTGTTCCAGAAGTCCCGCACGTTATTCGGGTGCGCCTGCCACGGGCCCGCGCCGAAGAACTGATTGCACGGATGCCCGGTGTCGTAGATGGCGGGCACCTGGATTTGGATCAGTGTGTCGCTAGGCACTCTGATGCATCCGGTCGTCCGGCCGTCCATTTTCGGGCCCCAGCTCTCGTCCGCTCCGTCGTTCTCACCGCTGAAGTTGCCGTCCACGAAGTCGAATTCGCCGTAGAACCCCTGCCCGTACTGGTTCTGATAATTCGGCAGGCGCAGTGGCCTTTCCATATTCGCGCCAAAGGACGCCGTCACGCCGAAGCCGCCCTGCGGCGCACCCTTGCCGCTCTTTGTCGTGTACACGATCGCGCCGTTGGCCGCGCGCGAGCCGTAGAGCGCCGCAGCGTTGGGACCCTTCAGCACCGTCACCGACTGAATGTTGTCGGCGTTGATGTCCGCCGCGGCGTTGCCGACGTCGTAGCCGCCCAACGTGCCGCCGGCGTAGCCGTCGTTCGAGGCCGCCGAGTTGTCGATCGGGATGCCGTCCACGATGATGAGCGGCTGGTTCTGGCCCAGAATCGAGCTCGCGCCGCGCACGACGATGCGCGCGGAGCCGAACGGGTTCGCGGAGTTCGTGATTTGCACGCCGGCCACGTTGCCCTGCAGCGCCGACACGACGTTCTGCGTCGGCACGTCGGACAGGCGGTCGCCGGAAACGGTCTGCGCGGCATACGGGAGGCTGCGCTGCTCACGCTCGATGCCGAGCGCCGTGACGACGACTTGCTGCAGCTCGATGGCGCCTTCCGCGAGCGTGAAGTCCTGCTCGACCGGAGCCCCCGCCAGCGTGAGCTGCACGGTGCCCGTCTGATAACCGATGCGCCGGGCGGTCACCTGCACCGCGCCGGTGCTGCCGGCCGGAAGCACGAGGCGATATCTGCCGTCGTTACCCGTGGTGGCATTCACGCGCAGGGAGGGAATACTCACAATCACGCCGGCAAGCGGCGTGCCTCCCGGGCTGGACTTCACCTGCCCGGACACCGTCGCCTCCTGCGCTTGCGCGGCGGCGGGAACCAGTCCGAGCAGGACGAGTCCGAGTGTGAGGATGGAACGAACGAACCAACGATTGTCGGTCATACCCTTCCTCCTTCAGCTGCGGTTTTTTCAGGACCCACGACGGGGCTGCGCGACCGAGGTTGACGGCCTTCCTGCGCGCGGCCGGCGGGACCAGCCAGTTTTACAACATCAAGGGGATTCTGCCGCAAGGTCGTGAGCCCCGCAAGGGGGCTCGTGTTAACCTCGAGTTACCTTGAAACGCCCCGATTTCCGTGCGTATCCTTGGGCCCATGCCCAGAGGCTTCGTCAGACTCGCCTCGATTGCCGCCGCCTGCGCCTACCTCCTCATCGTCCTGGGCGCCGTGGTGCGCATCAGCGGCTCGGGGATGGGCTGCGGCGACCACTGGCCGCTTTGCAACGGCCATCTCATCCCCCCCCTCAACGACATACCCACCGTGATCGAATGGAGTCACCGCCTGGTGGCTGCGCTGGTCTCGGTGCTGGTATTGGCACTCGCTGCGCTGGCGTGGAGAGGATCTGGGAGTCTGGAGTCGGGAGCGAGGGGAGCCGCGTATACCGCCGTTGCACTGCTCGTGGTCCAGGTCCTGCTCGGCGCTGTGACAGTGAAGACCGGTCTGACTCCGGTCCTGGTGATTCTGCATCTCGCGACGGCCATGCTCTTGCTGGCGAGTCTCATCGCGGCCGCGCGCGCTCCCTGGCTCCCGGCTCCCGGCTCCTGGCTCCCGCTGTCCCTCACCTTCATTACTGTGTTATTCGGCGCGCTGACGGCGAATCTGGGCGCCATGGCGTCGTGCGGCGGGTTCCCGTTGTGCAACGGGCAGATCATCCCCAGCGCGGGGCCGCTCGCGTGGGTTCACTGGACGCACCGGCTGCTCGCCTACTCGCTCGCCGGTTATTTGATCTGGTTGGTCGTACGATCCGCGGATCGTCGCACGTGGGGACTGCTCGCGATCGTGGCGGTGCAGATCGCGATCGCGGCGACGATGATCCAGCTCGGTTTTCCTGGCGCGCTACAGGCCGCGCACGCCGCTGTGGGCGCGGGGGTGTGGGGAGCGATCGTCACGCTGGCGATCAAACCAGCTCCTTCCCTTTTTTTCAAGACGACGCACGGCTTGTCATCCTGAGCGGAGCGCGCGCCAGCGCGCGTAGCGAAGGACCTGCTTTCGCGGACCTGCCACCGAAAAGCAGGTCCTTCGCCCCTGCGGGGCTCAGAGCCTGCCCTGAGCGCAGCGAAGGGATGACATGCTCGGTCGCTTTGGCGAAGTAAGAAAAGAAAAGAAGACAGAGAACGAGAATCTGTGTTAGATCAAACCAGAAGCAGATCCTGTTGCGGCTGTTTCGGCGTCACTTCAGGACCAGACTCTGCCAGATACACGTTGATCTCGGTGCGAATACCAAAACGCCCCGGAAGGTAGACGCCCGGCTCGACCGAGAACCCGACGCCGGGGATCAGCGCCCGCTCGTCCGCGGTCTCGAAGTTGTCGAGGTGCGGACCGGATCCGTGCAGGTCGCGGTCGATCGAGTGTCCCGTGCGATGCACGAAGTAGTCTCCGAAGCCCGCGGCCCGAATCACGCCGCGCGCCGCGTCGTCGAGATCGGCTCCTGTTACAGGCTCTTTTCTCTTCCACCGATCTCGCAACAACGCCACGGCTGCGTCCCTCGCCCCACGCACCACGTCCCACGCACCACGCACCTCAGTACTCGGCTCCCGCCCCGCGAACGCCATCCACGTCTGATCCGCAAAGACAGTGCCCAGTGCGACGCCCGCCCACAGATCGAGCAGCAGCACGTCACCGGCGGCGAGCCGGCGGTCGGCGCCCGGCTTGGGCTCGTAGTGCGGGTTGGCGGCGTTCGCCTGGAAACCGACGATGGGCGGATGATCGGTGACGAGTCCCGCGCGCGCGAAGGCGTCCGTCACGCGCGACTGCATGGTGGTCTCACGGACTTCCACCCCACGGGCAAGCTCGCTCCCGGCCCAGCGCAGCGTGTCGTTCGCGATCTGAGCGATGGCCTCCGCTGCCCGCCGATGCCCCGCGAGCTCGCTCGGCGACCAGCGCGCCGCGAAGCGGGTGATCAGCGCCCCCGACGACACGACTTTCGCGCCGAAACCTTCGATCAGCTGGACGACGCCATGCGGCACGCGATCGAGATACGGCACCGCGTCCGCCGGTGACGTTTCCATGGCGACGGTCTTGCCGGCGACGAGTGCGCGCAGCTGCTCGTGCAGCTCAGGCCACGCCGCGTACGGCCGCACATCGCCGGGAAACGCGTCGAACGACGCGAGCTCGATGCGATGCGCGATCGCGACCGGCTTGCCTTGGCGTGGCAACAACACGAAGAAACGCCGCGTCCCCATGCCGTTGATGCCGAGGACCCGCGCCGCGGCGGGATTGATCCCGCGAAAGTCGTACAGCAGCCAACCGTCGGCGCCGAGCGTGCCGAGCAGGTCGTGCAGGGCGGGATAATCGAACTGGTCGAGTAGTGTCATTGGTGGCGTGGATCGGGCCCGGCCGCGCGCCATTCGCACGCCGAGCCGCCCTGCGCCCGGCAGGCGACATGCAGCATCGCGCCCTCGAAACCCACCAGCAGGCGCAGCAGCTCGACGAGACCGGCGCCGTAGAATCCGCAGGCGGCCCCATCGGGCGTCGCCTGAATCGCAATCGGGTCGGTCACCCGGGCGACCGGCAGCCGCTGCTCGCGTCCCAGATCGGCGCCCAGCACGGCGCGTGCCGCGCGCCGGGCCGCTCCCTGACCGAACAGGTGCGGGGCCGTACGCGCCGCCAGGCGCGACACGCCCGACAGGCGCCGCACGGCGCGGCGCGCGGCCCGCCGGCCGGCGTCGGCAAATATGAGATCGGCGTCCGGCCGGCGGCCCACCAGCCGCAGCAGCGCCTCCACGTGCGACGGCTCGACGCGCGCGTCTTTGCGAACGAGCTGCTCGAACTCGTCCAGCTGCATTTGCACGGTGGCGGAGAGACCGAGACGTTTCACCAGCAATTCGTCAGCGAACTCCGTGAGTCCGTCTTCGACCGGAGTGTCGAGATTCTTGACCGCCTCGAGGACGGCGAGCGGGACGATGCTGTGCACCACGGAGCGCGTAACGTAGCATCCCCTCCCCCATTGCGGAACTCACGGGACCGCATGAGCCTTCAGGAACGACCATGGCGAAGTCTCCCCCCCCCCCCGTCCCCCCTCCCTCGTCCCCCGTCCCTGCGGACGAGAAGCGTGCGAGCTTCGAACGGGAGGCATTGGTCCATCTCGACGTGCTGTACCGCGTCGCCTTGCGCCTCACGGGGAACGCTGCAGACGCCGACGATCTCGTGCAGGAGACCATGCTCAAGGCCTACCGCGCCTGGGACCAGTACGAGAAAGGAACCAACGCCAAGGCCTGGCTGCTTACCATTCTGCGGCACGCCTTCATCAATGAATACCGTCGCAAGACACGGCATCCTGAGACCGTCGACCTCGACAGGATCGAGCCGTACGCTGTCTTCTCGGAGGTGCAGGATGATGACCCGCAGGGCGCATTCTTCGACAAGATCGTGGACGATCAGGTGCTCCGGGCGATCGACCAGCTGCCGGTGGCGTTTCGCGAGACCCTGGTGCTGAGCGACGTGGAAGGGATGTCGTACCAGGAGATCGCCGGCATTCTGGAGGTGCCCGTCGGGACTGTGAAGTCGCGGCTGTTCCGTGCCCGACAACTGCTGCAAGGCAAGCTGTACGATTACGCTGTCGAGATGGGGTACATCAAAGGAAGTCCCGCATGAACTGCCGTGAGTGCGTCGAACATCTCTACGAGTACTTGGACCGGGAGCTCACGCCCGAGCTCGAGCGGGAGATCCGGGAACATCTCGAGGACTGCCCGCCCTGCGGCGAGCAGTACGATTTCGAGGAGCTGTTTCTCAAGTTCCTGCGGGCACGATGCAAAACCCAGGGTGCACCCGCGGACCTCAAGAAGCGTGTCTTGCGCGAGCTGTTCGGCGAGTGAACGGGGGATTGGGGATTG
>DASXTV010000042.1:0-5226 GCA_036505175.1 Gemmatimonadales bacterium
GCCGAGTTCGACGCGACCAAGCCGGTGCTCTTCACGGGGACGGTCACGAAGATGGAATGGATCAACCCGCACGTCTGGATTCACATGAACGTGGCGCAGCCGAACGGCAAGACCGAGGAGTGGATGGTCGAAGGCGGCGCGCCGACGGTCCTGTTCCGGCGCGGGTTCTCCAAGAACTCGCTGCAGGCGGGAACGAAGATCGTCGTGGACGGCTACCGGGCAAAGGACGGGACGAACAAGATGAACGCCCGCCAGATCACGTTCTCCGACGGGCGAAGGTTGTTCGCGGGCTCGGAAGGAACAGGAGCGCCCAAGTAGGGCGGGTCCCGCCAAGCGTAGGGCGGGTCCCGCCAAGCGTAGGGCGGGTTCCGCCGAGCACGGACACCGGGCGAAGGCGGACCCGCCGCGCCGACCCGCCGCCCGCATCGCGAACGCCGCCATCCGCTCGGCCGCATGTTCACTCCCGTCCGACAAGTTCGACGACGTGGAAAAACGCTGGCGTCGGCTCGCAGACGGTCGCGAACACGCGGCCGTTGATCCGCGCGTCAACTGGACCCGAGCGGCGGTTCCGTCCCGGACCCGCCGCGGTCAATTCGTCCGGCGGCGGATGGCGTTGTACTCCTCCGTCGCCGCGGCGGTGGTCGGACCATCGGTCTCCGGTGTCAGCGTATTGTTGAACTCCGCGTAGAGCCGCACGACGCTGTTGACGATGCGGATCGCCGCCGGGTCGGTCCAGGTGCTGTATTTCCCGAGCTTGTCCTCGATGTCCGCCGCCGCCTTCCCGGGGCTCATCTTCATGTCGTACCGGCGCTTCGCCTCGGTCTTGAGGAACACCAGGTACTCGCGCGTCTCGGCGAGCTCGCGCTTGCTGCCGATCGGGCCGTGCCCGGGGACGATCACGTCGGCGTCCATCCTGTTGATGCGATCGATCGATTCGATCCACTTGCTGATGTGGCCGCTCTGCGCGGCGGGCGCGACGTAGAAGAACGCGATGTCGCCGGCCCACAGAATCTTGTATTGCGGCAGGTAAATCAGCGCGTCGCCCCAGGTGTGCGCGGGCCCGCCGTTGTACATCACGTGCACGTCGGTGTTGCCGTACCGGTACACGATGTGCGACCCGTCGTCGAAGGTCGTGCTCGGCGGCGCCAGCTTCAGCTCCTCCATGCCGACCTTCCACGCCTCGGGGCGGCCGGCGAGGTTGGAGATGCCGCCCCTAATCACCGCCTCGCGGCAGTACCGGTGGCTCACGATCTCCGCCGGCAGGAAAAAGCAGTTGCCAGTCGTGTGGTCGGCGTGGTGGTGCGTGTTGATCAGCCGATCGCACGGGCGTCCGCCCGTCAGCGTGTTCGCCGCGGCGAGGAACGCCTTCGTGTGCGGCGGCGCGGCGAAGGCGTCGATCGCCAGCCACCCGTCGGGGCCCATGATGCAGGCGCCGTTGCTGATGGCGGAGCTCGGCACGCCCGGTCCGCCCGCCTGCGTGTAGGCGTAGACATTCGGCGCGAGCTGCCTGAATTCCGTCTTCCAGCTTGGATACGGAGGATTGCCGACGCGCGTCTGTCCGAACGCGGCGACCGCGCCCAGGCCTGCACCTGCCACGGTGAACATCGCCTCGCGCCGCGTCAAGAGCGATCCACCAGCGTTCTGCGCCTTCGTCATAGCGTCTCCTCGCATCACGATGTCCGCGGCGTCGATGTTGACGGACCATACGGCTACCGTCGAGAGACTGTCAAGGCCGCTGGGTCCGTTTGGTTGCCTCGGCGGCGCGCCAGGCACGGTTGACGAAGCGCGTGAGCTGCTACACGTTCCGGCATCATGCCGACAGCCGGATTATGCCGACTGGCTGCGGTACAGGACAGATCGCGGTGGAGATCGCGCACTTCGAAACGGCGCGGTCGGCATAGTCAGAGGCGCTCGAGAAACGCGAGGAGTTGATCGGGCGGGCGGTACCGGCCTGGTTTCACGTCGGTCGGCGTGGTGCGGGCCAGCGCCTGCTCTTTGAGTCGCATGTCGGCGTGGAGATACATCTGCGTGGTCTCCACGGACTCGTGACCGAGCCAGAGCGCAATGACGGCGCGATCCACGCCGTGGCCGAGGAGCTCCATCGCGGCCGTGTGTCGCAGCACATGTGGGCTCACCCGTTTCCGTTGCAGGGATGGGCACCGACCCTGCGCGGTGTGGACATGTCGAGCGACGAGCCGCTCGACCGCATCGCGACTCAGTGCGCTGCCCCGCGCCGTCGCAAAGAGCGGGTCACCTGGTTGCCCGTTGCGCTCGCGCAGCCACGCGGTGAGGACGCTGACCATGTCCCGTTGTAGCGGCGTGCAGCGTTGCTTGCGGCCTTTGCCTTCGCAGCGCAGATGCGCGCCGGTCCCCAGCACGAGGTCACCGCATCGCAAGTGAATGAGCTCGGAGACCCGCAATCCGGTTTGGACGGCGAGCAGTATCAGCGCGCGATCCCGGCGGCCTATCCACGTGGCGACGTCGGGTGCCGCGAGCAGCGCGTCGATTTCGGCCCGTGTCAGGTAGGCGATCGGTCGTCGCTCGTGCCGTTTGACGGGGATCGCCAGAATCCGGCGGCAGCGATCGAGATGCGCCGGCTCGCTGATGGCCACGTAGTGACAGAAGGCGTGGATCGCGGCGAGGCGGACATTCCGCGTCCGCGGCGTGTTGCGCCGGTGCTGCTCGACCTGATCGAGAAACGCGCCGACGAGCGCGGCATCCAGATCGTCGAGCGCGAGGGTCGCGGGCGCCTTGCCGAGCCGCTCCTGTGCAAACCGGAGCAGCAGCCGAAACGCATCGCGATAGGACGCAATGGTATGGGAGCTCGCCCGTTGCTGGCGGACGAGCCGTTCCGTAAAGAAGCGTTGCAGCAGACTGGCAAGGGACGGCGAGGCCGTCATGGCTCACCCGTCTTTCCGGCATCGGTCAGTCGTTCCGTCGCCAGCTGCAGGAGCTCAGGGACCGCTTCCAGATACCAGTACGTGTCATGGACATGCACGTGGCCGAGATACGTCGCGAGTACCGGCAGGAGTGGATCGACCGGGCCGTCGCCACGATAGCTGTTGACGAGCGCGCGGATCGCGAAGCGATGTCGCAGATCGTGGAGCCGGGGATAGCCGCGTCCCAGCCGATGGGCACGAAACCGCGGTCGCACGCCGATCTGGGCCGACACCCGCGCAAACGTGTACTCCGCAGCGTTCTGCGTGATGCGTACGCCGCGCTCGGAGACAAAGAGCGCATGATCGACGCCGTGCCGGACGACACGATCCCGGATGGTCTGATAGGCACCCAGCGCCTCCATCGTCGAGATGTGCACGGGTACGAGCCGAGATTTGCCAAATTTGGTGCGACGGACGAGGAGTGTGGCCTGTCGGTGATCGAGATCGCCGTCATTGAGGGCGACGACCTCGGAGCTGCGCAGTCCGGTCACGGCGAGCAGTCCAAACAGCGTCTCGTAGGTGCGCCCACGCAGGCCGTTCGCCGACGGGAGCTGTCGGGCGGCGGCCAGCAGCCGCGGGATGTCTTCCTCGCGATAGAGGCGAGGCGGCCGTCGTCGATAGCGACCCGGAAGCAGGTCGGCTGGCGGGACTTCGGTGCGGGCATCAGTCAGCTGCCGCCATTGCGCGAAGCGCCGGATCATCTGAAAGCGCCCGTTCAGCGTCGCAGGTGTGACGTGCGTGAGGTGCGAGGCCCAGCGGAGCATGAGTGCGGTCGTCACGTACGGGGCGCCTTCCTGCTCGGCATACGCGGCAAACGCGGTGAGCACTCGGCCGGCCTCATCCAGCGTGACCCCGAGCTGCCGTCGCAGCGCGAGGTAGTCGTCGACGGCATGGCGGAGCGGCGTCATTGTCCACCTCCAGACGGCCATGGCTGGGCAAGGAGGCGCAGGCGCGTGAGGTCGACCTTCGCGTAAATCTCGGTCGTCTGCGGGTGCTGGTGCCGAAGGACATCGCCGATATCCGCCATCGAGGCACCGCGTCGCAAGAGATTGGTCGCCAGCGAATGGCGGAGCAGGTGCGCGCCGTGGATCGGGGCGGTCACTCCCGCTCTGGTGAGGGCGACACGTACCAGTGTGCTGACCGTGGCGGGGTGTCCGAGGCCTCGATGCGGTGCGCGCGTCCGGACAAACACGCGGCGTGTCGCACAGCGCGGTCGATCACGCTGCAGGTACGCCGCCACCGCCGCGCCGACATCGCACGGCAGCGGGAGATGGCTACGGACGGATCCCTTTCCGCGCACGAGCAGCGCACCCACGTGCCAATCGATGTCGTCGAGCTCCAGCCGGACGATTTCACCACCGCGCAGACCCAGTCGCGCCAGGAGCAGCAAGATGGCGTAATCGCGCCGACCGACCGCAGAGGTGCGAGGACACGCGTCGAGCACCCGCTGCACATCGTCAGGGGTCAGGTACTTCGGGACATCGACGAGACGCCAGCGCCGGACCGGTGGAATCGCCGCCGTCAAATCGCGCGTGGTCTGCCCGGTCTGCCACAGAAACCGGAGGAAGGAGCGTAGTGTCGACGCCTGGAGCTGCGCACCGGCCGGCGAGCATGCCGGAATCTGCTCGCTGACGTAGCGCGTGACGTCCTCGACGGTAATCGCGTGCGGGTCGATGGCACCCGTGCCGAACCGCTGCCGCAGAAACCGGCCGACGACAAACCAATGTCGGGACCCGGTGACCGGCGACAGCCCGCGGTCGTGGTGCAGGTGGGCTTCGTACCTGGCCTGCAGCAAAGCGATCGGCGTGGGGCTGCTCGACGGCGCTGGCGGAATGATCGCTTCTTGCTCGAGATACTCGAGGAAGAGGCGTAGCGCCGCCGCGGCCCCGCGATGCACACGAGCGCGCTGTGTCCGTGGCCGCAGGAAGGCCGCGACGATATCGGGTCGAAGATCGATGACGGACAGCCCGCGGCGTTTCAGCCATCGGCCCAGCGCTGCGAGCGTCCATAGCCGATCACGGATCGAGTAGCGCGCATATCCCAGTGCGGACAGTACCGCGGCGAACGCGTCAAGGTGCGATCCAACCGGCAACGCGCGCATGCGTTGCACGGCGGCCTCGTCCTTCAAATACCGATCGAGCATGTCCCCTCTCCCTTCTCGCCAACACTGGCGCAGGAGAGGAGACCCCGATCATGCCGACCTCACAAGAGACGACGCGTCATCCGGCGCCGGCCAGACAGCGCTCCTCGAACGCGTGCTCGGCATAATCCGGCTGTCGGCATGATG
>DASXTV010000043.1:0-28094 GCA_036505175.1 Gemmatimonadales bacterium
ACGATCATGGGCCCATCGGGGGCGGGAAAGTCCACGTTACTCGCGGTGCTGGGGATGCTCGACGGCGACTGGACGGGAGAGTATCGCCTGCTCGAGCACGCGGTCCACAAGATGAAGCACAAGGATCGCATCGCCCTGGGCAAACAGTACGTCGGGTTCGTGTTCCAGCAGTATCACCTCATCGACGACCTCACCGTCGCCGAGAATCTCGCGATGCCGCTGTCGTACCGCGACGTGAAGTCGGATGATCGCGAGGCCGCCGTGGCGGATACGCTCGATCGTTTCGGCATGGTCGCCAAAAAGAATCTCTATCCCCGCCAGCTCTCCGGCGGTCAGCAGCAGCTCGTGGCGGTCGCGCGCGCGGTGATTCACCGGCCTGCCCTACTGCTTGCCGACGAGCCGACCGGGAATCTCCACTCGAGTCAGGGGAAGGACATCATGACGTTGTTCCGCGAGCTCAACGCCGCCGGCACGACGATCGTGCAGGTCACGCATTCGGAAGACAACGCGAAATACGGGAAGCGCGTGATCCAGCTGAGGGATGGGTGGATTGTTGACTGACGTCCACGTCGGTATCCGGAGCCTCCGCCGCACTCCGGGATTCGCGTTGACTGCCATCCTCACGCTCGCTCTGGGTATCGGTCTCGCGACCGCGGTGTTCACCGTGGCCGACGCGCTGCTGCTACGCCGCCTCCCCGTGCAGGATCAGGATCGTGTTGTCGTGCTCTGGGGAGAGAAATCCGATCAGGATTTCGCCTACCCGTTGGGGTTCGACGCTGCCCGCGAGTTCGCACAGCGCACTCGAGTGCTCGAGCGCGTCGCCACTGTCGCTTCCTGGGGCGCCGCACCGCTAGCGATTCGTGACGCGGACCAGATCTCGCGCCTGCGCCGCGCGCTCGTTTCGGGTGAGTTCTTCGACGTGCTCGGCGTGCGACCCGTGCTCGGTCGCGCCTTGCAGTCGTCTGATGATGTGTACGGGGCGGCACCGGTGATGGTGTTGAGCTACGGCGCCTGGCAGCGGAGGTTCGGCGGCGACACGCGCGTGCTGGGACGGCAGATCGTGATGTACGAGGATGGCGTGCCGTACACCATCGTTGGCGTGATGCCGCAAGGACTCGATTACCCGCGAGGCTCCGACTTCTGGGCGCCTGTCGCAGTGGCGATTCCACCGAAAGGCCTGCCGTTTGTCTCGCTGCATGTGATCGGGCGGCTCACGCCGCGCGCAACGGTCCCCGAAGCCCGAACCGAACTGACCGCCTTCTTCGGCCGCGCCGAGTCGTCGCCGTGGGGGCGCGACCTGCGCGGTGTCGGGCAAACGCTGCCACGGCTCGTCTTGGGCGACGTACGACCGGCGTTGTTCGTGTTTGCCGCTGCCTCCGGGCTGCTCCTCCTGATCACGTGCATCAACGTCGCCAGTCTCCTGCTCGTCCGCGGCGTAGGGCGCTTCCGGGAGATCGCCGTGCGCGCTGCGCTCGGCGCCGGCCGCGCGCGCCTGATTGTCCAACTGTTGGTCGAGAACGGGATCCTGGCCGTCTCGGGCGCCGCGCTCGGGATTGTCGTGGCCGCCGCTGCACTCCAGAGCTTCATCGCGTTCGCGCCGGCCGGGGTACCCCGCCTGGACGAGATTCACCTCAATGCCACGGCGCTCGCCGGGGCGATCGGAATCGCGGGCGTCGCAATGCTGCTGTTCGGCCTGGCGCCGGCGGTCATGACTTCCCGCGTCGAGCTCCAGCGCGCGCTTCGGTCCGATACCCGGCAAAGCGGAAGCCGGCGCTCCCGGCTCGCGACCGAAGCGTTGGTGGCTGGGCAGGTCGCGCTCGCACTGGTCGTCCTCTCAGCAGCGGGACTGATCGCCAAAAGCCTCATCAAGCTCGAGCGGGCAGAGCTTTCGCTCGAACCCTCTGGTCTTCTCATCGGTGAGCTGGCGGTGCGGTACGATCAGCACGACGACGCCGCCAAGCAACGCGCGTTGCTGGAGCGGCTCCTTCCGCAGTTGCGGGCGACTCCAGGGGTGCGCGGCGTCTCGCCGGTTGTGGCGGTCCCCTTCGCGGGATCCGCTGCGTGGGACGGACGGCCGGCAGCTGAAGGGCAATCGCGGGAAGAGTCCGCCGCCAACCCGATGCTCAACATGGATGTCGTGGCTCCGGACTACTTCGAGACGCTCGGTATTCCGGTCCTTCAGGGGCGGGCGTTCACGGATGCGGATCGTGCGGACGCGCCGAGTGTGGTCGTGGTCAGTCAATCAGCTGCGCGCCACTATTGGCCGGGCCAGGATCCCATTGGCAAGCGCCTCCGGATGGGAGCCGATCTGGAGCGGACCGTCACGGTCGTCGGCGTGGTCCCCGACACGCGGTACCGCGACCTGCGGGAGGCGCGCCCGAGCGTGTATTTCCCGCTGCGGCAATCGTTCTTCCCCTTCGCGCCGCTGGCGCTCGCCATACGTACGAGCGGACCTCCCGACGCGCAGGTACCGGTTATCCGCCGCGTGATCAGTGAGACCGAACCCGGTGTCGCGCTGACGAGCGCGGCATCATTCGAGACGTACCTCGACGGACCGCTGGCGCAGCCCCGTTTGAATGCGCTGCTCCTGGCTGTGTTCGCAGGTGCCGCTGTCGTCCTTGCAGGAGTCGGCTTGTTCGGCGCTATGGCCACCATGGTGCGCCAGCGGACCCGCGAGCTCGGAGTTCGCATGGCATTGGGGGCCAACGCAGGAGATCTGCGACGGATGGTGATGGGTCGCGGTCTCGCGATCGCGAGCGTAGGATCGGTGCTGGGGCTGCTTGGTGCGCTCCTGGCGAACCGTCTACTGCTTGGACTGCTCTACCACGTAACTCCGACAGATCTGACGACCCTCACGGCGGTCACCGGGTTTCTCATGATTGTGGCGGCGCTCGCCACCCTCATCCCGACCCGGACGAGTACCCGCATCGATCCGGTCGTCGCGTTGCGAGCGGAATAGGGACCTAGGTGTCGCTGCGCTTGCCGCGACGGTTGGAAGCGCGAAGCATGAATCCCGCTACAGCCAGGATGGCCACAGCGGCAAATGTAGGAATCCAGCGGATCAGGTAGCTCATTACGTGGCTCTACTCGTCTGATTCAAGTGATTCAAGGATGATCCCGAGAGTCACGGAAAGCAAGCCGAAAACGACCATGAGCGAGATGAGGAGTTCGCCCGGTCCTTCCTGCTGGAACAGTGCGTCGAGCGGGCCGAACACCACGACCAGAATGCCGATGTCACGGATGGTCTCGCCGACGAGACGTTGTGCCTTACCTCTGTCGATCATGGCCGACGCGTTGAGTCGAGGCAACCTAGGCGGCCTGTCCAGCCAGTGCGGCATCCTTTCAGCGCGGGATGGGTCGTTCGGACGCACGCCCCTGGCCCCGGTCACCGGCCCCGGACACTTTTGAACGATGGGCCCGCCCTCCACGGCTCCCCGCATCCTTATCGCCGACGACCAGTCAGATGTCCTTGAGGCGCTGAAGCTCCTGCTCAAAGGCGAAGGCTACGAGGTAGAGGCCGTCGCTTCGCCCCGTGGCGTCCTTTCCGCTCTGGACAAGCGCGACTTCGACGCCCTCTTGATCGACATGAACTACGCCCGGGACACGACATCCGGAGCGGAGGGCTTGGACTTGCTGGCACGGCTACAGACGCTCGACGCGCCGCCGCCGGTCGTGGTGATGACGGCCTGGGCGAGCATCGACGGTGCCGTCGAAGCGATGCGCCGCGGGGCGCGGGACTTCATCGAGAAGCCGTGGGATAATCGTCGCCTGATCACCACCTTGCGCACGCAGGTCGAATTGGGTCGGGCTCTGCGCAAGAGTCACCGTCTCGAGCTCGAGACGCGGACGCTGCGCAGGGAGGGGCTGCCGGAACTGATCGCCGAGTCGCCCGCGATGCAGCCCGTCTTGCGGCTGATGGAACGCGTGGGCCCATCGGACGCGAACGTGCTCGTCCTCGGTGAGCACGGCACTGGGAAGGAGGTCTTGGCCCGCTGGCTGCACGCGTCGTCACCACGGGCGGAGCGGCCGATGATCGCGGTAAACCTGGGGGGCATCCCCGACGGGCTGTTCGAGAGCGAGCTGTTCGGACACGTGCGTGGCGCGTTCACCGACGCGAAGACCGACCGCATCGGGCGCTTTGAGCTGGCCGAGGGCGGCACGCTGTTCCTGGACGAGATCGCGAACCTGCCGCTGCCGCAGCAGGCGAAGCTGCTGCGCGTGCTCGAGACGGGTGAGTTCGAGCGTGTCGGGGCGTCACGCGCGCGCCGCGCCGACGTCCGCGTCGTCGCGGCCACGAACGCCGACATCCAGGCGGAGGTGAAGGCCGGTCGCTTCCGTGAAGATCTGCTGTTTCGGCTCAACACGGTCGAGATCCGGCTTCCCCCATTGCGCGAGCGCCGCGCCGATGTGCCGTTGCTCGCCGCGCATTTCCTGCGCCGCTACGGCGCCCGCTACCGCAAAGCGGTGAAGGAATTCGCGCCGGATGCCATGGAGCTGTTGCTCCGCCATTCGTGGCCGGGCAACGTGCGGGAGCTCGATCACGCGGTGGAGCGGGCCGTGCTCATGACGGAGGGCGGCCCCGTGCGGGCCCGCGACTTCGGGTTAGGCGGGAGCGGAGGTGGAGACGGCGCGGCGCTTGATCAGATGAGCCTGGAGGACGTCGAGCGCGTGCTGATTCAGAAGGCGCTTACCCGCGCCGCGGGCAACGTCAGCGATGCAGCGAAGGCCCTCGGCCTGTCGCGCAGCGCGCTGTACCGCAGGCTCAAACGGCATGGTCTCTAAGTCCGTTCCACGTCACGAGCGCCGCGTATTCTGGCTCGCGTTGCTCGGCGGCTTCCCGGCGGTCGCGCTCGCCCTGGGCCTGCTCTGGTTCGGCGACTTCGCGCCCCGTACGCAATGGACGCTCACGCTGCTGGTCGTGGGCGCCTGGCTCGCGTGCGCAGCCATCGTGCGAGAGCACGTCGTGCGCCCGCTGCAAACGGTCTCGAACGTGCTAGCCGCGCTGCGCGAACGCGACTACACGCTCCGCGCCCGGGGGTCGAATCCGGAAGACGCGCTCGGGTTGCTGCTCCTCGAGCTGAACAGTCTGGGCGACGATCTCCGCGCCCAGCGGCTGGGCGCCCTCGAAGCCACCGCGCTGCTCCGGCGCGTGATGGAAGAAATCGACGTCGCGATCTTCGCGTTCGACGCCGAGCACGCGCTTCGGCTCGTGAATCGCAGTGGCGCGGCGCTGCTCGGCCGCGCGCCCGAACAGCTGCTGGGCCGCGACGCGGCAAGCCTCGGTCTCGCCAGTTCCCTCGCGGGTGACACGCCGCGCGTCGATACGCTCACGTTTCCCGGCCGAGCTGGACGCTGGGAAGTGCGGCGCGGCACGTTCCGGCAGGGCGGCCTCCCACACCAGCTGTTGGTGCTCACCGATGTGAGCCGAGCGCTCAGCGACGAGGAGCGCCAAGCGTGGAAGCGGCTGATTCGCGTCCTGAGCCACGAGCTCAACAACTCATTGGCGCCGATCAAATCCATCGCCGACAGCCTCCTCGCGCTCATCACCCGCGAGCCGGCGCCACTCGATCGGAGCGAGGACCTCCGCAAAGGGCTCGGTGTGATCGCGAGTCGTTCCGAGTCGCTCAGCCGCCTGATGGCGGCATATGCCCGACTGGCGCGCCTGCCGCCACCGCGGCTCGAAAGCGTCGCGATTCAAGACTGGGTGCGTCGGGTGGTCGCCCTGGAAACGCGGCGCCCGGTCGCGATACGACCCGGTCCCAACGTGACGATCCAGGCGGATGGCGGGCAGCTCGATCAGTTGTTGATCAACCTCGTGCGCAACGCGGTGGATGCGACGATCGAAGCGAATGGAGCGGTGGAGGTGGGCTGGGAAACGCGGAATGGCCAGCTCGATGTGTGGGTCCGCGACGAAGGCGCCGGCCTCGCCGACACGGCCAATCTGTTCGTGCCGTTCTACACGACGAAGCCCGACGGTTCCGGGATCGGTCTTGCGCTCTCGCGACAAATCGCGGAGGCGCACGGCGGCGCGCTGACGCTCACGAATCGTGTGGGGCAGCGCGGCTGCGAAGCGCGGGTATCGCTCGCGCTGAAGGTCGATAATGAGACGAGGATGAGAAGTCTCTCATAACTCAAAAAGGGTAGTCCGCTTTGCCGGCCCCGCGTGTTCATTCTCCCGAGCAACACACCGTCACCATTCTCTCGGGAGGTTTTCAATGAACAAGATCGTTGCACTGAGTGCGCTGGCGCTGGTCGCCGCCGCCGCGTGCTCGCAGGACCGCAATGTCACCGGCCTCGCCGCCGATCGCGCCGCGGCCCTCAACGCCAGTGCTGTGGCATCGAACGCTGATCAGCCGGGCGCCGTGTACGCGCTTACCAATCAGGCGAGCGGCAATGCGGTCGCGATATTCGCGCGTGGCGCGGACGACAGTCTGACGTGGCAGTCGAACGTGGCCACCGGCGGCACCGGCGCGGGCAGCGGTCTCGGCTCGCAGGGCGCGCTGGCGTTGAGCGACGATGGCCGTTGGTTGTTCGCCGTCAATGCGGGCTCGAACGATGTGTCCGTATTTCGTGTGAACGACGCCCGCCTGTCGCTCGCGAGCCGGAGCGCGTCGGGCGGCATCCGGCCGATCAGCCTCACCGTCCACGGCAACGTCCTCTACGTCTTGAACGCCGGCGGCGTCGGCAACATCAGTAGCTTCAGCATCGGCTCAGACGGCGGACTGGCCGCGATTCCCGGATCGACGCGCGCGCTGTCGGGGACGAACGTCGGGCCGGCGCAGGTCGCCTTCAGTCCTGACGGCCAGCGACTTGTCGTGACCGAGAAGACGACGAACCGGCTGGATGTCTACACCGTGGATCGCGACGGCGTCGCCTCCGCCGCCACGTGGACGGCATCGGCCGGTGGCACGCCGTTCGGTTTCGCCTTCGGCCATCGGGATGAGTTGTTCGTCTCCGAAGCCGCGGGGAGCGCGTCGTCCTACGTCATCGCCCACGACGGCTCATTGACCCTGGCGAGCGGAGCGGTCCTTACGAACCAGGGCGCGCCCTGCTGGGCCGTGGTGACGAAGAACGGCAAGTTCGGGTATACCGCGAACGCCCAGGGCGGGTCGATCTCCGGTTTTGCGATCGCGAATGACGGCACGATCGAATTGATCGATGCCGACGGGCGCACGGCGGTCGTTGGCAGCGGGAACATCGACTTGGCGCTGAGCGGCAACAGTCGCTATCTGTACGAGCTCAACGGCGACCGCAGCATCAGCGGCTTCCGAATCGAGGCTGACGGACATTTGACGCCGGCGGGCAGGTCTGCCACGCTTCCGGCGAGCACTGTGGGATTGGTAGCGCGGTAACGGATAGGTGCGTCGATCACGGTAGGGGCGCAGTATGCTGCGCCCCTACATCATTTCACTGCGCCCCGCATCCTTTGCCCCTGGCAACCACAACGTGAACGTACTCCCCTTGCCGACAGCGCTGTCGACCTCGATCCGTCCTCCCTGCAGCTCGGCAAACAGTCTCGCAATCGCCAGACCGAGGCCGATCCCCCCCAGCTCACGGCTCCGCGACTGGTCGATGCGGAAGAAGCGGTCGAAGATTCTGTCCAGATGCTCGGGCGCGATCCCAGGCCCCGTGTCGCGCACCATCACTCCGACCTCGGTGCCGTTCCGCAGAACCGTGAAGGTGACATCGCCCTGCGGAGTGTAGCGAACCGCATTGGACGCAAGATTCAGCAGGATGTGCCGCGTGCGATCGGCATCCCCGACGGCTTGCACCGCCGGGGAGGGCTCGGCGCGCACCACGAGCGCCTTGTCCATCGCCATCGCTTCGGTAATCTCGCGGACGTCCTCGACGACTGCCGTGAGGTCGAACGGAGCGTGCGCCAGCGCCAGCTGCCGGTTCTCGCCGCGCGCGATTAGCAACAGCTCCTCAACCAGTTTCGTCGTGCGGTCGAGCTCGTGCTCCATCGCAGCCAGCGCGTCCCGGACTTCCGCTTCGGTTCGGGCCTCGTCGGAGGCCCACTGGACCTGCGCCCGCAGGTGCGTGAGTGGCGTGCGGAGCTCGTGACTCGCATCGGCCGTGAACGATTGCAGCGCGCGATGCGCGCGATCGACGCGCTCCAGCATGCGGTTGATACTGTCCGCGAGCGCCGTGACCTCTGCCTGCCCCGTGGGACTGGTGAGGCGGGTACCCAGCTCTGAAGGGCCGATGGCGCGCGTTTCGCTGGTGACCCGTTCCAGCGGCCGCAGTCCTGCATCGACCGCTTGCTTCGCGCCGCGCGCCGCGGCAAATGCGGCCAGCGGCAGCAGCAGCGCGGCCGCCGCCGCGAGAATGCCAAGCGGCACCAAGTACGATTGGCGGCTCGCCACGACGTAGACATCAAATTCCCCCAGAGCGCGATGGAGGACGCGGTAGCGCCACCGGGCCCGTTGCGTGATCGCCCCGACGAGTGCGGCCCGAGCCTGCTCGGCCGTGGCATCGGGCGGGAGGCCCTCCAGCCGCTTCGCCGGCATCCCCGGCGACAGGTAGTAGACCTGCGGCATGCCGCCCGCGTTCGTCGTGGTACGCGTGATGACGACCTGCCCCCCCATCCCGACGAGCTGATCGGCGAGCGTCGACGGCATCACGCCGGCCGGCGCGCTCGTCGAGTCACGGTAGGCGCCGAGCAGCGATTGAATCACGTCCGCGGAATGCTCGAGCGAGCCGCGGAGCGCCATCTCCGCGGCGGCGGCAAACAGGAGCACGACCACCAGTGCATACCCGGTGAGCGAGGTCCAGGCGACGCGATTGAAGCGACGCGTCAGTACTTCGCTGAGGCGGCGCTCACTCACGGCTGTCCGCCTCCAACCGGTATCCGACTCCGCGCACGGTCCTGATTGGCGCCGTGCGCCCGCCGAAGCTCAACTTCTTGCGGAGATAGTTGACGTACACGTCCACGACGTTCGTTTCGGGATCGAACTTGTAATTCCACACCGCTTCCGCGATGCGCGACCGCGACACGGTTCGGCCGACGTTGCGCATCAGGAATTCGAGCAGCGCGAACTCGCGCGGCGAGAGATCCACGACGCGGCCCTGCTGGGTGACCCGTCGCGCCAGCGGATCGAGTGTGACGTCGCCGACCTTCAGCGTGGCGTCCTTGTGACGCAGCTCCGCGCGGCGAATCAGGGCGTGGACACGCGCCAGCAGCTCCGGCAGGTCGAACGGTTTGGTGACATAGTCATCCGCGCCTCCCTCGAGCCCACGCACGCGCGACTCCAGCTCGTCTTTCGCCGTGAGCAGGAGCACCGGCGTCGAGATGCCGCGGTTGCGCAGCTCACTCACGACGCTGAAGCCGTCGCGGCCCGGGAGCATCACGTCCAGCACGAGGCAGCTGAAGCTGCCGTCGAGTGCGCGTTCCAGCGCCCGATCGCCGGAGTCGGTCTCGGTGACGCCGTAGCCTTCTTCGCGAAACGCTTTGCTCAAGAAGCGGCGGAGGTCGCGATCGTCTTCGACGAGAAGGATTTGCACGACGCTAACGTACGCCCGGCCGCGCGCCGCGGGCAATGTGAGAAGGATGAGAATGCTCTAAGAATAAACAACGCCACTTCCCTGGAAGTAGCGGTTCCGTCATAATCAGCGCATGAACATTGCACTCTTACTCGTGTTGAGCCTGACGACGCCAGTCGCGCCAGCCGTGGATACGGCCACCTTCGCCGGCGGCTGCTTCTGGACGATGGAGCACGCCTACGACGACCTGCCGGGCGTCATCTCGGCGACCTCCGGATTCATGGGCGGCACCACGAAGAACCCCTCGTACATGGATGTCGTGCAAGGGAACACCGGCCACCTCGAGTCTGTGCAGGTGGTCTACGATCCCGCCAAGGTCAGCTATGAGACGTTGCTCTGGACCTTCTGGCACAACATTGACCCGTTCCAGACGGACGGGCAGGCCTGCGACACGGGCCCGAACTATCACACCGCGGTCTTCGTACGCGGCGCCGAGCAGCGGCGTGCGGCGAGCGCCTCGCGGCAGCAAATCAACGATCGCTTCCATCGCGAAGTGGCGACGCAAGTCCTGACCGCCGGTCCGTTTTACGCGGCCGAAGAGTACCACCAGGACTACGCCAAAAAGAATCCGGTCCGTTATGGGATGTATCGCACGGGTTGTGGCCGTGACCGGCGGCTGCGCGAGATCTGGGGCGATGAGGCAGGGAAGGTCAGCGCGTCAACTACCAGCGAGGTGAGACACGCCATGTTTTCCATAAAGTCCAAGCCAAGTGATTCCGAGCTGCGCCACGCATTGACGCCTTTGCAGTACGAAGTCACGCAGCATGAAGGCACCGAGCGGCCCTTCCAGAACGAGTTCTGGGACAATCATAAGGAAGGGATCTACGTGGACGTCGTGTCCGGTGAGCCGCTGTTCAGCTCGCTCGACAAGTACGATTCGCGCACGGGCTGGCCGAGCTTCACGCGTCCGCTCGAGGCCGCCAACGTCCAGGAAAAGACGGATCGCTCGCTGTTCATGGAGCGCACCGAAGTCCGGTCCACGCATGCGAATTCGCACCTCGGCCACGTCTTTCCGGACGGACCGCGGCCCACGGGGCTACGCTACTGCATCAATTCGGCGTCGCTGCGATTTATTCCAGTGGACAGTCTGGAAGCAGAGGGTTACGCGCAGTACCTGGCGTTGTTCAAAAAATAGCCTGCCGTTGACGTTCGAGCAGACCGACGGCGCGGTTCAGGCGGTCGATGGCCGCGCCCAGGTCTTCGCTCGGTCCTGACGACAATTCCCCCACTAACGCCACTTCCCTGAGCAGCTGCAGGGCGTTGCGCACGTGCTCAACCGGCCGCTCGGCGTTCGGGGCGCGGGAGGCGCGGCCGCGGCGATCGAGGGTGCTGCGCCGTTCGGACCCGCGGCGGCGGTCGACGACGCAGCGGCGCTCATCAACCACGCCCATGACCGCGCGTCGGCGACGCTCGGCTCGGCGGTCCGTCCCGGTGCGGCGGTCAGCCCAGATGCGAGTGAAGGTCAAGAACCCGTCAGAGTTGAGGTTTGGGGCCCGCGGAAAGTATCACGAAACCAACCTTTTGGCGAATCGTACCATCAAAGGAATAGCCTCAATTCCCGGGACAATTCATGATGCCGATCCTGCCGGCCGCTGCCGTAGTTTTGGCTCTGCAAACCGCCGCGTCGTCGTCGCCGCCAACCGGGCCAAGCGCGACGACCGCCGTGGCGCACCGCGCTGCGACCCCGCCGGTGATCGATGGGAAGGACAATGACGACGTTTGGCGCCTGGCACCCGTCATCAAGGACTTCCGGCAGTTCGCCCCGACCGAGGACGCGAACCCGAGTCTCCCCACAGAAGCCAAAGTTGCCTACGACGCCCACAATTTCTACGTTTTCGTGCGAGCGTTTGACGCGCATCCCGACAGCATCAAGAAGCTCCTCGCCCGCCGCGACATCCGCATCTGCTGTGACCAAATCAAGATCATGATCGACTCCTACCACGACCGCCGCACCGGCTTCGAGTTCGCGGTCAACCCCGGCGGTGTGAAGCGCGACTATGCGATGTACGCCGACGATCAGCAGGAAGACGACGCGTGGGATGGCGTCTGGGAAGTCGGCACGCAGGTGGACTCATTGGGCTGGACGGCGGAGTTTCGCATCCCGCTGTCGCAGCTGCGCTACGCCCACCTGCCGAGCAATACGTTCGGATTCGCCATCTGGCGCGACATCGACCGCCACGGAGGAGAGCGAGTGGGTTGGCCCCTCTACCGCACGTCGCGCCGCGGCTTCGTTTCGCAGCTCGGCGACATCGTCGGGCTGGATGGCCTCGCCGCCCCGCGACGCCTGGAACTGGCGCCCTATGCCGTCGTCAAGAACGTGCCGATGCCGGCATTTGAGCGTGATCAGCAGTACACCGCCGGCGCCGATATCAAGTATGGAATCACGTCCAACATCACTGTGGACGCGACGGTGAACCCCGACTTCGGCCAGGTCGAAGCCGATCCATCCGTCGTCAACCTGACGTCCTTCGAGACGTTCTTCCAGGAACGCCGTCCGTTCTTCGTCGAAGGCACCGGCATTTTCAACTTCAGCGTGAACTGCAACATCGTGAACTGCAGTGGGGAAGGGCTGTTCTATTCCCGGCGCGTAGGTCGGGACCCGCAGCTCCGGGGATTGTACGGCGACGCAACGTCACCGAACGCGAGCCGGATTCTTGGCGCCGCCAAGATCACGGGGCGGCTACCCGGGGGTCTCACGATCGGCGCCGTCGAAGGGGTCACGCAGCGCGCGCAGGGACCGGGTGACCGCACGATCGAGCCGCTCACGAACTACGGCGTCCTCCGCCTGCAGCAGGACTACCGCAACGGCAAGAGCGGCATCGGTTTCATGGCCACCGCGGTCAACCGCGACGTGGACCAATGGACGGAGAACTTCCTGCGGAGCCGCGCCTATGTGGGCGCGGTTGATTTCCGGCATCGGTTCCACAACGACAACTACGAAGTCTCCGGTTCACTCGACCTGAGCACGGTGGGCGGCAGCCCGACCGCGATTGCCCGGACGCAGCGGAACTCGACCCACAATTATCAGCGACCGGACGACGACGTCACGTTCGACAGCACGCGTACGTCACTCGGCGGGCATGCCGAGGAGCTGCTCCTGACCAAGCAAAGCGGGTTCATCCGTTTTCAGACCAGCTACATGCGCCGCTCGCCGGGCTTTGAGATCAATGACCTGGGCATCCTGTTCCGGTCCGATCAGCAGGGATGGAATACCTGGGGTGCCTTCAACTGGCAAAAACCGAACCAGGTGTTCCAGCGGGCATTCTGGAACTTCAACTGGTGGCAATTCTGGACGACCGGCGACGGGCTTCCGACGGATCGGGCTGCGAACACGAACTTCCACGGCCAGTTCAAGAATCAGTGGTGGATCCATGTTGGGGGGACCCTCGGCAATCTGGGCGGTGTGTTCTGCGATCGCTGCGCGCGCGGTGGGCCGGCCCTGAGAGGCGATCAGTACATCGCCCCGTGGCTGGGTCTCCAGTACGACCAGCGCGCGGCGATTGTCCCTCAAGTCTTCATGAGTTACTTCAAGGGCGACCGCGGTCACTCGACGTCGACCAACGTGAGTCCGCAGGTCGACCTGCGGGTGTCCTCCCAGTTCCGGGGCTCGGTGAGCTTCAGTGCGACGCACAACATCAACGCCACGCAGGACTTGAACCCAGTCACGGACGTCACAGGGACGCATTACCTGTTTGCGCACCTCGATCAACTGACCACGTCGATGTCGTTCCGAATCGATTACACGGCCACACCGACCCTGACGGTGCAGGTGTACGCTTCCCCGTTCGTGAGCAAGGGACGCTGGTCCAACCTGCGCGAGCTTTCCAGCACGCCACGGGCGCCCGGCTACGACGACCGCTTCCAGCCCTTTGCCGGAACACCGCCCGGCGATTTCAATATCAAGTTCTTCAATTCGAATTTCGTCGTGCGGTGGGAGTATCGACCGGGCTCGACGTTGTTCCTGGTCTGGAATCAGGGACGGGACGACTCTGAGCCGACGAGGGGAACCCGCGATTTCACGGGGGACTTCCAGCGGCTGTTCAACGCGTATCCGCGGAACACGTTTCTGATCAAGGCATCCTACTGGCTTAATCGCTAAGTGCACGTCGGCACGTCGGCACGATGCCGCGCGAATCAGTTCGTGCCGACGTGCAGTCGTGCCGACGTGAGATTATGCACCTCTGATCCCCAACTCATCTATATGCAGCAGTAGATCAGCCGGATCCTCGTACACCCGGTAGGCTCCCGCCCGTTCCAGCTCCTCCTGCCCGTAGCCTCCGGACAGCAGGCCTACCCCCAGCGCCCGTGCGCGACGCGCGGCAAGGAGATCCCACACGCTGTCCCCGACGACGATCGCGGTCTCGACGGCGACGCCGAGTCGCTCGGCGGCTGCGAGGAATAGGTCCGGAGCCGGTTTCGCATGCTCGACCTGATCTCGGGTGACGACCGGGACGTCGGGGGCAATGCCGAGCATCTCGATCATCGGCTGGGCGCTCTCGCGACGCCCACTGGTCGCGATCGCCCAGGGCACACCGGCCCGCGTGAGAAAGGCGAGCAGCTCGCGCGCGCCGGGGAGCGGGCGCACCTGCGCGGCCTCGCGCACGAAGGCCGCGGCGTGCTGCTGCTGTACGCGCGCGACGTCTGCAGCGGTGAGCTGGCGCCCCGTCTCCCGCGCCAGGGCGTTGAGAAACAGGCCGCCGCTCATCCCGATCCGCCGGTGAATGCGCCACACCGAGAGCTCGAAGCCCACCGCCTCGAGCGCCTCGCGCCAGGCGAGCACATGCTGGTAGACGCTGTCAACGAGCGTGCCGTCGAGATCGAAGAGGAAGGCGGGGGAGGGCATGGGGAGGAAAGTTAAGCGGGCGTCCTCTTGACGTCTGCCTGACGGCGCCACCGTTTCGTTGCAGTGTCCACACGGGAGCCTCACATGGGTCGTCGTGTCGCGCTGCCACTACTGCTTTTGGTCTCCGCCTGCATTCACGTCTACCAGAGCATCCGTGCGCGCCCGCTGGATCCACATGCGCCGGTTGCCGTCACGACGCCGGTGAAGGCGCATATGACCGATGGGAGCACGGTCGTTTTTCTGTCCGGCGTCACGGTGGACAGCGAGGCGGTCCGCGGTAACGGGCATCGCTACAGTCTTACGCTACACGACGTTGCGGCCGTCACCAGCATTCCCCTCGACAGCGTCTTGGGGATGGAAGCCTTCGAACAGTCGACCGCCGCGCTGCCCTCCTTCATCGTTACCGTTCTCGCAACCGGTGGAACGGCGGTGGCCGTCGGCGCGCTGGCGGTCGCCATTTTCGGCTCCTGCCCCACCGTCTACGCCGACAGCGCCGGGACCGCGTTACTACAGGCGGAAGGGTTCTCCTACAGCATCGCGCCGATCTTCGAGAGCCGCGATGTGGATCGTCTGCGTATCCGCCAGGCGCCCGACGGGTCGGTGCGGCTCGAGGTGCGCAACGAAGCGCTCGAGACGCATTACCTGAATCAACTCGAGCTACTGGAGGTACCCCACGGCAGCGCCGAGACGGCGCTCGTCGATGAGCTCAACCGTCTCGTGGTCGTTTCCGATCAACACGCCCTCACGCGGGCCGTCGATCGCCGTGGGCATGACGTCACTCGCACGCTGGCGGCGGAGGACGGTCGCGTCTATCGCACCGACGCGCGCACGATGGCTCAGGCAGGGCTGCCCGATCTCGACGACTGGATCGAGCTGAATGCGCCTGCGCCGCCCGGCGCGGACAGCGTGGCGATCGTGCTGCGGCTACGCAACTCGTTGCTGAACACCACGCTCCTGTATGACGTCATGCTCGGCGATCCCGGCGCGCGCTCGCTCGACTGGGTGGGGCAAGACTTGAAGCAGGTAGGGCCGGCGCTCGCCGTGGCGCAGTGGTATCAGCACCGCATGGGGATGAACATCGCAGTCGACATGGGGGGCCACTATCACATCGTGGCGCACCTGCGCGACACGGGGCCGATCGCCTGGAAGGACGTGGGCGTGGTCGTGCCCGTCGTGACTCCAGGCAGCGTCCGGGTACGACTCACCTTCCCGATGGACAACTGGCGTATCGATCGCGTGGCGGTCGCGGGCCGCATGCGCCGCGTCGACCCGACTGTGATCTCGCTGGCGGAGGTTTTGGAAGGCGAGGCGCCGAACGCCACCGCACTGGCCAGCATGCGCGACGCCGACGTTCGCTATCTGCAGACATCACCAGGCCAGCGATTCAGGGCTCTGTTCCGTCCCAGTAACACCAACGCGGCCCAGCCGCGCACCTATTTCCTGGCTGCGCAGGGCTACTACATGGAATGGGTGCGCCCGGCGTGGCTGCGCAGCGCGCGCGCCGACCGAGCATTCACGCCTTCGGATACGGCCTTGGCGGAGGCAGTGGGGCGCTGGCGGATCTCCCAGGATTCTCTCGAAACGCTGTTTGCAGCCACACGCATTCCGGTGCGTTGAGGTGCCTATGCGTCGATTCATCGTTCTCAGCACGCTGATACTCGCGGCTGCATGCTATCACGGCCCGAGTCTCCAGGATTTCGGCCCGGCGCTCTGGCCGCAGGGTATCAATGCCGATCTGCAGCTGGACAGCATCAGCGTCGAGGGTGAGCTGCTCGAAGTTCAAGACAGTTCGCTCATCGTACTGACGTACTTGTCGAAGGTGGTGTCCGTCCCCGTCCGGTCCATCCAGCGGGGCCGCTTTGGCAAACTGGGCGACCTGCTGCCTCCAGACATTGATCAAAAGTCCGCGCTGGCGAAGCTCCGCAACTTCAGCCGCTTCCCGGCCGGGCTCCCTCCGGAGCTGCGTGCCCGTCTGCTTGCGGCGTACGGGCAGACCGCGGTCGATGTGGTGCGCTGATGCTCACGCTCGCATTGCTCCTGACCCTCCCCCTCCCCCTCCCCCTTCAGGTGCAGGCTGATACCGCGCTCGCGAGTTTCGTCACGCGCGCGCGGGCGGGAACCGAGGCGTTCCGCAATCCTGAAGGGGCACGACTGGCCGGCTATCATCCGGTGGGGCCGGACTTCCCCGGCATGGGCAGGCACTGGATCCACACGTCGCTGATCCTGCGGCCCACCCCGGATCCCGCGCAGCCGCCGGTGCTCGAGTACGCCGAGCTCAACGGCACGCCGACACTGGTCGCCGTCGCCTACGCGGTGCTCGTCATGAGCGACACGGCGCCGGCATCGCTCCCAGTGCCCGCCACCGCCTGGCACTTCCATCAGGGGACTGTCGACGAAGAGAGTTTTCTGCGCAGTCATGCAGCTGTCGACCACGTGCATCCGGGGGGGGGGACGCACGGACCGCGGCTGGCGGTCGTCCACGCCTGGATCTGGCTCGACAATCCCGACGGCCTGCTCGCGACCGACAACTGGGCGCTGCCGTACGCGCGCTTGGGACTGGCTGTTCCGTTGCACGGATCGCGTGCGGCGGCGCGCGCGCTCGCGCTCGCGGCGAGCGACGGCGGGCGGCTGTACCTGGAGGCGCTGATACATGCCGTGGGCCAGCCGAGCGACAGCGAGATGACGGCGGTGCGCACGGTCGTGGGCCGTCATCAAACAGAAGCTCGCCAGCACGCGACGCGCGCTGACGAGCTCGAGCTCTGTTGGAATGCGCTTTGGAGCGACGTGAAGACAGTGGTTCGGCCCGAGGTCTGGGATCGCCTGAATGCCTTAGCCCCAGCCCCGAGCCCCTAACCCCTATTTCTTCACCGCCATCACCGCCGCGTAGGCGTCGACAAAGCCGGCGCCGACTTCCCACGTTGCGTACTCGGGCAGCGGCTTCGCCGTGGACGTGAGCACGTTCAAGATCTGATCGGGCTTGAGGGTCCCGCCCGCCGCTTCTTGCATCAACGCGACGACCCCGGCGATATGCGGCGACGCCATCGATGTGCCCGACGCGCACGTATAGTAGGGCTGATTGAGCAAGGCGATGTTACAGATCCGCGCGTCGTGGTTCAGGTCGGTCGCGTTGAGCACCGTTCCCGTGGAGGCGCGCGTCGAGACGATGTGGACGCCGGGCGCGGTGATGTCCGGATGATACAACGGATCGCCGGGGATGCCGCGCGAGGAGAAGTCGGCCAGCACGTGCTCCCGTGGCTCGTTGTTCGTCGGGACGAGCGGGTCCGAGCCGTCGTCCAGCATACAGTGAGCTTCCGAGTTCGTCGGATCGGTGACACCAACTTTGCACCCCGCCGCGACACCGATCACCCAGGGCGCGACGCTGTACGGATTGAGGGTGTTCTGGTCGGGGCCATCATTGCCCGCTGCGAACACGACGGTGATGCCGCGGCTCGCGACCTTCTTGGTCGCCTCGTTGATGGGGTCCTTCGGATCGAATGCTCCGCTCGTGCCCCACGAGTTGTTCACGACTTTGATGTTGTACTGCCGCTGGTGGTCGAGGATATAGTCGAAGCCGGCGAGCGCCCAGAAGATGAAGAGGATGTCGCCGGTGCCGATCCCGATCAGATTGGCCCCGGGCGCGACGCCCGTGTAGTAGCCGTTGGAAGACGTGCCGCGCGCCCCCGCGATCCCCGCGACGTGCGTGCCGTGGCCGACCGAGGTCTCAGAATTCGGGAGATTCTCGACGACCAGCGTCGCGCCTTTGCGTATCGGCTTCGGCGCGTCCTTCCCGAACGTGAAGAGATCGTTCTGGTTATAGAGCACTTTGACGTTCTGCACCGTGTACTGCGGATAGGCGACATCGGCGTTGTACGCTCCGTCGATCCCGCTGTCGAGGATGGCGACACCGATCCCCTTCCCGGTGATGCCGGCGACGTGCACCGCATCCGCGCGAATCGCCGGCACGCTCTCATGCAGCATGTAGTAGTCGAGTTGTTTGTTGGCGTAGATCCCCTCGAGCCCGGGCAATGCGGAGATCGTAAGCAGCTGCCCAGGTGTAGCCAGCGCCGCGACCATCGAGAAGTTGTTGTACTGCACGACGCCGGCGCCGGCGTTCAGAATCCCATTCGTCACCGCGGCGAGCGTCGTCTGCGTGTCGTCGAAGTTGACGATGTAAATCGCGGCGTCGCTGGGAACGGCATCGGCGGTGATGGTGGGAACGTTCCGCTCGCACGCTGCTAGCGCGAGCAGGGCGCCCGCTGCGATAAGCCACCTGCGCATGGGGTCCTCGGGTGTCAGGGATGCGCCGAGGACCTGCAACCGGCATGCCCGGTAGTTAATCCCTTAGAACACACCGGCCGCCGTCTTGCGGCGGCCGATGGTGTGGCGTCCATCCCACAGCTTACTCCGGCTCCATCCGCTCCAGCGCGTAGCGTAGCCGCAGCATCGACGTGTCGAGCAACCGCCGCGAGTCGTCGCGCAACGCGCCTTGATCCGCCAGTTGTGTCAGCAGCTCCAGGACGGCGTGGATCTGCGCCGTCGCCGATTCTACGATCAGGCGGCGGTCGAGGCCGCTGCGGCGCTCGACATTCACCGCGACGTCCTTGAGCCGCCGATCCGCGCCCCGCCTCCGATTCGCAACGGACATCATGAGACCTCCCCCACCTCGCCCACTTCCCAGGTGCGTTCGCTGTTCAGCAGTGCGTCCAGGCTGCCGCCCGTCTCCACTACGACCTCGCGCTCGTACGAGGTGGCTGGGTTGCAATAGAGCACACCCATGGCCACAGGGAAGGGGGGCTCCAGGGCCGCTAATAGCTGGGCTAAGGGACGATTGGTCTCGTCATGGACCAGGACATCGGGTGAGGAGGCGACGATCTCCAGCTCGAGCGTACCGGGCTTGAGGCGCAGCCCTTTCTCCTTGTTCTTGCCGAACAGGAGTGGCTTGCCGTGCTCGACCAGGACCTGGGCATCCGCCGCGACTTCTTTCCCGGTGATATTCTCGAACACGGCGTCGTTGAAGACGACGCAATTCTGCAGAATTTCGACAAACGAAGCGCCGCGGTTGGCATGGGCGCGCTTCAGCACGCTGATGAGATGCGCCTGCAGCGTGTCGATCGCGCGGGCCACGAACCGCGCCCCGGCACCCAACGCGAACGCGCAGGCCGAGACGGGATTCTCGATCGAGCCGTGCGGTGTCGATGGTGAGCGCGTGCCGCGGCGCGACGTCGGCGAGTACTGGCCCTTGGTGAGGCCGTAGATCTCGTTGTTGAACAGGATGATCTTCAGGTCCACGTTGCGGCGCAGCACATGCAACATGTGGTTGCCGCCGATCGAAAGGCCGTCACCGTCGCCCGTCATCACCCAGACGTCGAGATCGGGATTGGCGAGCTTGATCCCCGTGGCAATCGCGGGCGCGCGTCCATGCACGGTGTGGAAACCGTACGTGGACATATAGTAAGGAAAGCGCGCCGCGCACCCGATCCCGCTCACGAACACCGTGCGCTCGCGCTGCACACCCATCTCAGCGCACGCCCGCTGCACCGCCTTGAGAATGGCGTAGTCGCCGCAGCCCGGACACCAGCGGACCTCCTGGTCCGAGGCGTAGTCTTTGGGCGCGAGCTGCGCGTCGGTAATCGTGGTGACGGTCATGAGATCTTCCTGATCGCTTGCGCGATCTCTGTCACGCTGAACGGCTTGCCGGTTACTCTCGAGAGACCTTCGGCAGCAACCAAATACTCAGCGCGCAGCAGCTTCACGAGCTGGCCATTGTTCATCTCCGGAACCAGCACGCGCTCATAGCGCTTCAGCACATCGCCCAGATTGCGCGGGAACGGACTCAGGTAGCGCACATGAATCTGCGCCACGTCCCGTCCTTCGTCGCGCGCGATCTGCACGGCGCGATGAATCGCGCCGAACGTCGATCCCCAGCCGACCACCGCCAGCTTGCCGTGATCGTTGCCCAGGGAGACGGTCTGCAGGGGAATGTCGCGCGCGATCCCCGCGATCTTGTCCGCGCGCGCCTTGGTCATGCGGGCGTGGTTGTCCGGATCGTAGGAGATGTGCCCGGAGTCATAATCCCGCTCCAGGCCCCCGATGCGATGCTCGAGCTGCGGCGTCCCGGGCTTCACCCACGGCCGGGCCAGGGTTTCAGGATCCCGCAGAAACGGATGGAATCCTGCTGGGTCCGTCCGATACCTGACGGGGAAACGAGGCAGGTCCGCTTCGCGCGGGATGAGCCATGGCTCGGCCGCGTGCGCCAGATAGCCATCGCTCAACACGATCACCGGCGTCATGTACTTCGTGGCCACGCGCACGGCTTCGATCGCGATGTCGAAACAATCCGCGGTCGACTGAGGGGCGAGCACCGCGAGCGGCGCGTCGGCGTTGCGGCCGTGGACCGCCTGAAACAGATCCGACTGCTCCGCCTTGGTCGGCATGCCGGTCGATGGGCCGGCGCGCTGCGAATCGATGACGATCAGCGGCAGCTCGGTCGCGATCGCGAGCCCCAGCATTTCGGTCTTGAGCGCAATCCCGGGGCCCGAGCTCGACGTCACGCCGAGCGCGCCGGCATACGACGCGCCCAGCGCCGCACCGCTCGCCGCGATCTCATCCTCGGCCTGGAAGGTGACGACGCCGTAGGCGCGCATGTTCGCGAGGGTGTGGAGCAGCGCGGATGCCGGTGTGATGGGATAGCCCGCGAATACCATCTTCTCGATCCCCGCGGCGCGCATCCCCGCCACGAGTCCCCACGCCAGCCCCTCCGTGCCGCTGACGGTCCGATAGCGTCCCGGCTGCACCGTGGCTTTCGGGACGACGTAGCCGACCATGTGTTCCGTCTCCTCGGCCGTCTCCCCGAACGCATGCCCGGCGTTGAGCGCCGCGATGTTGGCCGCGGCGATCACGGGCTTCTTGGCAAACTTGCGATTGAGCCACTCGATCGTCGCGGTGCGCTCGTGGCCGTACATCCACAGCAGCAGCCCCAACGACCACATGTTGCGGCACAGATGCGCTTCTCGTGAGGAGAGACCGTGCGGCTTCACGGCATCGGCCGTGAGTTTCGTGATGTCGAACTTGAGGACCTGATACTTGGCGAGCGAATCGTCTTCGAGCGGGCTGCCCGTGTACCCCGCCTTGCTGAGATTGCGCTCCGTGAACGCCGCCGTGTCCACGATGACCGTACCGCCCACCTTCAAATCGTTGAGCTCGACCGTCAGGGCGGCGGGGTTCATCGCGACGAGCACGTCCACGGCATCGCCCGGCGTCATGACGTCGCCGCCGCCGAAATGGATCTGGAAGGCTGATACGCCGAAGGTGGTGCCGGTCGGCGCGCGAATCTCCGCCGGGAAGTCGGGGAAGGTGGAGAAATCGCTGCCGGCCAGCGCCGTCTCGAGCGTGAACTGGCTGCCGGTCACCTGCATGCCATCGCCCGAGTCGCCGGCGAAGCGGATGACGACCGAGTCGCGGCTTTCGCGTTGCGGGCGAGAGATGGTGGATATGGTCACAACCGTAATCTATACGACGTTTCGGAGCACGAACCACACGTTCGCGGGGCGTTCGGCAAGCCGTCGCATATACCAGGCGAACCAGGCGCTGCCGTAGCTGATCAGGACGCGAACCTCGGCGCCCAGGGATGCGAGCTTCCGCTGCTCCTCCGCACGAATCCCATAGAGCATGTGAAACTCGTAGGCTGAGGGATCCAGGCGCTGGTCCGCGGCGGCCTTGCGAATGGTTTCGATGAGCTTGAGGTCGTGCGTCCCGAAGACGGGCTTGGCCCGCTGGCGGGCCGCCTCGGCGAGCAGTCGCTGGGCGAGCTGCCGGTAGCTCTCGTCGACATCGCGCTTGCGGGGGAGCGCCACGTCGGGGGGCTCATTGTACGCCCCTTTGACGAGACGGATCGCCGGCGCGAGCGCCAGGAGTCCTTCGAGATCCTTCGCGGTGCGGTGCAAGTACGCCTGCAGGCACACGCCGACGTTGGGCCACTCGGCCTTGGCTCGCCGGTATACCTCGAGCGTCGCGTCGACGTAGCGTGACTCCTCCATGTCGATCCACAGGAAGGAGCGCGCCTGCTCCGCACGCGCCGCGAGCTTCAAAACGTCCTGGACGCACCCCTCGCGGCTCGCCTCGAGACCGAGGTGCGTCAGCTTGACGGAAACGTGTGCCGGCAGCTTGCGACGTTGAATCTTTTCGAGCACACCGAGGTAATGATCGCGGACCGCGGCGGCTTCGGCGCGATTGGTGACTTGCTCGCCCAGCTCGGTGAGCACCGCTCCGAGACCGGCTTTCGCGAATTGGCCCGCTGCGTCGAGTGCGGCTTCGAGCGTTTCGCCGGGCATGAAGCGCTTGACCGCGCGCTGGAAGAAACGGCGCTCGCGCAGCTGGCGGGCAATCCATTGGCTGCGGGAGGCCTTCAGGAGGAGACTGCGTGGGAATCCCATGGAGAGATAGTGCAGTGTATCGTTCTTTCATGCCAGCGCATCGCGTTTCACGCATAGCCGTTCTCGCGCTGCTCGCAGCCTGCGCCCACCCGCGTGTCGGCACCGTCACCGGCGGGGTTGGCGAGACGCGCGAGGCGACCGACGAGAGCTGCCTGCTCTCGACCGGTTCCGTCACGGCTCGGTCTGCCACGATCACCATCGGACTGAGCGACGCGGTCGACCCGCGGCACGCACCCGTCGCGCGCAACGACGCCGAGCGCATTGTGTTCCGGCACTTGTACGAAACCCCGGTTCGGGTTGACTGCGACGGCCATGTCCGTCCCGAGCTCGTGGAGACGTGGACGAAGGAAGACGGCGGCCGCCGCTGGACGCTGCATTTGCGCGACGGAGCGCAATTCTGGGACGGCGCGCCGGTCACGGCCCAGGACGTCGTATTCGGGAAGGGCGGGGCCGGCTACACGCTCGGCGCGCTGGATAGCCGCGTGGTGGCGGTGACGTTCGCGAAGGCGCGAGACGATGTGCCGCCGCTGCTCGGCGACCCCGGCCTGGCCGTCAGGAAACCGGCGCCCGACTCGAGCTGGCCCATCGGCACCGGAACGTATTGGTCAACGAGCGCTACCACGACGCCGCAGGAGATTCGCGCACATACCGCGCGCGGCGATACGCTCGTGTTCAAGTTCGCCGCAAGCGGAGACGCGCGAGACCTGCTCGACGCGGGCGTCGATCTGCTCGTCACCCGCGACCGCGCGCTGCGCGACTACTCGGCGACACTCCAGAACCACACGGTGATCTCGCTGCCCTGGGACCGCACCTACGTGTTGGTGACTGCCGAGGCGGGCGGCACGCGCTACGACGGACTGGAGCAGGCCGTGCGCGCGGACGCGCGGCGCGCCGAGGGAGATTCCTGGTGGCTCGATCTGCGCGGCTGCGCGATCGCGCGCGACACCGCGGCGACTGCCTCCACCGGACAGCATCGCATTCTGTACTCCCGTGGCGATCCGACCGCGCGTGAGCTGGCGGGACGCCTCGCGGCGTTGACGCACGCGGTCGCGACGGGGCGCACGCCTGACGATTTCAGCGCCGCGCTCGCCGCCGGCAAGGACTGGGGCTACGTCGTCGCGCTGCCGCGCATGCCCGCCGATGTCTGCCGTTCCGCCAAGGATCTGTTGCCGACGTGGCCGGCCACATTCACCGCGCTCGTAGACACGCGTGCCACCGCAATCGTGCGGCGCGGCGTGGCCCGCTGGACCGTGGATCAGGATGGAACCGTTCATTTATTGCGCGAGTAAACTCGCGGCTCGGCATCTACCCGTGAACGGGTCCCCGCCGCATCAGCGGCAGATGCCGAGCCGCGGCTTTAGCCGCGCCCTCACACCCGTCCGCGCATGAAATTCCGTACCCGCCTCCTCATCTCGTTCGGGGTGGTGGTGATGATTCCGCTGCTCGTGTTCGGTCTCGGCATCCGCCGCGAGATGTCGAAGCGCGTGACCGGCGAGTACCAGCGTCGCGTAGATGCGCTGGTCGCCGTCATTAACGCGGATATCGGGCGCGAAACCGATCGCATCGCGTCGCGTCTCGCGGCGCTGCGCGGCTCGCTCAACGACGACAACAGCTTCCGTGCCTCGCTGCGCTCCACCGACCGCGGGTACGTCCTCGACTACGCCGGCAACGCCATGCGTCTCGCCGGCCTCGATTTTCTCCAGATCCAGGATGACGAGGGGCGCGTCGTGTCGTCGGGTCACTTCCGCAACGAATTCGACCGGCTCGGACCGGCCATCTCCGGTATGACGCTGGTGCGTGCCAATACCGCCGAAGGGCCATTCCTCGCCCTCGTCACGAGCGATACCGCGCGCGCCGCCGGCCGCGCGCTGCGACTGCTCGGCGGTGTCACCGTCGATTCGACGTTCTTCAGCCGGCTGGTCCGGGATCCGGAGCTCGGGATCGGGCTCGTGTTGCCCGACTCGAGTGCGGTTGATTCGAGCGCGCTGATCGTCGGCGAGCGCACGCTCCCCTATATCGACGCCGTCGACGGACCCGGGCGCGTGGAGCAGGCGCGCATCGTGGTCACCCGCTCGTCCGCGCTCCTGACCGCTCTCCAGCGCAACGTGAACCTCTGGTTTGCGGCTGCCGTCCTCATCGCCGCACTCGCCGCGCTCCTGCTGGCGGGCTGGCTCTCCACGCGCATCAGCGAGCCGGTCGAAGCCGGTATGCGCGACATGGAGCGGCGCGTCGCGATCGGCGATCTTGCCCGTCAGGTGAATCACGACGTCAAGAACGGCCTCGCCCCGCTGCGCAACGTGTTTCGTCACCTGACGCAGGTGGCACGCGACAAACCAGCGGAGCTGCCGCAGGTGTTCGCCGAGCGCCAGGGGACGGTAGAATCGAGTATCAGCTATCTCGAGACGCTCGCCGCGAACTACGCCAAGCTGTCGCCGCAATCGGAGCGGAAGGCGACGGATGTGAACACCGTCGTGCGGGAGACGATTGGCGCGTCGGGCTCCGTGCGCACCAAGCTTGCCGAGGGACTGCCACCAGTCTCCGCTGACGCGCTCGTGTTGCGGCGGGTAATCGAAAACCTCGTCAGCAATGCGGTGGATAGTCTGGACGGCAAAAACGGCACGGTGACGGTAACGACCGAACGAGCCAAAGGCATGGTCCGCATCGCCGTCAGCGATACTGGGCGTGGCATGAGCAAGTCTGAGCTGGACCGAGCATTCGATGACTTCTACACGACCAAGCCTGGTGGCACGGGGCTCGGACTCTCGATCGTGCGCAGATTGGTGCTCGATTCAAATGGCTCGCTCAAGGTGGAGACGGAGACTGGGGAGGGGAGCAAGTTCATCGTGGAGATTCCGGTGCAATGAGAGATCAGGTCCGGGTCCCGTGTTCGTGCCCAGGCTTTAGCCTGGGAACACTGGGAACATGACTCTCGTCCTCATCGTCGACGATGTGCCCGCCATGGCCGAGCAGTACGCCTACGACCTGAAGCGGCTGCGCGGCTATGAGACACTGGTCGCGCAGAGCGGCCGCAGCGCGCTCGAGAGCCTGACGCGCGATTCCGTGGACTGCGTCATTCTCGATCTCGAAATGCCCGGCATGGACGGGTTCGAGGTGTTGCGCTCCGTGGAGCGGTTAGGGCTGCGGGTGCCGATCATCGTGTATACCGGCACCGGCGACTACGACCGCTGCGCGCAGGCGATTCGCCTGGGCGCGTACAGCTTCATCGACAAAGCCGAGCCGATGGAGCGCGTGGCGCAGGAGGTCGAGAACGCGATCGAACGGCGCCGCCTGACGGAGCAAGTCACATTGCTGCGGCGTGAGTTCGGGCTCGAATCGCCGCTGGTCGGGACCAGCCCGGCGCTCGCGAAGCTCAAGGAAGCGATCGTCCGCGTCGCGCCGGTGCCCAGCCCGGTGCTCGTGGTCGGCGAAAGTGGAACGGGGAAGGAGCTCGTCGCCCGTGAGCTGCATCGGCTCGGCGCGAATCCGAAAGGTCCCTTCGTGGCGCTCAACAGCGCGGCGCTGCCGCATGAGCTGGTGGAGAGCGAGTTGTTCGGCCACGAGCGCGGCGCGTTCACCGGCGCGACCGCGACGCACAAGGGTGCGTTCGAGGCGGCCAGCGGCGGCACCCTATTCCTGGACGAGATCGGCGATCTGACGCCTGCCGCCCAGGCGAAGCTGCTACGCGTGTTGGAAGAGCGAAAGGTCACGCGGATCGGCAGCAACAAAACGATCGATGTGAACACCCGCGTCGTTGCCGCGACGCACCGCGATCTCGAGAAGGAAGTCTCCGAGGGGAGGTTCCGCGAGGATCTGTTCTACCGGCTGAACGTGCACGTGCTGCGCGTGCCGCCGCTGCGTGATCGCCTGTCCGACGTTCCTGCGTTGATTGAGTACCTCGTTGCTGCGACGTCTGCCCGGTTTGGCATGAAGACGAAGACCGTCGCCCCCGCTGCCGTCGAGGCGCTGATGTCCTACGACTGGCGGCGCAACAACATTCGCGAGCTGCGTAACGTCGTCGAGCGCATGCTCATCGCGACAGACGGGGACGAGCTGACGCGAAACGCAGTCCCACCCGAAATCAGAGACGGGAAACGCGCCGTTCCACGCAGTTCCCACGCCTCTCCACGCAGTTTCGAAGAGCAGAAGCAGGAGGCCGAGCGCCAGATCATCATCCAGGCTCTCGAGCGGAATGAATGGCACGTCACCAAAACGGCGAAGGAGCTCGGGCTTTCAGATCATGCGAGTCTGTTGAAGATCATGCGCCGCTTGGGTGTCCAGAGAGACACTTAGGCGGCTCCATCAGTGGGTTCACTCGTACACGATGTTCGCAGGGCATTTCGTAAGTCGTTGAATACCAACTGACACCAGGCACCAGACACCTGGCACCGCATCTGCTTTTCCGTGGGGCGAACCCCTGCTCCCGGAGGAGCCATGTCGCATCAATTCGAGCTGAACCAGTCCAACCGTTCGCTGCGATTCCCGGTCATTCTGATGGCCGCGATCGTGTGCACCGTGATCGCTGTCTACGCCTTTGCCGCGTGCGGCGACCGGAACCCCGACCAGGCGCGCGCGAGTGAGCCCGCCGGAGCGACGTCGTCCACGACGGTCCCGGTCAGCAACGTCAGCACAGCGAAGCCGGCGCTCGTCATCAGCGGCCCGGTCACCTTCGAGATGGCGGATTCGGCCTATCGCGAGCACCGCTACGATGATGCCACGGTCCTCTTCAAGACCTACACCGACAGCCGGCCCAACAATGCGTGGGGCTTCTACATGCTCGGCTTGTCGGCGTGGAAGTTGGGGGATCGCGAGCAGGCGGAAAGCGCGTTCGTGCAAGCGCTCACCCTCGACTCGACGCACGTGAAGAGTCACCTGAACCTGAGCCGCGTGTTGCTCGAGTCAGGCCAGCCCGACAGCGCGCTGGTGCACATCGAAGCCGCGATCGCGCTCGACTCCACGTCGGGCGAGCCGCTGCGGCTGCAGGGACGGGCGTTCGAAATGCAGGGCAAAACCGATGACGCGATCGTCGCCTATCAACGCGCCATCGTGAAGAACGACAGCGACACCTGGGCGATGAACAACCTGGGGGCGCTGTACATGCGGTTGCAGCGGTTCGAGGATGCCATCGGCCCGCTGGCCCGCGCCAACGAGATCGAGGACAAGGTCGCGACATTCCGCAACAACCTCGGCATGGCGCTCGAGCTGACCGGACGTTTCGCGGACGCGGTCGAGCAGTATCGCGCGGCACTGGCGATCGAAGGGACGTACGGCAAGGCGGT
>DASXTV010000044.1:0-85888 GCA_036505175.1 Gemmatimonadales bacterium
CGCGAGCTTCCCCAGGAGCCCCTCCGGGACCTTCATCGCCAGCAATTCCGCGATGCGCGCGCCGATATGATCGAGGCACTCGACGCCGAGCGCGAGCGCCATGCGCCGTTCCGAGCCGAAGAGATTGACTGCCACCGGATACGGCGATTTCGCGCCGCCCCGCAGCGTCGGCTGCGTGAACAGCAGCGCAGGCCCGCCGCCCGGCGACTTCATACAGCGGTCGGCGATTTCCGTGATTTCCTTGTCGACCGAGACTGGGCGCGACACGCGCGTGAGATCGCCCGTCTGGTCGATCGCGCTCACGAACTCCCGCAGGTTAGCGAGTGCCATAGTGCACGGCGCAGATACCGCCGGTCAGGCGCTCGAAGCCGACGCGCGAGAATCCGGCGGCACTGAGCCGTTGCGACAGCGCTTCCGGCTCGGGAAACCCCAGCACCGACTCTGGCAGGTAGGTATAGGCGTCTCTATGTTTCGACACGAGCCGACCGATGGCGGGCAGAATTCGCTGGAAATAGAAGAGGTAGATCGCGCGCAGCGGCGCGAATCGGGGCGTGGCGAATTCCAGGATGACGAACCGCGCCCCCGGTTTCAACACCCGCGCCGCTTCGCGCAGTCCGCCGTCGAGATCGGCCAGGTTGCGTACGCCAAATCCCACCAAGGCGCCGTCGAACCGCGCCGCGGGAAACGGCAGCGCCAGCGCATCGGCGGCGACCGGATCGGTGCGGGGAGATTTGCCCCGGCCCTGCGCGAGCATGGGCACGGCGAAATCGGCGCCGATCACTCGGCCGCGGAAACCCTCCTGCCGCGTCAATGCGGCGGCGAGGTCGAGCGTGCCGGCACACAGGTCGAGGTAGGTACCGTCGGGTTTCGTTTCCCAGCCGAGCCGCGCGACGGCGGTGCGGCGCCAAGACCGATCCACGTTGAGGCTCAGCAGGTGGTTCAGGAAGTCGTAGCGCGGGGCAATCGCCGTGAACATGCCACGGACGTAGGCTGGAGACCGACCCATAGGCGCGAAAGATAGGCCGGACCACCTGAGCGACGCCAGCGATCAGCAGGTCGTCGCGTGGGCAAAACAGGGTCACGACGCGGCATTCCGCGAGCTCGTCCGTCGCTACGAGCGGCCGGTGTTTTCGCTGCTGTATCGGATGGTGCGCGATCGCGCGCTCGCTGAGGATCTCGCGCAGGAAACGTTCATCAAAGTGTTGAACGGCATCAAATCGTACCGGCCGGAATTCAAGTTTTCATCCTGGATTTTCAAAATCGCGAACAACGCGGCGATCGATCATCTGCGGCGCAAGAGCATCGACACGCTGTCACTGGATGGCGCGCCCAGCGCCGAGACGCCTGAGCAGATGCGCGCGACGTCGTTGCAGTTGGGCGACCGCGCTGAAAGCCCACTCGACGAGGTCGAGAGTCGAGAGCTCGGCACGGCGATCGAGCGGGCCATCGCCCGGCTGCGGCCGGAGTACCGGTCCTGTATCCTGTTGCGGCACGTGGAGGGGTATTCCTACGAGGAAATCGCGGATACCCTGGAGCTGCCCCTGGGTACGGTCAAAACCTATATCCATCGGGCCCGTAATGAATTGCGTGGTTATCTTGAAGATCGCCGGGACTGAAACCAGGCCTAGAACCGGGCCGTAGGACACCCAATGACTGACATCTCCATGCATCTCAATACCGATGAAATCGAGCTTTGGGCACAGGGCCTCCTCCCTGCCGCCCGGGCCATGCACCTCGCTGATTGCTCTCTCTGCCGTGTCGAAGCCGAACGGGAGCGCAAAGTCATTCTCGAATTGGTCCAGCTTCCGAAGTTTGCGCCGAGCGCCGGGTTCGCCGATCGCGTGATGGCGCAGGTGAAAATCCCAACTCCTTCGGGAGATTGGATGCCCTAAGGGCGGCGATGGGGCGGCGAAGTGACGGCGAGGGGGCGGCGATAACACATCGCCGCCGCTTTTTTTCGCCGCCGTTTTTCTCGCCGCCCTATGCTCGGATCTCAGCCCCAACTCCGAGGCCCAGTAGCCGGGTCGCGCTCCCGTCCCGCACTGCGATCTCGATCGTTCCCCCAGAACCCGTGAACGCCACCAGCGCCCCCGATGGGACGTCCGCGAACGTGCGGCGCAAGGGTCCGACGTCTACCCCTCCCACCTGAATGTGCACCCCGGCCTTCATGGTGTCTGGGGAGATGTTCGATATGAGGGTCCCGAAGCGATCGACGTAGAGCACTTCACCGACCACCGTGTCGCCGTCGATCTTCGGGATCGGCAACGGCGAGTACTGTGGATCGGTAATTGGCGTGCCCAGCGACTCGAGCGATCCTCCCGCCGCGAGCCGGGCCGCGGCGGGCGCAAAGACGTCGCGGCCATGGAACGTGGGCGCCGCTTCAGGGAGCACCGGGATGGAGATGAACGTGGCGTTCAAGGATAAGAAAGAAAGCAGGCCGTTGTCCGGTGCGAGAAAGTATCGGCCAAATCGCGTGGCCCCGAGCACGCGTCGGTCGGTTCCAACACCAGCATCGACGACGGCCACGTAAATCGTGCCTTCGGGGAAGAACATCCAGGTCCGGCTGAGGATGTACTGTGCGGCACGCACATCGCCGGGCGACACGTCATGGGTGATATCGACCAGCGCCGCCGTGGGTGCGTACGTCCACAGCACCCCCTTCATCTCAGCGACATAGCTGTCCGCCGTGCCGAAGTCGGTGAGGAGGGTGATAATCGGCATCAATTCGGAATACGAAATGTCAGGGTGGTTGCGCTCGACCCTTCCGGGCAATTTCGCATTTCACATTTCACATTTCGCATTAGACCTCAGTCGCACGCCACCTCCCACCCTTCCAAAACAATATCATGGCAATCCCTCGAGATACCGCAGTCACGCTCAACGCCAGCCAGATGCCGAGCAGACCGATCGCCCGCGACCACCAGGCCGAGAGTGGAATCCGCATTGCCGTGAGCGACGTGCTCACCACCTGCGGCCAGAATGTATAGCCCGCACCCGCCAGCGCGCCCTCGAGAATCAGCTCGAAGCTCTGCCCGATTTGCGCGAAGGCGATGACCCGCAGGTACAAGACCCCGTCGGCGATCACCTGCGAATCCGATGTGAACAGCGAGACGAGTCGACCCGGAATAAGAAGAAAAGCGATCGCCGTCGTCACGGTGATGACGAGGCAATAGCCGACGGTCAGCCGCACCGCCTCCCGGGCCCGCGCCTCCTGCCGCGCGCCCAGGTTCTGGCCGACGAGCGCGCTCGCGGCGAGCGCGAAGCCGCTGATGGCGATGAAGCCCAGCCCTTCCATCTTGTGGCCCACGCCCAGGGCGGCGAGCGCCGCGGTGCCGAATCGCGACGTGAACCGCGTGAGCCACATATAGATCACCGAGAGCAGCACGCCCGCCAGCGACAACGGCGCCCCGATCCGGACGATCGTCGGCAGCGCGCGCCAGTCTGGTGCGCCGATGCGCAACAATCCTCGCCGCAAGGCGATGACGAGGCCGACGAGAAACCCGCCACCCCGCACCATCACCGAGGCCAGCGCCGCGCCCTCGACGCCGAGCCGTGGGAGCGGGCCCACCCCCATGATCAGCAATGGATCGAGCAGAATCGAGACACACACCGAGCCCGCGAGCATCAGAAAGGGCGTCCGCGTATCACCAGCGGCGCGGAACGTGGCTTCGATCGCGAAGAAAGCGAACACGAGCGGCCCGCCCAGCAGCCAGGTCGAGAGATACGCGTGGCCGAGCGCTGCCACCTCGGCGGGGACCGTCATCAGGCGAAAGATCGCGTTGGCCAGACCCAAGCCGGCGAGGCTCACGACCAGCCCCGCCAGCAGCGCGTAGGCGACGGCGGCGGCGGCGGCGCGCGCTGCTCGTGCGGGGTCACCTTCCCCGTGGCGGCGCGCGGCGACGGCAATCAATCCGATTTCCACCATCTCGCCGAGGTTGAGCACGACCCACACGGAGAATCCGGCGGTGGACACGGCCGCGAGCGCGGCCGGACCGATCAGGCGGCCCACCCAAATGCTGTCGATCAAATTGAAGGAGAAGTGGCACGCCATCATGGCAACGGCGGGGCCCGCGAGCCGCAGGACGACGGGCCGCAGCGGGCCTGTCGTCAGCGAGCCGGCGGTCTCGGGCTGATCAGCGGGCGTAGCGTGCTACCAGCACGAGCGCGTCATCATTGCCTTTCAGATGGCGGGTGATGACGAAGTCAGCGATCTCCTGCGGCGTGTTGGTGAGCACGAGCGACTCCGCGAATCCGTCCTTGATGCCATCGGAGAACAGCACGATGGTGTCGCCCAAGGCCAGCGGCACGGAGCGTGTCGTGGGATGCGCCTGCTCGGCGCCGATGAATCCCGCATTCGGCACCAGCGTGATGCGCGAGGGACGATTGCCGAGATCGGCACGCAGCACGAGGCCGCCGACGTTGCCAACGCCGAGCCACGCCATCGTGGCCGCCTGCGGATCGAGAAACGCCAGGCCGAGCACCACGCCCCGCAGTCCCACCAACGCCTCGTGGCAGCGCCGCACGAGATCGATGAGCGGCTCGCGCGAGTGGCGGTCGAGCGCGGCCACGGCCGCGTGCGCGGCGGAGGCAGCCTCCTGCCCGTGACCCAGGCCGTCCACAACCGCGACGAGGGTTCCTTTGCCGACGCGTTTGATGAGGCAGAGATCGCCAGACTCGGCCTGCCCGGGAAGCGGCAGCGTGGCGAACGCCGTCTCGATTTTCAAATCGCGCGCCGCCACTTCGTCATCGTGACGGTGGTGCCCCGTCCGACGACCGAATCGACTTCGAACTCGTCCATCAGGCGCTTGGCGCCCGGAAGGCCGGCGCCCACGCCGTGCGACGTGGAGTAGCCGTACTGCATCGCGCGCTCGATGTCGGGAATTCCCGGGCCCTGATCCACGGCGACGATGGCGACGCCCTGGCGGTCGCCGTTCTGGACGAGACTCAACGTGATCTCGCCCTTCTTGGCGTACATCAGGATGTTGCGGGCGATCTCCGAGATCGCGGCGGCAATGACGGTCTGCTCGCCGCTCGAGAACCCTGCGACGGCTGCTAGCGCGCGGCCTTGCTGTCTGGCTTCGACGACATCAACGTCCGCGGTGATCGGCAGTCGCAGCTCTTCACCCACGGCCACTCGGCTTTTTGGGTTTGGCTTCGAACGTGCGTTCTTCGGTGCGGCGATTCAGGAATGCGAGGCCCTCTTCGAGATCGAGCACCGTCGCGACGCCCTTGAGCGTCAGGCCGAGCTGCACCATTGCGAACGCTACATCGGGCTGGATGCCCACGATCACCGTCTCGGCGCCGCGCAGGCGCGCCATGTGGGCGATGTCGCGCAGGGTGCGGACCGCGAACGAGTCCATGACGTCGAGCGCGGTGACGTCCACGATGACGCCGCGGCAGCGCGACCGCCCGACCTGGGCGATCAGCGCTTCACGAAGATGGGACAGGTCAGCGTCGGTAAGGGCAGACTGAATGGAGGCGATGAGGAACTGCCCCTGCCGCAGAATCGGTACTTCCACTGCGTCCTCCGGAGGGGTGGGAAGTGTGTTAGCGCGTCGATTCGGGCGCGATTTCGCGAACCTGCGTCGTCGGCGCGGCGCGATCGGCGAGCAGGCGCTCGGCTTCTTCGATGCCTCCCTGCAGGTCGCCCACCGTCGCCATTTCGCTCAGGTCGACGCCGATCGTCACGAGCGTCTGCGCGATTTCAGGCGACAGACCCGTTACGATCACGGTGGCGCCCAGCAGGCGCGACGCTTCGACCGTCTGCACCAAGTGGTTCGCCACCCCTGAGTCCATGGCCGCCACACCGGTCACGTCGATCACGACGACCTTGGCGCGGTTGGCGCGAATCGCACGCAGCAGCTGTTCGGTCAGCTGCCGGGCGCGCTGCGGGTCGATGACGCCGATGATCGGCAGAATCAGGAGCCGCTCGCGCACCTGGAGCACCGGCGTGGACAGCTCCCGGATCGCTTCCTGCTGCTGCCGGATGATGCGCTCCCGCTCTTCGACGAATCCCACCGCCACCGTGTTCGCGATGCGGTTCGCCGCGGGCTCGTAACTATCGAGAATCCGGTTCAGCTTTTCGACGTTGTCTTGGTATTTGTTGAACAGGGAGCGGGCCAGCACGTCACGCAGCAGGAGCACGATTCCGACGACTTCATCCGTTTCGACGCCGCGCGGAATGATTCGCTCCGAGAGTCGCCGCGAGTACGCCTGCAGGGCTTCGAAGGTTCCGGTCTCGAGCGCTTCCACGTAGTTGTCGTAGACCGCGGTCGCCTCGGCGAAGATTTCCTCTTCCGTCATGGCCGTCAACAGCTCGGCGCGCGTGATGCGGCGCGCCCATTCCTCGCGCAGCTGCGTGCGATTCTGCCGCAGGTGCGCGACCAGCTCGCGCAGCAACCCGGCCGACGACTCGGACAGCGCCGGAGCTTCCGACGCGCGCGTCGATACACTCATGCTTTTCTTGGTATCCATGGCTCCAAAACTAGTAACGGCGAGTTAGGGAGCAAGGCCTGCCCTGGCTTTACGGCGCTCTTTGGTCTCGTACAGGGCGACATCGGCTGCGTTGAGCAGTGCCTCGACGGTCTCACCGTGGCCGGGGTACACTGCTACCCCGACGCTGATCGACAGGTTCGGCTTCTCGGCATCCGTGGCCAGGCGGTCCGCTACGCCCCGGGCGACGTGCCAGGCCGCCGCCTCCCCGGTTTCTGGCAGGACGAGCGCGAACTCATCGCCGCCGTAGCGCGCCGCGGTATCCGTCGCTCGGCAGGAACCGAGCAGCGCCTCGGCCACCCGGCGGATCGCGAGGCTGCCGGCGAGGTGGCCGTGGCGGTCGTTGATCTGCTTCAGGCCGTCGAGGTCGAGCAGCACGACGGCGAGCGGCTGCGACGTGCGGCGCGACCGCTTGATCTCGGATTCGAGGGCCTGCACCAGCTGGCGATGATTGGCGAGGCCGGTCAGCGGATCGGTGACCGCGAGCTCACGCCACGTCCCCTGGACCTCGCGTTGCGACGCGACGACGGCCGCGAGCACGAGGCTCGTGACCGCGGTGATGCCGGTCCACACCTGCAGCAGCACCAGGGACTCGTTCTGCGAGTACACGGAGAACGGGCCGACGCCGCTCAGCGTGCGCATGATCGCGATGACGGACACGATGAGCATGGTGGTCGCCGCCTCGCGCGGACCGAAGCGGAACGCGACCCAGATCATCACGGGCCACAGCAGCACCGTGAGCGGGTAATGGCGGGACGGGAACACGCCGCCGAACATCGCGAGCGTCACGAGCGTCGCCACCACCGCGAGCGCAAATGCTTCGAACAGCTGCGCGTGCGTCCACACCGGCGCCGGCTTCACGCCGATCCAGATAATGAGCGCCGGCGCGATGACGATGTCGCCCACCGCATCGCCGAGCCACCACGTGAGCCACACCCGGGGCGCGTCGTGCCACGACAGCAGACCGCCCAGCGCCAGCGACGTGATGCCGAGCGACGCGGAGACGGTGGTGCTGACCAGCGCGGCGAGGACCGTGAAGCGCACGATGTCGCCGACGCGGTCGAAGACACGCCCGCCGCGGGCGAAGCGGTTGACGAGATACGCGCCGAGCAGTCCTTCGGCGGTATTGCCGATCGCGATGCCGACGGACGGCAACATCGCCCCGGTGGTCGTGACATTCGCCAGGAACGCCGCGCCGAGAATCGCGGGCCACACGCGGTAGCCGAGCAGCACGAACGCGGCGAGGGCGATGCCGGCGGGCGGCCACACCGTCGTGACGCTGCTGTTGATGTAGGCGAACCGCAGGCCCAGCTTGGCGGCGAAATAATAGATAACGGCGAGGCCGAACAGCAGCGCGACGCGGCGTAATGATTGGCTCATCGGACTTAGGCTAAAAGAGCGAGTCGCCACCAAGTCACTCATCCTCACGATTGAGTGCCGCGGTCCCCGACCTAAAATAAATTACGCCCAGGAAGGGGGTGAATTATGCCCTGGATGATTCGCCGCGTCGAGCGTCGAGTTTCCCCTGAGCGGAGACGCGCCCTGAATAATAGAGCTACCGATCCTGAAAGTTGGGTGGACCGTCGTCGCGCGGAGCGTCGCGCAGGCGCGAATCTCCCACCGGGCGCCCCGAGCACCTCTTCCCCCGAGAGCGCCGACTCCGCGGCCGTCCGCCGAGTCCGCCTGACCAAGCGGGAGCAGGAGATCAAAGAGCTGATCGCGGCGGGACTCGGCAACAAGGAAATCGCGCGCCGGCTCAACATCGCCACGAACACCGTCAAGAGCCACGTGCACAACATGCTCGGGAAGCTCGCGGCGCTCACGCCGCCTGACCGGCGTTCCGGCAACCGCAATCGCCGCGGCACCAGCCGGCGCTCGTATCGCTTCGGCCGCTGAGGTTTTGGCGGGAACTTCCCGCAAGAAACGCTGAAACACCGCATTGCGAGGATAGCGCGCGGCGAGCCCCTCGACGTAGCCGCGCGCTTCGCGCTCGAGGACGGCGCGCCCCGCCGGGTCCCGCGCGGCTTCGCGCAGCAACGCCGCCGCCAGGACCCACGTACTCTCGACGCGCGCCAGATCGCCGTCGTGCGCCGCGCGTCGCATGTACCGGATGCCGCGTTCCGCGTTGCCGCTGCCCAGCCCGATGATGCGCGCGAACAACCGGGCCAGCGCGCCCGCGCGCGCGAGACCGTAGTCGTACACCCCCAGCCCCAGGTAACAATCCGCGCACGACGAATCCGCCGCGAGCAGCCGGCGATAGATATCGCGCATCGCTTGCGCGTCTCTGGCCGCGCCGTACGAGTGGCCGTGCTCCTCGCGCTGCCGCGCGCGGTACCCGAGCGCCGTGGCGAGCCAGAAGTCTCCGGACGTCCCTGGCGCGGCGCGCGCCCGTGCCAGCGCCACGCCGAGCAGTGAGTCGATCCGCTGCAGTTCGAAATCGGCGGAGTCTTGTGCCGCTGCCCACCAGATGTAGGCGCCCGCCTGAAAGACGACCGGCGCGGGATCGGCCGGGGCGCGCGACGCCAGCTCTGCGAAGTAGGCCGCGGCGGCTGCGAAATCGCCGCCGTACAGCGTATCCAGGCCGGCCCGCAGGGCCGCGCGGGAAGGCGGGAGGGGGGGGCTCGCGCTCTGCAGGAGCAACGCGATCGCTGCGAGCGCCGGCACGTCAGCGCGGTGCGGCGGTAATCGGCAGCGCCGGAGCCAAACCCGCGGTACGCGTCGCCACGGTCCGGGCCAACTCGCGCAGCGCTACGCCAGCGGGCGAATCGGGCTGACTCACGACAATCGGCTCGCCACGATCGGCGAGCTCCGCCATCCCGGCCTGCAACGGAATCTGCCCCAGCAGCGGCACGCCCAGCTCGGCCGCCAGGCGGCTGCCGCCACCCGCCAGAAACACCTCGGAGCGCGTGTTGCAATGCGGGCACACGAAGTGGCTCATGTTCTCGACGATGCCGACCACGCCGACGCCGACGCGCTCGAACATTTTGGCGCCGCGCAGCGAATCGCCGACGGCCATCTCCTGAGGCGTCGTCACGATCAGCGCGCCGTGGAGGCGCACGATCTGCGTAAGCGAGAGCTGCGCGTCGCCCGTGCCCGGCGGCAGGTCGACGAGCAAGTAATCCAGCTCGCCCCAGGCGACGTCGTGCATGAACTGCGTGATGATTTTCATGATGATGGGGCCGCGCCAGATCGCGGGCGCGTCGCGCTCCACGATGAACCCCAGCGACATCAGCTTCACGCCGTGCGCCTCGAGCGGCTGAATCTTGCCGCCCTGAACCTCGGGCTTGCCGGTGACGCCGAACATGCGCGGGATATTGGGTCCGTAGATGTCCGCATCCATCAAGCCGACGCGGTGTCCGTCCCGGGCGAGGGCCGCCGCGAGATTCGCGGACACGGTCGACTTCCCGACGCCGCCTTTGCCGCTCGAGATCGCCAGTACCTTGCCGAGTGACGGCATTTCGTCCGGTGTCGGTGGCGCTGGAGGAGCGGGGGCCGGACGGCCGGACGGCCGGGCGGCCGGACGTTCTCCAGTATCGGCCGCATCCACGACGTTCATTTTCACCGCCGTCACGCCGGCGACGCCTTCGACCGCTTTGCGCGCCTGACGCGCGAGCGACCCCGGATCCTCCCGGGTGAGCACGAACGTGAACGTGACCGCGCCGGCCGAGTCGACAGTGACGTCTTTCACCATCCCGGCCGCGACGAGATCGCGGCCGTGGCGGGGATTAGTGATCCCGCCCAGCGCCCGCTCGACGTCCGTTTTGATCGTCGGTGCGTTCACGCGGGCTTGCCGTTGGCGAGGAACGCGCGCGCGGCGCTCAGCACCTTCTCCTCCACCTCCGCCATCGTGCCCGGCAATGACGCGCCCGCGGCGCGATGATGGCCGCCGCCGCCGAATTGATGGGCCAGCGCCGCGACGTCCACCTCGCCCATCGAGCGGAATGAGACTTTGACGCGGCCGTTGCCGATGTACCGAAACAGGAGCGCCATGCGGACCCCGGCAATCGAGCGCGGGAATTCGACGATGCCGTCGAGATCGTCCGCGGTCACCTCGTGGCGGCGCAGCGCGTCCGCCGGCACGCTGACCCACGCCAGGCCGACCTCCGGCTCCACGACCAGGGTCTGCAACACCTCGGCGAGCAGCCGCACGCGGCCCTCGGGCGCGCTGGCGTACACCGACGCATAGATCGACTCGGGATCGACCCCCTTCTCGAGCAGCGCCGCGGCGACGCGCAGGGCGCGGGCCGTCGTGTTGGAGAAGCGGAATCCGCCGGTGTCGGTGAGCAGCCCGACGTACAGCGCCTGCGCGACTTCGGCGGTCAGCGGCCATCCCGCCACGCCGGCAAGATCGAACACGAGCTCGGCGGTGGCGGTCGCTTCTGGCGCGATGAGGACGGGCCCCGCTGGCATTCTCACCGGACCGACATGATGATCGATGCAGACGAGCGGGAGGGGCGGGCGTCGCTTGCTGATCACCGTCGCCAGATTGCCGAGTCTGCTGAGGTCCCCGATGTCCAGCGATACGACGAGATCGGCGCGCTCGATCTCGCGCGCCGCCCGGTCGCTCCCATCCGCGCCGTCGGGAACCAGGAAGTGGAACCGCTCGGGGATCTCCGTGGGATTGGCGATGCTGACCGAAACATCGCGGGCCCGCAACAGATACCACAGCCCGATCTCGCTCCCGACCCCGTCGCCATCGGCGTTGACGTGCGTCGTCAAGACGACGTGGCGGGCGCTGGTGAGCGCCGCTGCCACGTCGCGCGCCGCCTGGGCACGATCCGGCGGAACGGGAACGCCGTTCGCGTTCATTCTAGGGAAGATAATCGCCTGGCATCGGGCGCGTCACAGGCTAAGCCTGCGCTCGGGCAAGCACTGTCCTTAAGGACAACGTTTGCCGAGCACACCCTTCACGGGGTGAATTACCGGGGCGGCTGGCCTCGCATGCCGCCCATGCCTGGTGACGCTCCAGCGCCGCCTGTCCCACCGGCGGTCAGCTCACGCTGCAAACGACTGTGCTTGCGGCTGTAGCTGAAGTAAATCACGAAGCCGATCAACAACCACACGAACAGTCGAATCCACGTGTCCCGCGGCAACGTCAACATCAGACCGAAGCAGGACACGATGGCGAGGATTGGGATGACCGGAACCCACGGCGTCCGGAACGGACGGTCCAGGTCCGGCCGCTTCTTGCGCAGCACCCAGACGCCGATCGACACCAACACGAAGGCAAGCAAGGTCCCGATATTCACGAGCTGGCCAAGCAGCTGCAGCGGCAGCAGGCCGGTGGCAAATCCGACGGCGATGCCGGTGAAAATCGTGGAGAGATACGGCGTCCGAAACTTGGGATGTACCGCCGCGGCCCATTTCCCGAGCAAACCGTCGCGTGACATCGAGTAAAAGACGCGCGACTGGCCGAGCAACATCACCAGGATCACCGAGCCGAGTCCCAAAACGGCGCCGACGTCGACGGAGAGGCGGACCCATGTCGGCGCGCCGATTTGCTCCATCGCGTACGCCATCGGCGCCGGCAGGTTCAACGCCTTGTAAGGCACCATGCCGACGAGCACCGCGGACACGATGACATAGAGCAACGTACAGACCGCCAGCGATCCGAGAATACCGATCGGCATGTCCTTCTGCGGGTTTTTCGCTTCCTGCGCCGCTGTGGACACGGCGTCGAATCCGATGTACGCGAAGAAGACCAGTCCCGCACCGCGCAACACACCCGACCAGCCGTAGGTGCCCCACTCTCCCGCATTATCCGGAATGAACGGCTTGTAGTTGGCGGGCGTGATGTGGCCCAAACCGATCGCGACGATCAGCAGAATGATCGTGACTTTGAGAATCACGATGAAGTTGTTGACGGTGGCCGATTCCTTGATCCCGATGACGAGCACGGTCGACATCAGTGCTACGATGAAGACGGCGGGGAGGTTGACCCACGCGCCCGTGAAGTTGAGGCCCGCGCTCGTGCATCCCGCGACCGCCTGCTGCACCTGGATCGCGGTGCACCACTGGGTGGGCGACGCGGCGAGGTGCGGCGGAATCGTGATGCCGAGCTGGGTTAGGAGGGAGACGAGGTGACCGGACCACCCCACTCCGACGGTCGCGGCGCCGGCGGCGTACTCGAGCACCAGATCCCACCCGATGATCCAGGCGACCAGCTCACCCATCGTCGCGTACGAGTAGGTGTACGCGCTGCCCGCGACCGGCACCGCGGACGCCATCTCGGCGTAGCAGAGACCCGCGAAAGCACAGGCGATGCCGACGAGCGTCATCGAGAGCGGGACCGCGGGGCCGGCGTGCAGCGCGGCGGCCTGGCCGGTGAGCACGAAGATGCCGGCGCCGATGATGGCGCCGATGCCCAGCGTGACCAGGTTCAGCGGTGTGAGCGCCCGTTTCAGCTGGTGCTCGCCCGCCGCGTCGGCTTCCGCGCGCAGGGTCGCGATGGATTTGGTAGCCCACAAATTCATGCGGGACTCCGTTCAGGAAGGTGACGAATCGACGGCACGGACCGACCCAAGGTTCGCCCGGGGGAACAATCTGTCAATAGAGAGGAAGGGTTTAGTAGGAAACTCTTACACGCAGAGTCCACAAGCGGGGCAACGGGATCGTGCCAGCATCGCTGATCGCCATCGGCGTGCTCGGGTCCTCGGCGCCGTAACCGCCCACCTCGGGATCGCCGCCTGTGTATTTGGTCCACGTCGCGAGATTACGGCCGCCGAGAATCACGGCCGCCGACCGCGCACCGAACACCGCCGCGGCCCCTTCCGGTACGTCAAACGAGAGCGTGATCTCGCGCAGCTTTAGAAAATCGGCATCCTCATAGTAAGCCGTCGCGAGACGAGAGGCGGCCATTGCGGTGGCTTGGGCGGTGAGGGGCGTCGTCGGCACGACGCGTGCCGGGCAGAGATCGTACTGGCAACGCCAGTTGGCAGCTTGGTTGAACAGCGACTGGCCTGCGCGATAATCGAGAGTCGTCGAGAGGCGCCACCGTTTCATGAATCGCCACGAGGAAGTGAGCGCGGCGCCCTGCGTCGGATACGGCGTCCCCGTCCAAACGGCCGACGGCGCCATAGTGATTTCAAAGGGCGAGATGATGCCATCGCCGTTTGCGTCGGAATAACCAACGAGTGGTGTCGACCAATACCCGTTGGCCGGGTAGCCCTCCTGTACTCCTTGCCCCGTGGCGCCGCCAGGACCGACGTAGAAGTACGGTGGGACAACATGCTTCAAGACCCGATTGCGGTTGCCCCAGACTGACAGCCGGACATCCCACGCCGCGGACGGGTGGTCGACGAGCTGTGTCGAGATCGTCGCCGCCATACCGCGATTGCCGATGACCGAACCCGAGAAATACCTGCCGTAATAGCCGCCGGCGCCGGACACGTATTGGAATTCGAGCACCCGAGACCGGGAATCGTAGACGGCGGCTTGGACATGAACTCTCCTCTCGAGCGCCACGATCTCCCCACTCAATTCGGTGCCCCGCGTCAGTTCGGGCTGGAGCGGAGGTGGCGGCGGCACAAAGGCAGGGAGAAAGATGAGGACGAGACGGTTCGGGGGCGGCTGGCTGGATGATCCGTATGCCGCGCGCACCGCGACACGTTGCACGGCGCCGTGCTGCCCGGTTCGAGGAACCCAGTCGAGGCTTACGCTGGGATGTGTCTGGGACCGTGGCTCCCAGTCATCGATGTGGTCGTGGCGCAAAGCCCCCGTCGCCGTGATCCGTCTACCGATGCCGATTTGCTGAACGCCATAGACGCCGAGCGAGCTGAAGCGGCGTCGGGTTTCGACTGAGGACGACGCGCAGACCGGCCCGCCCGGACTGCAGAGCTGTGCCGTTTCGGAATATTCCCGCCCGCGATCGCTGAGATGCTCTATCCCGACCGTTGTCGTCCAACGCAAGCCCAAGAAAGCGACGTTGGACGCCGTTGCACCGAACGCCAGGGACTGGTTTTTCGACGACCTTTGGCCGACCATCCGGACGCCTTCGAACCCGCCGCCGCCCGGGGCAACCTTGAGCTCGTTCTCCCCCAGGTCGTCCATCCCAACACTCGCGTGAAGTTGCAGCCAGGAAAGCGGCTGCCCATTGGCGCCCAATGAGAGGACGTTCCGCCTGAGTTGTTGTTTGCCCGGATCCTGAAAGAAGGGGGTCCACGTAAACCCGGTGCTATCGCTCGGCCCTGACAGGGCGTTGAGCACCGGCGCATACATGGGAAGACGAAGCGTGCTCGATGTCCGCGCGAGGTCGGCGTGGATCTCTAGATTCCGCATCGGGTGGAACGTGCCGCCGCCCCGCAGATTCCAGGCGCGATAATCGTCGGCCCAGGTCACCGCGGGCACGTCGTACGCCGTCGGGTCGCCATCGTACATCGCCGAAACGCGGAACGCGCCCCACGATGGGCCGCCACTTGCACTCAGGCCGATTTGGCGACGCGCGGCCGCGCTGAAGGGATTGCGCTGGACCAGCGGGTTAAAGGACTGCACATAATCTTGAACGCATGCCCCGGCCGCCTCCAGCCAGAGGCTGCACGCGCCGTGTTGGTACGAGGTGTTGGCATTGTGGGCGTCGACGCCACCGTAATTGGTCGGCCACCGCGCCGGCATCGCTCGCGCCTCGGCCTGCGCGAAGCCGTCGACGCGAAGGGCGCCCGAGCGACCTCGCTTCGTCTGGATCAGGATCACCCCCGCGGCAGCGCCGGGTCCATAGATCGCCGAAGTAGCCGGTCCGCGGAGAACTTCGACGGACGCCACGTCCTCGACGGGGATGTCATCCAGCCGTGACGGCCCGGGTCCACCGAGGGGGATTTGCGAATCGTCTTCGCGGGAGTCGATGCGCGTGCCATCGAGCAAAACGAGCGGAGGAAGATCGGCAATGAGGGAACGGACACCGGCGAAGCGCACTCGCGCGCCGCTGCCGCTGAGCCCCGATCCCGGCACGACGAGCAGACCCGGGACCTGACTCGTCAACACCTCGCTTAGCGTGCGGGCCGTTCCATCGCGCACGAGCGCGGCGACGTCGATGGTGTAGCGATCCGGACTGGGAGGAGGCGGCGTGGTGTCGGGTGTTTGAGCGGCAAGAACCGGAGCCAACACGGCAAGAACCAGGACGTGCATACTACCTCCGCCGACAACGGAGCGTGCTACAAGCTGTAGTTCGGCGCTTCTCGCGTGATGACGACATCGTGTGGATGAGATTCACGCAGCCCCGCCGTCGTGATCCGGATGAACTCGGTTTCCGTCCGCAGCGCAGCGATATCACATACCCCGCAATACCCCATACCGCTCCGGAGCCCTCCGACCATCTGAAAGACGACGTCGGCAACCGGACCTCGGTAGGGTACCCGACCTTCGATCCCCTCCGGGACGAGCTTCTGCAGCGAGACCTCGCCCTCCTGGAAATAGCGGTCGGCCGACCCCTCTTCCATGGCCGACAGGCTGCCCATGCCCCGGATCACCTTGAACCGCCGCCCCTCGAGCAGGAACGACTCCCCCGGGCTTTCTTCGGTCCCCGCCAGCATCGAGCCCATCATCACCGACTCAGCGCCGGCTGCGAGCGCCTTCACCGCGTCGCCCGAGTACTTGATCCCGCCGTCGGCGATCACGGGAATGTCTCCGGCTCCGCGCACCGCATCCACGATGGCCGTGATCTGCGGGACGCCGATGCCGGTCACGACCCGCGTCGTGCAGATCGATCCCGGTCCCACGCCAACCTTGACGGCGTCGACCCCCCGCTCCACCAGTGCCCGCGCGCCCGCTTCCGTTGCAATGTTGCCGGCGATGAGCTGGGCGTCGGGGAACGCGTCGCGCAAACAGGCGATCGTATCCAGCACGCCTTGGCTGTGACCGTGCGCCGAGTCCACGACGATCACGTCGCACCCGGCGTCGAGCAGCGCCTGGGCACGCGCCCGCGCGTCCGGCGTGCCACCGACCGCCGCGGCAACACGCAACCGGCCGTGCTGGTCCTTGTTGGCGTCCGGATATTGGCGCCGCTTGAAGATGTCCTTGATGGTGATGAGACCCTTCAGCACGCCCTGCTTGTCCACGACCGGCAATTTCTCGATGCGATGTTTCGCGAGAATGCGCTCGGCTTCGTCGAGGGTGGTGCCGACGGGCGCCGTCACGAGTTTGTCTTTGGTCATCACATCGCGAATCGGCCGGTCAAGCTCGCGCTCGAACTGCAAATCACGATTCGTGATGATGCCGACCAGTTTCCCCGATCCATCGACGATCGGGACGCCCGAGATCTTGAAGCGCATCATCAGCTGTTGCGCCTCACGCAGCGGGCGGTCCGGTCCGAGCGTGATCGGGTTCATGATCATTCCCGATTCGCTGCGCTTCACCCGGTCGACCTCGGCCGCCTGACGGTCGATCGGCATGTTCTTGTGGATGACGCCGATCCCGCCCAGACGCGCCATGGCCATCGCCATCTCCGCTTCGGTCACGGTATCCATGGCGGCGGAGACGATCGGGATATTCAGTGGAATGGCGCGAGTGAAGCGGCTGGCGACGACGACGTTGCGGGGATGCACCGTCGCGTGACGGGGCACGAGCAGGACGTCGTCAAAGGTCAGGGCGACGTCGGGTCGGAAGGTTCCCATCTCGGAAGTTACTGGGGGGGCTTCGTTTCCTCAACCTGTTGTTCGGGAGGGGCCGGCTTCCGCTTCGCCTCCTCGACCGCCGCTTTGCCCGCAGCGGCCAAGCCCTCGAAGAACTTCCCGGCCTTTCCGACCGCGTCCATGGTGCCGCGAATGATCGTGACCGGCACGCGTCCCGCGCGCATCGTGTCTTCCAGCGTCTCCGCGACCTTCTGGAACGCCGGAGCGCCGGCGGCCCGTTGCGAGTACTTGGACTCGAGGAATTCGATGTAATCGAGCACCTGGTACGCTTGCTCGTCCGGCATGACGTCGAGCTTGCGCCGAATGCGCTCATTGAGAACGTCGTTCACGGTGTGAGGCCTCCCTCCAGCAAGATCAGGTCCACGACCGGATTGCCGAGATAGCGGCTGCGGCCGTTTCGCACCCGGGCCGTGATTGTCATCGTGACGAGCGGTGTGAGCGCACGGAACGCGGGCAACCTGCCATCGGGGACGATGATGTACACGAAGCCCCGCTCCGGCAGCGGTCCGCGCGCGAGCACGTAGGTGGCGCCGGTGGGGATGTCGGGTCGCAACTCGTCGGCCTTCTGGATCGCGATGAATTCGAGGTTCCAGCGAAGCACCTGGCCCGCGTACCGCTGCGGCTCGGCGCGGAGCTCCGCCGCGGTGACGCCGACCAGCACGCCGGCGGGCGCGGCCTGGAGATCGCCGCCTTTGACCCAGCCCTCGAACTGGACGCGGGTCCACTCACCGTTGCGACTCAGGACACGCAGCGGGGTGTCGGTCGTCACCGTGCCGGCCTCGGGGCCGTCCGGCGCGCGGTACAGCGTCGTCACGCGCACCGGCTGGGCACGGCTCGAGTCCACCCGCATGGTGTCCCCGGCGCGCGGCGCCGGGGTTGGGCCACCCTGGTTGGTGTCGGCGGCGCTGCCGCTCGAGTCCACGGTTCGCGTGGCCACCACGTCGGCGAGAGGTGTGAGCGCGCTGCGCTGCACCCAGCCGATGCGTGTCACATGCACCCACCGGCCGCTGCTGTCGGGCGACGCGCGCTTGAGTCCGAACCCCTGCGCGAGCTCGGCGACCAAGGGTCCCGCCGGCGCGGCGCGGAGGTTTTCGGTGGGCGAGCGCGTCACGAGCAGGTCGAAGTCGGGCCGATCGCTCGGGCCGACGGACGTGGAAAAGATCCAGCCGTCGAGCAAGACCTGCATCCAGTCGTTGCGAGTTGCGCCGCCGGCCAGTACGGCGCCGCGTGCGAGGCGCGCGACGCGACGGCCCGCGACGTCTTGATAGAACCAGGCATTGTCGACGCCGACGCGATAGCGGCTGGCCGCCTGAGCGGCCACGGGCGCGGCCGCTGCAGTCGCAAGGCTCAGCGCAGCTAGTAGGCTGCGAACGATCTGGCTAACTTGCATCCCCTTCAATATGACAATGAGCCGAAGCACGCGCACCCCAGTCGTCCTCGTCGTGCTCGACGGATGGGGCTTCCGGCCGGGCCGTGAGGGTAACGCGATCGAGCTGGGCCGCACACCGGTGTGGCACAAGCTGTGGGAGCGCGCGTCGCGCACGCTGCTCGAGGCGTCCGGCCTCCCGGTTGGCCTTCCCGACGGACAGATCGGGAATAGCGAGGTGGGTCACCTGAACCTCGGAGCGGGTCGCGTCGTGCCGCAGGACATCGTCCGCATTTCACAGTCCATCGAGTCTGGCGAGTTCTTCCGTATTCCGGCGTTGCTGCGGCTGGTCGAGGATACACGTCGGCACGACGGCACGTTGCACGTGATGGGATTGATTGGAACCGGTGGCGTCCACGCGCTCGATAAGCATCTCTTTGCGGCTATCGAGCTCGCCAGGCGCCACGAGGTGCCGGTTGCCATCCACGCTTGGCTTGATGGACGTGATACGCCGCCGAAATCCGGCCTGGCCTTTATGGAGCAGCTGTTGCAGACCGTCCGACCGTCCGCCCGTCCGACCGTCAGCACCGTCATCGGTCGTTACTACGCGATGGATCGCGACAAACGGTGGGAGCGCACCAAACTCGCCTACGAGGCGATGGTGAAAGGCGTGGGAGTGCAGGCCTCCGATCCCATCACCGCGATCAAGCAGGCCTACACCGCGGGCGAGACCGACGAGTTCGTCAAACCGCGCGTCATCAGCGGTGCACGTTTGATCAAGAACGGCGACGGCATCTTCTGTTTCAACTACCGCGCCGACCGCATGCGCCAGATCGTGCGCGCGCTCGCCGGCGAAGGGTTCGACGGCTTCGACGTCACAGGCCGGCCAGCGGTGCGGCTCGTGACCATGACGCGCTATGACGAGACACTGCCCTTCCCCGCTGCGTTCGAGCCGATGGTGCTGTCTCGCATCGTGGCCGAAGTGCTCTCGGACCACGGCAAGACGATGTTTCGCACCGCCGAGACGGAGAAGTACGCGCACGTCACGTATTTTTTTAACGGCGGCTATGAGCCGCCCTACAAAGGCGAGGAGCGTTTGCTCGTGCCGTCGCAGAAGGTGGCGACCTACGATTTGATGCCGGAAATGAGCGCGCCCGGTGTGACCGACGTGTTGTGCAAGGCGATTGCCGACACGGAGCACGATTTTATTCTGTGCAACTACGCCAATGGTGACATGGTCGGGCATTCGGGAGTCCTCGCGGCCGCGATCAAGGCGGTCGAGACCGTCGACACCTGTCTCGCGCGCGTCCTGACCGCGGCCGATACGGCCGGTGCGACGGTTCTCGTGACTGCGGATCACGGCAACTGCGAGCTGATGATCGATCCCGCCACCGGCGGCCCGCACACGGCTCACACCACGAACCCCGTCCCCTTCGTGATCGTGGGTCCAGGGGCCGGAGCCACGCACCTGCGTGACGGTGGCTCGCTTCGGGACGTCGGGCCTACGATCTTACGTCTGCTCGACATCGAGCCACCGAAGGAAATGACGGGGCGGGATTTGAGGGACACCACGATGGAACGAGAGAAGGATGGAAAGAGGGAATGAGAACCACGACTCGAGCCGCGCTGCTCATTTCACTTTCCATCATTCCAACATTCCGCGCGAGCGCGCAGGTCGGCCACGATCCTGGCTCCTCACCCTACCGCGACATCCTGCTGCACTCGGGACCGATATTCTTCGTCGGCCACCTTGGCGCGGATCGTGGAACGGCGGGCGCCGGCACGAGCAACGCCACGACGTTCGGTGCGCGCTACGAAATCCCCGCCGGCCGATCGCTGCAGTTCCAATTCACCGGCGCCTACCTCCACGGCGATCGCTTCATCATCAATCCACGGGCCGATTCGTCGTCCCCCGCTCGCCGCACCGGTCCGTTCGAGTCCGATCTCGCCGTGGTCGACGTCGGCATGCAGCTGCGGCTCACCGGCGGAAAAACGTGGCGTGGGTTCGCTCCCTACGTGGGGACCGGACTCGGGATCATGTTCGACGTGAAGTCGCCGGGGGACACGACGGGGAGCGGCTACCGGTTCGGCACCAAGCTGACACTCGCGTTTGCATCCGGCGTACGCTGGTATCCCGCGCGTCGCGTGATGATCACCGGCGACCTGCGCGCGCAGCTGTGGCGTCTGAAGTATCCCCTCTCCTTCCATGATTCGACGCAGGCGTCGGACGGGTCGCGCGTGCTTCCCCTCACCCAGCCCCTCAACGACTGGACGCTGCATCCCTGGATCAGTCTCGGCATTGGATGGACTTTCTAGCCGAGGGCTTGCGGCGGGCGTGGGGGCTACTCGTTGCGGGTGATTCCGAGGTTTACGGGATCGCCCTCCTCACGCTCAAAGTTGCGGTCGTGGCCACCACCATCTCCTGTGCCGCGGGGTTGCCGCTGGGTTACTTCCTGGCAACGCGGCGCTTCTGGGGGCGACGCGCAGCGCTGACGATGGTCAACACCGCGCTCGCCTTCCCGACCGTCGTCGTCGGCCTGCTGCTGTACGGCTTGCTCTCCCGGCGCGGGCCCCTCGGCGGCGTCGGCTGGCTCTACACGTGGCAGGCGATCGTCGTCGGCGACGTGCTGCTCGCGTTGCCGATCGCCGCGGCGCTGTCGGCCGCCGCAATCCAGGGCGTCGATCCGCGCATCCGCCGGACCGCCGAGACGTTGGGAGCCGGTTCGGTGCGTACCGCTTGGACTGTTGCCCGCGAGGCGCGGTTCGCGCTCGCCGCCGTGATTACCGCGGCGTTCGGCCAGGTGGTCGCCGAAATCGGCGCAGCGATGATCGTCGGCGGCAACATCCGCGGCTCGACGCGCACGCTGACCACCGCCGTCGCGCTCTACACGGCGCAGGGCGACTTCGGTCTGGCGCTCGCGCTGGGCCTGGTCCTGGTGGTGTTGGCGCTCGTCGTCAACATCGCGTTGCAGGTGCTCCAGGGACGTGGTAATGCTTGAGCTGCGCGGCGTGCAGCACCGCTATGAAGGGCGCGTCGTGCTCGATCTCGAGCGGTTCATCGTGCCCCGCACGGCGGCGGTGGCGGTGGTGGGACACAACGGCGCCGGGAAGAGCACGCTGCTGCGCCTGCTCGCACTCCTCGAGGCTCCGACGGAAGGGCAGGTCCTGTTGAACGGCACGCCCGTCCCGCGCCGCGCGCCCGCGTCGCTGCGCCGGCGCGTGACGCTCGTGGAACAGCGGCCGGTGCTGTTCCGTGGAACCGTGCGCGACAATCTGGCCTACGGCCTGGAGTTAAGGGGAATTGCCCGCACCGCGATGCACGGGATAATCGGGGATGTCGTCGAGCGCCTGGGACTGGCGCCGCTGCTCTCCCGGCACCGCCATGAGCTGTCCGACGGAGAAGTCCAGCGCGTCGCGGTCGCGCGCGCGCTGGCGCTGCGGACCGACGTCCTGCTGCTCGACGAGCCGGCCAGCTCAGCCGACCGCGCCGCCGCAGGCGCGCTGTATCGCGCCCTCGCGGTGGAGCGCGCCGCGCGGCCCTTCGCCGTCTGCATCGCATCGCACCAGCTCGAGGATGCCTACCGCTGGGCCGACGACATCCGCGCGCTCGCGGACGGCCGCCTGTCGCCCGTCACGCCGGAGAACCTGTTTCGCGTCGACCTTCCCGCCGGCGACGGCGTGAAGCATGTGCGCGTCGGGAACATCGAGATCGTGGTCATGACCGATCGCGCCGGGCCGGTGGTCGTTGCGGTCTCGCCGACCGACATCTTCGTGAGCCGCGAGCCGCTCCCATCCTCCGCGCGCAACGTGTTCAAGGGTCGAGTGACCGGCATGGCGATCGAGCACCGCGGTGCCGGCGTGCACGTGCGGGCCGATATGGGCGGCGTCGAGCTGGTCGCGGCGGTGACCGCGGACGCCGTACGGGATTTGGCGCTCACTCCCGGCGCCGCGGTCGTGTTCTCTTTCAAGGCCACGGCCGTCCAGGTATTCTAAGGAATGCCGACAGGGTACCTGACGAGGATCGTCGAGTTCACCGCGACGCACCGGTTTCCCCCGACCCCAGAGTTTGCCGGGGCCACGAGCGACCACAGCCATCGGTATCGCTGTGCCGTGACCGTGAAGGGTGTGTTCGATCCGGCGCGTGGCGGTGTGATGAGCCTCCCCGTACTCAAGTCCCTGCTGCAGCGCGAAGTCGTGGGCCGTTTCGACGGACACCATATCAATGAGGACATCGCGCCATTCGCCGACGGCACGTGGGTCGCGACGGGTGAGGCGCTCGCCCTGCATGTGTGGGAGCGGATTGCCGGTGCTTTGCCTGCGGGCGTGGGCCTGCACTGCGTACGCATTGAGGAGAGTCCCAATCACTACTCCGAATACCGCGGCGAACCGTAAGCAACCTGGCGACCGCGCCGGCCGCATGCGGGCCGATTCCGCGGTGGTCGAGGAGTGGCCCGTCTGGCTCGAGGTGAACGGCGAGCCCGCCGTCACCTGGATGTGCACCCCCGATCAGCTCGAAGAGCTGGCCGTGGGATGGCTCCACGGCGAGGGCTACATCGCCTCGCTCGACGATCTCGTGCAGCTGCGGCCCTGCGCGCCCGATCTCGGATTTTGGGCCGACGTGAAGCCGGAGCGGCTCGCGCAGGTGAAAGGTGAACGTCGCAAGCCGGTGCTCGCCTCGGGATGCGGCGCGGTCGCGACGATGCTGGCGGATCCCGAGGCGATGGCGCGCGCCGCGCCGCTCCGCGGCGACCCGCCAGCAGCCGAAACGTTGCGCGGCCTGTTCAAACAATTGTTTGCGGCCGGCGCGCGCTACCACGAGACGGGCGGCATTCACGCCGCGGCGCTCACCGACGGAACGACGCTGCTCTTTCATGCCGAAGACATCGGCCGCCACAACGCCGTGGACAAAGTGATCGGCGCGGCGGTGCTCGCGCGCACGCCGATCGCCGGCCGCGGCCTGCTCGTGACCGGTCGAATCTCCGCCGAGCTCGCTTTCAAGGCGGCGCGGGCGGGGCTGTCCTGGGTTGCGACGCCGAGCGTGCCGTCCACGCTCGCGGTGACAATCGCCGACCGCTCCGGGATGGTGCTCGTCGGTCGCGCGCTCAGCGGCACACCGCACGTGCACAAGCGCTAGGCGCATGACGCCTTCCGATGCACACGAACTCCGCGCCCTGCTGCGGCGGGTGCGCACCATCGCGGTCGTGGGATTGTCTCCTAACCCGATGCGGCCCAGCAATTCCGTCGCGCGTTACCTCCAGCGATCCGGGTATCGCATCGTCCCCGTGAATCCGGGGCACAACGAGATCCTCGGCGAGAAGAGCTATCGGACGCTCGGCGACGCCGCGCGCGATCACACCATCGATGTGGTGAACGTGTTTCGGCGCAGCGAGCACGCCGGAGCGGTCGTGGATGAAGCGATTCCGCTCCGGCCGCAGCTGATCTGGCTGCAGCAGGGCGTGGTGGATGCGGCGGCGCAATCTCGCGCAGCCGCTGCCGGCATTCCGTTCGTCATGGACCTTTGTCTCGCCGTCGAACACCGTCACCTCGAGGTCTGATGCGAGGAGCAGTCCTGGCGGGCGGTGCCGCCAGCCGCTACGGCGGACGCCCCAAAGGACTCCTCGAAGTCGGTGGCCGCCGCATCCTCGATCGGATCATCGACGTCGTGACGAGCGTGACGCGTGCCGCTCCACTCCTCATTGCGAACGCGCCGGATGCCGCGACGTGGCGTCCCGACCTCCAGACCACTCCTGACGCACGCCCCGGGCTCGGCAGCCTCGGCGGCATCTACACGGCGGTGACAGCGGGAACGGATCCTGTGCTGTGCGTCGCCTGGGATATGCCGTTCGTCCCTGAGGCACTCCTGAGGGCGCTGATCGACGGCGCCACGGCGGGCCGGTTCGACGCGTTTCTTCCGGAGAGCTCCGGCCGGCGCGGACTGGAGCCGCTGTGCGCGGTGTACGGCCCGGCGTGTGGCCCAGCGATCGCGCGCCGGCTCGAAACCGGCGATTTGAAAGCCATCTCCTTCCATGCCGAGGTCAGCGTCGGTATCCTCTCCCTCGCCCAGGTCAGGGGATTCGGCGATCCCGCCGAGCTGTTCTTCAACGTGAACACGCCCGAGGATCTCGAGCGGGCGGAGGTGCTGTGGCAGCGACGCGCATGATCTCCATCATTGGCCTCAAGAACGCGGGCAAGACGACGTTTCTCGTCGCGCTCGCGGCGGAGCTCGTGCGCCGCAAGTTCCGCGTGATGACGATCAAGCATGGCTCGCACCCCGCCGACATGGATCAACGGGGCAAGGATACCTGGCGGCACTGGCACGAGGGGAACGTCGAACGGGTGCTCATGGAATCGCCGGGACAACGCGTGCTGTTCGAGCGCACCGACACGGAATCCGATCCCATCACCCTCGCACGGCGCTACCTCGGCGACGCGGACATCGTGCTCGTCGAGGGGTTCAAGCGCGCGCCGCTGCCCAAGATCGAGGTGTATCGCCCGGTCGCCGGACCGAAGCCGCTGTTCGACGCCGCGATTCACGATCCCACCGATTGGGTGGCGATGGTCACCGACGACCGCACGCTGCGCGCCCCGTTCCCGGTCTTTCGATTCAGCGACACCGCGTGGCTCGTCACGATTGCCAATCTCGCGTGGGATCGCGCGAAGATCCTCCCACCATGACCCCCGCTGAAGCCGCGAAGGTCATCCTCGAGCATTGCCGGCCGCTTCCGGCGGCGCCCCGGCCGTTGCGCGATGCGCTCGACGCCGTCCTCGCCGAGGACGTGACGAGTCCCATCGACCTACCGCCGTGGGACAATTCCGCGATGGATGGCTACGCGGTGCGGAGTGCGGATCTCGCGGCGTCGGAAACCGATCTCGAGGTAATCGAGACGATTCCCGCCGGACAGTTTCCGCACAAGACCGTAGGCAAGGCGCAGGCGACGCGCATCTTCACCGGCGCGCCCGTGCCACCAGGCGCCGATACGGTGATCCGCCAGGAAGACACCGCGCAGCCGTCCAACGGCCGAGTCACGATCCGCAATACGCGCGACGCGAAGAAAAACATCCGGCGCAAGGGCGAGGACATTCGCCAAGGCGCCGTCGTGCTCCCCGCCGGCACGGCGCTCGGTCCGGCGCAGCTCGGCGTGCTGGCATCGATCGCCTACGATGCTCCCGTGGTGCACCAACGGGCGCGGGTCGCGTTCATGGGGTCGGGCGACGAGATCGTGGAGCTGGAGCAGCGCGAAGCGATTCTCGCGGGAACCAAGATCGCGAGCTCGAACTCCTACACGCTCGACGCATTGATTCGCCGCTCCGCCGCCGAACCGGTCAACCTTGGGATCGCGCGCGATAGTAAGGAAAGCCTGCGTGAGCACCTGCGCGGTGCGGCCGGGGCAAGGGCCGATCTACTGGTCACGACCGCCGGCGTGAGCGTGGGCGAGCACGACCTCGTGCGCGAGGTGCTGCAGGAACTGGGGGGAGAGTTGAAGCTGTGGCGCGTCGGCATGCGCCCCGGTGCGCCGGTCGGCTTCGGTTTGTTGCGTGGAATCCCGTGGATCGGCTTGCCGGGAAACCCGGTGAGCACCATGGTGACGTTCGAGCTGTTCGTGCGACCGGCGATCCGGCGTCTGCAGGGACATGCGCTGCCGTTTCGCCGAACGGTTCCGGTCACCGTCGGGGAGCCGATCACGCTCGGTCCCAAGTTGCGACACTACCTGCGCGCCATAGTAGAAGAAGGGGAAGCGCGTTTGACAGGGCCGCAGGGCTCTGGCATTCTCACCAGTATGGCGCGCGCGAACGCCCTGCTCATCGTACCGGCTGACATGCCTGCGGTCCCTGCGGGCACCACGCTGCAGGCGCTGATCCTCGACGATCCGCAGCACGTCGCGGAACCACCCTACTGATATGGTTGTCCTCAGCTCACCCGCCGTACGCCGGGCACTGCGGCTCACGGGCTACATCATCCTGTGCCTGGTCGTGTACTGGGCCAACGCCGTAACCCCGCCGAGTGCGAGGCTCGGAGTCCTCTATATCATCCCTGTGCTGCTCGTGACGTGGAGTGAGGGTTTGATATGGGGAATCGTGTTCGCGGTGGCGACCACCGGATATCGTGAGGCCATCGCGTGGGTCCAGATGCCGGCGGACACGCCGTTGGTGTGGCGCCTGGCCAACGCGGGCGCGTATGTGGCCGTGTTGGGGGTCGCGATGGCGGGGCTCCAGACCTTGCGACGCAGCCAGGCGCAGATGGCGCGCCTGGTCATTCAGGATCAACTCACGAATGTGTTGAATGCGCGCGCGTTCGTCGACCGGCTCGCCCAGGAGCTGGACCGCAATCGCCGCTATCCGCGCCCGTTGGCCCTGCTGTACATGGATCTCGACAACTTCAAAGTCGTCAACGACACCCATGGACATCAGACCGGTGACGCCGTGCTGCGGCTCGTCGCCGACGCGATGCGCTCCTCGGTGCGCCAGGCCGACGTCGTCGGGCGACTGGGCGGCGACGAGTTCGCGGTGCTGATGCCGGAGACCGATGCGCAGCTGGCAGACGCCGCCGCCAAGCGGCTGATCGTGGGACTGCGCAATGTGTTCAAGGGAACGCCGAACGTGACGGCCAGTATCGGCGTCGTGTCCTGCACGGCAACAGACGCGAGTACTGACGACCTTTTGCGACGGGCGGATCAGGCGATGTACGACGCAAAGAAGTCGGGGAAGGATCGGGTGGTGCAGGTAGCCATATAGCATGTTCGCAATTCTCCTCGCGCTGGTCATTCAAGACACCACTCCGCAACTGTTTTACAGCGTCACCGTTCCTACCGACCGCTCGGCCTACCTGGTCGAGATGCAAATCAACTATCCTGCCAGTCCCAGCCGTGTCGTGATTCCCAACTGGGCGCCCGGCGCCTATCGATTGATGGATTCGTGGCAGAACATCCACAATGTCGTCGCCGTCAGCGCCGCCGGTGATTTCCTGCCCGTTCACCAGGATTCGCCGATCTCCTGGGTCGTCGACCCCAAAGGCGCCAGCCGGATCACGATTCGCTATAGCGCGGGGCTGCCGGACGCGGACCAATGGCGACGCCCCAACAACCGCTGGTTCTTGCGGTCGACATCGGGGGTCGTGGATGGCCCGCGCACATTCATGTACCTCGACGGGTGGAAACAGGCGCCGGCCCGCGTCACCTTCCAGCTCCCCAGGGGCTGGCGCATTGCCACCGGACTCGTCCCGACGACGATCGATAGCACGACGTTTGCGGCCCCGAGCTACGATGTGCTGATCGATTCGCCGGTCCTGTTGGGCAAGTTCCTGACCTATCATTTCACCGCGGCCGGCACGCCGCATCGCGCCGTCGTGGATCTGGGCGGCGGCCGCGCCTCCGCACCCGTGGTATTCGTAGACATGCTGCGGCGCATCTCCACCACGGGGATCGGCATCTTCGGCGCCGCGCCCTACAAGGACTACACGTACATCTTTGTCGGGGGCCGCGGTGGTGGACTCGAGCATCTCAACTCGACCACGATCGGCGTCACCACGGCGACCCTGGCCCGCAATCCCCGCGGCGCCGAAACGGTCAGCGCGCACGAGTTCTTCCACGCCTGGAACGTCAAGCGCATTCGGCCGGTCGAGCTCGGGCCCTTCGACTACGAGCACGAGGTGCGCACGGTCAATCTGTGGTGGAGCGAAGGGGTCACCGACTACTACGCCGACGTGATTCTGGCGCGGGCGGGCCTCGACAGTCCTGCAGACTTCGCCCAGGGTCTCGCGACCTCCATCGGGAATTACCGTGGCAATCCCGCTCGGCTGCTGATCTCTCCCGAGCGGTCGTCGTGGACGGTATGGGATTCGCCGGCAGTCAACAACAGCAACGTGATCTCGTACTATCTGCAGGGCGAGCTGCTCGGGTTCCTGCTCGATCTCGCGATCCGCGATTCGACCGATAATGCGAAGTCGCTCGATGACGTGATGCGCTATCTCCTCGATCACTTTGCGGGCGAGCGCGGCTTCACGCGTGATGAGCTGGTGGCGGCCGTTCGCAGCGCCACGGGACGCAACTTCGAGGAGTTCTGGCGGCTGTACGTGAGCGGCACGAGCGAGATTCCCTGGGATGACTTCGTGCGAGCGGCGGGATGGCGCGTGGTGTTCACCGAGACCCCCGCCGTCGATGCGCGCATCGGCTCGATCCCGCCGGCCGTGCAAGGCGGCCGGTGGCGCGCCGTGGTGACACCGGGGAGCGCCGCGGAGGCCGCCGGGCTGCGCACGGAAGACGAGCTGGTGCGAATCAACGGCCGCGATATCCTCGACGGCACCGACGTCACCGCAGCGGTGCGGGCGGTCGGCCCGGGTGCGCCGGTGGTCGTCGAGGTGGTGCGCGACGGCCAACCGCTCAGGATTCGCTTCTCCGCCGGAACGTATAATCGCGTCCGCGCCCAGCTGCGCGAGGTGCCGGCGCCGACCGCCAGGATGCGGCGGATTCGGGCCAGCCTGGTGGGGCGCGAGCGATGACGGAGCGGGCGATCGAGCTCGTTCTGATCTTCACGTCCATCCTCTTCATCGTGGATCCGTTCGCGGTCATTCCCACGTTTCTCGCGATGACCGTGCGCGACTCTCCGCTGCAGCGGCGCCTCCTGGCGCGGCGCGGGGCCTGGACGTGCGCGATCACGCTGATCGCCTTCGCCCTGGGCGGCAGCATGATCTTCAAGATCTTCGGCATCACGATTGGCGCCTTCAAGATCGCGGGCGGCGTGCTCATCGGCCTGAACGCGCTCGACATGGTTCAGGCGCGGCGCAGCCAGCAGCGCGAGACGCCGGTCGAGACGGCGGAAGGAATCCAAAAAGACGACATCGGGATCATGCCGCTCGGAGTTCCGATGCTGGCCGGGCCCGGCGCGATCTCGACGGTCATGGTCCTGGCCCTCGGCGCGAAATCGGCGGCCGCGACTGCAACGGTCTATATCTCCATCGCCCTGACGGCCGTGATCACCTATCTCGTGCTGTCGGCGGCGTCGATGGTCGAGCGCCGCCTAGGCCAGACGGGGATGCGCATTTTGACGCGGCTGATGGGGCTCGTGCTGTGCGCGATTGCCGTGCAGTTCATCATCGACGGGATCAAGTTGAGTTTTCGAGATTTCCATCCGATGGGCTAGTCCAAGGGGTTGATTGTGGGGGAAAATGCGAGACCCTAGTCTACGACTCTATGAGCGGTCCTCGTTCGTTGAAGATCGATCAACACATGTCATCGCCACGTGTCAACGCCCTGCTGATCGAAGCCCCCGTGAACCGGCACTTCGCGCAGTTGCATCGCGACCTGGAGGCCCTCACCGACGCCGTGACCCTCTACCTGCAGACGGGCTTGCGGCGCGGGAACGGGGTCGTCGTGATCGCGTCCCCCGGACAGACCGACCTCTTCCTCGAGGGGCTGCGTGAGGACGGTCTCGATCCCGGGGCGTTCCTCAAGTCCGGCCAGCTGGAGCTGCATGACGCCGAGCTGACGCTGCGGAAGTTCATGCGCAACGATATGCCGCACTGGGATGACTTTCGCCGGGCGATGGCATCGATCTTCGAGCGGGTACGCGCGTTCGGGCGCGGCACGACCAGGGCGTATAGCGGGATGGTGAATCTGTTGTGGCACGAAGGTAGGCAGGAGGCCGCCATCCGCCTCGAGGAGCACTTGAACGAGCTCGCGCGTCTGTACCCGTTTTCACTGTTCTGCAGCTACATGCTCGACGTGCACCATGACCACGCGTACAGCGGGCCGCTCGAAGAAATCGGCCGCACCCACTCCGACATTCTGGGCACGGCGGAAGACGAGCGCTTCTGCAATGCGCTGGACGCCGCGAGCCGGGACGTATTAGGGGCACCCTTGTCGCAGATGATCGGGTTCTCGCGCCACACTCCTAGCGGTGAGCAGCGCTTCCCCAGCGGGCAGCGGACGATGCTGTGGGTCAAGCGCAACCTGCCCTCGGCCAGCGCCGCCGTGCTCGAGCGCGCGCGTCACTACTACGAAGAATAGGTGTAACGCGTGACCGCCCCCGCTGCTAGCAACCTTCTCACTGCGGCGCCGGCCGGTCGTCATTTCGCCCAGTTTCACCGCCATACCGAAGGCCAAGATCGTCGTCGCGACACGCGCACCGAGTCGGCGCTCCTCTTCGTCGAAACGGGCTTGGGGCGCGGCGATAATGTGCTGGTCATCGTGGGGGCCGATCAGCGGGACCGGTTGTTCGAACGCCTGGCCGCGGGCAAGTTCGCTCCACAATCGCTGCCCGATCCGGAACAACTGTCCGTGCTGGATGTCGGACAGATCACGGCGCAATTCGTTGCCGACGGCTTGCCGCAGTGGGCACCCTTTCGGAACGCGCTGGCGCCAATCCTGTCGCGTCTGCAGGTATCCAGACGCGGCACCCGGGTCTACAGCGAGATGGCGAATACCGTATGGCAAGCGGGCAACACCGCTGCCGCGATCCAGATCGAGGACTTCTGGAATGCCTTGGCCGCGACGTACTCGTTCTCGCTCTACTGCGGCTACACGATGGATACGCATTCCGAGCACGCGTACGCAGCGCCGCTCGAGGAGCTGGGCCGCACACACTCCGACATCCTGAGCACGCCAGAAGACGAGCGTTTGGGGGCAGCGCTCGATCGGGCGAGCAAGGAGATCTTCGGGATTCCGCTCACCCAGATGGCGGGTGTGTCGCGGCAGGAGGGGGCCCGCCGCTTCCCCAGCGGTCAGCGCGCGATGCTATGGGTGAAACGCAATCTCCCGCTCTCGACACCGCAGCTCGCCGAGCGCGTGCGTCATTACTACAACGACACTCGTCCCTAGCGCGGCCACCTCACATCCGCTTGTACTTCGGTCCGCTTCCTCCTTCCCGCGGCGTCCATCGCGGACCCAGGACGTCGGTCGCCTTGCAGTCTACGCAATTCGGCGCATTGATACGCAGACCGCTGTCGGTCGCCTCGTAAACCCCGGCCGGACAGACGTGCGAGTAAAACCGCGCCACGTCTGAGGGCACATCCTGCGCCGCGATAAGGTGGCTGGGAATCGTGTCTCGCGTGGCATTCCCGGACTTGAAGACTGCGTCCACTTTGCTGATCCCACTCTTGACCACCCCTGATGGTGTCGAGACGCGCCGCTCGACTTCCGCGTCGGCATGCATCCGGTACTTCCGGCCGGGGAACCGGCCGCCCGTCAACGTCATGAGCGCGGCCTGGATCCCGCCCAGGTAGAAGCCATCGCGGAACGCCAGCCGCATGTTGCGGGTGCGGTAGAGATCGGCGGCGACGTATGACGCATTCACCAGCCGATCGTACTCTGTGAGTGCGGATCCGTCCTTGAGGTTGTGAAAGATCGCGCGCGCCGCATAGATCCCCGATTGCATCGCGTAGTGAATGCCCTTGAGCGACGGCACATCCACGAATCCGGCGGCATCGCCCAGCAAAACGACGCGGTCGCCGGAGCGCCGCTCGGGCAACGAATAGAACCCGCCCTCGGGAATCGTCTTCGCGCCCCACTCGATCATTTCGCCGCCGGCGAGCAGCGCGCGGACCAGCGGGTGCTGTTTGAACTGCTGCAACAGGACGTGGACGTCGAGCGCCGCGTCGCGGTAATCGAGACCCACGACCAGCCCCAGGGCGACGAGGTTTGGCTCGAGCGGGTACACGAAGCTCCCGCCAAAGGCGTCGCTCGGCAGCGGCCACCCCAGCGTGTGGATCACGCGATCGAGCGGCTGCGTCGTCTCCCACAGCTCTTTTACGCCGAGCGCGAAGATCTGGGGATTTGCCGACGGCACGCGTTGCCACTGGCACCACGCCTGGGCCAGCAACCCCCTCGTCCCCTCGGCGAGCGCCGTGACTTTCGCGACAAGATCGTTGGGCGCCTGGCCTCCTCCGCCGGCCGTCGGTGTCCCGTCCCGATCGAGTCCCGCCGCCGCGGTGCGGACGCCGGCCACCGCCGAGTCGCGCACCAGCAGCTGCGCCGCCGGGAATCCGGTGAACAGATTGACGCCGAGCTCCTCGGCTTTGGCGCCAAGCCAACGCACGATCTCGCACAACGACGCGACGTAATGGCCGCGGTTGTGCATGGTCGGTGGCGTGGGCAGCCGGAGCTTGGAGCCTGGAGTCAGGAGATAGACCGCTTCCTTCGTCACCGGCCCGCGGAACGGAAAGTCGGAGTCCTTCAGATCCGGCAACAGCTCGCGGAAGGCGCGCGGATTCACGACGGCGCCCGAGAGCGAATGCTCCCCCAACGCCTCGGCCTTCTCCAGGACGGCAATGTTGAGCTCGGTGCCGTCCGCCTTTGCGAGTTTGGCCAGCTCGATCGCGCAGGCCAGCCCCGCGGGCCCGGCGCCGACAATGAGGACGTCGAGCTCCATGCGGTCGCCCGCTCCGTCGGAGCCGTCTTGGAGGATGAGTTTTTCTAAGGGGAGCGCGGGCTGATACTGAGCAGGAACGATCTTATCCATGCAGCTTGCGAATCTCTTCAGTCAGCTTCGGAACGATTTCGAACAGATCGCCCACCACGCCGTAGTCCGCAACTTTGAAGATCGGCGCGTCCTTGTCCTTGTTGATCGCCACGATCACTTTCGACGTCCGCATGCCGGCGAGATGCTGGATCGCCCCGGAGATCCCGACCGCGATGTACAGCGACGGACTCACAGTCTTCCCCGTCTGCCCCACCTGATCGGCGTGTGCCCGCCATCCCGCATCGACCACCGCGCGCGACGCGCCCACCGCTGCCTGACCGCCAAACGCGCGTGCGAGCTCCTCGAGCACCTTGAAGTTGGCAGGCTCTTTCAGACCACGGCCGCCGGAGATGATGATCTGCGCCTCCGCGACATCGAGTGTGCCCGCCGGTGCGGCCTTGATCTCGCGCACCGTTACACGACCGGCTGCGACATTCACCGCGACCGTTTCGGCCGTGCCGGCCTTGGGCCGCTCCACCGGCGTAAACACGTTGGGTCGCAGCGACACCACGGCCGGCTGCGCCGCGACTTTGACCTTCAGGAGCGCCTTCCCGGCGTACACCGGCCGGGTGACCACCAGGCCGCCGCCATCGGCGGCGAGATCGGTGAGATCTTCGGCTACGCCCACACCGAGCTGCGCCGCGACCCGGGGCGCGAGGTCTTTGCCGGTGGCAGTCGCGCCAAAGACGATTGTGCGATAGCCCCCCTGCTTCGCACGCTCGGCCAGTGCTTGTGCGCACGCTTCGGGCGCGTACCTGGCAAACGCGGGGTTGGTGAGGGTGACAACTTTGTCCGCGCCGAACTTTCCTAGCTGGTCGGCGCCCTGCACGGGGCCGGTCGCGCAGACAACAGCTTCGACGGCTCCACCGAGACGCTGCGCGGCAGTCACGACCTCGTGCGAAATCTTCCGGAGCGTGCCGTCGCGCTGCTCCAGCACGGCGAGTGTCGTCACAGGACCTTGGCCTCTTCGCGGAGCAGCCGCACCAGCTCACCCACCGCGCCCGCACCCTCACCGACGATCTTTCCTTCCTTCCGCTCGGGAGGCGGCGTGAGCGCGGCGACTTCGAGCGCGCCAACGCCAGGCTGCACCGGTTTCACCTCGAGTGGCTTTTTCTTCGCCGCCATGATGCCCTTGAGGGCGGGGTAGCGGGGCTCGTTGAGGCCCTTGTCGGTCGTGAGGACGGCAGGAAGGGGAAAGTCCACGACCTCGATGCCGCCTTCGATCTCACGCTCGGCCACTCCCTTCGTTCCCTCGAGGTCGAGGTGCGAGACGGCGGTTACGCACGGCAGGCCCAGCAGCTCGGCCACGAGCGTCCCGACTTGGGTGTTGTAATCGTCGATCGCCATGCGGCCGAACAGGATCAGATCCCAGCTCGTGCTGTTCAGCTCGGCCGCGATGACTTTGGCGGTCTCGAAGGGATCGGCAGGGATCTTGTCCGCTTGTAACAGGACGCCGCGATCGGCGCCCATCGCCAGGGCGGTGCGAATCGTCTCCTGGGCTGCGGCCGGTCCAAGGCAGATGACGGCGACCTCGCCGGCACCAGCTGTTTCCTTACGGCGCAGCGCCTCTTCGACCGCGAACTCGTCGTAGGGGTTGAGGACAAACTTGACTCCCGCAGCGTCGAGGCTTTTGCCGTCGGCAGCGATTTTGACGCGCGTCTCCGAATCGGGCACGCGTTTGATGCACACAGCGATTTTCATGAGGACGGAAAGCTACGCTAGCGCCGCGCCATGCGGAACACGGAGATGCCCCAACTTTCGGGATCGTCCGGTGGGTCGTCGTTCCAGTGGTCGTACGAGTGCGAGCCGTCCGAGCGGTAGCGCAGTGAGTAGGTCCCAGCGGGAAGCGTGATGACGCCGTCGAACAGACGGTTCTTGTCGGTGCCGCCCGCGGGCTCGGTCTCTTCGTACTTCATGTCCCAGACGGTGTGGCCGCTGGAGTCCTCGATCCATCCGCGGTCGAACATTTCGCCATCGCGGCCCTCGCCCAGCGCCAGTACGCGCAGACGCGTTTGCTCGGTGAGCCGAAGCGTCGCGCTCGCGTCTTCGTCGTTACCCATGTGAGTGAGCTGTGACAGCGCCGGTGTGTTGCCGCGCCCGGTCCGCCGGAACGGCGCGACGACGGTGGGGTTTAGCCGCCGGCTCTCCGGAAACAGGCTCACACCCCAAAAGCGCTCCTCGGGCGGTGGCGCGGCATTCCAGTCGTTGTAGGAGTGCGAGCCGTCGCTGTGGTAGTACACGAGATAGTCGCCGGCGGGGAGGCGGATCTTGCTGTCGAACAACCGGTTCTTCTCGGCGCCGCCCGCCTGCTCGGTATTCGCGTAGCGCATCGCCCACACGGGCCGGTGACGCTCGGCGTCCACGATCCAGGCGGAGTCGGACATGTGGTCGTCAGTGCCCTCGCCCAACGCGTAGACATGCACGTCCATCGGGCGCTTCAGCGTGAAGCCCTCCACGCGCAACTCGTCGTCCCTGACGCCGATGAGGGATACGATCGTTTGGCCCTGCGGAACGGGTTCGTATTGGAATGGCTTGACGGACGCGCGTGCCGCCCGGTCGGCGACGCGCAGCGTCAGGCCCCAGAACTCGGGATCGGTCGCCGGGACGTTGTTCCATTCATCAGGGCCGTGCGAGTCGTCGCACACAAAGTAGGCGACGTAATGGCCGGGCTTGATCTGTAGCGTCTCATGCGCCATGCGATTCTTCGCCGCGCCACCGGCGGGATCGGTGCCGGCGTAGGTCATCGTCCAGACGCGCTTGCGCGTGTCGGCGTTCATGATCCAGCCGTAGTCGAAATCGCCGTCGCGCCGCAGCTCACCGATGGCGTAGACCTCGACGCTGGTGGGCCGGGTGATCTCGAACCCCTTCCGGATGGCGCTGTTGCGGTCGGGGACGAGCGTCACGATCGCGGATGCGGTGAACGCCGCATGCGCGGCGTTGATCTCGTCTTGAGAAGCAATCCGGCCCGCGCCCTCGATGTTGAGACCGAACTGCTTGTACAGCTCAGTCTCGACGTATGGACCGCCGTACTTCACGCGCCGGCCGAGCCGGATGATTTCCCTCAGGCTGATATTGATGTCGCCGTTCCAGGAGACGGAAGACGCGGGATACGACGCGTAATGCGCCTCGTACGTGCCGGCCGGGAGGTGCACGGTGCCGGAGAACCGGCGCAGGCCGTTGGATTCGCGCTGCGTGTCCACCGCACGCATGTCCCAGACGACCGCGCGCGTGCGCGCATCGAGAATCCAGGCAGCGGCCGGCCACGTCGTCTGCTCGTCGTCCTGCCAGTGCTCGTCGTCGCGGCTGCGCAGCCGGTCCGGCCAAGGCTCAGCACCGGTGGCGGTGATTTTCACATCCTGGGGTGCGGTCAACACGAAGCTGCTCACCCGATGTTCTCGAGGGGTGAGGTTCTGAATGTCGACCAGCTGAGTTTGAGCAAGGACGAGCAACAACGCGACAGGCATGGCTGATATGACGAGAGGCGGTGAGAGGTGGTTTCTAGTTGAAGGCGCTCAAGCCGGTAATCTCCTGGCCCAGAATGAGTGTATGGACGTCGTGCGTCCCCTCGTAGGTGTACACCGATTCGAGGTTTGCGAGGTGCCGCATGGCCTGGTACTCCGCCAGGATCCCGTTCGCGCCCAGCAGGCGGCGTGTCTCGCGCGCGATGTCGGTCGCCATGTTCACGTTGTTGCGCTTGGCAAGGCTCACCTGCTGGGGCGTCGCCGTACCCTGGTCCTTCAATCTTCCCAGCTGCACACACAAGAGCTGCGCTTTGGTGATTTCCGTGAGCATGTCCGCCAGGCGCGCCTGCTGCAGCTGGAACCCGCCGATGGGCTTGCCGAACATCACGCGCTGCTTCGCGTAGCTCACCGCTTCGTCGTAGCACGCCATCGCCGCGCCGACTGCGCCCCACGCGATCCCGTAGCGCGCCGCGGTGAGACACATGAGCGGCGACTTGAGACCGCCCGACTTCGGCAACAGGGCCGTCTTGGGAAGCTGCACGTCCTGCAGCACCAGCTCACTCGTATCACTCGCCCGCAGTGACAGCTTGCCCTTCTGGTCTTTCGCCGAGAATCCCTTCGTGTCGGTCGGCACGATGAAGCCGCGGATGGAGTCAGCATCGTCGATCTTGCCCGTCTTGGCCCAGATGATCGCAGCCTGCGCCGTAGAGCCGTTCGTGATCCACATTTTGGCGCCGTTCAGGACCCAGCCGTCCTTCGTCTCTTTGGCGACGGTGATCATGCCTGCCGGATTCGACCCGTAGTCCGGCTCTGTCAGTCCGAAGCAGCCGATCACCTTGCCGCTCGCCATGTGCGGGAGCCATTCCTGCTTCTGTGCTTCGGTGCCGAACGTGTAGATCGGATACATGACGAGCGCGCCCTGGACCGAGGCAAACGAGCGCACGCCGGAGTCGCCGCGCTCGAGCTCCTGCATGATCAGCCCGTAGGCGACGTTGTTCAGTCCGGCGCAGCCGTACGCTTCGGGGAGATTCGCGCCGAACAGACCGAGCTCCGCCATGCCGGGGATCAGCTGTTTGGGGAATTTGCCCGCGACGTAGGATTCGCCGATGACCGGCATGAGGTTGTCGTCGACCCAGGCGCGGACGGTGTCGCGGATCGCACGCTCTTCTTCACTCAACAGACCATCGGTGCTATAAAAATCCACGCCTTGGAACTTCGCAGACATCAGTCACACGCTCCGAGAAAAGTTGCGCAGACGCCAAAGCTACTCTACTGCGCGGCTTGAGGCTCCAGGCTGGCGGCCTTGCGACGGGCGAATGCAGCCGTATCTGAAGGCTGAAACCGCTGCTTGGCGGATTCCCAGCGAAAGAACGTTACCTGCACGGCAGAAGGGTCGATGGTGACGAAGTTGAACGAGACCGGCCGCCCGCCCCGCGCTCGCGTCGACAGCGTGCCGGCGGTCGACACGGCGACCCGACCCTCGAGCAGCTCGGCGCCTTCCTGGTGGTCGTGGCCGCACAGCACCACATCCGTGCCGGCGTCGAGGATGCGGCGTTGCGCGCGCCGCCACCGCGCGAGACCCATGCGCTGCGACATCTCGCCGCGCAACAGATTGTGATGAATCACGAGCACACGCGGCAGGCCGGCCTCCGCCTGCTCAAAGACGGTCTGCACCCGCTGCATTTCGCTCTGGGGAAGATGGCCCTTCACGGCGACGTCGCGCAGCCGCAGGGTGAGCGAGCCCCACGCCACACCGTGCGCCGTGAGCACGGAGGCGATCACCGCACCGCCAGGAATCGTGAGCGTCGGCGTGAGGTCGGTGCCGAAGTAGCTGCGATACTTCTCGTAGACGGCGTCCTTGCTGAACGGAATGAGCGGCCGGCGCCACCACTGCACGTCGTGGTTGCCGGGAATCACGAGGACGGGCGCGGTCGCGCGCGCGAGATTGGCGAACGCCCGGCCGCGCTGGAACTCGCCGTGGCGCGCGCGCTGCGAGAGATCGCCGCCGATCACGATGGCGTCGGGCCGGAGGTCGGGCAGCATCCGCTCCAGCGCCTCGACCACCGGCACGTTCGCCAGCCCCCCGAAATGCATATCCCCGATATGAGCGATTTGAACCGTCATTGCTCGATTTGCACTGTGTAGGTCAACGTCGCTTCGCCACCCGCGGACACCGCGACGCGGAAGCGAGACTCGGTCGAAGACAACTTCTCCGGGGGAACGCTGCTCTCGATGATCTTCCAGCTCCCGAAGTGCGCTTCACGTACGTCCACGTTGACCGCCTCCGTCTTCGCGTTCGCCATCGTCACGCGATATGCCGCGGTCACCCGTTGGCGATTCGGCATGCCGCGTCGAATGGGCGGCAGTTGCTCTTGATTGAAATCGGTCTGCACCCGCTCGGCGGTGACGTCGAACGCATCGCCCGATTGCACGCGCAAGTCCCGCCCAGGCGCGGTGTGATTGTTGGACGCTTCACCGATCAGCTGTACCCGGCCGCTCGAGTCGGCCTGGTAGAGCTGCACCGTGCCAGCCGGCAGCGGCCGGTCGCCGAACGGTGTCTTGGCAGCGCGCTTGACCGTGTACCAGACCTGGACCGGAACACGATCGGGCTCGGGATTCTGCCCAATCCATCCACGCCACGGCAACACTCCCGGGACGATGAGCTCTTGAGTGACCGGTGCCGAGCTGCGCGGGAAGAGCGCGGTCGTCACGGGAACGTTGGGTTCGATCGAGAGGCGACCGGGGAGCTGGTACACGTGCGTCTCACCTACGGCCTCTTCGGTGGCAGACGCCTTCTCCTCCTCTGCAACTGCGAGCTGACCCCTCACCATCCACCGCACTCCCGCGTCGGCTGGAGCCGCCGGCGCCCGCGTACGACGAATCGCTCCCGCAACGAGCTGGATGTCGGCGCTATCGGCGCGTACCGTCTGCGACGTCACGGTTGCTGTTCCCGTCACCTGAGCGCGGGCACTCGTCAGGATCACCTGATAAAGAGCCTCCCACGACGCTCCCTGCGCGACGTAGGCAAGCTCGGTCCGCTGGCGCGCACGTCCGGCATCCAGCACGAGCTGCACCTCCGGAGTTGTGCGAACCAGCTCCGCCGGGAATAGGGGCTCGCCCGGCGAGCCGAGCAGCAATCGACCATCGGAAAGCTTGTACTGCGGCGGGTCCACGCGCACGACGGTCGCGCGGATCGTATCCCCTTTGCTGCGAACAAACGACATTGTCTGGCCGATGGCACGTGCTAACGCGTCGCTTGCCGTGCTGGGATAGCGAACGGTCGCTGATGACACGGAAACCGATGTGTCGGTTGAGAACAACGTCGCCGGATCGAGAGCCTCGAGCCGCAGCGTCAGCGCGTTGCGTCCCTGCTGCAGCGCCTGCGGCAGCGTACGCCGCACCACCACTCGGCCATCTCTATAAATGGAAAGCGATGTCTGTGCTGCAAGGGGAGCTCCGAGGAGGGCCAGCACCCCCGATAGCCGATAGCCAATAGCCAATAGCCTCATTTGAGAAACTCCAGTGTTACGCGTTTTGCTATGAGAAACGTCAACACGTACCACAGGAGCACGCACGCCGCCCCCACCAGCCGGGCCGTCCGCTCCACAGGCAGTGCCAGGGCCACATACACCGCAAGCGGCACGGTCGTGCCGATGGCTACCAGCCGCGCGATCCTGCTCGCCCGCCGCTCGAGCAGCCGGGTACAGTTGGGGCACAGCCCACCAATCGCGATACCGGCGGTGTTTTCGCCGCATTTCGCGCACGGATGGCTAGGCCCTAACCCGCTTAACCACGGCGCGGGCGAACTCGGCCGTAGCAGCACGTCCCCCCAAATCCGGTGTGCGGATCTTGTCCTGCACGATGGCCGCCTCGAGCGCGCAGCGCAGCCGCTTGCCGGCCTCGAGCGCGCCCAAGTGATCGAGCATCATCGCAGCGGCGAGCATTTGCGCCGAAGGATTGGCGATCCCCTTCTCCGCGATGTCCGGCGCCGAGCCGTGCACCGGCTCGAAGATGGCGGCGTGCGTCCCGATATTGGCGCCCGGCGCGAGCCCCAGCCCGCCGATTAACCCGGCCGCTTCGTCGGACAGAATGTCACCGAACAGATTCGTCGTGACGATGACGTCGAACTGCTCGGGCTTGATGACGAGCTGCATGGCGGTATTGTCGACGATCTTGTCGTCCGAGGCGATCGAGCCGGCGTACTGCTCGGCGACGCGCCGCGCGACCTCGAGAAACAGCCCCGACGTCGCCTTCAGAATGTTTGCCTTGTGCACGATCGTCACTTTCTTGCGGCCGTGCATCTTGGCGTACTCGAACGCGTACTTCGCGATGCGCTCGCTCCCTTCGCGCGTGACGATCGACATCGCCTGCGCCATGGCCCGCCGGTCGCCGCCGATCTTGAACGTGTGATCGAGACCGACGTACAACCCCTCCGTGTTCTCGCGGATGATGACGAGATCGACATGCTCATAGCGTCCACCCGGAACGATCGTCTTGGTAGGCCGGACGTTGGCGTAGAGATCGAACTCCTGGCGCAGCGCCACATTGACCGAGCGATACCCGCCACCGACGGGGGTGGTGAGCGGCCCTTTGAGGCAGAGCCGGGTGCGGCGGATGGAGTCGAGCGTGGCGTTGGGAAGCGGCGTACCAGCCTTTTCCACGGCCGCCATGCCGCCGTACTGCTCGTCCCAGTCGAACTGCATCCCCAGGGCGTCGAGCACTTGCAGCGTAGCCTCGGTGATCTCGGGACCGATCCCATCGCCGCGGATCAGCGTGGCTTCGCGGACCTCCCCGGTCACGGGAGGCCCGGTGTGAGACTCTTCACCGCTCGCGTGAGCGCGGTCCAGGGATCATCGCCCTCGCCCCGAGCGGTGGTGCGCCAGCCGATCTTGCCAACGCGCGAGTCGATCAGGACAACGGATAGCTCGGCAGTGGCCGTCCGGCCCTCCGAGCGTCCGACCGTCCGGCGGAACACGAGCCCTGCGGGCACGAGGACGTATCGTCCTCCCACCAATCCCATCATGGTCCGGAGCTGATATCGCAGCGGGTCCGGCACGTCCACGATGTTCGTAGCCCGCAGGAATGGCGTTCCCAACTGGTCGGGATCGGCGGCGATGCCCGGCGCGCGCCGCGCCGCGTGCCGCAGCTCGGCCGGGCCGACCCACGTGACTTCCGGCGCCCGCGCGGTGAGCAAGGTGCCGATGATGCTGTCGCTCTTGTCGAGCGTGGTGCGACGGTCCGCGATGAGGGCGTCCCAATGGAGTGTGTCCTCAGCGGCGACCAGTGCAAGCGGAGTGATAGCAACGCGCTGGCCGGCGAGACCGGCGGTTGGCAGCGGCGCGGTGGGATCGGGAGTCGGGGTCTGCGAGGACTTCTTCCCCCCACAGGCAAGACTCACTGACACCAGACACCAGACACCTATCAAGTATTTGGTTTTCAACGGGTTACTCACGCGCCGCAATCTAAGCGAGCGTGAGGCCGCCGTCCACCACGATCACCTGTCCGGTGATGTGCCGTGCCGCGTCGCTGCACAAGAACAGGATCACGCGCGAAACATCTTCCGGCTCCGCCACGCGGCCGAGCACCGACTCATGCTCCGCGCGCTCCAGCACTTCGCGCGGCAACTGGGTGAGCAGCTCGGTTTTCACGAAACCCGGCGCGACCGCGTTCACGTTGATCCCCGCCGAGCCGAGGTCCACGGCCGCGGCCTTGGTGAGACCGATGAGCGCCGCCTTGCTGGCGGCGTAGTTGGCGATGCCGAAGCCGGGCCGGAATGCCTGATGGCTCGCGACGTTGACGATCTTGCCGAAACGCTGGGCGCGCATGTGTGGGGCGACGACGTGAATGCAGTTGAACGCGCCGGTGACATTGGTGTCGATGACTTCGGACCAGGCTTCGGGTGTCAGTCGCCAGAGCGCGCCGTCGTGGGTGACGCCGGCGTTATTGACGAGGTAGTGGACGCCGCCGAGCTTGCTGCGCACTTCGCTCACGAAGTACTCGACCAAATCCATCTCACGCACATCGCACAGCGCCGAGTAACAGGGAACGCCGCACGCTTTGATCGCCGTCTCAGTGAGCAACGCTTGCGGCCCGACTTCGCGTCCCGGCATCTCGACGTAATTGAAGGCGACACCGCAGCCGTTCTGCGCGAACTCGAGCGCCACGGAGCGGCCCAGGCCGGTAGCGCCGCCGGTGACGATGACGACGCGTCCCTTCAGGGACTCGGGCTTCGGCTGGGGTTGGGGTCGCTCCTGTACCGCGGGCGCGGAGGCGGCGCGCCCCCCCCCGCTCGACGACCAGGGATACGGACCAGAGGGGCTCAAGGAGTTCGAACCTATGTTCGAACTTGAACATCGGCAAGCGGCGTCGCAACTTACGCCGCGTGCGACCGCTGTCCATCGTCGGCTGGGCTGCCGTCTCGCTGCTCGGTGCCGCCGCATTCGGTGTGCTCGCGCTCGCGCGCGGCGAGGCGATCAGCGCCGCCTGGCTGCTGATCGCCGCCGTCTGCACCTACGTCATCGGCTATCGGTTCTACTCGAAGTTCCTCGCCAATAAAGTCTTCGGTCTCGATCCCCGCCGCGCGACGCCCGCCGAGCGCTTCAACAACGGTCATGATTTCGTCCCAACGAACCGGTGGGTGCTGTTCGGCCACCACTTTGCCGCCATCGCGGGTGCGGGTCCGCTGGTGGGTCCGGTACTGGCGGCGCAGTTCGGATTCCTCCCGGGGACGCTGTGGCTCATCATCGGCGTGGTGCTGGGCGGCGCGGTCCAGGACTTTACGATCCTCTTCTGCTCGCTGCGCCGCGACGGCAAGTCGCTCGGCCAGATGGCCAAGGAGGAAGTCAGCAAGGTCACTGGCGTGACAGCGATGATCGCCGTCCTCGCGATCATGATCATCCTGCTCGCCGTGCTGGCCCTGATCGTCGTCAATGCGTTACGCGCATCGCCGTGGGGACTGTTTACGATCGCCTGCACCATTCCCATTGCGCTGCTCATGGGTTGGTGGATGAAGCGGTGGCGGCCGGGCAAGGTCGGCGAAGCGTCGATCATCGGGGCGCTGCTGTTGTTGATGGCGCTGGTCGCCGGCGGGAGCGTCGCGAGCCACCCCGGTCTGGCGGCGGCGTTCACGCAGAGCGGCACGTCCATCACGGGGATGATGATCGCCTACGGCTTCATTGCGTCCGTGCTCCCCGTCTGGATGCTGCTCTGCCCGCGCGACTATCTCTCGACCTTCCTGAAGATCACGACGGTGCTGGTGCTGGGCCTCGCGATCCTGATCATCCTGCCGCCGCTCAAGATGCCGGCGCTGACGCCCTTTGCCACGGCCGGCGAGGGGCCCGTCTTTGCCGGCAAGTTATTCCCGTTTGCGTTCATCACGATCGCCTGCGGCGCGATTTCCGGTTTCCATTCGCTCGTCGCCTCGGGGACGACGCCCAAGATGATCACCCACGAAACCGACGCGCGGATGATCGGCTACGGCGGCATGATCATGGAATCGTTCGTCGGGATCATGGCGATGATCGCCGCCTGCACGCTCGATCCCGGCGTCTACTTCGCCATGAACACGACGCCCACAGCGCTGGCGGGCGCAGCGGACGTGTTGAACCAGGCGGGATTTGTGGTGACGCCCGAATACATGCAGGCGCTGGCGGCGCAGATGGGCGAACAGACGTTGATCGCGCGCACCGGGGGCGCGCCGTCTCTCGCGGTGGGGATCGCGCACATCTTTTCCGGCCTCACCAGCGCCCTCGGCGGCAAGACACTGTCCGCCTTGTGGTATCACTTCGCGATCATGTTCGAAGCGCTGTTCATTCTGACCACCATCGACACGGGCACGCGCGTCGGGCGCTTTATGCTGCAGGAGATCGTCGGTCACGTCTGGCCCAAGTTCGGCGAAACGTCGTGGCTGCCGAGCGTCGTGATCGCGAGCGGTCTGGTGTGCGCGGGATGGGGCTTTTTCCTCTATCAAGGCGTCGTGGACCCGCTCGGCGGGATCAACTCCCTTTGGCCGCTGTTCGGGATTTCGAATCAGCTGCTCGCGGCCGTGGCGCTCTGCGTGGCGACGACGATCCTGATCAAGATGGGCCGCCAGCGCTACGTCTGGGTGACGCTCGGTCCCCTCGCGTGGCTGATCATCGTGACGATGACGGCGGGGTATCAGAAGATCTTCTCCGCTGATCCGAAGCTCGGCTTCCTGGCGCACGCGGCGTCGCTCGCGCAGTCGGCGGATCCCAATGCGGCGCGCATGATCCTCAACGACCGCCTCGATGCCGCAATCGCGCTGTTCTTCCTGGCCGTCGTCGCCATGCTGGTGTTTACGTCGGCGCGGGAGTGGTGGCTGGTGTTGTCGCGGCGCAAGCCGGCCGTGGTACACGAGGCCCCGTTTGTAGCCAGCACGCTGGGCGCAGCGCCATAGCACCGCCCCGCGCCATTCTCCTTGGGCTATGCTTGAGCTCGGGTCGAGCTGCGGCGCAAGCACCAGAGCGCCCCGCACTCCGCATCGCGGAGACGAAAACCGGCGTCAGAATCGACGGCAGGCTGAGCGAGCCTGTCTGGACCACCGCAGACTCCATTACCAATCTGAGCCAGGTCGAGCCCACGGAAGGGGCCGTCCCATCCGCGAGAACCGTGGTCCGCGTGCTCACGACCGGCGCCGCGATCATCATCGGTGTCCGGGCCGACGATCCCGACCCCTCGCGCATCGTCGCCTACGCCCGGCAACGTGACGCGATACTCGACAACGAAGACCACATCGCCATCGTGCTCGATACGTATCTCGACGGACGGTCGGGCTACGTGTTCGCGATCAATCCCAATGGCGCGCGCTACGACGCACTCGTCAGTAACCAGGGCCAGGGACAGAATGCGAATTGGGATGGCGTCTGGGAGGCAGCAGCCAGGCGGACGGTACTGGGTTGGGAAGCGGAGATCCGCATCCCGTTGAAGAGCCTGCTCTTTCGACCGGGCCTCGATAGATGGGGCTTCAACATCCAGCGCCGCATTCAGCGCTTGCAGGAAACTGACCGCTGGGCGAGCGCAGCGCGCGATTACAACCTCGTGCAACCGAGCCGCGCGGGACTCCTGGTCGGCCTGCCCCGGTTCGACCTCGGAGTGGGACTCAGCGTGCGCCCGTCGGTGGCGGGTGGATTCTCGCGCGACAGTGCTCCCGCGCCGACCTTGGCCGAGAGCCATGCGAGCCTCGACGTCACAGAGCGCCTCGGGAACAACGGTCTCGCGTCGCTCACCGCCAACACCGACTTCGCGGAAACCGAGGTCGACAGCCGGCGCATCAACCTCACCCGATTCCCGCTGTTCTTCCCAGAGAAGCGCACGTTTTTCCTGGAAGGGGCGGATATCTTCGACTTTGGGATCGGTCTGGACGAGGATGTGATTCCGTTTTTCAGCCGCCGCATCGGCCTCGTCGAGGATAGTATCGGCGAAGCGCAGCAGGTCCCTATCGATGTCGGGGCCAAGGTCAATGGCCGGTTCGGCGGCACGAACGTCGGCGCGCTGGCCGTGCGAACTGGTGCGGTTGGCGGATTGCCGACCGCCAATACGATGGCGGTCGTGCGCGTCAAGCAGAATGTGTTGCGAGAGTCGTCGATCGGCGTGCTCGCGACCGCCGGCGATCCGTTCGGGCGCTCCGGGAGCTGGATGGCGGGTCCCGATCTGATTTACCAGACATCGCGATTTCGCGGCGACAAGAATTTCCTCGTGGGGGCCTGGGCCCTCACATCGGGGCGCGACGATCTCGGCAGCGATCGGAGCGCCCTCGGAATCGCGCTCGCGTATCCCAACGATCTCTGGGACATCGGCTTCAGCTACAAACGACTCGGCGCGTCGTTCGATCCGTCCATCGGTTTCGTGCCGAGGCCCGGAGTCCAGATCGGGCGCCTCAGTTATGTCTGGCAACCGCGGCCGCGCCGGCCGATCGGGCCACTCCACATTCGGCAATGCTTCTGGGAAAACGAGATTAGCTATGTGACGGGGCTGTCCGGCGGCTGGCAGAGCTATCGCTATTTCATGGCGCCCGTCAACTGCCGGCTCGAGAGCGGCGATCGCTTCGAGTTCAATATCGTCCCCACCGGCGAGCGGCTCGCCGATTCCTTCGAAGTTGCCGAGAACGTCACCATTCCCGCCGGGACGTACCGGTTCTTGCGCTTTCGGCTAGAGGCCGGGCTCGCCACCAAGCGCCGCTTCAACGCGCAGGTCACCTGGTGGTTTGGGAAATTCTACGACGGCCGGCTGGATCAGTACGAGATCACAGGGGCCTGGAAACCGTCGTCACTCGTGATCGTGGAGTTCTCGGGCGAGTACGACCGAGGCAGGGTGCCGGAGGGCACATTCCGGCAGGATCTCGTCGGAACGCGCGTGCGCCTCAATGTCTCCCCCGACCTGCAGCTCTCGAGCCTGGTGCAGTACGACACCGAGTCCCACTCGCTCGGCACCAACACGCGCCTGCGGTGGACCTATCACCCGCTGGGTGACCTCTTCGTCGTCTACAATCACAACCTGCGGACGCGCGATCCGCTGACGGCCGAGCCGGAGGTCACGTTCACGTCGAATCAGCTGCTGGTGAAGCTCCAGTACGCGTTCCGCTATTAGGCGCCCATCACGGCGACGCGCGCGCGGCATCGAGCGCCGCCCGCAGCCCGCCGAGCACCTCGGGCAATGGCCCGTCGGCCCAGAAATGCATGTAGTAGATCTTCGGCTCTTCCCCCACCAAGTGACTGTGCAATGCGGTGGCCGTGATGCCGTGCGCGGTGAGCGCGCCAAACACCGGGCCGACCTTGTCACCGGTAATCGAGAAGTCGCCGGTCGCCACCGCGCGCCCGCCGGCGATTACCTGAATGTTGATCGGGGTGCCATACGCCTGGGCGGGATTCAGCGTGCGGCCACGCACGGTCACCGCTCCCGGCACCAGCACTGTCGAGAGCTGGACGACGTTGCCCTGCGCGCGCCCGCGAAGGCCGAGGGTTCCGAAGACCGTCGCCGTATCGATCGTGACCGGCTGGGGCGCGGGGGCCGTCACCGGTCGAGGAGTCTTCGTGCGGGCCAGGACTCGATCGACTCGCGCCGCGAGGTCGAGCGGCCGCCCCTCGGCGTGGAAGTGGACGTACGTGACCTGCGGATCACCCACGACGTGGTTGTGGATGGCGCTGACGTCGATCCGCTGCGTCGCGAGCTCCGCCAGCGTGGCCTTGACCTCGTCGGGGGCGAGCACGAGGTCACCCATCACCGTCGAGTTTCCCGAGTCGCCGGCGAATCCCGCCCAGGCGCCCAACGCGAGCGCAGGCGCGACGGTGACGTCGCCGATCATGAGGGTGATGTCGCGGCGCGGCCACCCGAAGCGGTAGTAGCCGCCCGTCATCGTGCCGGTGGTCTTCAGGATTTTGCCGACCGAGTCCCACGGGGCGCCCAGCGGCGTTTGCGCGTCCAGTACCGGGGCCGACAGGATGAGAGCGATGAGCGGCAAACGGGCGTACATAGATTAACCTCGTGCGCGAGCGTTTATCAGCGAAGGACCCTCATATACACCTGAGTGGTCACACCGGCGACCGGCGACTGCTGCTGCTCACACGCTCCCTGCGCCTGTTTGCGTACGGCAGCCTGTCAGTAGTTCTGGTCTTCTATCTCACCGCGCTCGGGCTCACCACGGCGCAAATCGGCTTGTTGTTGACGCTGACCCTGATCGGCGACACGCTCGTTTCCTTCTTCCTTACAACGCGCGCCGACCGACTGGGGCGCCGGCGCATGCTGGTGGTGGGCGCAATCCTCATGGCCATGGCCGGACTCCTCTTCGCACTCACCAGCAACTTTGTGATTCTCTTGCTTGCCGCGACTATCGGCGTGATCAGCCCGAGCGGCAACGAAGTCGGGCCCTTCCTGCCCGTTGAACAGGCGGCGCTGGCGCACGTCGTTCAGGTGCAACACCGGACATCGGCATTCGCCTGGTACACGCTCGTGGGTGCCTTCGCGACCGCGGCAGGTTCGCTCGGCGTGGGCGCTCTGCTGCACGCGCTCCAGCAGACGGGGGCGACTCCGTTACGAAGCTATCGCCTGGTCGTCATACTTTATGCCGTCGTTGGCTTGGTGCTAGCTGTGAGCTTCACGCGCCTCTCACCGGCCGTGGAAGTGATCGACGTGCCCCGCGGGTCGCGGCTCGGTGTGAATCGATCACGCCCGATCGTGCTGAAACTCGCCGCGCTGTTCGCGCTCGATTCGTTCGCGGGCGGGTTCGTCGTGCAAAGCTTCACGGCCTACTGGTTTTATCTGCGCTTCGGCGTAAGCCCCGCGAACCTGGGAATGATCTTCTTCGGGGCCAACGTCCTCGCCGGCGTGTCCGCGCTACTGGCCTCGCGACTCGCCGCGCGTTTTGGGCTCGTGAACACGATGGTGTTTACACACCTGCCATCGAACCTGCTGCTGATTCTGGTGCCATTGATGCCGACGCTCCCGCTCGCCGTTCTGGCCCTATTTACGCGCTTTAGCATCAGCCAGATGGATGTGCCGACCAGGCAGGCATATCTGATGGCAGTCGTGCGGCCGGAAGAGCGGTCGGCAGCGGCGGGCATTACCGGCGTGGCGCGCACGACGGGCGCGGCTGTCGCTCCTGCATTTGCCGGCTTGCTGTTCGCGCAGCCCACGCTGATCAACTTCCCGTTCTTCATCGCGGGTACGCTGAAGATCGTCTACGACGTGTGGCTGTACAGGGCATTTGTGAAAGTTCGTCCCCGCGAGGAATGATGTCGCCTGCGATGGATTGATTCCTTAACGTGCCGAGCATACAGCCGCTCGAGCGAGCTGCCCGCGTAGACGAGCACCGTCTTGATGTTGAGACAGCCGATCGCTGTTCGCATCTGTCCTCACGGTTGCACACCGGTACCGCACGGGGTCCCGCCGTACCCGGCGTTCTGGCACAGCGCCGGATTGGCATTGATCTGGGACTGCGGAATCGGGAATCGCTTCCGGTAGGTCACGAGCTTGCCTGCCCGGTTGGCGTTGGGATCGTGGGCCTGGAGGCTGTTGAGCCAGTAGCCGGGCTCTTCGGAATCGCGGCGCACCAAGTCGAACCAGCGCTTGGCCTCGAAGGCGAGCTCCCAGGCACGCTCCATGAAGATCGCATCGCGGAGTCCGAGCGTATCGCCCGGTGACGGGTAGTCAGCCGGCTCCGTTCGGTTCTCCACTCCCGTCCCTTTCCGCGCGCGGGCGCGAACCATGTTTAGGTACTGCGTCGCGACGAGGGTGTTGCCCAGCTCGTTCTGCGCTTCGGCGTAGATCAGTAGCGTTTCAGCATAGCGGTACAGCGGCACATCGACGTCGTTCAGGCCCCAATTGGCTCCGCCGTCGCTCTTGACGTATTTCCACGACATCCGTCCGTCCGCGAACGTGTCGGGCGGCGTGATGCAGTGTTTTCCATCGAAGCTGCAGCCGCTGTTGACGTAGCCAGCATCTTTTCGGTAATCGCCGGGCATGTAGCTGTTCAAGAACCACGTGGTGGGGTGAATGAGACCCCAACCCCCGCCCTGGCCCAGGTCGAGTCCCCAATCGCGCGGGTAATAGAACAGCTGGAAAATGCTGCTCGTGCGGCCGTTCAGCCCCGAGTTGTTGATGGTGAAGATCATCTCCCGGTTCCCGAACTTGTTTCGAGGCAGGAACGTGCTGAAATAGTCATCGTTCAAGCGCCAGCCGCCGGAGACGATGATGCTGTCCGCCCAGTCCGACGCTTGCTGCCACTCGTTCTTCCCCATGAAACTCGACCGCCACAAATACAGATCGGCGAGGGCCATCTGCGCGGCGGCCTTCGTAATGCGACCCTGTGTGGGAACGCCGTAGCTGTCCGTGGAACCCCACGTCGCCGGGAGGGCGGCCTGAGCGTCGGTCAGGTCGGCGATGGCGGCCTGCTGGACCTGTTCGTAGGGCGTACGGGTGGGACGCAGGTTCTCCTGCTCTTCGGGCGTCAACAGCAGCGGCACGCCGTCGTACGCCCTGGTCAGCATGAAGTACGCGTAGCCGCGGAAGAACTTGGCCTCGGCGAGATTGTAGGCCTTCATCTGAGCGAGCGGCGCCGGCACCTCGATGCCGGGACCCCGCGCGAGGACGAGATTCGCCCGGGTGATCATGGCGTATCCCGTCGGCCAGTACTGGTCGGTGCGGCCGGTGCTGGCGTCCCAGTCGAGACGGTCGGGCCCGTACGTTCCGGCGTTCGGCTCGCGGTTGTCGGCGCGGATCTGATCGGAAGCGAGCTCGGGGGTCGTCCATTGCGACTGCCCCTGGAGCCCCCGCAGCGCGTTGTAGATGGCGATTGTGGCGTTGTTCAGGTCGGCCCCGGTCTTGAAGAAGGCATCCATCGTGGTCGCCCCCTTCGGGTCCTCGTTCAGGAGATCGGAGCATGCGGCGCCCGCGAGTCCGAGGGCGAGGGCCACGGTCGTCGTCAGCTGCCTGCTTGTCATGTGAGTCGCTCCTTTCCCTGGCTCAGAAGGTGGCGCTGAGGCCGAAGTTCCAGACCCGCGACCGCGGGTAGGCGCCTATGTCGATGCCGCCGAATCGCGGATCGCCGCCCATACTGTTGACGTCCGGATCGAATCCCGAGTACTGCGTCGCGATCCAGAGGTTTTGGCCCGTGACGTACACATGGGCCGAGGTAGCGCGTGGAATCAGGCTCGCGGGGAGCTGGTAGCCGAGCGTGAGAGCCTGAAGACGAACGTAGGATCCCTCCTCCACGAGCGTGCTGTAGAGGCGGCGCGGCCGGCCCTGGTTGGCCCGCGGGATGTCCGTATTCGTGTGGGTCGGGGTCCAACGGTCGAGCGCCGTCTTGCGCTCGTTGTTCTGGAGCAGGAGCAGCTCACCGTAGGCCTTCCCGGCGTTGATGATCTTGTTGCCCTCGGTGAAGTTGACGACCGCGTCGAGCGAGAACGGCCCGTAGGTCAACGTGTTCACGAGACCGCCGTAGAAGGCAGGATCGCCGTGCCCGAGGATCTGCCGGTCGGCCGCGGTGATCGAGCTGTCGCCGTTCGTGTCGACGATCTTGTACTCGCCCGGCACGCAGTTCGAAGCGGGATTCTTCAGGTAGCACTGATCGCCCGGCTGCCACAGGCCGGTGACACGGTATCCGTAGATGGAGCTGACCGGCTCGCCTACGCGCAGGATGTAGATGTCGCCGGGGCTGAAGAAGTTGCCGGTTCGCGGGCTCAAGAACAGCTCGCGCGCCACGCCGAGGTTGAGGACCTTGTTGCGGTTGGCCGCCAGGTTCAGCGTGGTCCGCCAGGTCAGGCGGTCTCGCTGGATGTTGAGGGTGCTGAGCGACAGCTCCACGCCCCGGTTTTGTACCGACCCGATGTTCTGCAGCTGGCTGCCAAACCCGGTGGTAGATGGCAGCGTCACTGAGAAAAGCAGGTCCTCGGTCTTCGCGCGGTAGACGTCGAGGGTGAGCGACAGCCGGTTGTTGAAGAGCGCCGCGTCCAGCCCCGCGTTCAGCTGGGTCTGCTGTTCCCACTTCAGGTCGGGATTGGGCTTGTTGCCGCCCGGCGTCAACGCCGGGACCTCCGTCGTGCCGAAGGAATAGAACCCCACACCAAGCAGCCAGAGCGACTGATAGGAGCCCACCGCCTGATTGCCGACCTGGCCGTAGCTGAGGCGCAGCTTCAGGTCATTGACGATCGACTGGTGCTGCATGAAGCCTTCGTCCGAGACCCGCCAGGCGAACGCGCCGGAGGGGAAGAAGGCCCACTTGTGGTGCGCGCCGAACCGGCTCGAGCCGTCGTAGCGGCTGCTCAGGGTGAAGATGTACTTGTCGGACACGTTGTAGACGGCCCGGCCGAGATAGGAGAGCATGGCCGCGTCGGAGGTGCCACTCGTGATCCCGGCGAATTGCGCGCTCGAGCCGAGGTTGTAGACGTTGAACTCGTCGGTCGCGAAGATGGAGCCGTCGGCGCGCAGGTTCTCGTTGTAGGTCGTCTGCACCGAGACGTCGCCCATCAGGTCCAGATTGCCGGGCCCCAGGGCGCGGTGATACGTAACGGTGTTTTCATTGATCAGATCCCGGCTCTGACTGGAGGACATCCATCCGTTCCCGGCGAACCCGCCGGCGAGGATAGTGCGGGGGGCGTAGTTGTGGATGCCGTCGAACTGGAAATTCCCCCCGAACGTGCTCCGCACGCGCAGGGCGGGCGTGACATCGAGCTCGGCGACGACGTTTCCCAGCAAGCGCGATGTCGTGTTCAGATCCGTCAGCTCGGTCGCGTTCGCGATCGGGTTCGGCACTGGCTCGGTCGTCGGCGACGTCTTGACCCAGGTCCCGTCAGGGTTCCGGGGCGGTGAGAACGGGGCGAACTCCATCGCCGCCTGGATCCCGTTGGCGCTGTTGCCGACCGAGCCGTTTTCGACCAGCGGCGCATTGCGGGCGACGCGCGTAAAGCTCAGGCTCGTGCTCACCCGAAACCGGGGGCTCATATCGGCGTCGACGTTGAGACGCCCGGCATATCGTCTGAAGTCCGAACCGAGCTCGATACCCTTCTGGGACGTGTAATTCCCGCTGAGCAGGTACCGCAGGCGTTGGTCGCCGCCGGAGAAGGTGAGCGCCTGGGTCGCCTGGGGAGCCGTCCGTAGCATCATCGACGGATAGTCGTACGTCGGCGCCACGGCGATCATCGAGTCGGTATACAGGGGCGTGCTGCCGGCATTGATCCGCGCCTCGTTCGAGAGCCGCATGAAATCCGGTCCGGAGAGCACCGGGATCGTCTTCGAGACGTCCTGGTAGCCCGCGCTCGTTTCGAGCGTGAGCCGACTCTCCCCACGGCGGCCGCGTCTGGTCGTCACCATCACGACGCCATTTGCGCCGCGCGATCCGTAGATCGCGGTCGCGGATGCGTCCTTCAGCACATCGATCGCGTCGATGTCGCTGGGGTCGATCGACATCAGCGGGTTGGCCTTGGGATCCTGCGAGGAGGTTCCCTGCTCCGCCGGGATGCCGTCGATCACGTACAGTGGCTCGCTGTTCGCGCTGATCGAGCCGGTGCCGCGGACGCGGACGCGCACGCCGCCGCCGGGCATGCCGGTGTTCGACGTCACTTGGACACCGGGCGCCTTACCCTGCAGCCCGCTGGAGAGCGTGACGGTAGGCGCGGCTTTGGTCTCGAATTCGTCGGCGGACACCGACGCCACGGCTCCCGTGAGATCCCGCTTCTCGATTGTCGCATAGCCGATCGCGACCACAGGGTTGAGCTCGATAGCGCTGGGCCGTAGATGGAAGTCGACAGCCGTCTGCTGACCGTCCTGCACGGCGATACTCGTATCGGCCGGAACGTAGCCAAGCGCGCGGCCGCGCAGCCGGTACGTCCCCGGCGGTACGTCAGCGATAGTGAACTGGCCGTCCGTCCCGGTCTCCACACTGAACCGGGTGCCAACGAGTGATACCCGTGCGTTCAGGAGGGACGTGCCACTGGCCGCATCCCGGACGGTCCCGGCGATCGAGCCCGTCTGCCGTCGCGCCCGCCCGTCCGGCGCGTCGGAGACGAGGAGAATCTGGCCGGTTCGGTCAACCGTCGGCACGGCACCGGTGCCCTGAAGTAGCTGGTCCAGCGCGACGCGGACGGAGACCGCGTCGAGCCGCATGGAGACCCACCGCTCCAGCGGTACGACCCGACGCGAATACGCGATGCGAACGCCGGCGCGCCGCGCGACTTCGTCGAGCGCGTCCTTCAACGACACGCGCTCCAGCGCGAGGGTTACCGTGTTATCGAGTGGTGGACGTGGCTCGATTTGCCACTGGGCGGCGCAGGGGGCCGTCGGCATGCCCACCATCACCAACATGATCGAGAACCGCATAGCCAGTTTCCTCCGTCTAGTGTCGCGGGCGAACCGGGACAAAGCGCACCAGTCGTCCAGTCCGCGTGGCGCGGACGTTGAGCACCTGTGCCAAGGCTTTGACCGCCTCGTCGGCCGACTTGGCCATGAAGGAGATCGTGACCCGCTCCTCGGCCAATGCTTCGTCGACCTCGATCTCGAGATCGTACCAGCGTTCGAGCTGCGCGATAACGCGGGCGAGTGGCGCGTCGTCGAACAACAGCGCCCCACGAGTCCAGGCGAGATAGTTCGCCAGCGGAACATCGCGCATGACCGTGGCCCCGCCGGCCGAGTCAAGCACGGCACGTTCGCGCGGGCGCAGCGTCACGAGCACCGAGTCGACACGCGCCAAGCCGCGTAGTGCCACCCGGCCCTCGGCGACCACGACCTGCATTGAGGCTTCCTGCCGGTAAGCGCGGACGGCGAACTCGGTGCCGAGGTCCTGCGTCGACGCGTGCTCCGTGCGTACGATGAAGGGGCGCTTCGCGTCGTACTCCACGACGAAGTACGCCTCACCCTCGAGGTCCACCGTCCGGCTGCGGCCCCCGTAATCCCGCGGCACCCGCAAGCGGGTGTCGACGCCGAGCAGTACACGAGAACCGTCTGATAGCGTCAGTGAGGACAGTTGGCCACGCGCCGTGGCGTACGCGTGGGACGCACCGCTACGGCGGGGGAAATACCACAGCAGGGACACCACAAGCAGGACCGCGATTGACGCCGCGACCTGCGTGGCCCAAGGTGCCGTCCACCAACGACGCCTGGGGGGGGCCGCTACGAGCTCCAAAGTGGGCTTGGCGCGCTCGGGACGCCCAGGCGATTCCGGGGTGTCCCAGTCTCGCGTGGTGTCGCCCGTGAGTCGCCACACCGCGCGCAGCTGGTCCAGCAGCTCGCCGCGCTTTGGATCGGCGACGATCCATGCCTGGATCGCGGCCGCCTCTTCGGGCGAGCAGTCGCCTTCGATCAAGCGAAGCAGGTCGGCGTGTTCGAACATGGGGCTCTCATCTTGAGAACCCCTGGGGAGGCCTAAAGTATGAAGAGGTAGGGCGCGAGTTTTTCCTTGAGCAGCACCGTCGCGCGCCACATCTGAGACTTGACCGTGCCGAGCGACACGCCGGCGCGCGAGGCGATCTCGTGATAGCTGAGCTGCTGGTGGCGGCGTAGCAAGAAGATCTCACGGCACCGAGTCGGCAGGTCGGCGATCGCGCGCGCCACGGCGTCGGCAAGCTCGCGCCGCAGATACAGATCTTCGGGGCTTGATGCGGTCGGCGCCTCCTCACGCGCCGCGCGCTCAATCCAGGCCGCCGCCACGCGCCGGTGGCGGAGATACTTCAGAGCGCGGTTACGGGCCGCTACATACAGGTAGGCCCGCGTCAACTCCGCGCCGCCGCGCCGAGCGCGGGAATCCCATAGACGCAGGAAAAGATCGTGCACCAGGTCCTGGGCGACCCCGGCCGACCCGACAAAGCGGAGGACGTACTCGCACAGATCGACGTAATGTGCTTGAAATGCCGACTCCCACGCGTGCTGCGTAGGATAGAGGGCGTGGGCCGCCGACCCGGGCTGGGGGGTCGGGAATGCGTGACGCGAGGGGTCCGCCATGGGCGCCTGCCGTGGAACTACCGCAGTATCAGCCCTGGGTTCCATCGAGGCGATTAGAGCTCTACGTAGGCCCCCACCTCGAAGACCTGGTTCGGCGGAATCTTAAAGAAGGCCGTCGCCCGCAGCGCGTTGCGCGACATGAACGCGAACAGCCGCTCCCGCCACATCGCCATGCCGGGACGGTCCGAGGCGATCAGTGTCTCGCGACCGAGAAAGAATGTGGTCCCCTCCAGGGGGATACTCAGGCCGTTCTCCTTGCATGCCCCCAGAATCTCGTGGATGTCGGGATCCTGCATGAACCCGTAGCGCGCCACGACGCTGTGAAACCCTTTCCCGCTGCGCTTCAGGGTCACGCGCTGCTCGCCACCAACGTGCGGCACGTCTTCGGTGATCACGGTGAGGAAGACGATCTTCTCGTGTAGGACCTTGTTGTGCGTGAGATTGAGCACGAGCGCCGGAGGCGTGCCGTCCGAGCTGCCGTACATGAACACCGCCGTCCCCGGTACGCGCGTCGGCGGTTCGGCCGCGAGATCGGCGAGCAGCAGTTTCAGGGGAACGGTCTTCTCCATCATGCGCTTGGAGAGAATCTCTCGGCCGCGCTTCCAGGTGATCATCACAGAGTACAGCACGATCGCGATCACCAGCGGCACCCAGCCGCCATGCCAGATCTTCAGGGCGTTCGCAGCGAGAAACGTCAGATCAATGACCAGGAATGACCCGGACACGAGCGCGGCCTTGGCAAAACTCCAGCCCCACACTTCGCGGCTCATCACGTAGAACATCACCGTCGTCAGCGCCATCAGCGTGGACAGCGCGACGCCGTACGCCCCAGCCAGGTTGCTCGAGGTCTGGAAGTACAGCACGAGCGCGATCGTGAGCACCGCGAGCATCTTGTTGACCGACGGCACATAGATCTGGCCGATCTCGCGCGACGACGTGTGCTCGATCTCCATGCGCGGGATGTAGCCGAGCTGCACCGCCTGGCGGGTGAGCGAGAACGCGCCGGAGATGACGGCCTGCGACGCAATGATCGCTGCCGCCGTCGCGAGCGGAATGAGCGGAATCAGCAGCTTCGCCGGGGCCAGAAGATAGAAGGGGTTGGCCGCCGCCTCGGGATTCGTCAGCAACAGGGCGCCCTGGCCGAAATAGTTGAGCAGCAGCGCGGGCAACGGAATCGTGAACCACGCGAGCTGGATCGCCGTGTGGCCGAAATGGCCAAGGTCGGCATAGAGCGCTTCGCCGCCGGTCACGACCAGGAACACCGCGCCCAGTACGAGCAGGCCGCGTCCCGGATCGTCCGCAAAAAACCGAATGGCGTGGGTCGGAATCACGGCACCGACGACGGCGGGATTCTTGAGAATGCCATTGACCCCCAGCACCGCGATCGTGGCGAACCACACCAGCATGACCGGCCCGAATATGGCGCCGACTCCAGCCGTGCCGCGGCTCTGGAACATGAACAGACCGATCAGGATGGCGAGTGTGATCCAAATGACCCAATGCTGCAATGCCGGCGTCGCAATCTCGAGGCCCTCAACCGCCGACAACACCGAGATCGCGGGGGTCAGCGCCCCATCAGCGTACAGCAACGCCGCCCCGAAGATGCCGAGGACGATCATCAGCCGCCGCGGCGTGAGTCCCCGTGCCAACCGGCTGCCGTTCACCAGCGCCATCAACGCGAGCACACCGCCTTCACCCTTGTTGTCGGCGCGGATGATCACGACGTGGTACTTCACCGTCACGATGAGGAGCAGCGACCAGAAGATGAGCGACAGCACGCCCAGCACGTTGCCCGGTGTTACGGGAATCCCATGCTGCCCATGAAACGCCTCCCGCAACGCGTACAGCGGGCTCGTCCCGATGTCGCCGTACACCACGCCGAGTGCCAGCAATGACAGGCGCGCCAGGTACCGTCCTCGCGGATGGGCTGGCGCGGCAGTCGGATGTGGGTTTTGAGGAGCAACAGGGGCGCTCATCGCGGGGGAACCCTATGCAGGCGCGTCCAGAAAGGCCAGAGGATCACCAAACCCAAAGCGCCAGCGGCACTTACGAGGAATGCTGTTCCGCCACTCGCAGTTTGAAAAACGACCCCCAGCGCGATCCCGCCGACCAGCGCGGCGACGCCCGTCAGCCCATGATAGACCCCAAATCCGCTGCCGTGGCGGCCGCCGGTCGCCGCCGATACGAGCGCCCGCTCGGGGCTCTCCGTCAGTCCTGCCACGACTCCGAGCGCCAGAAATACCACCCACGCTGCCAAGGGACTCGCGGCGAACGCCATCCCCGCGGCAAGCGCGACGTACGTGAGCCATCCGATCCACATCGTCCGCGACGGCCCGATCCGGTCCGACAGCGAACCCCCGAGGAAACTCGTGGATGCCTTGATGACGTGCAGCGCCGCCCAGAGGAGCGGGATGAGTGCGACGGCGATACCTAACTGTTGCGCCCTCAGGATGATCAAGGTCTCTGGCATGCGGAGCAGATAGAAAATCGAGATGGCGATGACTGCTGGCGGTAGGGGGCGGGAGGGGGCGGGAGGAGGCGGTATGGTCGCGGATAGGTCATGCGCTCCTACCGCCCCCTCCCGCCTCCTACCGCCCCTAACCGCCCAGGCAGCAAGCACCGTCACCAGAACGCCCGGAACGATGCTCCACAGGATGACGGACCGCACGTCCGCACCGCGACTCAGGACCACCCACGCAACCACCGGGCCGATCACGGCGCCGACGTGGTCCAGCCCGCGCTGCAGCCCGAATGCGCGCCCGACCATCGGAGCCGGCGTCACGTCCGCGATCAACGCGTCGCGTGGCGGAGTCCGCAACCCCTTGCCGAGCCGGTCCACGACGCGCAGGCCGATCACCTGCCACGCCGCCGACGTCAGCGCGATAATGGGCCGAACGGCGGCCGCGAGGAAATAGCCGCCGACGATCAGTGGCCCGCGGCGCTCTGCGCGATCAGCAAGTCGACCCGAGATGAGCTTGATCAGCGCTGCTGCGGCATCTGCGGCCCCGTCCAGCGCGCCCAACGCCGCCGCCCCGCCACCCAGCACGCCGGTGACGAACGCTGGCAGCAGCGGGTAGATCATCTCACTCGCGAAATCGTTGAGAAGGGAAACGGCACCGAACAGCTTGACCTGCCTGGGAAGCGCGGGTCGATTACTCACCCAAGCCGAGTCCCCAGCGAATCAAGCTGACGGGCAGGCCGCCGTATGGGAGCACGGCGTCGTGGAACGCGCGCAGCGAGAAGCCGTTGCCCTTCGCCTTACGGAAATCGTCGCGCAGCCGGAGCAGCTCACGCCGGCCCACGGCATAGCACAACTGATACGCCGGCCAGGCGCAGTAGCGCCGCACTTCCGCCTCGGCGTTGCCGCGCTCGACATGCAGCTCGTTCACCATCTGATCGACCGCCTGCTCCCGCGTCATGCCGCGCGTGTGGAGGCCGACGTCGAGCAGGATGCGCATCGCGCGCCACAGCAGGTGCACGCGCTGGAAGAACAGCTCCTGGTCCGAGGCGTAGAATCCCTCTTCGCCCATCATGTCTTCGCAGTACAATGCCCACCCCTCGACCGTGAGGGGCGTCCAAAGGTTCTTGCGGACATGCGACGGCTGCTCTTTGGCGATCACGAGCTGCAGATGGTGACCGGGATAGCCTTCGTGCAACGCCGTCGCGGCCAGCTCGTAGCGGCAGTGGTCGCGCAGAATCCGCTCCTGCTGCTGAGGCGGCAGACGTGAATCGGGGACCGTGACGTAGAACCAGCCGGTGCGGTCGCGGCTGTAGGCGCCAGGGCTGTCGTACGCGGCGTAGGGAATCACGGGACGCATGAACGCCGGCGTGGGGATCACGGCGAGCGGCGCCTTGGGGATCGGCGCCAGGTTTCGTTGCTCGACGAAGTCGCGCGCGCGAGCCATCTCCTTGGCATACGCGTCCACCAGCTCGTGCGGGGCCGGGTGATCGGCGCGCAGCTTGTCGACGAGGTCGGGCCACGACCTCCCCCGCCCCCCTCCCCCCCCATCCAGCCGCGTGGCGAGTCGCACGAGATCGGCCTCGATCTCTTCCTTGAGCCGCAGCCCATAGCGCCACAGCTCCGGCGCAGTATCACGTAGGGCATGCTGATAGTGCAGCAGGAAGTTGAATGCTTCTTCACCGATCGCAAAATGCTCCGTTCCCATCTCGAGCCAGCGCTCGAGATTGGATTCGAAGGCGAGCAGCGCAGCGCTCGCCTGCTCCGCCGCCCCCGTCAGCCGGCTGGCATGCATCGGCGCCCGTGGACCGAGCGCGGCGGCGAGCTCCTTCACGAGCAAGCGGCCGCCTTCAGTCATGCGCACCGCCGTCTCGACGAACACACGCACCGGTTCCTCGAGCGTGGTCTTGAGATCCTCGAGGAAGTCGGGGATGTCCTCGAGGCGCCCGATCGCGGCGGCTGCCTTCTCGGCGGGCGTCCGATCCGCCGAGAGCAGCAAGTGATGCAGCCCGCCGAGCAGGTGCGAGAGCCAGAACTCGGGATTCTTGGCCTGCGGTTTGAGTTTCTCGAAGCGGCGCAGCATGACGCGGATCTCGTTCAGCAGCGCCGTGCGGTCGATCTCCTCCTGGAGATCGGCGGCGTTGGCTCCTTCCAGCGCGGTGGCGATCGATTTGAGCGCCGCCAGATGGGGCGCGAGTGCCCCGGGGCTGAAGCGGCCGTAGCGATCATCGTGTCCCGGCACCCCGGCCTGCGTGGCGGCAACCGGATCCATGTGCCAGTAGAGATCGAAAAACGACTTCTCGATGTCGCGCAGGCTCATGCGTTCAACAACCGATGGCATTCTTCGTCAGACAGGACCCGGTCGGTGCGCTTGGCCGCATCGAAGAGGGTACGGCATGCCGCTTCGTCATCGGGATCGTAACCGTGATGCTCGAGCCAGTACTTCACGTTGGACAGGCCCGACACCGGCGAGATCTCGATGCGCTGCTCGAAACCGAACTCCTCCGCCGGCACCGAGCTATAGACCCGATCGGCCAACCAGTTGTGGCCCTTCTTTTTGGCCTTGATGATCGCCGCGGCATGCACGCCCGTGCCCGTCCGGAATGCATCGGTCCCGACCACGGGATAATTCACGGGAATCGGCACCCCCACCGCGTCCGCGACGAGGCGGCAGTACTCGGGCAACTTCCGAATGTCGCCCTGGTGCGCGCCCAACAGCTTCAGATTCACGATCAGGAGATCCATCTCGGCGTTGCCGACCCGCTCGCCCACGCCGAGCGCGGTCGCATGCACGCGATCGACCCCGGCCTCGATCGCGGCGAGGCAGTTGATGAGGCCCATTCCCCGATCGCGATGCCCGTGCCAATCGATTTTTACGGGGTTCTGCTGGACGATTTCCTGCTTGACGAATTTTATCAACGCCTTCACGCCCTCAGGCGTCGCATGTCCCACCGTATCCGCGAGACAGATTCGTCGCGCCCCGCACGCAATCGCGGCGCCGTAGAGCTCTTTCAGCGTCTCGGGGCGCGCGCGCGTCGTATCCTCCGTGACATACATGACCGGGAGGCCGTGCCGTACCGCGAAAGTCACTGCCTCTTTGGTCGCGGCGACGATCCGATCCAGTGTCCAGTCTTCCGTATACTGCCGGATCGGCGAGGAGCCGATGAAGGTCGCGGCTTCGATCTTGATCCCGACCTCTTCGGAGACGCGGACGATCGGCTCGATATCGGCGATGACCGTCCGCGCGGCGCAATTCGGGGTGATCGGCAGCTTGTGATCGCGGATCTCCATGGCCAGTGCCCGTACCTGGTCCACGACGCGGGGACCGGCACCGGGCAGGCCGATATCGGCGGCCACGATGCCGAGGTCGGCCATCAGATGGAGCAGCCGCTTTTTGACGTCGAGCGAGGGATCGGTCACCGACGGGGACTGCAGGCCGTCGCGCAGCGTCTCGTCGTTGAGGTCAACGCGGGCGCGCGTCCAGTCAAAGCTGCCGTTTACGCCCGTGCTGTTCCAGTCGTAGATAAGCTGGCGCTCATCCATCCGTTTAGTATAGTTCGCCACAATGGTTCAATCCATCACCGCACTTTTTGGCCACGAACGCGTGCGCGCCGCACGCGCGCACATCGAGCGCTCGGACGAAGCGACGCTCGGCCGCCAGGCCGTGCTGTCGGCGATCCCCGCGCCTACGGGCGCCGAAGCCGCGCGTGGGGCGCGCGTGTCCGAAATGTTGGATGAGGCAGGTTTGGAGAACGTGACCATCGATGATGTCGGGAATGTGCGCGGATGGTATCGAACTGGGTCGAGGGACGGATGCGTCGTGGTATCTGCACATCTGGACACCGTGTTCGGCCCGGAACTGGACGTGTCCGTCGCGCGGCACGGTCCACGCTTGCAAGGTCCCGGCATCGCCGACAATGCGCGCGGCCTCGCCGCGCTCGTCACGGTTGGCGAGGCGCTCACGCGCGCTCGCGTGGCCACGGAGCGTCCCATCCTGTTCGCCGCGACCGTGGGCGAGGAGGGGTCGGGTGACTTGCGTGGGGTACGATATCTGATCAGTGGGGATGTAGGGGCGCAGCATGCTGCGCCCCTACACAAACGAACACACGACGCGGCCATTCGCCCCTACGCATTCATTGCGTTGGATGGCGCCGGCATCGAGCGCATCGTCCACCGCGCGCTGGGCGCGCGCCGCTATCACGTCACGTATCGCGGACCGGGTGGCCACTCGTGGGCCGCATTCGGCGTCGCGAATCCAGCGAACGCAGTCGGGACAGCGATCGATCGCATCGCCGACATCCCCACGCCCCACGCCCCACGCACTAGTTGTTCAGTCGTGCGCCTCGGCGGAGGGACCAGTCTCAATTCGATCCCCCAGCAGGCGTGGTTCGACGTCGATCTTCGCAGCGAAGAGCCCCGCGCGCTGGAGAAACTCGACGGAGCCGTTCAAGCCATCCTGACCCAAACACTGGACGAAGAGAATCGCCACCGTCTTCCCGGTACGGCTCCGCTCACCATCGACGTCCGGCGCGTGGGTGACCGGCCCTCGGGCCTCACGCCCCGGACGCATCCGCTGGTGCAGACCGCCGTGGCGGCGACGCGCGCGGTGGGCCACGAGCACCAGTTGGCGTGCGCCTCCACCGACGCCAACGTCCCCATCGCCCTCGGCGTCCCGGCGGTGGCGTTGGGCGGGGGTGGTCGATCGGGTGACGCGCATCTGCCGACGGAATGGTACGAGAACAGCGACGGAGCGCTCGGCGTCGTGCGGGCGATGCTCGTCACGGCGGCCATGGCCGGTGTTCCTTAGGCGGGCACCAGCTCCAGCAACGTGATCTCCGAGGGTGCGCCGAGTCGCAGCGGCGGACCCCAATAGCCCGTCCCCCGACTCACGTACAGCCACATCCGCTCGAGCCGGTGGAGTCCCGCCACGAACGGCTGGAATAGCCGCACCAGCAGGTTGAACGGGAAGTACTGCCCGCCGTGCGTGTGCCCCGAGAGCTGCAGGTCGTAACCCGCCACCTGAGCGGCGAAAGCGCTGCGCGGCTGATGCGCGAGCAGCACGCGCACATCGCTGTGTGGGGCGCCCGCGACGGCCGCCGCGGGATCGGAGGCCGCCGAGAGATCGGTGACGCCGGCGAGCACGAGCCGGCCGTTGCCCTGCACGAGCAGGCGGTGCTCGTTCTCGAGGACTTCGATGCCGAGCCGCTCGAGCTCCCGCGTCCATCCGCGCACGTCCCAGAAATACTCGTGGTTCCCGGTGACGAAGAACGCCCCATGTGGCGCCCGCAGCCGGCCGAGCGGGGCGACGTGCTCGCGCAAGTCGGGGACGAGGCCGTCGGCCACGTCACCCGTCACAGCGACGAGGTCGGGTCGCAGCGCATTCGCTCGGTCCACGACGGCGTTGACGAAGCGGCGCCGGATGGTCGGCCCGACGTGCAAGTCGCTCAACTGCACGATCCGGAAGCCATTGAGGTCGCTGGGGAGATCTGCGATCGGCACGGTAACGCGGACCACGCGCGGCCGGCGCGCCGCCACCATGCCCACCAGCGTGACCAGCACCGCGCCGCCCACGACGGCGAGGGTCACGGCCGTGGCCCCGATGCCGTCCCCAGCACCCCAGGCGGAGAGGTGCAGCAGGTCGGCGGCAGCGAAGAAGACGATGAGCAGCGACACAAGGCCCAGCGCCGTGTACGCCGCCCAGTCGAGCACCCGCATGAGGGGGCCACGCGCGTTGCTGCGTGCACCCACGAGCGCGACGAGCGGCAGCCACGCCACGAGCAAAACCGCGCCCCAGGCAACGACGCGCGGCAGTCCGCTGAGCGCTGCGGGGCCGAGCACATGACCCCCGACGTAAACATTGAGGAGCGTCCACAGGCCGCCCACGATCCCGAGCCGCGCCAGCATCTGACGCGCGGTCATGGGACCATGCACCTCAGCGCCTGGCGTGCTTCGCGGACGTGCCTCGTCGCAGCGAGCTGCGACGAGTACACGTGCTGTACGACGCCGTCCCGATCGATCACGTAGGTGACGCGCCCGGGTAGAATTCCCAGGGTCCGCTCCACGCCGTACAGCGCCCGCACGGCGCCATCCTGGTCGCTGAGCAACCTGAACGGCAACTGGTGCCGCGCGGCGAATCGTTTGTGCGATTTGATCGAGTCGGAGCTGACGCCGACCACTTCCGTATCGGCGGCGGTGAACGTGTCGTAGGCGTCGCGAAACGCGCGCGCCTCGGCCGTGCACCCCGGCGTCGAATCCTTCGGATAGAAGTAGAGCACGACGTTTTTCTTCCCGACCAGCTCACTCAGGCGGACTGCCTCGCCCCCCTGGTCCGGGAGCGTGAAATCAGGTGCCAGGTCGCCGACGCGCACGCTCAATGGGCCGCCCCTCCGCCACTCGGCATTCCCTTACTCCTGTGCATGAGCAGCAGCAGGGGCAGGGACAGGACAAAGAGGGTCCCGAACAGCAGGAACAGCTGCTCGAACGACAGCATCATCGCCTGCTTGGTCACGACCCCGTTCAGAAACCCGATTGCCTTTGTCTGGGCAATGGCGGGCAGATCCCCGCGGGCAATCAGTGCCTGCGTGATCGCCGAGAGCCGCTCGCGCGTTGCCTCGCCGTACAGCGTCACATTGGCCGCGAGATCGGCGCGATGAATCGCGGTGAAGCGCTGGACGAGGGTCGCCGACAACGCGATGCCGACGCTGCCACCGAGCTGCCGCATCAGGTTGAACAGCCCCGTGCCGTTCGGGATCTTCGACATCGGCAGATCGGCCAGCGCCAGATTGGTCAGCGGCACGAAGATCAGCCCGAGCCCCACGCCGCGGAAAATCAGCGGCCAGAAGAAGTCAGACATCCCGCTGTCGGTCGTGAAGTGCGCGTGCTTCCACATCGACAGCGCGAATATCCCGATGCCCGCCGCGATGGATAACCGGCCGTCGAATTTCCCTTGCAACCGGCCCATGAAGGCCATGGTGAAGGCACTCGCGAGCGCACCCGGCAGAATCACGAGCCCGGTCTGGTTGGCGGTGAAGTTGCGAATGTTTTGCAGGTAAACCGGCAGTACGAATACGGTCGCGTAGAGGCAGACCCCCAACACGAGTCCGAACAGGACGCCGACCGCCAGCTGCCTGCTCTTCAGAATCCGCAAATCCACGACCGGATGCTCGGTGCGGAGCTCGTGCCAGATGAACGTGAGCAACGCGAGCGCGCTGGTGATCGCGAGCAGCCGGACCTGGCCCGACGCGAACCAGTCCAGCCGCTCCCCGCGCTCGAGCATGATCTGCAGGGATCCGACCCCGACGGCGAGCAGCCCGAGTCCCGGGAAATCGACCTTGGACGCGCGCTCCTGGTACCGCGAGTCGTTGATGAACGACATCGTCAGCGCCAGCGCGAGCATGCCGAAGGGGATGTTGATGTAGAAGATCCACGGCCAGCCATACATGTCCGTGATCCAGCCGCCCACGGTCGGCCCCAGCGTCGGTCCAACCATTACGCCGACACCGAAGATCGCCATCGCGGTCCCGTACTCTTCACGCGGGAACTCTTCGTACAGGATCGCCTGGGAGGTCGAGAGCAGCGCGCCCCCCCCTAATCCCTGCACGATGCGCCAGAAGACGAGCGCCTCGAGCGAGCCCGCATTGCCGCACAGGAACGACGCGAGTGTGAACAGCGCGATTGATCCGGCGAAATACCGGCGCCGGCCGAAGTACGCGGACAGCCACCCCGTGATCGGCAGGACGATCACGTTGGCGACGATGTAGCCCGTCGAGACCCAGGCGATCTGATCGAGCGTCGCGCCCAGGTTCCCCATCATGTGCGGAATCGCGACGTTCACGATGCTGGTATCGAGCAGCTCCAGCACCGACGCCAACGAAACCGTGATGGCGATCAGGTACCGATACTTGTACCGGTCCGGCGCGGCGGAAAACGGTAAGGCGGCGGCGGTCATCGCGTGCTAGTGCGTCTTTATTGTTGCGACGACGCTCATGCCCGGCCGCAGCACGTGAGCCGGATCCACGGCGCCATCCAGATGGATACGCACGGGGATCCGCTGCACCACCTTCGTGAAGTTGCCGGTCGCGTTGTCGGGCGGGAGCAGCGAGAACTTCGCGCCAGTCGCGGGCGACAGGCTCTCGACGTGACCGCGGAAATGCACGCCCTTGTACGCGTCCACCGTGATGTCGGCGGAGTCGCCGGGCGTCACGTCAGCCGTTTCCGTTTCCTTGAGGTTCGCCGTGACCCACACATCCTCGAGCGGGACGACGGTCATCAGCGGCTGGCCCGCCTGCACCAGCTGGCCGAGCTCGACGGACTTCTTCGACACGACGCCGTTCGACGGGGCGATGACGCGCGTGTAGGAGAGCTGCAGCGCCGCCTGATCGCGGGCGGCGCGCGACGCCGCGACACGGGCATCTGCCCCCACCAAGGCCGCCTGCGCCGACGCGAGCTGCGCCTGCGCCGCGGCCGCGGCGGCGCGCGCCGCGTCGAGCTGCTGCTGGCTGACCACGTTCTGACTGGCGAGCGGCTCGATGCGCGCCAGATCGGCGACGGCCTTGAGGGCGTTCGCCTGCGCCTGCGCGACGGCCGCGTCCGCCTGTCCGACGCGCGTGCGGCTGCTCACCGTCGCGAGCAGCGCGGCGAGGTCCGCGTCGGTCTGCGCGAGCCGCGAACGGTAGTCGCGGTCATCGAGCACGACCAGCGTATCGCCGGCCTTCACGGGCTGATTCTCGGCGACGCGCACCTCGGCGACGTAGCCGCCGACCTTCGGCAGCACGGGCACGATGTGGCCATCCACCTGCGCGTTGTCGGTCGAGACGTGCGAGCGGCCGAACCACCATCTCCTGGCGCCGATCGTGACCAGCGCCAGCAGGACGACGCCCATGATCAGGAACACGGTGCGCCGCGAGCTCTTCGGTTTCGCCGGAGCCGCTGGCCGGTTGGCCGGGGGGACAGGCGATTGCCGCGCGGACGACTCGGTCTTTGGTTCCATCGTTGTCGCCATTTCAATTCTCTCTTTTCAAGTTTCGACCGTCCGACCGTCCGACCGTCAGGCCGTCCGACCGTCCGACCGTCCGATGTTAGTGCAAGGTCCGCGCGCTGCCCACCGACCGGGCCAACGCAATCCGCGCCGAGACGGCGGCGAAACGAGCATCGATGTCCGCGTCACGCGCGCGGAGCAATGAAGCCTGGGCGTTGATGACTTCGATGTTGCCGGCAACGCCTGCCTTGAAGCGCTGCCGTGCTTGCGAGACCTCCTCGGCCGCGAGCTGCAGCCGATCGTTGGCGATCGCCTGCTGCGCACCAGCCGACTGGAGATCGAGCAATGCGCCGTCCACGTCCGCAGCGACTTGCTGGCGCAGATCGCGGGCGCGGACGTCCGATTCGCGCACCACCGCCTGCTGCTCGGCGAGCCGACCCTCGCGCCGGAAGCCATCCAGGATCGGCAGCGTCACCTGCACGGCGACCTGTCGCGTGCCCATGGCATCGGGCATGCGCACGCCGCTCAAGCCGTAGTCCGCCTCGAAGTCGAGTCGTGGGAGCCGCTCGGCCGAGATGGCCGATGACGAGGTGCGGGCTGCCGCGCCGCGGGCGACTTCGGCCGCCAGATCGGGGCGGGCCACCACTGCCTGCGCGACGGCCGTACTGCGATCGAGCGGAACTTCTGCAGCGCCCAGTTGCGGGCTCAGCGTGTCGGTGAGCGCGATCGGCGTCGCCGGATCGAGGCCGAGCGCCCGCGCGAGATCGATCTTGGCGCGATCGAGCTGATTCCCCGCCACGACCAGACGCCCCGCCGCGTCCGCCAGCTGCGAACGCGCACGTGTGACGTCGATCGACGCACTGACGCCCGCTTGCTGCTGTGCCACCGCCAGGCCCACGAGCTCGGCCGCGAGTGAAGAGTCGGCTTCGCGCGCCGCAACCACTGCCTGCGCGCGCACGGCGCGTAGATAAGCGAGCGCCACGTTCTGGGCGCTCGCTTCCACTACCGCCGACCGCTCGGCGCTCGCTGCCGTCACGGCGCTCTTGGCGGCGCTCACGCGGCCCAGGTTCGAGAAGTCGAAGATCGTCTGCGTGACACGCACGCGGCCGTCATAGGCGTTGAACGGACCGATGATCGTCGGGACACCGGGAAACGAGATGCCCTGCGCCTTGGAGTTGAAGTTGCGGTTCGCCCACGAGCCGGACAGCGCGAGGCTGGGCAAGAGTCCCGCACGCACCTGACGCACCCGAGCGGACGCGGCGTCCGTGCGGAAGCCCGCGATCTCCACAACGGGCGGCGCGTCCTGGCTTCGGCCCGCGGCTCGGCGCACGGCCTCGGCAAAAGAGAGCCGCACCGGCGCCGGCGTCTGAGCCTGGAGCAAATCTGCGCTAATCAGCGCGAGAATCAGTGTGATCTGTGGCAATGCCATGGAGATAGAGATCGATGTGAGTGTCAAGGTACGCGGCGACGTCAAAGCCTTCCGGCATGCAGGCCGCGAACGCTTTGCGCGCCACAACGGCGTGCATCAGGGGAGCCATGGCGAGCTTGGTCGCGATGGCGACGTTGACCCGCCGGAATTCACCGGCTTTGATCCCGCGCTCCAACACACCACCCATCAGGCGATGACCGCGGGTAACGACTTCCTCGTAGTAGAAACGCGCGAGCTGCGGGAAATTGCGGGCTTCGGCAATCATCAACCGTGGAATGCCTGCGAGCGACGTCTCCCCCACCAGCCGGAAATACTCGCGCACCAACTGTTCGAAGAGGTCCCGCGCGCTACCCTTATGGGACTTGGCGAGGGCCTCGCCCTGCTCGATGACGGGGACGATCGTCTCGCGCACCAGCGCTTTGAACAGCGCTTCTTTGTTTTCGAAGTAGAGGTAGATCGTGCCTTTGGTCACGCCGGCCCGGCGGGCGACATCCTCGAGCTTGGTGGCAGCGAAACCGCGGTCGGCAAAGACTTCGAGCGCCGCCGAGATGATTTCCTCGGGACGAGCGTTCTTGCGGCGACGCCAACGCGGTTTTGTGACTGCTTGCGGCATTCTGGCTCCAAAGTTACTAACTGAACGGTCAGTAAGTAACTTTAGGTTCCCGCTGCAGTCAACCCCGGTGTCGGTAGTAGCGGATGAGGTCGGTGTTCGGGGCTTCCGCGCCCAGCTGGCGCAGGAACGTCACGACTTGCCCGCGATGATAAGACGAGTGGTTGATGAAGTGGCGAAACATCTGCCTGAATGTGTGCACGTATTCGCCGCCGCTGGAAGGCTTTACGAGCTTCGTGTCATCGAGCTGCACCACCGTCATGCCGGCCACAAAGCTCGCCCGCTCTGCCTCCACGCCTTCCCAGCGACGGCGCACCTCGGCCAGCGATTTGAGATCGGTTCCTTGTGGAACGGCGGGGTTCGGTTTGCCGAGCCAGCGATGCAGCCACAGCTGCTCGGCCCAGACGATGTGGCAGAGTGTGCCGTGCACCCCGCCGAAGCTGCTCTTCAGGTCGCGGAAGTACTGCTCGTCCGGGAGCCGGGCGGCCGCATCGAAGATGATGCGGTTCGCCCAGGCGTTGTAGTCAAACAGCTCGAGGAATTCGTTCAATCGTGGCAGCAGGTCGAGGTGCAACAGGCGTCGGTAGGTGAATCGACGGTAGGTGAAGCGGCGGTAGGTGAGGTGGCGGTCAACTGCGATTGCGTGTCTCCGACTTTCACAACAAACACCTCCCACCGGTAGCCATTCGGATCGGTAACCCAGACTTTGTCTTGCAACGCGTAACAGCAGTCCGTGTTCTCTTCTTCAAACGTCGCAAGTCCCTCGGCCTTGAGTCGCCCAGCGGCCTCTTTGACGGCTTCCGTGGATGCCACCTGGATCCCGAGATGGTTCAACGCCCCCGCCACCGGACTATCGATCCGGTTTGATGCGTTCAGCGTGAGGTTCAATCCGGGCTCTGCGACATCGAACTTCGCGTAGCCGGGCTTGAGCTTCACCGGCTCGAGACCGAGGAACGTACGATAGAACCGGACGGACTCGTCAAACCGCGGCGTGTTGAGCGCGACGTGCACTTTCATGAGCCAACTCCTTTGAGGGCGGACACGGGAACAAGGTTGCTGCGGGTGCAGCACTCCTGGTACAGGAAGGCCAAGAGATCTTTGAGGCCGGCGGCATCGGCACGATAGCGGAGGAACTTCCCTTCCCTCGCCACTGTGATCAGGCCTTCGCGTTGCAGCGCATCGAGGTGATGGGAAAGCGTGGAGGGTGGGATATCGAGGCGCTCCAAGATTTCGCCCACAACCAACCCGTCGGGATGCGAAGATAGGAGACAGCGCACAATGCTGAGCCGCGCCTCGTGACCGAGGGCGGCGAACTTGGGAGCGAAGTGCAGGGCCTGGGTGGTGGCCTCCACACTTCGATTATACTAGAATTGTCGTATATGTCAACCCGGCCCTAGCGGGCCGGCGCGACCTCCCCCGCATCCATCACGGAATCCTTCACCTCCCGCCCCTCGATTACCTGCTTGTCGCCGATCACCGAGCCCAGGACCTTGCCGTTCTTCACGCGGACAGCCGTGCCCAAAATGCTGTTCGCGATCGTGCTGCCCTCGATGGTGCTCCCCGCTTCGATCGTCACGTTCGGGCCGATCGTCGAGCTCTTCAGCGTCACCCCTTCCTCGATCCGCACGGGCTCCTGGATCCTGACTCCCGAATCCACCTTGCCGGACTTTTGGCCACGCCCGTGCTCGAGCAGATGCTGGTTCGTTTCGAGCAGTGTATCGACCTTGCCGCAATCGTACCAGCCGCCGACTTCGCTGACGAAGAGCTTCTTTCCTTTATCCACCATGTACTGGAACGCGTCGGTGAGGAAGAACTCGCCGCCCTTGCCCGGGGGACTCTTGAGGACGTGCTCGATCCCCTCGAATAACGTGCGCCAGTCCTTGACGTACTGCAGCCCGATGTTGGCGCGCTTCGAGATGGGCGTGTTCGGCTTCTCGACGATCTTCGTCATGTGCCCCTGCTTATCCGTCACGACGACTCCGAAGCGCTGATAGTCTTCGACTTCCTTGGTCCAGATGATGCCATCGGCCTGGGTCGTCTTCACGATGCTCAGATCGGCGTCGAACAGCGTGTCGACGAAGATGACGATCACCGGGCCATCCACGTAGGGACGCGCCAGGTTTACGGCGCCCGCGGTTCCATCCAAAACCTTCTGTTCGATAAACCGCGCCGGAATGTCGTAATGCTTGCGGACGTAGTCCTCGACTTTCTCCTTGAGATGCCCGGTGATGATAATCAGCTCTTCGAGCTCCCCGGCGCGCCGCAGCGCGTCCATGACGTAGTCCATCACGGGGCGGCCCGCGACATTCACCAGCGGCTTGGGAACGCGCTTCGTCAGGGGGAGGAGCCGAGTGCCTTTGCCGGCCATCGGCATAATGACTTTCATGGCACCCGTCCGTAGCGGTCCTTGAGCCGGACGACGTCGTCCAGCTCAGGGGTGGAGGCTTCGAGTAGATCGGTCACGACGACGGCCTCGAATTGATGGATCTGTTTGGGAGGAATGTGGAATGCGTCGCCGGCGCGCACGCGACGCTCGATCAGCGTCTCGCCCTGCTGAATCCGCAAAATGATTTCGCCGGAGAGCACGTAGATCGATTCATCCTTCTTATTGTGATACTGCAGCGACAGCACCTGGCCGGGCTCGATGTGCAGAATCTTGCCGACGTAGCGGTCGGCGCGAGCCCAAATGATCTCGTACCCCCACGGTTTCGGAACGCGGTAGGGGAGATCGGTCACGCCAGTCTCAGTGTCAACGAGGATGGAACCGTCACGCACGCCGTCACACATACCCCGCAGCCAACGCAGCCCTCCGGCTTCAGCACTGGATGTCCGCGATCGTCGAGCGCGAGCGCCCGCTCTCCAATGGGACAGGCGCGGGCACAAACACCGCACTCCGCGCCCTGGAATGTGATGCAGCGCTGCGGATCGAGCTCCAGGATCCCCATGTGGACTTCCGACCACGGCGTCAGCGTGAGCGCGCCCGTCTCGCAGGCCGCGGCGCACGGCTGATCTTCGCACACGATGCACGCCCGCGTGGCCGGATCGATATAGGGGGTGCCGGCCGCGAGGCCGCCGCCATTCGGGGACATCTTGAGAATGGCGTGCACGGGACAGACGTCGATGCAGTCGCCGCAGCGCGTGCAGGCCGCGACAAACGCCACTTCGGGCGCCGCGCCCGGCGGCCGGAACCAGCGCTTCGGCGCGACGCGCTGCTCGGTCCGCCGCGCAACTTCGTTGAGCAGCTTCCCGATGGTGCTCTGGAAGAACGCTCGCCGGTCGTTCAAAAGCTCGGCTCCAGGCTTATGAGCCACCGAAACGCCAAGCGCTTGCTCGTCCCATCGGCCGCGTAACTCCAGCGATTCACGACCACGGGAGTCTCGAAGCGCATCGTCCACGCCAGCTCGTTGATGCGATGTCGCGTCACGAGGCCCACTCCCCCGTCGTACAACGTGGTGTAACCTTGGCCGGCCGGCGACGGCGGCACCACGCGGGGATCCACGACGCCCGCGTCCGCGAACGCCTCGACCGCGACGTCATTGAAGAGTCCGTCGTTGCGCGCGCGCCGCAGCAGCGTCTGTGTCGCCTCAAGATTCAGCGCAATCGCCCAGCGGCCGCCGAGGTTGGGGCTGAAGCCGCGCAGGTTCGCGTCGCCCGGCGCCTGGTAGTGGAAGTCGGGCCGCACGAACAATGCCCCGCGGCTGCGCAGCAGCGGATTTGTGAAGGTCTCATATGGATCGGCGCCCGCAAGCATGATCCGACGTTGCAGCGGCGGCGCGTTCTCGGCCAGATACGTTCCCGCGAACAGACGAATCCCTAAGAACGCAGTTCGCAGACTCACCTCGCTGGTCACACGCGCGAACCCCTCGATGTCATAACGGCTGGCCGACTGCACTCCGGCGCCGGGGTTACGGTACAGCACTCCGCCGCGCACCGCCGCCCGAGCCCGCCAGACGCGGTCGCGCAATCCCCCCCTCCCCCGGCGGCTGGTGATCGATACCCACGGCCCCGCCTCGATCGTCCCGGCGTCGTCCCACAGACGCCGATCTACGTATCCGAGGTCGGTCACCGCCATCCAGATCGCGTCGAACCCGGCGTGGATGTCGTCGCCGAACGTCAGATGTCGGCGCAGGGAGCGATCGGCGTGTACCGCTGCGCCGGCGCGGCCTTCCACACTCCACCCGGAGACCCAAGCTTCGGAGCGCGGGATGGGGTGCGTGACGGGATTGCCGTATCGGACGTAGATACCTTCTCGGTGTGTGGCGTCCGGATCGAACCCATAAGAATAGGCGATGCGGTTCTTCTCGAAGCGGCCAAGGTAGTTCGAGCGTGAGCGTACGGAGCCGGTGAATCCGCCGTAGTCGTTGTACCACGCGAGTGGCAGCAAGGCCGTCACCAACCGGTCCCGGCGGGATTGGGTGCGGGTCGGGTTGTCGAAGCGCACCAACTCCTTGGAACGCGAACCGAACAACCCCCGCTTTTCATAGTTGTTGAGCGCATTCCAGTCGTGCGCCCGCTGGCGCGGATCGAGCACGAGCCGCTTCGGCTTGCGGCTGGTGACGAATTCCACGCGCTCCTGCTCCGGTTGGCCACTCGCGCGCGCGAACACGGTGTCGCCGTCTCCGATCTCGACGGGCATCCAGCCGTCGCCCTGACGACTGATGCTGGCAGCCGTCAGCCATCGGCCATCAGCCAGGCGGCGTCGCTGCACCTTGTCCAATCGATAATCAATCAGCGGCGTGCCGTGCAGCCACTGCCCAAAGAGCCACTTCAGGTCCATATGTGAGACCGCTTCGGCCACCCGGCGGAACGCGTCCTCGTCCACGTGCCTGAGGCGCCAGCGCGCGTAATACGTGCGCAAGATTTGGCGCATCACGTCATCGCCCACGACATAGCGCAGCTGCTCGAAGAACAGCTGGCCCTTCTCGTAGATCATCGTGTTGTACGTCTGGAAATCGCGGTAACGCTCACTCACCATCGACACCGGCTCACTCCAGCGGTCCAGGTCCCAGAAGAGGATATCGCCCTCGATGCCGGGATACCCCGGGCCGTAGCCATGCGTCTCGAAGTACCAACCCGTTTGAAAGCTGGTGAAGCCTTCGTCGAGAAATCCCTCGCGCCATTCGTTGTTGGCGAGGATCCCCATCGTGTAGTTGTGGCCGAGCTCGTGGACGATCAGGCCGAGGCCGGCGCTGCCGTCCATGATCATCATGGGGAACTCGGTGCCGCCGCCCTCGATGCGATGGACGTTGGTGATTTGCGGCCAGGCGAATTTGCCGTAGAGGGAGTCGAGCCAGGCGAGCGCCATCTCCGTGCGCTGGACCGCGATCCCCTTCCCCCACGTCGCGCTGTCGCCCGACTGATAGAGGACGTGCACGACGACGTCTTTATAGCGGCCCTGCTCGTACCGGTACTGCGGATTCATCGAGAACGCGAAGTGGTGCACGGAGTCGGCGAAGAATCGCACGCATTTGCGACCGGATGCGAGCGCGCCGCATCGTGCCGACGTGCCATCGCGCCGACGTGCATCGTACCAATCGCGCTGATAGTCAATCGGGCCCGCTCCTGCCGATGCTCTTTCCCAGCCAGGATCGCCTGCGATCGGAACTCCAGTCGCACCGATCACCTGGTCTGCTGCGATGTCCAGCGTCACATCATAGCTCCCGAACTCGCCGTAGAACTCACCCGCCGGATACAGCGGGTGATCCTCCCAGCCGTACTTGTCGTAGACGACGACTTTCGGATACCACTGTGCGAAGTCGAATCGCCGGCCCTGCCTGCCTTGTCGCCTCGGCAACGTCGAGGGACGAGCCTTCCAGGAAATCGTGACGTCCACAGAGTCGCCGGGCGCGAGTGGTCTGGGCAAGCGCCAATGCGCGATCGTCGAATCTGGTGCATACGGATAATCCGGCATCCCAAGCGACGCCTGCGTGATCCGCTCGAACGCGTAATCGGGATCCTCCATATGCTGAAACCGCACGCGGCCTTCTGCGGAGTCGACCGCGGACCAGCGCGAACCGGGACGGAAGGCATTCAGATACTGGTGGACATAAAAATCGCGCAGCGTATCGGGCGACTGATTGACATACGTGATGCGCCCGTTGCCGGTCAGCACCCCACTCGGCTCGTCCAACGCCGCCCTGATGTCGTACGCGACGCGCTGCTGCCAGTAGGTCGAATCCGCCGACACGATGATCAACAGGAGCGCGAGCATGGTCGGGGAATCTCGCGTGATTCCGACCCGCCTCGCAAGGAAAGGAGGGTAGTCCTGACGCGCCCGACACCACAATGAGCCTCCACTCTTACCAGGAGGACTCATGTTGAATCGCAGTTGCGGTGTGGCGGCCATGCTATTCATCGCCGCTTGCACCGACCGGGCCGTGACGCCGCCATCGGACACTCCGGTGGCCGCCGTCGCGACAAGCTCGACGCGTCCCGAGGCGCTCGCCAGGATGTTCGCGAAAGGGCTCAAGAACGCGGCGTTTCGGGCCTATCTGAAGGCACAGCTCGACGACTCGCCCTATCGCGAGCACAAACTGCAACTCGAGACATTCCTCGCCGCGAACGGTAGCCGTGCCCTGGGCGAAATCGCGACGGAGAACGCCACGACCAAGGAGGCGCTCGCCAGCCAAGCGAAAGCGGCCATCGCGCTCGAGGTCTACTTCCCCGTGCCGGAGCATCGCGCGGCATGGACGGGCGACGAGCATGTGCTCGTGGCGACGGCGCTGACGGATGACGACCCGCCGGTGGCGTTCGATCCTGAAGGCCGCCGGCAGGTGCTCGATCCGAAGTCTCCGCCGGCCATTCCGGTGTTGGCCGTCGTGCCCGTCGAAACCGACTTTTCGGTCCGGCCGGCGCGTGTCATGGAGTGCATCACCGACTGCGACGGGGGTGGCGGCGGCGGCATAATCGGTGATGTCGTTCCCCCGCCCCCGCCGGCGCCCGGCTTGTACATGACCAAAAGCCATTTCGTCAAAGACTTTGAAGGCTGGTTGAAGGGGTCTCCCGAATTTGAGGTACACATGCTCGGCCAGAAGGGCTTCACGGACTCGCTCTACGACTACCAGTGCGCCGGCGAGCACGCCGGCGGGCCCTACACGTTCGATCAGAACGATCTGGATTGGTCCGGAAGGGTGTTGCTGTTCTCGAAGACGCAGCTCGATCAGTACAATGCGGCACACCCGGACCAGAACCTCCGCGTTTTCATCGTGGAGGACGACGACACGGCATGCCAGATCAAGACGGACGTCGACCGCGCTGAAACGCTCTTCAAGGTTGTTGATAGCGTCTATCACAACCTCGCAGCGGGGAACGACTCCAGCAGCGGCGTGATACGGGCATACAAGTACGCGCGCGGGATCAAGCACCTCTGGCAGGCGATCGTCTCCTTCTTCCAGACTAACGATGACCTGGTCGGGAACGCGGTCGAGGATGACGTCGTCGGCGACACGTACCCGGGCTTCAACTGGTTCGTCAAAGGCGATGAGAACGTCACAAACGGCTGGATCAACCTGGTCATGTACTGAGGGATAGCGAATATGCGTTGGAGCATGGCCCTACTGGCCCTCGTGGCCGTTACAACGGCCCCTGCCACCGCGCAGTGGCACGTTGGATTCGAGATAAGTACAACGCATTACCGCCGATCGTCACGCGACACGGCCAACAGCGGGGGTCCGGACACCTTCCGTCCCGCCGACGCGACACAACTGGGTGTGCGCGTGGATCGAGCTGTTGGCCGAGCGCGCCTGGGATTGCGGGCATCGTACGCGAGTGTAGGCCTCACGGCAGCGGGTTCGGGATTGACACTGATCGACAACTCGACTGGACAACTATTGGAGGGACAGCTGCTGGCGAACTTCCAGGTGGTGGGAATTGGGTCGAGCGGAGCGATACGAGCGGAAGTGGGACCCTCCCTCCACCTCTGGAAGAGCGGCGACGAGCTGCGCTCGCGCGCCGGCGCAGTCGTCGCCGCGGCGTATGAATGGCCAGTCACGAACCGGTTCTCCGCCGCGATCAGGCTCGAGGGGACGCTTTCCAAATCGTGGTTCGATGCCGGTGACCTGCCGCCCGAATACGAGCGGCAGGCCACCTGGCGCTACGGCGTGGGACTCGGCCTGCGCTATCGGGTGTAGTGCATCACCGGAGGATGATCGCGGGGACGTCGCTCTCCTTCACGAGCTTGTTGAATCCCGGGATGTCGGCGTCGAGCACCGCCTTCAGCCGGTCGAGCTGCACCTGCAGCGCCGCCGACAGCTCGTCGAACACCTGGACCGACTGCGCCGTCGGCGCGGCGTCGGCGCTCGCCACCACCCCTGCCAGCGCGGCGATTTTGTTGTTCAAGCGGATCGGGTAGTTGAGCGGATCCTGACTCGAGCGGTTCTGTACCTGATAGATGGCCTGTTCGACCGTGGCGAGTCGTCCCTTGATCGAGTCGGCCTGCTGGGCAATGCGGCGTCCGGCATCTCCGGGCAGGCCGCGGGCGCGCGTGGCCGCGCCGTCGAGCTGCTCGCGCACCTCGCGGATCCGCCGCACGCCATCGTTCGCCGCGCTCACGCGGCCCGAGATCTTCGTGAGCAGGTCGAACTGGCGCTGATACTCCTCCGGCGTCGTCTTGAGGCGCGGATCGGGCCGCACCGTGAACTCGCGCGTCTGCGACCAATCGCCCACCGTCAGCCGGACCTTGTACGTGCCCGGCACCGCCACCGGCCCCGCCGTCCCGCCGGCCCAGAAGATCATGCCCTGGAAGCGGCTCGCGTCGGGGTAGCGCAGGTTCCAGACGAACCGGTTCATGCCGGCGCGCACTTTGAGGGAATCGGGGCTCGGGGCTCGGGGCTTGGGAGTAAACCTCCGGACCAGCGAATCGCGGCTATCCAAGAAATCCAACGTGACATTCGTTGCCGAGTCCGGCGCGCTCTTGAGATAGAAGAAGATGACGGCGCCACCTGGCGGATTTCGCCCAACGCCCGATCCCAAGCCCCCACCCCCGAAGCCCCCACCCAACCCCATGCGGTACGCCGTGCGCGGCGTGTAGACGAAGCGCGTCGCGCGCGCGACGGAGTCGGCGAGTTGCTGTAGCGGCGTGAGGTCATCGAGGATCCAGAACGACCGCCCGTGCGTGGCTGCGACGAGGTCGTTGTCCTTGACCACGAGGTCGTGAATCGGCACAACGGGGAGGTTGCGCTGCAGCGATTGCCAGCTCGAGCCGTCGTCGAACGACGCGTACACGCCGAACTCGCCGCCGGCGTAGAGCAAGCCGCGCCGCGCGGGATCCTCGCGCACGACGCGAATGAAATGATCGGCGGGGATCCCGCCGGTGATGCTGCGCCACGTCTTGCCGTAGTCGCTCGTCTTGAAGATGTACGGCTTGAAGTCGTCGAACTTGTAGCGCGTCGCCGCGACGTAGGCGGTGCCCGCGTCGTGCGGCGACGGCTCGATCGACGAAATCAGCGACCAGTCAGGAAGGTCGCGCGCGGGCGGCGTCACGTTGGTCCACGTCTTGCCGCCGTCGCGCGTCATGTGCACCAAGCCGTCGTCGCTCCCCGTCCAGATCAAGCCGGAGTCCTTCGGGCTGGGCGCGATCACGAAGACCGTGTTGTAGTACTCGACGCTCGTGTTGTCCTTGGTGATCGGCCCGCCGGAGGGGCCTTGCTTCGACTTATCGTTGCGGGTCAGGTCGCCCGAGATCGCCTCCCAGCTCTGCCCCTCGTTCGTCGTGCGGAAGATGACGTTGGCACCGGCGTACAACACGTTGGGATTGAACGGCGACAGCACCACGGGGAACGTCCACTGGAAGCGGTACTTCAGGTCCCCGGCGCCCCACCCCATCGGGTTATCGGGCCACGGGAAGATGTTCCGCTCCTGCCCGGTACGGACGTCGAGCCGCGAGAGGTAGCTGTAGCTGCCGGCGTATACGATGTCGGGGTCGTCGGCGCGTGCCGCGATCCAGCCGCTCTCGCCGCCACCCACCTCGTACCAGTCTTTGTCGCCGATCGACCCGCCATCGGTGCGGCTCGCGATGCACACCGTGCTGTTGTCCTGCTGCGAGCCGCAGACCTTGTAGGGGACGTGCGTCGTGGCGATGACGTGATAGAACTGCGCGGTCGGCTGATTGTCCTGCCCCGTCCAGGTTGCGCCGCCGTTGTAGCTGACGTTGGCGCCGCCGTCGTTGCTGTTGATCATGCGGGCGGGATCGTTTGGCGCGATCCAGAGGCCGTGGTGGTCGCCGTGGGGCGCGCGCAGCTGCGTGAACGTGCGGCCGCCGTCGACGGACCGGTACATCCCCGTGTTCAGGACGTAGACCGTCTCGGGATCCTTGGGATCGGCGTGAATATGCGAGTAGTACCAGGCGCGCTGGCGCAGGTTGCGTTCGTCGTTCGTCCGCCGCCACGTGTCGCCGCCATCGTCGGAGCGGAACACGCCGCCCGAGTCGGCCTCGACGATCGCCCACACGCGGTCGTGGTTGGCGGACACGGTCACGCCGATCTTCCCGATCACGCCCTTGGGAAGTCCGTCGTTGTGCGTGATTTCTTTCCAGGTGTCGCCGCCGTCGGTCGATTTGAAGAGCCCGGAGCCGGGCCCGCCGCTCGACATGTACCAGGGCCCGCGGCGTACCTGCCAGATGGCGGCAAAGAGAATGCGAGGATTGTCGGGATCCATCGCGAGATCGATGGAGCCGGCCGAGTCGGAGCGGAACAGGATCTTGTCCCACGTGCGGCCGCCATCCTTGGAGCGGAACACACCGCGCTCGGGATTGGGCCCGAACGCATGGCCGAGCACGGCGACGTAGACGAGGTCCGCATTCGCCGGATGTACGCGGATCGCGCCGATCTGGCCGGCGTTGCCGAGTCCAACGTGGGTCCATGTTTTCCCAGCGTCGGTGGACTTGTAGACCCCGTTGCCCGGCGACACGTTGCCGCGAATCGGCGACTCGCCGGTGCCGACGTAGATCACGTTGGGATCGGACGGCGCGACCTCGATCGCGCCGATCGACCCGGCGCGAAAGTCCTTGTCAGAAATGGGTGCCCACGTGAGGCCGCCGTCCGTCGTCTTCCAGACGCCACCGCCCGTTGCGCCGAAGTAATAGGTCAGCGCCTCGGCGGCGTGACCTGCGACCGCGGTGACCCGCCCGCCCCGGAACGGCCCGATCTGGCGCCATTCGAGGGCGTTAAAGAGCGATGTATCAAAGACAGGAGCCGGGAGACTGGAGCTAGGAGCTTGGCGGCGCTGGGCGACTGCGGGCATGGCGAGGAGAAGGATCCAACCCGCAAGGACGAGGCGGCGGGACATAGACAGCGGCTCTCCGGTTCGAAGGGTGCCGCTATTATATCCGGCCCCCGCCGGTCCGCGAGGTAGGGGCGCAGCATGCTGCGCCCCTACGTCATTGTTACGGCACCTGCGGCGTTGGCGTCCGAGGCGGCACGATCGCCTGGCCGAGCGTGTTGTTGTCCGTGCCGAACCAGATCGACTTCGTCGCAGCATCATAGAACATGTGCCGCACCACGCCGCCGCCGCTCGGCACCTGCGTCTCCTCCGAGAACTGCAGCGTCCGGGAATCGAACGACACGAACCGGTTCGGTCGAGACGTCTCCACGACCCACACGCGGTCTTCATCGTCGCGCACCATCGCGTACGGCCGGGCATCGGCACCGCCGGGCAACTGCCACTCGTCCACCTTGCCCGTCACGGGATCGTAGCGGCCCAGGAATCCGCCGGTATAGTCGCCGTAAAAGACCTTGTCGTCGGACGTGATTTCCATCCGCCGCGGGCGCGCCTCCGCGCGTGGCAGCGTGATCTCGCGCAGCTGCATCGTCTCCGGATCGACCGTCGCGATCTTGTTCGTGCCGAACTCCATGAACCAGGGATGGCCCTTTGAGTCCATCTTGATCCCGTAGGGGCGCGCCTGCTCGGTCGGCACCTTGATGAGCTGAATCCTGCCCGTGCTCACCGTCAGCTTGCCCACCGCATTGCCGCTCTGCGCGGTGAACCAGATATCGCCGTTCCTGTCGAATACCAGGGTGTGCGGATCGCGCACCATCTTGTCGGGAATCGGATACTGCTTGACGCTGCCATCCTTGGGGTCGAGCCGGCCGATGTAACCCGCGAGGTTGCCGGAGAACCACACGAATCCCGACTTGTCGACGATCAGATTGTGCGGGCCGCTGCCGGTGGGGAGATCGAACCGCTTGAACTCGCCGGTCGCCGGGACAAAGTAGGCGAGGTAGTTGCCCACCTGGCCGCAGAACCAGATGCGGCTCGTGGTGGGATCCAGGTACGGATCGCGCGGCCGCGTGTCCTTCCACGGCACAGGCCATTCTTTGATGATGGGGGGCTTATCGACAACGGGACTGACAACGGCGAGGAAACCGAGTAAAGCGAGAGCCTTCATGGTCACTCTCCCGTGAGCATTCTCCGCTGCAACGCTGTCAACCGCCTGCGAACTGATCCATCGTAGATGCGATCACCGACCCGCACAACTACCCCGCCGAGGATCCGAGGGTCGGCCCGGAAGTACGCCCGCACTTCGCGTCCCAGCGCTTTCGTAAGCCGGTCCACAACCTGCTGTTGCGTGCGCGCATCGGCGTCGTTCGCGAGTGTGACGCCGGCGTGCACCCGGTTCAGCCGTACATCTAACAACACCTGATATTCCTGCGCTATCTCGGCCAGCAGACCCTGGCGCCCGCGCCGCACCACCGCTTGCAGGAAGCGGACAAACTCGGGCGGCGCCTCGCCCTGCAGCGCGCGCTCCAGAATCTGGCTCTTGGCGGCCTTGGAGACCCGCGGCGACTCGAGCGCCGTGGCGATGCGCTCATCCGCCTGGATCGCTCCGGCGACGGCATCCAGCAGCTCGCCGAACTGGTCGCCCGCGGCGAACAGCGCCTCCGCGTAATTGCGGGCGACCGTAATGCTCTTCACTTCTTTTTCTCCGCCTTGCTGAGGCTCTCCAGGAATTCCGTGACGAGGCGGCGATTGGCCTCGGTGTCGAGATTCGCCTCGATCACGCGCGACGCCGCGGCGATGGACAGGTCCACCGCCTCACGGCGCAGCGCCTGGATCGCTTTTTCCTTCTCGGCGTCGATGTCTTTGCGCGCGCGATCGAGCAGCGCGTCGTACTCCTCGCGTGCCTTGGCGAGCAGCGCCTCGCGTTCCTTTTGCGAAACCGTCTTCGCTTTGGACAGGATTTCCTGCGCCTGGTTATGCGCGGCGGCGATCTGCTTCTTGTGCTCCTCGAGCAGCCGCTGTGCCTCGGCGTTTGCCCGCTCCGCATCCTCGAGCTGCTTCTGGATGCGGCGCTCGCGCTCCTCCACCGATTTGACGAGGACGGGGAATCCCCAGCGCCAGAGGATGAACAGCAGGATGCCGAAGACGACGACCGTCCAGATGATCAACCCGGGGTTGATCGTGAACGGGCCGCCAGCGGCCTCGCGGGTAGTCTCCTGAAGGAGCGCCAGCACTACGCCAACTTGAAGAGCAGAGCGAATACCAAGGCCGCCAGCGTCGCCCCTTCGACGAGTGCCGCCGTCAGGATCATCGCGCCGCGGATGTCGGCCGAGGCTTCCGGCTGCCGCGCGATCGCTTCGACCGCTTGGCCGCCGATGCGGCCGATGCCGAGGCCGGCGCCGATGATCGCGAGTCCCATCCCGATGCCGGCGCCGAGCAGCGCGTTGTTGTTGAGCGCCGATTCGGGTGAGGCCTGGAGCAGCATGAGCAAGCTGTGCATTTGATCCCTCTAGTGAAGTGTCGAACGCTCTGATGCAACGACGCTAGGGTACTGCGACGCTAGGGTAACGCGAGGCTAATGCTCATGCCGCATCAGCCCGATGAACACGGACGTGAGCAGCGCAAAGATATAGGCTTGCAGAAAGGCAACCAGCAGCTCGAGAAACATCATGAACAGCGTCAGCGCGATGGATCCGGTCACCACGCCATAGCGGATCACCGCCGGCGCCGTGCCGAACACGAAGATCAAGCCGAGCAGCACGAGGATCACGAAGTGGCCGGCCGTCATGTTCGCAAAGAGCCGCAGCGTCAGCGCGAACGGCTTCACGATTTTCCCGATCAGCTCGACGGGCGTCATGATGATCGCCATGATCACTGCCCCGATACCCTTCATCCCTGGCGGCACCATCACGATCGTCTTGAGGTAGCCCTTCGGGCCAAGCGCCCGGAAACCGGAGATTTCGATCGTGAGAAAGGCGGTGAGTGCGAGCCCCGCAGTGACGGCGATGTTGCCGGTGGCGGCCGCGCCCCACGGCAAGAGGCCGAGCAGGTTGCAATAGAGAATGAAGAAGAAGAGCGTCAGGATATATGGCGCGAAGACTTCGCCGCCGTGCCCGATGCTGGCCATGGCGACGTCGTTGCGAACGAACAACACCATCGCTTCGACCGCGGCGCCAAAGCCGCGCGGCGCTTTCCCCTCCCGGTGGCGCCGATCGACCTGCCGGCCGCCATACCAGATCGTGAGAAAGACCAGGAACGCGGCGAGGATCATGAACACGACATGCTTGGTCGGTGAAACGTCGATGTGGGTGCCCGGAATGAACCAAGGGCCCGGCAAACGCTTCTCGCCAAACCACAACAGCTCGATGAACTTGCTGTCGCCGGTATGGTGGAAGACCATCTCGCCGATGTTGGGCTTCTGCATTACCTGAGAAACCTCGTTTCCAGGAACAGGAGCGGCAACAGCACGCCGACATATCCTAGCAAGGCCGGCACGGTCCGCGAGACGATCAGGACGATTCCTATGCCCAGTAGCCGAATCCCCATACCGCCGAGCCAGCGCGCCATGAACTCGGGATTGGGGGCGCGCATCTTCGGCCGTAACAGCGCCACCGCCCAGAGCTGCGCGATCAGCCCGACCCCACCGCCGATTGCCGCTGGCTTCCCGCCGAGAGCACCAGCCACTCCGACCAGGACCACACCGAGAGCGACGAGTATGACGAGTGCTTTCACGGCACTCCCTTACCGTCCCTTACCGTCGTTTTATCTACCGTCCCTTACCGTCCGTCTCTCTTTTCACGCGGAAGTAGATGCTCATGAAGCCGGCAAACCCACCCACGAACGCTCCCACAATCGCGAACAAGGGACGCGTATGGATCCACCCATCCAGAAACCATCCGCCCGCGCCGAACAGCAGAATCGCGACGGTGAAATTCAGGGCCATCCCGAAGTACTGATAACCTTGGCCGTAGCCCTTAGCCTCCGGTCCTTCACCTTTTTGTGCGGGAGTCATGTTGCGCCGGGAAACCTAGACGCTTGTGAAATTTTTCGCAAGCAAATCGTCACATCGACAACTATTTACCCCACAATCATTTAAATTGACCTTGGCCCAATGACGTCAACGCCCCGTTCTCACCTTCCCGCTTCCTCCGGCGACGTCGAGCTGCTGGAGCGGCTCGCCGCCGCCCGCGCCGACCTGCTCACTCAGGTCGGACAGCGGATCGTGGGCCAACGGGACGTCTTGGACGGCATCCTCACCGCAATCTTCTCGGGCGGCCATGCGCTGCTCGTCGGCGTGCCCGGCCTCGCCAAGACGCTGATGGTGCAGACCCTCGCCGAGACGCTCGACCTCGGCTTCAACCGCATTCAGTTCACGCCCGATCTCATGCCGTCCGATATCACCGGGACGGAGATCATCGAAGAGGACCTCGCCAGCGGCAAGCGCGGCTTCCGGTTCGTGCGCGGGCCGGTGTTCGCGAACATCGTGCTCGCCGACGAGGTGAACCGCACGCCGCCCAAGACCCAGGCGGCGCTGCTGCAGGCGATGCAAGAGCATGAGGTCACGGCCGCCGGTCAGACATATACGCTGCCGTCGCCCTTCTTCGTGCTCGCCACGCAGAATCCGATCGAGCAGGAGGGGACGTACCCGCTCCCCGAAGCTCAATTGGATCGGTTCATGTTCGAGCTGCGGGTGAACTATCCGTCGCAGGAAGAAGAAGAGGCGATCGTCGCCGCGACGACTGGCGATGCGAGCGCCGACGTGCGGGCGGTGCTGACGGCCGAGGACGTGCTGGCGATGCAGCACCTGGTGCGGCGCATTCCGGTGTCGCAGGCGCTGGTGAAGGCGGCGGTCACGCTGGTGCGGATGACCCGGCCACCGGAAGACGCCTCGCCGCCCTTCATTAAGGAATACATCTCCTGGGGTGCCGGCCCCCGCGCGTCCCAGTACCTCATCCTCGGCGCCAAGGCACGGGCGGCACTGGACGGCCGGCCGATGGCGGACGAGGACGATCTGCGCGCCGTCGCACCGACCGTGCTCACGCACCGCATCGTGATCAATTTTGCAGCAGAAGCGGCGGGCCGCACCGCTCCAGATATCGTCTCGCAACTCCTCACAGAAGCGCGCTGGCAGCCGAAGTAGCTTCCTTAATTCGCTCTCAGCACCGCCTCGATAAAGCTCAGCGTCTTCGTTTCGACCCAGACCGTGGAGACCGCGGCGATCCCGATCGTGCCGAGGCGGTCGCCGCCTCCTGTTGGCGGCCGCCCCTTCCACGGGGCCTGCTTCACCTCGCGCTGCACGACGATGCCGTATCGAGGGTCGTAGCGGAAGATGAGCGCCGAGGCGAGCCCGCTGGGGGGTGTGAAG